>CAZDVE010000093.1:0-2027 GCA_964508785.1 uncultured Pirellulales bacterium | reverse complement strand
TCCGCCGTGCTGGTTCCATCCAGCCTTAGTCTCAAATAATAGAACCATATCACCCAGCGAATCTGGTTTGCAATTTGGATTCATTGCATAATGGCATTTTCCAACATTTGAGGCAGGACATTTGAAAGCTTCCCTCATTTCATCATCGCTGACGTAAGAAGTATTGTCTCTGTCTTTCATGATAGTATCACACCATTGGTTGGGTTCCGGGTAAGAGCTGACATCCCTATGATCTAAGGGGCCCGCGGTATAAAGCCTTCCTATGTTATGTGCACAATCGCTGCGCAATCTAAAAGGCCGTATCTCTGTTGGTTCGATTTTGTCAAGATTTGGTAATCCTGGTGGGTACTTGAACATACTCTTGCTATCTGTTGCTATAGTATTGCCGTATACAGTAAAGGACACCTTCTGCTTTTCGTTACAGTAGCAAGCAATGTGAACAGGATTCAAATATTCCGGCTTGCCATGTCGGATACCAGACAATGTTCCCTGATTGATATCATTAGCAAAGAGCTTAATGGACCTCGTATCAGTCACTACTAAAGTCTCAAGAGATTGTATGTACTTCTTTTCGTCGGAGTTCAGAAGATTATCGATGCCCTGACCACTGAAAAAGTAGTCAAGTGTCGAAGGTAGATACCTAATCTCAAGATGCGTACACTTACTTATATCAGGTGGTGTGGAATCTCGAACGCTAAAAGGGCAACCCAGTAATACAGAAAGTAAAAGAAGGCATAAAATATAAAACACGAAAAGTTTGAACTTTATATTTGAAACACCTTTCCTATAGCAGTAATTATTGTTTCTCATATCCAATTCCAAAATTTTTAATAATAGATTATTCTAACTCGTTTCATTTTAAATTGCAAGCATTAATACGGCCGCTCACGCCAATCAAGCACTGCCGTAATGTAGTCGGGTACATAGATCGTACCAACTATAGGATAAGCACAAACCATAGGCTGCGCATCATAATAAAGCTCTACTCCAACTGTTCCATCTTGAGGAAAGTAAATTGCTTTAAATACATCTCCCGCGTAATCATAGTCGGGCCCAATCCATTCATAACCAAGATGTGTTATACCGGCTTCGCAACCTGTCACAGTACGATGAGTAAGAGTGGCTAACTCTATAAGAAAAGTTCTCTCACCGTTACCATATTTAGTAGCAATACTGCAGCCCCTGAAATGAATTACTGTATCCGAGTTTGTGTTATCCCGAATACCCGCACAGAAATCCTCCAATTCTGGACTTCCAGATTTGAGAGACTCATCACCAATTTGAATCGACCTAGAACTAGCGTGATCAAATATATATATATCGGTAATGGGAATAAAATTACCAAATAACTCATCCCAGAAATCAAGCACCCATATAATATACTCCGAGTGGGACAATCCGAGGTCGTCTGCAGTTCTTACATCAAAAATATTACTAAGTCCTCCCCCGACGTATTCATAGAAATCTTCCACCGATTCCCTTCTTGCATCACCACTTTCATCACCTCCATCATAAAACACAATTGCAATAAGCCCAGTAGGATCCAAACAATTAATTGGATTGCTTCTACAGTAGTTGTACCAGTTGATACTGTCGCTGTAGCCGATAGGGTCGGTCTGGAGAAACCGGCCGATGTAGGGATTATAGTATCGGGCGCGGTAGTAGTAGAGTCCGGTTTCGAGGTCAAATCTTCGGCCGGTGAACATATACGGATTGCCGATTAATTCCGAAGGGGGTGAAGCTTGCGGAGCCTGCTCTTCTGCTGCGCCTCAGTCGCCGTCATGAGCCCATTCGACTACGCTCAGGACAAGCTTTGTCGAAGGAATGAAGACTTTATGAAGACACTTAAAGTGTCATAAAAGGCTCGTAGTCCTTTCGATTAGTCAAAAGGACTA
This sequence comes from uncultured Pirellulales bacterium, assembly GCA_964508785.1. Lineage (GTDB taxonomy): Bacteria > Planctomycetota > Phycisphaerae > Sedimentisphaerales > Anaerobacaceae > JAFGPS01. The sequence continues at coordinate 132 of CAZDVE010000093.1, read as the reverse complement.
CGAGCATAATATTATCTAATCATAGTTGTTTATTATAAATTCGGTTTTTGGCCTTTTTTTACTTATGTTAACCTATACGCTCTACGCTGTACGCTGGTATTTGTCACCCCTATGGGGTAAATTTCCAGCGGA
>CAZDVE010000092.1:0-2721 GCA_964508785.1 uncultured Pirellulales bacterium | reverse complement strand
TTTTTAATGTAAATATTGTGAGGTAATTCGCTATAATCTTATACTCTGTCTATTTAATTTCAACGTGACTCCAGGGGTAGTTGCCTCTGTAATGCACGTAATAGAGACCGTTGATTTTAGCAGGCAGAGCCTGATGCGGAGCTGCTTTTATCTGACGAACCGGGTATAGCACAGCCGGCAATCAGAAGTACAATCATGCAGCCTGCAGCAATAAACTTTGAGGATTATTCTTCTAATACCTTATGGTTATTTTCTAAAAATTCTGCATATCATGTGCATGAAAAACAATCATACCGGATTTCGTGAGAGTCCTTTAGCAACAGATGCTGCTCGTTGAAATTACACAACTCAACCACAGATATGGCTATCTCGGCGTATATGAGATAGAGTGGTATTTATCCTTGAGTTCTTCTCACTTTCGTGCAAGTACGTCACGCATTGCATAGTATGCCGGCTTGGGATTGAAATTCCTGTCAAAAGGCAGCGGTTCCGCGTTTGGTAGATTTAAACAGCCATTACACACGTTATACCAAGTAAAGCAATCACTAATTCCGAATACGGAAAAACTCTTGCAGGCCGCGACTTCAAGGCAGGCCTGGAGCATGTCTCCGTAGACCTTTGCCTGAAATGCCCATTTTTCACTCTGAGTGCCGGGGATATCTGTCAGATTAACATCAAATTCAGTAACATAAATGTCAATTCCCAGTTCAGCAAAACGCTTCATATTAGCTATCACTTTTTCTTTTTTCGGAGCACACCTTTTTTCATAGGCAAATGGCGATAGCAAGTGCATTTGCATTCCCACACCGTCAATGGGAACACCCTTTTTTTAAGTTTTTTGACCAATTCATACATGGCCTCCGCTATTTTAATGTTATTCTGAGTTTGTCTGCCTTCGTTATTGTCGTCGTTCAGGATGAGAACTGCGTTGGGATCGGCTTCTCTTGCCCAGCGGAATGCCAGTTCAACGTAATCCGGCCCGATGTTCTTATACCAGAAGTCCCACTTACGGTCACCCCAGACCGTTCGGCTGGTTACTTCGTTTGCAATCGACCAGGCACTGATTTTACCCTTGTAACGGGTGGCAACTGTGTTGATATGCTCGTGAAGAATATTGAGCAGTTCCTCTCTGGTAAAATTACCGTTCTTCAGCCAGTCCGGTAAGTGATCATCTGCTCCCCAAACCAGAGGATGGGCTTCCACAGGTATGCGGTTCCTGTTGGCAAATTCAACTATCATGTCGGTCCTGCTGAAATCGTAGCCGGTTTTACTTGGTCTTATCAATGACCAATGGAAATCCTCGGAGATCAGCCTGTTGAATTCTCTTGTGAAGATACTGGTAGTACGAAGGCTTTCGAAAATTGTCATTGCCCCGATTTGAAATCCCCGCTTATGAGCCAATTCGTGTAATGGTGGTGATTGAGTCTGAGAGTCTGTCGGTGTAACAAGTGTGAATTTTCCTAAAGAGGAAATACGAATAGAAAAGGCGGAAACTTCCGGGGCAGCTTTTGGAGCCGCGTTAAACCCTACATACAGAACCTTATCGGGGAAAAGCGGTACGGAAAGCCGAAGTGGATTTTGCTTTACGGCTTTACCGTCCGGTCCGATTACCGTTAATTCACTCCCCTTTTCTTTGAATCGCAAAGTTATTCTCTTTCCCCTGAGCGATCGCGGCAGATCAAATGATTCTCCATACTTTTTTGTTCAGTCACGGTAAAGCAATGAGAGCCTTTCACCATACACGCGCGCATCAAGTCTTCTAATGCCATTCCACCATTCTCCTTGATTATTCAATCTCCCGAATAATAAGATTCCATACTCCTGACCCTGCCCTGTGAATTGAATTTCAACCTCAAACGAATCCGGGATATTTATGGGCTCGTAGTCGTACACCAATGTTAAATAGCCGAGCTTCTTGCAAAAATAACATTTTTGCAAGAAGCTCCTAAAATGGAAATTGCTAACTTATTATGGTATAGAGAATAAGTATTTTACTAACTTAATATATTTTGAGTTTTGCAATTTCCTCAGCCATTATAAATTAGTGCTGTGTTGTCGTGCTTGAGTTTGCCTTGCTCAATCCACGTAGACCAGGTATTCCAAACGGGCAGAGCGGCAACGTTTATCATTTCCGCCCACGGCACCTGGTCTTGATTTAATTGGGGTAAATTGGGAGGAAGATTCTCAAGCAATTTAGCAACCACGAATCCTTCTTGTGTCTTACCGCCGGTAGTGATCTTCACCTTTATAAAGTCACCGTACGAACCAACAGGTCTAACCGGTGTTCCTTTGGCAAGTTGTGTAAGCGTCCCGTAGCCCGCGTTTCCGGATCCCGTATATAGTGCTGTGGAATCTGCTGTCACGCGAGATTCATGAGTCTGGGAGGGTGTGTCAGTCGGAATAGTGATGACAAGCAAAGTAATAAAAATCATCAAAATTAATCGTAACTTTTTCATCATATTATGACCTCCTATTGAATTATAGTTTGTTCTCATAAATGCAACAAGGATGTTGTTTCTTTTAAGGATGATGCTTATTAAAAGTATTAAAAAGTATTTCTATTAGGGAATTAAGGCGTCGAGCAGTTCTTTGCGCCAGGCACTCATCTTTTTATATTAACAGCGTTTATGATTATCCCGGACAAAAGGATAACACTCATGCAGGCGAAGATGGCATCGGTAGAAACCAGGTCGCCGCCTATCCCCATAACAGTGGGGAAAA
>CAZDVE010000091.1:0-3127 GCA_964508785.1 uncultured Pirellulales bacterium | reverse complement strand
TGGTATTGTATCCAGGCCGAACCCGGATCGCCAGGAGCACTGAGCCACATATCAGCTGTATTAACTGAGTGCAGGCTATTTTCGTTCAATCCCGAGCCGTCGATGGTTTTTTCCGGCCCCCGACCTTCTGACTGGCCGGAAGCTGTCGGAATTATGTTCACGGCAGGGATGGCATAGGCGAAAGGCTCGACTGTAAAGCTCCAAACCTTGCCTTTGAAGACCGTATTATCCGGCGGGGCGTTGACCTCATCAACACGCCAGAAATACTGTTGATTTAATTCCAGACGACCGGGATCAAGTGTCACTGAACTCACACCAGGGCCAATCAGAAGCGGACTGCTTGTATCGGCATTGTTGACATCATCGAAATTTGTGCCTAAGTAAACATCATGTTTACTTGCTTTATCACCGGCTGTCCAACTGAGAACACCATCGCGGTAAACGTCTGTCTCTTCATCCATAGGGCTTGGTGCAGAGGCGATTTCCCTGCTGTAACCTTCCATAAGATCCTTAATTTCCGGCGGGGATAGTACACGACTGAAAATAAAAAACTCGTCTATCGCTCCTTGGAAGTATGTTTCTGCCATCGCTTGCGACCTGCCTATCCAGTTGTTGGTTGTAACGCCCAGGCTCGAAACATTATTGACGACATTGGTGTTTCTGCCGACTTCCTGGCCATCGAGATACATGATTATGGTCGTTGTACTGGCGCTGACGGTTACGGCGATATGGTGCCAATCGGTGGCAAGCATACTCCCGGAGTCCACCACGTCCTCGGCGCCGTTACCTGCCGTTGTGATGGCAAAACGCATGGAGCCGATGGTGTTAACGGCAGGAGTAAGAAACATATAGACTGTTGTGCCATTGTTAAACTCAAAGACGCTTTGCCATGCAGCACCAGAGTTGAAAAAGTTTGCCCATGTTGCGATTGTGCATTCGGTTAGCGTATTAATAGTAGATCCAATCGGTAATTCAACATAATCATCGGCGCCGTCGAGTTCTACTGCACCTTTGATCTGACCTTCGATCCAATTAGGATCGCCCACAAGGGTGCCGTTGTTCCCATTGCCGGATGAATCGGTGGCAATTGTGCCGGATGTTTCATCGAACTTCCACCAGCCAGCGAGGTCTGGACCTGCAACAGCTATGTTTGTCATGACCAGACACGCCAATAAAACAAAACAAGTCAAATAAATCTTTTTTTTACACATAATAATCTTACTCATCCACATAATCAGTCTCCTTCAAAAAAAGAGATAAAAATGAATATCCCACTCAAAAGTTTCAACATGATAATATCGTCCATTTGATCAGGATAATGTATTTTGTCTTAGTATGACCTCCTTCCTTCAATAACCAGACTTCAGAACAAAGTTAAGAACAACGACTGCATGTTCGGCCGCCAATTTTATATACACGCCCTAAACTGTAATCGTATATCTGGTTACACCTGTAGATGAAAAATCTCCGGTTCTGCTTGTTCCGGATTCCACAGCAATGTACTTACTTCCCAAGGCATTGGGATCATCATACATTATTTTATATTTTTTCCGAAAAAACTAAAGAGCCGACTTATACAACCAAATATCATCCATAAACAAAGTGCCCTCACTTCCGGCGCCGGTTCTTTCCAGACCGATTACAAGCTGTGTGACATTAGTCAGATCAATACCGAAGTCCGCCAGGGGTATCTCCGCACTTTGCCATTCAGCCAGTGTCAAATCTATGCCGCTTATTGTCAGCTTGGAACTGTTCAGCTTGACGTACAACTGTTCAGTTCCCGCATTGTTCGGATCGCCGTAAAACCACAAAACCAATGCATCAGGAGCACTAACGGTCCAGTTCCTGCCTATTGCGAGTTCAGCGGGATCGACAGTGACTTCCGATAAACTCGCACTGGTGTTGTTATAGGGCAGAGGCACCGATTGCTTGCCTCCATGAACAATACTGGTTTCCATTGACACACCTATAGCATATCCTATGGTTGAGCCGTTGGTCGATGGATTATCATATCCATCTATCCACGTTTCATAGACCAGATTGCTCCCTTCTTCGCCTGTGGCTATGTCATTGTAGGACTCGAAATCATCCACAACGAGATATTCCTGCGTAGTAAAGCTCCAAACATCACCCAGCCAGGTTTGGACCGCCTCAAGATTGTTCACCTCATCAACACGCCAGTAGTAAGTGCTGCTTAAATCAAGGGTGGGTGTATTATAGATAGCCTGATTTACAGTTGTAGCAAGTGCAGTGCCGTCTGTTACAGCCTGCATGTCGGTGCTGAAATACACTACATGCTCGGCCGCTTCTCTGCCAGTTCTCCAACTGAGAGTTGCATTGATAGCAACATCCGTAGCTCCGTTATTCGGATCCGGCTTTCTCGCACTGACAGGTATGTACATGAATCTCACTTCGCTCAGACCGTACTTGTTAAAGAGGCCGGTACCACCTATCCAGTTGTTGTTGGCTGTGACCTTGACATATTTAACTTCTGCGCCATCAAAAGGCACGACCGTATTGGCTGCATAACCTGCGGCACCGGGCGCCTGGGTCAATTCGGAAACATTTGCCTGCGTCCAGGTGACGCTGTCTGCCGAGTATTCTATCGTCACCTCTTTAATTCCGCATAGTGAAAGAACCGAATCACCATTATAGTTCCATATCAGCATCTCATACAGTTTATAAGGCTTATCGAACTGGTATTGTATCCAGGCCGAACCCGGATCGCCAGGAGCACTGAGCCACATATCAGTTGTACTAACTGAGTGAAGGTCATTTTCGTCCAGTCCTGATTCGTTAATTGTATTTTCCGGACCGGTAGTATCGCTTTCCTGACTTGAAGCTGAAGCTGTAATACTGTCAGAAGGTACCTTATATAAATAGGGCTCTGTAGTAAAACTCCATACCGAACCTGTGAATACTGTGGAGTCTGATGGATTTATATCATCGATTCGCCAGTAATAGGTTAAATCAAATTCCAGATTACCAGGATTGAAGCTGTTTACATCGAGGTTTTCGGCAACGATAATTACATCGAGGGGCTCTCCGATTGTAGCTTCGTTTACATCGTCAAAATTCGTACCTAAGAAAAGATTATGCTTGTGTATTTCGGCGAATTGTCCCGGTG
>CAZDVE010000090.1:0-3137 GCA_964508785.1 uncultured Pirellulales bacterium | reverse complement strand
ACCAGTTCGCTAAGCCTTATCAACTGTATGAGATGCTGATATGGAACTATAATGGTGATTCAATTCTTTCACTATACGGAATTAAAGAGGTGACGATAGAATACTCTGCAGATAACGTCACCTGGATGCAGGCAAATGTTTCCGAACTGGCCCAGGCATCCGGTGCCGCAGGTTATGCAGCCAATACCACAGTTCCTTTTGACGGCGAGGAGGTTAAATATGTCAAGGTCACTGCCAACAACAACTGGATTGGCGGTACCGGCCTCTTTAACAAGTACGGCCTCAGTGAGGTAAGGTTCATGTACATCCCCGTCAATGCAAGAATGCCCAACCCGGGATCCGGAGCAACGGAAGTTGCTATAGATACAGCTCTTAGTTGGAGGCCCGGCAGAGAAGCGGCCGAACATAATGTGTATCTGGACACAGACCAGCAGGCGGTTACTGACAGGACTGCTGCTGCTGTTGTTACTGTGCCACAGGCAGGCTATGGTCCGTTGTCTCTTGATTTGGATACCACCTACTACTGGTCTGTGGATGAAGTAAATAACAGCGAAGTTACACCTGTATGGCAAGGTGATACCTGGAGTTTTTCAACGCAGGAGTATCTTGTTGTGGATGATTTTGAGTCCTACAATGACATCGCCACAGGCGAAGAAGGTAGCAACCTGGTCTATGAAATGTGGATAGATGGATATACTAATCCTTCAGTCAACGGCTCGACTATGGGTTACGTTTCAGGCGCGTCTATGGAAACCGACATTGTTCATGGAGGCGATCAATCGGTACCGCTAATATACGACAATCGTACTGCAAGTAAGTCTGAGGTGACTGTGAGCACGAGCAATCTGCCAATCGGTAGTGATTGGACCATTGGTGCTCCTGAGATATTGGTCTTGTGGTTCTACGGCGATCCGAACAATGCCGCAACCGAGCAGTTGTACGTCATGTTGAATAACTCCAAGCTGCTGATAAGTGGCATAAATCTGACACAGGCGGCATGGCAAAACGTCGAGATCAGCCTGTCAGACTTTGGTATTAATCTGGCTAACGTCACGCAGCTTTTAATCGGTCTGGAGAGAACCGGCGCGACCGGAAGCGAGGGCATTTTGTTCATGGATGATATCCGGTTGTATAAGTCGGCTCCTTAGTTTTTTCGGAAAAATATATATAATAATATATGATTATCCCAATGCTCTGGGTGGTTAGTGTATGTTTGTAGGAGAATTTCGGTGGAGTGTATATATAGGAAGTTCTCATATATTATTTTCTTGTTTTGAAATTGTCAGTTTTTTTAGGAGGTATAATTATGATTAAAAAAGATTTTATAAGTCTGTTAGCAATAATGCTTGTCATTATTTGCGGCGATCTTGGTCTAACGACGGCAAATGCATCTTATCCGATCCTGAAGCTGGATTGGGGTGCGGACCATGATCCCGCACACCTTGAGCCGAGCTTTATCGCCTTTACTACCGCCGACAGCGGCAGCACGTTCAAGGGTATTACCGTCTCACTTTCGCTCATTGATCCTGATCCCCCAGTAGCCACGTCCCCTGCCTGGAACTTACGCTGGCGTTGGGCACCAACCGGAATACCGTATGAACTTTTATATCGTGATCACATCTTCTCTCGCCCGGGCGGTATCAGGATTACCTTAGAGGGCTTGAAATCCAATGAAACCTATGAGATCACAATTTGGGCATATGACGTAGGCAGCGCAGGCGATCGTATCGCGGACTGGTACGCCAACGGAGTTTTTTGTCTGACGACTGAGACCGAAGCTGGAACGCAGCCTACGGATGAAAATAGCCACGCCTTTACGGGAACGGCCCAGTCGGATGATGTTGGCACGATTGTCCTTGAATCCTACCCCAATGAAAACACCGTTGAACAATCGGGTGCGAATAATCCGTATGCGATTGTTGCCGGCTTGATGGTATCTTCAATGGTCCCGATTAACGTAGCTCGGAGTCCCGTCCCGGAAGACGGAGCTATTGTTAATACTACCGAGGTAGAGCTTCAGTGGCAGCCGGGAGACACTTCGGTCTCTTCCAACGTTTACATAGGAGAGAGCTTTGATGATGTTAACGAAGCGACAACGGCGGATACCGACATATTCCGTGGTAATAGTGTGGAAGTATCATTTCCCATAGGTTCGGCCGGAAATCCATACCCGGACGGTCTTACTGAGGAAACAACGTATTACTGGCGGATTGATGAGGTTGAAGAAGATGGTACGGAAAACAAAGGCGACATCTGGAGCTTTACAGTTGCCCCGAAGACGGCCTTCATTCCCATTCCCGTAGATGGGTCGTTATTTGCCGATCCCAACCTAACACTTAGCTGGACACCGGGTGCAGGTTCGATTTTGCATTATGTGTATTTTGGTGATAACCTCGAAGATGTCCAGGCCGGTACCGGTGGGACGGATAAAGGTATTGTAACCGACCCGAATTATAAGCCCGCTTCGATACTCCAAAGTAACACGACTTATTATTGGCGGGTTGATGAATCCGACGGCTTGGATGTATTTCCAGGTAATATCTGGAGCTTTACTACCACCCTTGAAGGCTTGGGTAGGATTGGCTTTGATATGTGGGAGGATATTTCCGGTACCCTAATCACCGACCTGACGGATTATGCTGACTATCCGGATAATCCAACTACGAGTAGTTATTTAACAATATTCGACTCAAACGACAGTATTGGTGACAACTATGGTGCTAGAATACATGGTTGGCTCTATTGTCCGGCAACAGGGGATTACACGTTCTGGCTCTCCTGCGCCGACCAGGGCCAGTTGTGGTTGAGCACGGATGATGACCCTGCGAACATACAAATGATTGGTTCCGAACCCGTCTGGGGTTGGTACAACGCCTTTCCTAATAAATCTGCTCCTATCTCTCTGATAGGTGGCGAGAGATACTACATCATGGCGATTTGGAAGGAAGGTGGTGATTGGGACCACTGTCAGGTAGCATGGCAAGGCTCCGGTATCCGGGACCAGCAAATCATCCAGGGAAGTTACCTTTCGCCATTCGAGCCTGTCACTGCCTTTGGTCCGACTCCCACTAACGGCGGCATCGATGTGGTAATAGATTCTGTTCTGAGCTGGAAACCCGGCAAGTTTGCAGCGACTT
>CAZDVE010000089.1:0-3191 GCA_964508785.1 uncultured Pirellulales bacterium | reverse complement strand
CTGAGGCGACAATTTTGCTGATTATTATTCTTGTTATTACTGTGATTCAATATAAACAACAACAAAAATGGGTCACCTATGATATTACGTAAATAATGTTCACCTTCATTTGTAATTCAATCGTCTTGCTCGAACATTCTTAGCAAATGAGGCCGTTTGTGGTATATTTTTAATAAAAGAAGAAAGAAGGTAGGTACTATGCGAAGAAAAAAGATAAATTCGTGGGTGATTTTGGGGTATATCTGTCTTGTTGTAGCAATACTTGTGGTCCTTTTTCCGCTGGCGGTGATGGTGTCTTCATCATTCAAAGAGGAAATGGCGATATTCGGCTATCCTATAAAATTTATTCCCGAGAACCCGATTTTGGACAATTATCGCCAATTAGGGGAACATTTTCCGCGGTATATCATGAACTCCTTCAAGGTGACTATTATTATTGTTATTGCACAATTCATCACGGCAACTACCGGAGGATATGCGTTTGCAAAATTACGATGGAAAGGTCGGGACACCGTGTTTTTAATCTATATCGGGTCTCTCATGATTCCGCTCCAGGTCTACATTATTCCCCAATTTATCATAATACGTAAGATCGGACTCTACGACAGCCATTTGGCACTCGTCTTAGTGTCCACCTTTACTGCAGTGGGAACGTTTTTGATGAAACAGTTTTTCATGACCATTCCTGATTCCCTGATTGAATCCGCTAAAATAGATGGGGCAACGCATATTCAAATCTTTACCAGAATCATTCTTCCCCTTTCCAAACCTGTTATTGCCACACAAGCCATTCTCTCATTCAGATGGTTTTGGAATGATTTCTTCACTCCCTTGATCTATATTACCAGTGAGCACCTGAAAACCTTGCCATTGGGGCTGGCGGATTTTGCCTCAGAATATTATACGTATTTAGGCCCCCAAATGGCAGCTTCAGTGTTATCAATCATCCCGGTAATGATGCTATTTTTCGTCGCGCAGAAATATGTTGTCCAGGGGTCTATCGCCACCGGAATAAAGGGATAAGAGAACTACAAAGATTTCACATAAGAACAGGATTTTGGAGTTTTGGCTCTTCCTGCATTTTGAGAAACTACAAGAATTTAGTTTAACGGAAATCACGAAATTTTACTAAAGCACATTCTAAAAGGAATTTATTAATTTTTATATTGATAGATTGCTGATAAATAGGTAATCTTTATTTAACAAAAGTGCAATAAAAAGGAAAGGAGATATAAACCAATGACAACATTAAAAGAACCGGAAAACTTCATTGAACATATTCACGATGAAAATTATGGCGCAAAATACAACCTCCAAAATCTTAATCATACCACAATGATTTATGTCGACGGCAGACCACGCGAACAGTTAAATGGAGTGTGGAATTTTACGGTTGACGCCTATGATTTTGTCTTGAGAGAAGGCTGTCACATTCTCGACCGAACCGATGTACATGGCAATCGCTTGCCCTGGGATTTTGCCCCGGACGAAGGGCACGACATTGTAGTCCCCTCCTGCTGGAACATGGTAAAACCTGAATACTTGTATTACGAGGGCAGTGTATGGTATTCACGCTGGTTTACTTATTTCTCGGAAAATTCGGAAGAGCGTGTCTTTTTGCGAGTCGGCGCGGCGAATTATGACACCAAAGTCTTTCTAAATCAGGAATTTCTTGGCAATCATTATGGTGGGTCAACGCCATTCTTCGTCGAATTCACCGGAACCCTGCAAGAGAAGAATCTGCTCCAATTTTGCGTGAACAACGACCGAACCTCGGATCGAGTTCCGATGAAAAATACAGACTGGTTTAACTACGGCGGAATCTACCGTGACGTGGAACTTATCCGGGTTCCGAAAGATTTTATTGTAGATTTCCGAATCTACCTTGTTCCCAATGGCAACTTTAACGAAATAGCAGTTGCTATTACTGTCTCAGATGAAACGGCACAGGATGAAGTGAGTGTCCGTATTCCCGAACTTGGCATAGATCAATCCTTAAAACTGGAAACCGGAAAAATAAAAGGGGCATTGAATGCCAAGCCGGAGCTCTGGTTGCCGGAGAATCCCAAACTGTATGATGTCGAAGTGAGTTTCAGAGAGGATCGCGTTTCCGACAGAATCGGGTTTCGACAAATCAGCGTAGAAGGGACAAAAGTTCTTTTGAATGGAAAACCGATATTCCTGCGAGGGGTCTCTGTCCACGAAGATGACCGCTGTGTAGGGAAGGTTTCGGATAAAGCAGATATTCTCAGACGTTTTCAACATGCGAAGGAACTGGGCTGCAATTTCATGCGCTTAGCCCATTATCCTCATCATGAACTAGCCGCCAAACTTGCCGATAAGGTTGGCCTGCTGCTTTGGGAAGAAGTACCTGTCTACTGGGCAATTGATTTTGACAAACCGGCAACTTATAAAGATGCTGAAAATCAGCTCCTAGAACTGATTAAACGTGATTTCAACCGGGCCAGTGTGATTATCTGGTCGGTAGGCAATGAGAATGCCGATACGGACGCCAGACTCAAGTTTATGAGCGATCTTGCCCAAACAGCGAAGCAATTTGATCCGTCACGTCTCGTCTCTGCTGCCTGTCTTGTTAATAGGGAGAAAGTCAAAATCGAGGACCGCTTGGCTGAGGTGTTGGATATTATTGGCTTAAATGAGTATTACGGTTGGTATGAACCGAATTATAATGATTTTATCCGGCTCGGCGAGAATTCCAATCCAGACAAACCGGTAGTTATCACAGAAACCGGTGCAGGCGCATTGGCAGGACATCATGGACCCAAAACCGATATGTTTACGGAAGAGTACATGGAAAATGTCTACAATAAGCAGATTGAAGTCATCCGAGAATTAGACTATGTGCAGGGCATGTCACCGTGGATTCTCTACGATTTTCGAACTCCTCGTCGATGCAATCGGTTTCAAAAAGGATTCAACCGTAAGGGATTAATTGCTGACAATAAACACACCAAAAAACTTGCGTTCTATGTCCTCCAGAAATTTTATCAGGAAAAAGCAGAAAAACAATAAATACCCAGTTAAAAATTCGTCGTGAGAAAAGATGGACACCACCTTAAAGGTGGTGTCCATCTAGCATTTAAGGAGAAAGCAAATTAGCGGGACTATAATTAATAAAAGTATTTCATAACTATAGAATAATCTGAAAGATGAGGATAGTCAAATAACTT
>CAZDVE010000088.1:0-3259 GCA_964508785.1 uncultured Pirellulales bacterium | reverse complement strand
ACTATTAGTAACTTATATTATTAAAAGGAGGAAAAATATGAAGTTTTTAAAAGGCTCATTAATAGTCTTGGTAGCATGTTTGTTTTTCTTCTGTGACGGCGGAGGCGGTCCCGGTGAAGTAGAAGTACTGCACTGGTGGACTTCCGGCGGAGAGGCTAAATCCGTAGGAGTACTCAAGGAATTGCTGGAAGCAGAAGGACATACGTGGAAAGATTTCGCAGTTGCCGGCGGAGGCGGCGATCAAGCTATGACAGTTCTCAAATCACGAGCCGTAGCCGGGAACCCTCCCGCAGCAGCTCAGGTTAAAGGTCCTCAAATCCAACTATGGGGAGATGAAGGGGTTTTAACAAATCTTGATGATGTTGCAAAGGCCGAAGACTGGGATAATATTCTTCCTAAAGTTGTTGCTGACATTATGAAGTACAAGGGGAATTACGTAGCTGTTCCTGTTAACGTGCACAGGATTAACTGGATGTGGTGTAATCCCGAAGTCTTCAAAAAAGCGGGAGCTGAAATACCCACAACATGGGAAGAGTTCGAAGCAGCATGTAAGAAAATACAGGCAGCTGGATTGATTCCGGTGGCCTGGGGTGGACAGCCCTGGCAGGAAGCCACTGTATTCGAAATAGTTGTGGCCGGTGTAGGCGGTACCGACTTCTACAAAAAAACTATGATAGACGCGGACCCCGCAAGCCTGAACAGCCCGACCATGGTAAAAGTGCTTGAAACCTTTAAAATGATCAAGCAGTACACGGATCCGGGCGCACCAGGAAGAGACTGGAACCTGGCAACCGCTATGGTCATCAAAGGCGAAGCTGCCATGCAGTTTATGGGTGATTGGGCTAAAGGCGAGTTCACCGCTGCCGGTAAAGAACCGAATGTCGACTATATTGCGGCAGTTGCTCCGGAAACGAGCAAGCAATTTCTCTTCAATATCGACAGTTTCATTATGTTTAAGGTCCAGGAAAAGAATGTAGCAGCTCAAAAAGCAATGGCCCGCTTAATTCTACAACCTAAATTCCAGGAGGTCTTTAACATCAATAAAGGCTCTATTCCTGTTCGAATGGGCATGTCCGAGGCTCCTTTTGACATTCCCGCACGACTTGCCATGAAAGATTTCACGGAAACTTCAAAAACAGGCAATTTGCTACCAAGTATGGCACATGAAATGGCTGTTATGCCTGCCATTAGGGGAGCAATCATGGATGTGGTCACCAATTATTATAATTCGGATATGAGTGCAGAAGACGCAGCTGCTCAACTGGCTGATGCTGTAAAAGCAGCTCAGTAAAGTGATTGTGAAAAATTGAGTTTTTGATGGATACCGGCCTATCAAAAGTCGGTATCCATTTTTATAAAAGGATTATAGAGAATGAGTTATATGATCATTGGCATAATTCTTATAAAAATAACAAGAGTTATGCCAATGATGAATTGCGGTCTGCCGCAATTGGAATAACGGAATGCAGACAAATATGAGAAATAAATTACATCAGACAGGATTCTTGCATCGTGTGGAAAATATTCTTCCCAAACTTGTGGTGATTCCCACATTGGCAGTAGCAGCTATTTTTATCTACGGATTTATCGGCTGGACTACCTGGATTTCCTTTACCGACTCCAGACTTCTGCCCAAATATGAATTGGTCGGATTAAAACAATATTTCACTCTGTTTGATAATTTTAATCTCTTTACCCTGGAGACAAGGTGGAGTGTCGCTGTTTTCAATCTGCTCATTTTTAGTGTTTTATTTATTGCAATTTGTATCATTATCGGTTTGCTGCTGGCTATCTTCCTCGATCAGCGTATCCGAGGCGAAGGCTTTTTTAGAACCATTTATCTCTATCCCATGGCATTATCCTTTATTGTAACGGGAGCTGCCTGGAGATGGATTTTAAATCCGGATCTAGGTTTAGAAAGGCTTATACAACAATTGGGCTTTAGCGATTTTACCTTTCGCTGGTTGGTGGAGTCCAATATGGCAATCTATACCATAGTGATTGCCGCAGTCTGGCAGTCCACCGGTTTTGTGCTGGCACTTTTCCTGGCCGGACTGCGAGGTATTGACGACTCTATTATTAAAGCCGCCAAGGTCGACGGGGCCAGCCTGCCGCGCATATACTGGCGTATTATTATTCCCAGTTTAAGGCCGGTGTTTTTAAGCGCCGTGATTATTTTATTGCATCTTTCCATTAAAAGTTTCGACCTGGTAATGGTCTTGACCCGCGGCGGGCCGGGATATTCCACGGATATGCCCGCAACCTTTATGTATGCTTTTGCCTTTAACCGCAATCGGCTGGCGTTCGGGGCTGCCAGTGCCGTCATCATGTTCCTGGCGGTGATGGCAATCATTATTCCCTATTTATATTCTGAGCTGAGGGATACGCGTAATGCGAGGTAAACAACCTGCAATGGTCGGTGAACGAAGTACGGGAGCGATCATTGGAAGAATCATTGTGTACAGCATTTTGATTGTCGCAGCGCTCTATTTTCTTATTCCTTTTTTTGTCATGGCCATGACATCCTTCAAATCCATGAATGACATCCGTACCGGCAATCTAATTTCCCTGCCCCGTGAATTTACATTGGATGCCTGGGCCAAGGCCTGGGGCAGTGCCTGTACGGGTATCAACTGTGAAGGTGTGAAAGGTTATTTTTGGAATTCCGTACAAATGGTCGTTCCGGCAGTAATTATCTCAACATTGATAGGCGCGATAAACGGTTATGTGTTTTCCAAATGGCGCTTTAAAGGAAGCGAAACCCTGTTTAGCCTTTTGCTGCTCGGATGCTTTATTCCGTTCCAGATCATACTGCTGCCCATGTCGCTGACATTAGGTAAACTCCGCATAGCACAAAGCGTCTATGGCTTGATTTTTGTCCATGTTGTATACGGGATACCGTTTACATCTCTGTTTTTCCGTAATTTTTATGTCACAATTCCTGATGAGATAATAAAGGCCGCTAAAGTAGACGGAGCAGGTTTTTTTAGAATTTTCTGGAAGATTATTCTGCCGGTTTCTTTGCCTATCTTTGTGGTGGCCATTATCTGGCAGACAACCCAGATCTGGAACGATTTCCTGTTTGGGGTGGCATTCTCAGGGAGTGACAGCCAGCCCATTACGGTGGCGCTTAATAATTTAGTGAATACAAGTACAGGTGTAAAGGAGTACAATGTAGATATGGCTGCGGCGATTATTGCAGGGTTACCGACCCTCCTCGTATATATTGTTGCCGGTAAATACTTTTTGCGCGGGCTTA
>CAZDVE010000087.1:0-4251 GCA_964508785.1 uncultured Pirellulales bacterium | reverse complement strand
ACCGCTTGTGTTGGTGGGAGTACGAGATTTAAGTTTTCATTCTGTGTGTTTGTTATATTTGGAGAATTATTTGATGCAGGTGTTGTGACAAATTCTTGTTTTTCTATAACACCTGTTTGACCGGCGGATGTAACCGTTGGGCCTTGAATGGGACCTGATTTGAGTCCTGACAGCACGTATAATAGCATTGAAGTGGTTACTATAATTCCAATAAAAATAACTTTTTGAAGTACAGAAAAAGTTTTTTTCCGATATAACTTGTTCAAAGATTTGATATTGTTAGTGAGCTTTTTAGCATCTTTTGCCTGAGAATCAGCCAGAAGTTTGTAAAAATCCTCATCTCCTGCGAATAGATCATGTTCCGATAGTTCATTATTTATTTCTTCTGAGAATAAATCTATACTTTTATCGGGCGTTTCTTTTTGAACTTCATCTGCTGATGATTTGTGGTCCGAATGCGCTTCGGAAGTGTTCTCTTCGCGATAATCTTTTGAATTTTCTTGCGCCATAATTATCAACTTCGCCCTCTAAGCGAATCCGAGAAAACGGTTTATAAGAAGAACTTGAGGGCGTTTAAGGTTTCCAAGAGTCAATGTATTCATCGACTATGGTATGCCCTTTAATAATTTCATTCTTCAGAAGACTGCAATAATTGTGCCAGCTTGGTCTGAAGGTTGGAAGGTAAGCTTTTACAGGGATTTAAGCATGAAAAATCGATATATTGTTTTAGGATTTATTATGATTAAACAAGCGAATGTCAGGATTCTATACGAGCCGATAGATTTTCTGACATGTGGGGGCACATTAGAGAATTTGTCGAGCTTTTGCTTGCTAAGTGATAGATAAGGATTCGAGTTTATTTCGCTCCTTTTTTGTATTATTCGTTGAGGGATGTGAATCCTTTTCTATGTTATATTGTTTAACCTTTGCATAAAGCGTTGCTCTTGTTATGCCAAGTAGAGCCGCGGCCCGTGTCTTTTGCCAGCCTGTTTCATGCAATGCTCGATAGATTAGCTTTCGTTCGGCTTTTGCCAGTGAAAAATCTGTAATGGGATCGGCTGCAGAGCTATCGGAGACCTCATGAGTTTCGGTCGGATCGAATATTATACCGTTTAGACCAATTTTATCTGTTGTTTCAAAAAGTATTGCTCTGTCTATTACGTTACGAAGCTCGCGAATATTACCTGGCCAATCGTGTTTTTCCAATGCCTCAATAGCTAATTTAGTAAAGGATGTTATTTGGTCTTGCTTATCAGGACAAATAGTTGAAGTCTTAAGAAAGTACTCTGCCAGCATTGATATATCATCTCTTCTTTCAGGTGACTTTAGTGGAGCTAATATTATTGGACTTATATTAAGACGATAATAAAGGTCTCTACGAAAGCGGTTATTTTGAACTTCCTGTCTAAGATTGCGATTACTTGCAGCTATTATTGTTGCGTTGCAGGTAATATTCTTGGTTCCACCTACTTTTCGATATTTTTTTTCCTCAAGAACACGGAGCAGTTTTGCCTGTAGATTAATTGGCATTTCACTTATTTCATCAAGCAGTAAAGTGCCGGACCCGGCCAACTCCAGCAGCCCGGTTTTTTCTCGATCGGCGCCTGTAAATGAGCCTTTGACATGTCCAAAGAGCTCACTTTCCAGTAGATTTGCTGTTAGAGCTGCACAATTAACAGCTACAAACTGCTCGTTTGGATGTCTGAGAGTATGTATTGCCTTAGCGACAAGCTCTTTGCCGGTGCCCGTTTCTCCAAGTATTAAGATAGGATTACAATGGCTTGAGGCTATGAGTTCAGTCGTTTTAAGAGTATTTATGATGGAACGACTTTTACCGGCGATTGAAACGGCGACAGCGAGTTCATTTGCAAAGAAGTGATTTTCATCTTTGCTTATATCTCTTTTATCACAAACATCCTCATCATTTTTTATTCTATCGATAATTCCCTGTAATCTCTCGTAATCGTGGATTCCTTGTATATAGCCATAAATTCCTAACTGGTTGAATTTAGTATCTAATTCATTTTCACCGCAATTATTATCACCAACAACGACTACTGGTATATCGATGGATTTTTTATCGGCCGCATCTATGAATTCACGAATATAGTCGGTGCTGAATTTATGGTCGAAAAGTATCAGATTCGGATCGACTGTTTGTATGATTTCAAGAGCATCAGTGAGATCATCCGCCCCAAATACTTCCTGGCTGCATTTTTGTGCTAACCGTTGAATATCGGGGTCCCTACTTACTGTGACGATTCTATTTAAACTCATCAATTCAGAAGTTGTTTGCATAACCTTTTAAGTTGTTTCTAAGTATATAAGTATTGGACCTCTGTAAAGCCATAAATCGACAGGTAAACAGTAACGACTTTAATCTTTTTTATGGGACCGGCCAATAATGTCACTGTTTCTTTAAAGCATAAAAAAATGTCGTCGTTGATCGATATTTTTATGGGACATTAATTTCATTTCGCGTTAGTAATATCCTTGTAAATGTGTAAAAAGGAATGAATACAACAACTATAAATAGAAGTTCTTATGGGACGTCTTGTCGGTACTTCTTAAAAATGTCTTGGGTTACAAAGGTTTTTTTAAAATTATAAAATCTGGTCAACAGTTTTTGATAAATGTTGCATGCAGGTTCATAGCACATCTTAAATAATGGCATCTTCTCACAAAAGACTACCAACATGTAATACCTATCAGTTCAATATTATAGGTCCATAATTTTAATGGCCTTCTATCAATTTACAATATAGAAAAGCATTGATTAGTCAGCTTCAACCGCTAATCGAGTTGGGCCGATTGTCACAATAGTAAAATCCTTGAATGTATTTTTTTGTAAAAATTCGATGACTGAATCCACATTGGTTGCTTCTATTTTATTTTTGATCTCATCCAGACTGCGAATTCTGCCCAGCATATAATAGTCACTGGCGATTGCACTTGCTCTACTGCTGGATGATTCACTTTGTAAAATCAGCGAGCTTTTTAAGCCAACTTTTGCTCTTGCGATTTCTTCCTCGCTAATGCCATCGCCAAGTCGATTAAATTCGCTGATTATTACATCCAACGTTTCCTGTGCCTTATCCGGTATTGTGCCCGCGTAACACATTATGCCTGCAGCAGGTTTCAGGCCATGGTAACGTGCCCCGATTGCGTAACACAGGCCCCTTTTTTCTCTTACTTCTGTAAATAATCTGGCACTCATACCGCCTGAAAGGACCGACACTGCTGCTCTGGCATTATAATAATCTTCATCGGTTGGTTTGACGGTTTCAGTCATCAAACCGATATGAATCTGCGCGCCATCGTTATTAATATGTAAATATCTGCCGAGTTTGTCATGTGTAGGAATCTCATCGCTGGAAGTTTCTTTACCTGTGTTTGAGAACAAAGCGTCCATTTGTTTACAGAGGTTATTGAAATCGTACTTACCTGCTACTGCAAATATAGTTTCGGAAGGATTTAATTTATTTTTTATAATCTCCCTTGTTTTTTCGGCGGTTAAAGTCTCTAATTCCGGAATTTCTCCAGCAGTACTGCGTCCCAGTGGGTGCGGATAAAATTGTTCTCTCAGTTTAAGCATTACTTTCTGGCGGGGGTCGTCATCTAATGACATTACTCCATCAATCGCCAGTTGCTTTGCTAGTTCAAACTGCTCCTCTTTTAAGCCGGCTTTATTTATGATATCAGAGTACAAATCCAATGCCTTCGACAAGTTACTTGCCTCGAGTGCGGCTCCGATGATTAGGTGTGAGCTACTTAAAGAGCTTGCTCTTTGCAACCCAAGGCCATCGAGTGCATCGCCGAGCTGTCTGCTGTCTTTATTGCCGGCACCTCTGAAAATCCAGTCGGCGATGATATTTCCGGCCCCGCAACATCCCTCCGGCATTAAAGATGCACCGGCCGGAAGCATAAAACCAAAGGCTACCGATTGAACTGCGCCCATCGGCTCTCCGAGAAGTACCATTCCATTTTTAAGAATGTGCTTGTCAAATATATCTGCCATTATTGGTCCTCATTAATCCATCTAAAAACACGAATCTGCAAAAAAATGTACTTAGCGAAACGAAAAGGGATTCTAACAATAAATGCGGGCGTTTTCAATGCTGAAAAATATTAATGGCCAGTAGTAGCTGCTCAATGATGAAAATGAATTGACGTTATACACTGGTTATTGTAAAAACTAGTATAACGTCCGTAGAATAATACAGGATATATAGCTTTTGTGCCGATAGTTAG
>CAZDVE010000086.1:0-5475 GCA_964508785.1 uncultured Pirellulales bacterium | reverse complement strand
CGGACGCCCTCATAGTTACGGATCTCCAGAGTTTCCTCTGTGCCCATTATGCTGTCTTTGTCGCTCGCTTCGTCGTTGGTTACGAACGTATCCGCACCATTGCCGTCGGCCGTGGTGACAATGGTAGCGTATAAAGTGCATGCCAAACACAGGATTACAAAAAATGATATCAAGAAAAGAGATTTGCGACACATAATCATCCTCCTATAAAACGTAATGATACTAAATATTTGAGATACACTTTTACTCTATAGACAAGGTAATTATATTATTATGACCGGTAATACTTTTACACTCGTTTGTATATCATTGATTTATTAAACCAGGATTTTTCCTTTTCTTATTTAAACAAATCAAGGTCAATGGCCTCGGCCATCTTCTGGTAGCCCGCCACATTGAGGTGCAGATGGTCACCGGTATCGTATTTCGGTAACAACTTAGTAGGATTCGCCGGATCGCGTACCGCAGCATCCAGATCAACGACTGCGTCGAACTTACTGCTGGTTCGAATCCATTTATTGACTATCTGGCGCGCAGCCTCATGGTCTTCGCTGTCGTAAAAGGACCCTCCAAAGGGCAGGATCGGCACACTGTACACCAGGATGTCGTGGGCATGGGCCTTGTCTATGAACTGCTCATACGCAGCAATTAAATCGGTGGCCACTTTTGGGCCGCGGCTGCCGCCGATGTCATTAACTCCCTCGAGGATGATTACCCAGCGAACTCCATTCTGCTCAAGTACATCATTCTCAAAACGCTTGAGCGCGGTTGGTCCCAGACCGCCGGATACCACGGCATTGCCGCCGATGCCCTGATTCAATACGCCAATCTTTGCAGTATTCGGGTCCTCCTGCAGACGTCGGGCCAGATTATCCGGCCAACGGTTGTTGCCGTTGGTGGCCGATCCCCTGCCGTCCGTAATCGAATCACCCAGGGTTACCACAGTCGCGTAAGAATCATCGAGCCATAAATCGATCCCGCTCAAAATATACCAATGATCCGTTTTAACCACCGAAGCCATATCGGTCGCTGTCACTGCATTGCCGGATTGGATATAGGATGTGGTCCTGGAGCCGGGATGCCCGGTGACATCAGCCGACGTCCGGCCAAAATAAATACTTACTGCCAGGTTACTCAATGGTGTTACATCAAAGTCCAGAGTATCCGAATAAACGGCCTGGCCTGCCGGAATAGTTATCGATGACGCCCCCTGAAACGTCAGTGTCCTGTCCGTTGCCGGATCGATCGCACTGCCGCCTGCTGACACCGCCAAGTGGGCGGCATTAATTGTCACCGGGCCGGTACTATAGGTATTGGAAAATTGTACGCGTAATTGGCTCCCTCCCAATGTCACGTGAACCACCTGGCGCAGCGTATTGTTGGACAGTCCCGGTCCAGGCGGCAGGTTTCTGGGTTCGGTCAACTGCTGGGCGCTGGCCCAGGTGCCGATCCAGCAATCCTTGGCAGTTGCCACATGTGAGGCACATGAAAGGCTTAGTATTAAAAGGAAAAATACCGCTACTCTCGATTTCTTCAATATTCTCATTTTTATCTCCATTTCTTTTCATCTCATAGAAAATTAATAAAATAAGGGACAATTATTTTTTTACTTTTCTTACATATTTTAAAGTTAAAGCCCTATTACGACTTTTTCATAATCTCGCGTAATGCTTCGAGGGCCAAATCGATATCATCGTCGGTTATGCCGTAATGTGTCACGGCCCTTAAGCGAGCCAGTCCCAAATTTAGTATTTTAACTGCCCTATCGGCAAGTCGCTCCACAAGCGATTCGGCGGTAAGCCGCTCGCTTTCCAAATCAAAATATACAATGTTAGTATGAATATTATCCAGGTCGATGGACAAGCTCGCAATGCGTGAGATTCCCTCGGCCAGTCGCCGGGCGTTCTCATGGTCTTCTTTTAATCTTTCCACCATCTGTTCCAAAGCAGTGATACCGGCGGCAGCGATAATTCCGCACTGTCGCATACCGCCTCCGAGCACTTTTCGAATCCGCCGGGCTTCGGAAATAAAATCGCCCGAACCACATATCACCGAGCCAACCGGTGCTGATAGTCCCTTTGAAAGGCAAAAGCTAACCGAATCCACAGGGCGTGTCAACTCTTTAACATCCACGTCCAAAGCCACCGCGGCGTTGAATATCCGGGCACCGTCGAGATGAACTTTAAGACCACGTCTATTGGCAAGTGCCGCAACGTCTTCTGTGTATTTCGCAGTTAGCGGAGAGCCATTGCAGTGATTATGAGTATTTTCCAGGCAAACCAGCCGCGTTCGTGGAAAATGCACGTTTTCGCCCCGTATCGCCGTTTCGATATCCTCCAGCAAAATTGTTCCATCAGGCTGATTGACTACGGTATGCGGATGTATCCCACCCAGCACCGACATGCCGCCGGCTTCATAGAGAAACGAATGAGATTGATTGCCTAAAATCACCTCTTCGCCTCGCCGGCAATGGGCAAGAATGCACACCAGATTCCCCATCGTTCCGCTGGCGACCAGCATTGCCGCTTCTTTGCCTATAATCTCAGCCGAGATTTTTTCGAGCTGGTTCGTCGTCGGGTCCTCTGCGAAAACATCATCTCCCAAATCGGTATGGAAAATCGCTTCCCGCATCGCCTGCGTCGGTAATGTCACTGTATCGCTGCGTAAATCAATCGTTTCCACAAACTATCTCCAAATCCTCAACAACGCCCAATAAGTATGACAGTTATAAGCAGTGGTCTTTATCATTATCCAAAAACGGTTTTGAGCCAGGCGTTTGCCATCAGATGCGCACCGGCCAAAGTGGGATGGACGCCATCGGCCGCCCAGTAATCGGCCAGAGCGTTCTTGGCCGCCTTATTGAAAACCGACTGATACGGGACGAATATGGCCTTACACTCGACGGCTACTTTTCTCGCCGCTGCCCGATAGCCATCGAAGGCCGGGAACCACTTTTCATCTACTTCGCCGCAGCGAAGAACGAATGGCTCGCAAATTACCAATGTCACTTCCGGCAGCGTCTGGCGTGTGTGCTGGATAAGGGCGCGATAATCTTTTTCATAAGTCTCTACCGTTCCCTTATAACCATGTTTGGAGACATGCCAGTAATCGTTTACACCGACAAGGATACTGACGATATCAGGCTTGAGGTTTATACAATCCTCATCCCACCTCTCGGCAAGCTGGAATACCTTGTTGCCGCTAATGCCGCGATTATAGATTTTCGGTCTGGCCCTGCAATACTTATCCAGTAACTGCGAAGCGACAAGCAGAACATAACCGTTTCCCAATGCCCTTGAGTCATGTGCATTACTCTGGTTCCGCTTGTCACGACCGGAATCGGTAATCGAATCGCCCTGAAACAGAATGACGTTGTTCTTATCAGTTAAACGGCAAGCTGCCCCGCCGAACGGATAGACAATAGTTTCAGAACAACCGGATGAAGTTAGTATAGATGAGATTGTTAGCCCTGCTGCCGTGGCCGCGGCGGTCTTTTTGAGAAAATTACGCCGGCTTGTCTGATTGTCTTTTGAACGCTTTTCTTTCATTTTCCATTCTCCTTCTTGGCCGGGACCGAATTCAAATCCATTTATAAATATTACTTATTACGCTTGCCGATGCACAATTATAGTTGGCAAAATCATCCAATTCCAGCCAATTTATTAAATATACTATCCATGACCTCCGTCTTACCGTAAAACAGCTTTCAACACAGGCCATTCACATAGCTAAGAAAAAAACTGAAAATATTGAAAAATCCCGATAATTATGTTAGTATAAATGCATTGGATACTGTGAAGTATTTTTAATTTTCTCTACAGTAATAATGATGAAAAAGTATTGTACTAAAAGTTTTCTTCTTTAACATGGTCTAATCAAAATATCTGTTGAAGCTATGTCGGATAGAGATAATAGAGCATTTACACTAATAGAGCTTCTTGTTGTCATTGCTATTATTGCACTATTAATGTCGATATTGATGCCGGCCCTGAACCGCGTAAAAGACCAGGCAAAAACAATGATGTGTCAGGCAAGATTAAGAGAGTGGGGATTAATCTTTAAGTTCTATACGGACGACTACAACGGCAGTTTCAATCCGGGCTGGGATATCGGTGAAAGAGCATTATGGATGAATGCACTGAGACCTTACTACAAGGACAACTGGGACATGCTTTTATGCCCCACCGCAACCCGTCCGATGGAAAACTCCGCTGACTGGGGTACTTTTAAAGCGGCCTCGCGTGAAATCGAGACACCCGGAAGCGAACATCACCTTTACACATTCAGCTACAGCATTAATTCCTGGACCAATAACATGAGGACAGACAGAGGCACTCGGCCGGTAGAATGGTTCTGGAAAAATGTTAATGACATATCAGGCGCAGAGCAAATACCTGTATTTGCCGATTCCACATGGCACGATGCATGGCCACTTGATACAGATGTTCCATCGGAAACCATGGATGCCTTTGGCATCGGTGACAAAGGTCAAACCGGGGAAATGAACCATTTCTGCATCAACCGACATGACGGATTTATTAATTCCCTGTTCATGGATTGGTCCACAAGGCGTGTCGGCCTTAAAGAACTCTGGACATTAAAATGGCACCGAGAGTTTAACACTTCAGGTGTATGGACTAAAGCAGGCGGTGCTCTGGATGAGGACTGGCCGGCCTGGTTGAGAGGCTTTCCGGCTTACTAAGTCATACCCCTCAAAGAACAGGTTTTGGAATTCACATTTAGTTACAGGTTTTTACTTTTAAGGCCCGATGTACTGTATACAAATGTAGATAAATCCACATTCTTCACAACTTAAAATTCGGCTTTAACAAAACCTGTAACCTGTAAAAAAATATGAAATTTTACAAGCCACCGGATCATTAATTTCATGGCCTTAAGAGCTAATAATTCTATTTCCAGGAAATCAAGTACATAATGTACACTGTAATACCCTGAAAACACGTCCTACATATAAAAAAACCATCTTTTCATTGATTTTAACTTGACGGCAGGGTATTAAATTTAGTATAAATACAATATAGGGTAGTTTTATTCGTAGAGGCATTTATCCGTAAATTTCCGCTTTATATAAGCGGATTTTGGCCTTTTATCCAAAGCTATCCAACAAAATATTACAACAAAACGAGTTCAGACCGCTGGAGTCGTGTGCTCCAGATTTTTTGATTTTTACCTTTCAATAACTTGTTAGTTTTTGAAGGAAGGAGGTATTGTCAAATCGTTAAACATTTATCCTGGGCAGATATTTGTTAAAAGGGAGTAAATTAAGGTAAAAATCTTAATCGTTTGTGTATGTATTATGACATTTTTTTAAGGAGGTTTATGATGTGTAAGAAATTTTTTCTGATTTTATTTGTTCTGGTGTTTGGTTTGGGTGTTGTTGCGCAGGGTGAGATTGTCAGTCGCTACAGTTTTACTGATGGTGACACAGCTGCAATCGACTCTGTTGGCGGCAAA
>CAZDVE010000085.1:0-6260 GCA_964508785.1 uncultured Pirellulales bacterium | reverse complement strand
GCCCCGCAGTTCACATAGGGACCTTCGGTACCGGTTGCAGTAGGCAGTAAGTCAATCGCCATGCCGACAGCTCCAGCCACGAATGCTGCGTCGTTACCACTTCCAATAATTTCAACAGCACCGTCCAGTCCGTTGCCGGAACTATCCGTGGCGTCACCTTCCAATGCATAATATGCAACCAGACCTTCGGTGGACGGACCGACCGGTCCCTGTGCAAGCATGTATTCGACAGCGTTGCGGAACATTTGTTCACCAGCATCAGTCAGGTTCCATGCGCCTTGAGGTACTGCGCCCGCTTCATCTTGTGTACCGGCCGAGAACATCATACGCGGACCACCGGCAAATGCATTAGCACCTTCATAGAACTCAACTCCGGCTTCCCATACGGCAATCCAGGGCAACTCTGCCAGGGATTTGGCCAACAAGGTGCCGTTACCCATATCGAGACCTTCGATTTGGACGAAACAAGTTCCGCGATAGCCCACATCCGCACTATACACTTCCGGATCCACCGGCTCAACCAGACCATCTGCATCAAGCTCTACATCTGCAAAGACAGGATGAGTCGTATCCAGCACTTCCATAAAGGATATATTGTCTCTGACAACAGTGCCGGAATCAATCCACAACCAGCGGTTATTCCTGAGATGCCATGCACTTAATGATATCATCGGAGCGGTGACAGAGTTCCATAGAGTCGGCTCATTACCATCGTCATAATCACCACTACTGGCAGTGCGGCTGAGAATAACCAAATCAGCAGCATTGAGTTCTCCGACATAATCATTGACATCGTTGGCATCTTTACCTTCAAGTGCCATCCAATAGCCCGGTCGGGCATCAACATCGTATCCTTCAGCCACGAGCCAATCGATCCACGCCTGGTCATCCTGGACGCCATCTAAGTCACGGTCAATGTCTGCATCTGTAACCCAGATAATCTTCGGACTTGGTGGAACTGCGATTTTGTAGCCAATACCGTCATACCATGTACGAGCACTACCAGTTATGTGTGCAGCTTCATCGTCGATATAGACGACGATATTTGTGGTAGCCTCTGTGTTGCCAAGATGTACCTGCCAGAGAGTTCGATTGTCCTCGGTCAGCATCGGCACAGGCTCCTCAAAGTCTTCTGCGACGGCTACGGTTGCTTCCCCGTCGGGATCATTGCAGAGGTATAATGGCAAGTCACCATCAAGGTTATCTAACGAAGCCTGTATACGCCACTGATCTCCGTCGGCCCACATGTAGACATACACTTCATATTCTTCTTCGGGTACTTCGACCGACGTCATCAGACGCGGGCAATCTTCGGTGTTGCGGTCCGCTTCCCAGCTACCGCCGGACTCGAATATGGTACCTTCATTTGCATATGCTCGCCAACGCCAAAGACCATCTTCGCCGCTGCCACCGGTAGGCACATCAACAGACGTAAATACTTCGCCTGTGGCCAATGTTGTATTGCCAGCTTCACCGTCTGTTGCATCAACATAGACAATCTTCGTTGGCGGTGGGGCTTCAGCACCGACTACTTTAACATTGTCGACATAGATAAATCCTGCATTTTCCTTGGCAATGTTGGTATTCTGCAAGGACAGGAACAGACTATATACATCGTTTGTTAAAGTCAAACCATCAAGGCTCCATGAAACAGTCCAGGTTGCGTCACCCAGCTCGGGTTTCCACCACGCTACGTTTCCATCTGCATCAGGACCTTGCGGATCTGCACCGCTGATTTTTGTTATTGTCATTGCGGGAAGATCCACCTCTTGCCAGGCCCAGTCAGTGTGGTCCTGAATAGCAATCTTATGGACGTTGAGCCAAGCATTGGGGTCCGGCCATTCCGCAGCAATAAATGTTACATCAGCCTCTATTGCTGTTGCGCCATCAGCCAGATTTAACTGGGTATCAATCTGAAGTTTCCAGAAATCACCGGTACCAACCTTAACACTCAGACTTTGTTCATTCAATGTAGCTCCAACTGTGGAGTTCCCAAGGTCCTCGGTCCCAGCCCAAGCACCTGTCCAACCATCGAGTGTCCCTTCAAAGTCGCCGATTACATGATCTGCGTAGGTAGTGCATGCGAAGGAAAACACCAACAAGGAAACCAAACAAATAAATTTCTTACACATCATAAACCTCCTTAAAAAATGTCATAATATATATACAAACGATTAAGATTTTTACCCTAATTTACTCCCTTTTTAACAAATATCTGCCCAGGATAAATGTTTAACGATTTGACAATACCTCCTTCCTTCAAAAACCAAAAAATTAGTTATTGAAAGGTAAAAATCAAAAACTGCCGAGCATACGGCTCCAGCTGTCTGACTTGGCTCCGAATTTGTATTTTATTTGGATAGCTAAAAAAAACAGACCAAAATTTGCCCTGTATGCAAACAAAAATCTACGGATGAGTGCTCCTGCGAATATAACTACCCAATATCATTTTTATACTAAATTGACCACCCTTCTGTCAAGAGAAATATAAGCCTTTTTCGGCCTCATTAGAGGAAAAACCTGCATCTTGGAAGCAAATTGTCCTGTGATTCTCACACACAAAAACCGGGGAGGCCTATACTCAATCGATTAATATAGACACCGAAATAATCCAAGACACATTGCTATCTATTTATCCCTGCAACTATAAATTCTATAACTACCCTATTATAGAACCTACTGACTCACAAGATAGAGAATCTCACCATCAGACAAAGCCCGGTTATAGACTCTAACATCATCGATAAAACCGTTGTAAAAACGGCCACTCTCCTCAGAGTTCGTTCCAATAGTTAGATTTTCGGTTCCGATTTCTATGGCTCCCGTGTGAACTGTAGTAGCCCTTATACCGCCATCGAGGTATATCTTAAGCTCACTCCCATCATAGGTACCCGACACATGGCGCCAATCGCCGTTAAACGACTCACCCGCACTAACGTTCACTGTGAACCAACCACTGTCATAGATAAAGAACTGTATATTATTGTTATCAGAGTGCTTAATCGCATAGGCGTGATCACCTTTACCCACAAAGGGATTATGTTCATCGTTGCCGGTGTCACTTGTGTTTATCCAGGCCGAGAGTGTAATCTCATCGGCGATATCAAAGCTTGCACTGTTACCGCAATCTACATAATCATCGACTCCGTCGAGTGACAATGCCAGGTTCGAAATGCCTGCAACAAAACCTGGTTCACCCATTACAGTACCATGGTTATTATTGCCGGAACTATCTTCTGTATTATTTTCAAATGCGTAGTGCGCTACCAGAGCATCAGTGCCCGGATCGAGAGGTTCTATCTCCGGCGGCGGTGTCTTATACAAACGAATATCATCAATGAACACAATGCCTGAGCCACCGGTCGCACCGGTCCTCTCAAAACCAATACTAACTGTCGTGACATTACCGAGATTCACGCCAAGAGAAGTAAGATCGATATTCCACTGCGTCCATCTGCGCGTTGCTATATTACCCGGGTCACCATCATATAACACCTTAGTACCGTTAATCTTAATATACATTTGCTCGGTTGTAGCGTTGCCCGAATCACCATAGAACCACAATACCAACCACTGGGCACCGTTTGCGGTCCAATCGGGTCCGATTGTCAGGTCATTAGTGCTCGCTGTAACTTCTGAGTAGCTTGCAGTGCCGTTATCATATAATAATGGAGCTGACTGATCACCACTATGAACTATATCGGTCTCAACAAAATGTTCATCATTGGCAAAAACAGGATTCGGGTAGCCCATTGTCGAGCCGTTTATTGTCGGATTTTCGAATCCGTCAATCCAAGTTAAATATATTCTTTTACTGCCTTGCTCATCGGGATTAAGGTCGTTATAGGCCTCGAAATTATCCACGCTCGCAAAATTAGCTACCGTAAAACTCCAGACACTACCTTTCCACATATCAACACCGTTGACCTCATCGATTCTCCAGTAGTAAGTCTGCTCCCATTCAAGAGGCACTTCAGTTGGAATATAACTAGTATTATCCAGAGCCTGCCTGCCTCGATAAATACCCGGTGTCGTTATATCCGCATTAGCCACACTCTCGTAATCTGTACCAAAGTAAATATCATGCTCGGCAGCTTCTTCCCCGGCAGTCCACTCAAGGGTAGGGCTTTGGTCGACGTCAACAGCCCCATAAGCCGGACTCACAGCAATGGCCCAAAGTGGCGGTTGTAATGCTCCTGCAGGTATAATCTGCCGATCCGGGATAAGTGGACCCTGCCAGAGTAATCGCACTAAGGCGACATTACCAGTATCGAGAAACTCAAGCACAATAGGATAAAAACCAGCTTCAAGAGTAATCGAGCCGCTATACCAGGCAACTATCCCGGGACTCTCGTCAATAAGTAGTTGTCCATCAACCCACAACCGGAAAGTATCGTCCATGTTTGCCCAGAAGGTCCATTGACCGGAAGCCGGTATCTCTATCTGGCCGGTCCATCTTATTGAGAAGTTATCAACATCAGTAATGTTTGGATCTGGTGTCTCAAGCCCCCAGTCAAAGTTAATTTCAGGATCGATCCGAGTCAACACGGGATCTCCGGCCAAATCAGTGTTATCATAGTATTGCCCTTTCAGACCACCGCCAGGACGCGAAGTCGTTGTGAAGCTCCAGACATCACCTTGATTGATTGTACTACCGGAGGCCTCCTCATCAATTCGCCAGTAGTAGGTTTTGTTGAGTTCGAGAGTATCCGGCGGCTCCCAGGTTGTGGTGCTCACAAATGTCCTGCCTTTGTATTCTGGTGAGCTTGTATCGGCATCTCTGACATTGTCGAAATTATCGCCAAAATATATATGATGGATCAGAGCACCTGCACCTCTTGACCAGTTAAGTGATGTATTGGGATCGACAAACAGACCACTATCAACAGGCTCAGGATTGAAAGCCGTGACAACCTGGATTGTAAAGCTCGATACGCCCCCTTTTATTATATTGGTGCCGTCGAATTCATCAATACGCCAGTAATAGGTTTTGCCCGGTTCTAACTCTAACGTGCCCGTTGCCGGATAAACCACCTCGCTCTGACGACCTTTATAGAAATCGGCTGTGTCAGTTGTAGCTTCACTTACATCATTGAAATCTTCACCAATGTAAACATCGTGCTGGATGGCACCCACACCGGCAAGCCATTCGAGAGTTACAGATGTGCCCATCTGTACACTTTCATTTTCCGGGCTGACAGGCAGAGCAGCACGTATATCAACAATATGTATGAAACAAATCTTGATATATCCAATTCCCTCAATCGGATCGATCGTTAGGCGTCCGTCGTTCACACTGACAGTGACAGTACATTCATCGAACCTGTCTATATCAGGTGTAGTAGGATTGCCCGGTGGATAAGGAGTTTCGTCAAGAACTTCTATCCCTTCTACAATGTATGACTGAGTCGAGTCGAAATAATCCGGATCACCACCGACTATATACACGTCATACGTAGCGTTCGGCAGTTCTATCTCCCATGAGCCCAGACCGGTGTTCCACATATTCAAAGAATTATGTGTATCATATCGCTGGTCAGGGGAATGACCGCTGTCACGGTCACGTGAGCTGGCTGCTTTATCCACAGACCAGCCATAGCTCCAGCCGTTTCCCCTGTCACCGAATACATCCCCATAATCCGGCAAATATCCCTGCGGGATCTCTCCGGAACCCAATGTACTCGATTGAAAATTTATTTTTACTGTTGTTTGGGCACTGGCAATACTTACAACCAAACCAATGACAGATAGAAGAATTAAAAAAGACGATTTCCTACACATAATATTCCTCCTTCTAAGAAATTGATTATTGATGAACACCCTTTACCTACACTTTATCGCTTATAGCCTTCGAACAAAAGGTAAATATACAACCTTCCCTCAAAATTGCCGTAATCCCTCTTGGGCTTCCTCACAAAGCCTCAATCCCATTAACTGGCAGGGGAAGGTGCTTTTCTTAAAGTATAAGACAATAAAAAGCGAACTTTCCAAGCTCTAATGATATTATAAACGATTCTTTTCCAAAAAAGAAGCCATTTTGTGCAAAAATTACGTCATTTTGTGCATCGTCCTTGTGGAAACAATAGAGCTACCTCACGGCCTTCCTTTTGTAATCCACAAATACAAAAAAGTATTCATACAATAACTAAAGAGATTAAGCGGAAAAAAGTCTAATTTCCCTTTGAATTACAAGCTCAGAATCTGAATATTGTCGAATTCACGACCATCATCTGGTGCCATATTATTGTCATACTGCTGGA
>CAZDVE010000084.1:0-6599 GCA_964508785.1 uncultured Pirellulales bacterium | reverse complement strand
TGAGATTTACAATATTGGTGGTTGCAATGAAAAAACAAACCTGGAAGTCATTGACATTATACTCAACCGTCTGGACAAGCCTAAATCACTGATTAAGCATGTCACCGACAGACCCGGACACGACAGAAGATATGCGATTGATGCGAGCAAAATTATGAATCAGCTCGGCTGGGAACCTTCGGTTAGTTTTGAGGAAGGTATTAATAAAACCATTGACTGGTATCTCCAAAACTATCAGTGGCTCAATAATGTCGTCTCCGGTGACTACCGCAAATATTATGAATCGATGTACGATAACCGCTAATTCAAGGGAAACTCACCACCAATGTCTGATTTCGTCAAAGGCAAAGCGTCTATATGCATTGTAAATTACAAAACTCCGGACTTAACGAAATTATGCCTGCGCAGTGTGCGTAAGTTTACAAATTATCCGTATGAAGTTATTGTTGTCGATAATAATTCACAAGATGAATCCCTGCGTTACCTTAAATCTCTCGATTGGATTAGATTAATCGAGCGTAGCCCCGTAGCCGATGAGCCCGGGGGGGGCTATTCCCACTCCGCTGGTCTTGACCTTGGTTTGGACAACTGTAAAACCGAATTTTTCGTATCGCTGCATTCAGATACCTTTGTCAGAAAATACAACTGGCTGAGTGAGCTCATTGGTTACTTCGGCAATGATGAAAATATAGCTTGTGTAGGCTCCGGCAAAATCGAATTGAAGCCAAGATGGCAAATTTTGCTGAAAAAAATGACTGATTTGAGAACCTTCAGGCGCAGAATTATAAGAGAGCCTGACCCTATCGGTAAATTCCGCTATTACAATCGTACAATATGTTCCCTTTACAAAACAGACATTCTGCGCCGGGAGCGGCTATCGTTTCTTATGGACAGAGATAAAGGACTGACAGGAGGTAAAAAACTTTATTTTGAACTTGTTGACCGCGGCTATAAAACCGTTGAATTGCCGCCGGCCGTTATGTCTCAATATATCATACATCTTGCTCACGCCACGCAGGTTATTAATCAAAGTGAGTTCAATCTTCGCAGCGGGACGAAAAGAAAGATAAACAAAATCATAAAAAGGATAATGAGCTCACAACAGGTAAAGGAAATTCTGGCTGATAATTCACTGGATAAGTAGCTATGGCGAAGAACGTTTCATTATAAAATGCCATAAAATGATTTGTTTGAGCCAGGGGGCATAATTCATTGACTATTCATTAACCTACATTGTTACCTCAGACGCCTCTTTGGGAAGATGTGGTTGACAACTGTTTCCGGGATGCATAGACTGTTGGTCGCCGGGATGCAAATACGCAATTGGAGCATTCTTACCCATTTGGGATTAATCAAATGCCATTATAGGCGGTTCCCAAACGATGTTGGGCTAAAGACAATTTTGAAACACCGATTGAAAGGAGCGAATAGCAATGAAGGATTTTGCTGTTGTGGAAGCATTGGTCAAATTCGTGTGTTGCTTCGTGCCAATGAAACGGTGGCGCACACGTATTCGATATCGCTTTGTAGTTAATCCGCGGCTGCAATATCGTCTTCTTAAGCAGGGATTTACTCTGAACGATGGTGTAATAACCACACCACAGGGCGTTCGCATAGATGTCTCCAACAAAGCGGAATGCCCTCTATATATGGTCAGGGAAGTATTCGTCAAGAATGAGTATAATCTGGATATAGGAAGAGAATCCGTATTGATTGATATTGGCATGAACCGCGCGGCCGCATCGCTGCGCTTTGCCACAAACCAGAACATAAAAAGTGTCTATGCCTTCGAACCATTTAAGCCGACATTTGAGTCGGCAAAAAAAAATCTTGAGTTAAATCCACAATTAAGCAAGAAGATTCGCGCCTTCAATGTCGGACTCGGCCGAAAGGAACAAACATTGGAACTACCGTACAAGAGTGAGTGGAGCGGCACCATGAGTACCACTCACGATGTTTGTAAGGGCCAAAAAAATCTGACAAAAGAAACAGTAATTATCAAGGATGCTGCAAAAGAAATAAATAATATTTTAGAAGAAAATAAAAATAGACACATAATTATTAAATGTGATTGTGAGGGTGCGGAGTTCGAGATATTCGAACGCCTTGACGAACAGGGGCTTGTGGGACGTATCGATGTTGTCATCATGGAGTACCACTTCGAGCCTCCAGACAGGCTTGTGGAAATTCTAACACGGCAGGATTTCGCGGTACAGAGAAAGACAGCATCACGCAGAGCAAAGACAGGCTATATCTACGCGGTAAGGATGTCCGAGAAGTCAATACGTAAAAATGCCTATATGGCATTCACATAGCAATAAAACGAAAAAGATTAAACAAAAATCAATCGACGTAAAACTATAAAAAAAGTACATGTAATTGAACCATACTTGTAAAAGACCAGTCCGCAAAGCTAATAAAATCTACAGATTGCCTTTTCAAACTTTTGGTGCTATAATCCTACATCCAAACACTGAGTTCGGAAGGAATGATAGGATATGATTAAAATTGCTATGGTAGGCTGTGGGTATTGGGGTCCCAATCTTATTCGTAATTTTATTTCTCTATCGGATTGCAAAGTAAATAAAATATGCGATGTTGATCCGGAGCGCTTGTCACATCTTAAATCACTACACCCATCCGTTGAAACTACACAGGATTTTAATAAAGTAATAAAAGACCCTGAAACAGATGCAATTGTAATAGCTACCCCTGTTCGATTTCATTTTGAAATGGCTAAGGCGTCTCTAAAGGCGGGAAAGCACACATTTGTGGAAAAACCAATGGCTTCTTCTGTAGCAGAATGTGAAGAATTAATAGAAATCGCAGAGAATAAAAACCTGACCCTTATGATTGGGCACACATTTGTTTATTCGGCACCGGTTCAAAGAATCAAACAGATAATCGATTCGGGTGATTTAGGTCAAGTTCAATATATCAGCTCTCAAAGATTGAACCTCGGACTTTTTCAAAAAGATATTAATGTCGCCTGGGACCTGGCACCTCATGATATTTCGATAATATTATATATAATGAAAGAACCTCCTGTCTCTGTAAATTGCCAGGGAAAGGCTCATTTAAACGACAATATTGAAGACGTTACAAATATGATCTTGCATTTTGCCGATGGGGCTCTGGCAATAATACAAAGTAGCTGGCTTGACCCGAATAAAGTCAGGAAAATAACCTTCGTCGGCAACAAAAAAATGCTTGTTTACGATGATCTTGAGCCGGTCGAAAAAATAAAAATTTACGATAAGCGCGTTGAAATACCTCCCCATTATGATACATTTGCCGAATTCCAGTATGCGTATCATTATGGAGACATTCATTCTCCATACATTAAGATGGTCGAGCCTTTAAAAGTGGAAAGTCAACATTTTCTTGATTGTATTAAAAAGGGCGCAAGACCATTATCAGGCGGTCGCGATGGATTGCAGGTAGTTCAGGTTCTGGAAGCATCTTCAAAATCACTAAAACAGGGCGGTGCAGAAGTCAGGATTTCTTACTAAGGATGATATATGCAGGATGAGACTACAATCACACGGAGAATTGCACCTGATGTCAAATTAGGCAGGAATGTTACAATATACGACTTTGTGAATTTGTATGGTTGTGAGGTGGGTGATAACAGCAGGATAGGTACTTTTGTTGAAATACAAAAAGGTTCAAAAATCGGCAAAAACTGCAAGATATCCAGCCATACATTTATATGTGAAGGTGTAACGATAAGTGATAATGTTTTTGTAGGTCATAACGTTGTTTTCATTAATGATCCCTATCCTCGCTCAACCACCAACGACAGGATGCAAACAGATGATGACTGGACATGTGTACCCATACAAGTTAGAAAAGGGGCATCAATCGGCTCAAGTGCAACTATCTTATGTGGAGTTACCATCGGTGAGAATGCTATTATAGGCGCCGGTAGTGTTGTCACGCGAGACGTACCTGCAAATACAATTGTTGCCGGGAATCCGGCGCGGATATTGAGAAGAATCGATGAATCTAAAGGCCACGATAATGAAAGTACCGTTTCTTGATTTAAAAGCCCAATACGAAACCATTGCCGGTGAAATCACAGTATCTTTACAAAAAGTGCTTGATAATAATGCCTTTGCAGGCGGGCCCTTCGTTCGGCAATTTGAAAAAGAATTTGCAGCTTTTTGTCAAAGCGAATCAGCTATCGGTCTGGGCAGTGGAACGGCTGCTCTTTGGCTGGCTCTAAAGGGATTGAATATAGGAAACGGCGATGAAGTTATAACCACCGCAAATACTTTCATCGCTACTGCGGAGGCCATCAGTGTGTGTGGCGCCCGGCCGGTATTCGTTGATATCGATGAGCAAACATACAATATCAATCCTGAACTTATCGAAGCCGCTATTACACCAAAAACAAAAGCTATCATACCTGTCCATTTGTATGGACAGCCCGCAGATATGGGGAAGATTGTAGAAATCGCCAGATCACATAACCTGTTTGTTATAGAGGACGCCTGCCAGGCGCATGGGGCCGAATATAAAAGGCAACGAACAGGCTCGATAGGCGATGCCGGCTGTTTTAGCTTCTATCCCGGAAAGAATCTCGGCGCATACGGCGAAGCAGGAGCCGTTGTAACAAATAATCAGGAACTCGCTTATAAGATAAGAATGCTTCGTGACCACGGCCAAAGAGAGAAATACTACCATTCGATGGTCGGCTGGAATTGTCGAATGGATGGTTTTCAGGGAGCAGTCTTGAGCGTAAAGTTAAGACATCTTGACCAATGGAACGAAAGTCGCCGAAAAAACGCT
Source organism: uncultured Pirellulales bacterium (assembly GCA_964508785.1). Taxonomy (GTDB): domain Bacteria; phylum Planctomycetota; class Phycisphaerae; order Sedimentisphaerales; family Anaerobacaceae; genus JAFGPS01. Next base: position 1,805 of record CAZDVE010000084.1, on the reverse strand, counting down.
GAACTATACAACTCGCTTTTGGCTGACCTGGACTCCATAGTCACTCCATCTGAAGCAAATTACGCCAGGCATGTGTATCACATTTATTCTATACTAACAGAAAATCGCCAGCAGCTAATGGACTCCTTAGCAGAAAAACAAATATTTTGTGGTATCCATTATCCGGTACCGCTTCATTTGCAGGATGCATACAGCTCACTGGGTTACAAAAAAGGTGACTTCCCGATTACGGAGAGCTGTGCAAGCCAGCAACTTTCGCTTCCCATGTTTGCCGAACTAAGCCCCAAACAAATTGAATATGTGGCAGATGAGGTAAAAAATCTTATTTGTGTACAAAAATAATCCTATGCAGAAAACAATATTGAAAAAAATTGAAAAAGAATTCGAGCGTTTCAAAAAAAGACTGTTCTATTCAAGCAAAACTCATAAACAGCTTGAGGAAACTCAATACAAGCTGGACAACATACCTTACGAACTTTATGACAAAATTCAAAAAGGAAATTTCCATCTTCAACTGCCGAAGATAATAACTATAGAGGAGACGCTGGACAAAATCATCAATGACAAATGTTCTATAGCTCGTTTTGGAGATGGCGAATTCGCTTGTATGAACTGCAGCAGAATCGCCTTCCATGACCCATCTGAGGGCCTGGCTCGAAGACTGAAGGAAGTACTCTCGTCGGATATACCTAATTTATTGATAGGTTTACCTGATTGTTTTGGCTCCCTGGACTGTTATGTGCCTTACACAAGAAAGTTCTGGCGAAAGTACATGTCTAAAAAACGCCAAATGACATATTCTTATCTTGACATGAACAGGACATATTATAATGCCTTTTTTAACAGATACTATTTAAATTTCAACAAAACAGACGAACACTACCAAAGATGCTGCACTTATTTTAAAAAATTAAAGGATATATGGAAAAACAGAGACGTAATATTATTTGAGAGCCAGGAAGTACGACTCGGAGTGACTAATGATATATTAGATGGTGCCAAATCAATATCACGCATCCTCTTCTGTCCGGTCAAAAACGCATTTAATAAATATGACCAGATTTTATCGGCATTTGACCAAGTCGATTCGAATGCGCTGATATTAGTCGCCTTGGGCCCGACGGCAACTGTTTTGGCTTATGATTTATGCAAGAAAGGATATCAGGCCATTGATTTAGGACATATTAGCGAGGAGTACAAATGTTTTTTGAGAAAAGAAACGCCCTTAGAGTTAAAAAGCATGGGCCGCAACAGTACAATGAGACATGCTTCTAATCCAGATGACCCTGAATACAAAAAACAAATCATAAGAAAGATAGTTTAAGATAATCCTTTAAATGGTTCGTTCCAAGCAAATATTAATTATTTGACTAAAAGTAGTGATATTGTATATCTTTGCGAAAAGCTGACGTTTGACCACAAGGTAATTAGAGAATAAAAGGAAATTTGTAATGTTCGCATGGGACAAAAAGAGAGTTTTGGTAACAGGCGCAGGGGGATTCATTGGATCTCATCTCACCGAGCGTCTCTTTGAACTCGGAGCCAAGATCAGGGCTTTTGTACGATATACCTCAAGAGCTGACGAGGGCTTTATTAAATATTTCTCTGACGATCTTAGAAAAAATATGGATATTGTTTATGGTGACATTAGAGAATTGGAAACCGTAGTTAAAGCGACCGATGGCGTAGATGTCATTTTTAATCTGGCCGCATTAGTGGGAATCCCATACTCCTATATACATCCCCAGGAAGTAATCGAAGCAAATACCATTGGGACGTTGAATGTATTAATGGCGGCAAGAGAT
>CAZDVE010000083.1:0-6673 GCA_964508785.1 uncultured Pirellulales bacterium | reverse complement strand
GTTGGTCGGTACTCAGGTACACGTTATGCTCAGCCGCTTCTCTGCCGGCCCTCCAGCTAAGAGTAACATCCTCATTTATCATGATATCTGTTGCTCCACCTGCCGGATTTGGTTCTCTTGCATCGACCGGAACACTCAGGAAGCGAACTTCGCTTAGACCATACTGACTCAGGAAGCCGCCGCTCCAGTTGCCGTTGGCGGTAATTCTGACATATTTTACCGCCACACCGCCAAAATCAACGGTAGTATTATAAGCATAATTGTTGGTACCGGGTGCCTGGGCAAATTCGGTGACACTGTCATTCGCCATCCAGTTGCTCCCGTCGACTGAATACTCGATGCTAACTTCCTTGATGCCATAACTGTAAAGAATAAGCGGGCCGTTATAATTCCATACCAACATCTGATGGAGCTTATAAGGTTTGTCGAACTCATATTGTATCCAGACCGAACCCGGTTCACCTTCGCTGCTTAGCCACATGGTGTCGGTATCAGTCGAGTGTAAGTCGTTGACGTCCAGACCTGAACTATTTATGGTGCTCTCAGGTCCGTTTCCTTCCAACCAGCCGGAGGCAGTTGCGGTTATACGCTCAGCGGGAATCGGGTATGCAAAAGTTTCAATTGTAAAGCTCCAGACGGGGCCTTTATAAACTGTAGTATCCGGCGGGGCATTTACTTCATCGACTCGCCAGAAGTAAGTCTGGCCAAAATCCAGCCGATCGGCATTATAGCTGTTGGCGTCTTGGGCAGGACTAACCAGCAGCGGACTGTCTGTCCCTGCGTCGTTAACATCATCGATACTTGTGCCCAGGTAAACATCGTGTTTGTCTGCGAACTCGCCCGGCGTCCAGCTTAGAATAACATCATCTCTCGGAATGTCAATCGCTCCATCTTCTGGATTCGGGTCGGCGGCGTTTACGGGAGTCGATGTTCCCGACGGTTCGATTCCGGCAACATATTCCCCTTCATAAACGAGGACAAAATCCAACCAGAATGGCTCTTCAGCGGCGGCACTGGGTATCTCAAGCTTTGCTTCGGAGTTCAATGCTTCTGAGGTAAATGTGTATTCTGCCCATTCGGTCACTAATTGAAAATTTGTCGTACCCCAAGTGTCAGAATTATCTGTCGCCTTTATCTGCGCTGTAAGGGGGCGTGACGCTTGGGCTTTGGCCCAGAGGCTGACCGTGTAATTTTTACCAACATCAAGCATGATTGGTTCATACAGTACAATAAAATACCAGTCGACTCCTCCGGCAGGCTCAATCCTAAGACTTCTTGTGCCATCTATGGACTCGGTTTCGTCTAATTCGACGGTGCTGTTTAGGCCATCTCCGGAACCCCAGGTTATCCATTGCTCCCACGCGGGGTCGTCTAAGATAACCTCATCCTCTTCAAAACTTGAATTTTGAATTAGATTAACGACTTGAGCATGGGTTACCAGTGGGATAACAAACAGTATTAAAGCAAAGGAAAATAAATAGGTTAGTTTCTTATACATAGTAGTATTCTTTCAAATGCACTTGTTACGAAAACTGTCGCAAAGATGTTATTCGATATTAATACAATTACTCAAAATAGGTTTATCGGTATTTTCCTTGTATAAAATATATTTTAAGGAACGAATTCCTCGATCGAATGCATACAACCCTTATGTTTTCCCTGCGTTTTTTCGAGGGAAACTTTTTGAATTTCTAAAAGTATTGCCTGCGTGAAAATGACAAACCATAGAAGAATACCTATGCAGGCGGAATGTACTTTATTGATATTTATACTAAATCAATCGATATACTGTCAAGGGATAAGTTCAAAACAGGAATACATCTGGTTTCTTTTTCTAAAGAGAATTTTTATGTAATTAATGATTAATATACCTGAAGGTATATTTTGTTTTAATATTAGCTATGAAAGCTTTAGATATAAAACCTGATACTCTTATATCGTCGGAAAAGTAAAAGGGGGTCAGCGGTTTCGCCGAGGGAAAAGGCTATTAACGCTGACCCATCCTGGGCGATACAGGATACGCCCTGTATCGTAACATCACGCGTTACCACTTGTTGATATATTATTGCCAAAATCTTATCTGCTTCATTCGGCAATACTCATGAAGTTCTATATATATGTGCCGTAGTTAATGTCGAATATAACGGTTTTTCCAAGCGTAGCGATTCTCCTATGTATAGTGATTGCCTACAATAGCGACAAAAGTGTAAAAAGCGCATAGAATATTGGGGTGACATTAATAAGGTTATATGAGAGGTCACTATTAAGGATCTGTTCTGGGGTCCACCAAGATATGTGCATTAACTCAATAGTAGAGGAAATCGTATAAGGACAAACTTCTGATATCCTTATATACCAATCGTGTTAGTTTACTGTTAAATGTTTTAGAATTTGTTGATCATGCATTGTGCTATTTTATCTCGATAAACTGTTTTTTTGCCGCACCACATATTGGGCATTTGTCGGGTGCATGATCTTTGACAGTGTTACCGCAAACTGCACAGACAAAAATCTTTTGCTCGGGTAAATCCGCCCCTAATTTAACGGCGTCCAGTGCTTCGGTATAAAGGCCGTGATGAATTTTCTCAACCGCCAGAGCATGTCTGAAAGATACAACAGCAGGCTTGTTTTCCTCTGCCTGAGCCTCGGAAAGGAACTTCGGATACATTTGTTGGAATTCAAATCCTTCGCCTTCGATAGCTGTTTGAAGGTTTTCTTCGGTCTTTTTAATTCCTCCCATTGCGCGAAAATGCGCGTGGGCATGAACGGTTTCAGCTTCCGCTGCTGCACGGAACAGCTTCGCAATTTGTAAATATCCATCCTTTTCTGCCTGTTTGGCAAAGGCTAAATACATTCTGTTTGCCTGACTTTCACCAGCAAAAGCCTCTTTTAGATTATCATTTGTTGCCACTGTGGATACTCCTTTCTCTTTTATCCATTTATTTTTGAGCCTTAATTCAGATAGGATATATAGACAATTATGAAAATTCAAGTTTTTAGGTTATTTGAATTGCTTTTTGTTATTGGAGAAATGCTTTCTTCTATACTGCCTGTGGAACTTCTGGAAAGGTTGAATTTAACAATAGCCGATTTCGAGAAAGCTAATGATGAATATATATCGAGAGTGGTGAATATCTGATAAGATATGGCTTTTCCAAAAAGCGTAAATCTAACTTAGTTTAGCTTTGTACTTCTTAACGAAGCCGACTGGATGATAACTTTCTTTCGCTCGTCGAAGACCCGGGTCTCCGAGGTCCTGCTCGCGGTTTATTGTCTCGTATTTTTCAGGCAGAATCGATGCAAATGCCTGATTGATAAATTGATAGATACCCTTAAGTTCCTCTTTTAGAACGGCTTTTTCAAAATGTATCACAAAGCATTTTCCAAGTGCCAGCTCTTCACCGAGACAATAGGCTGTCGGTTGCTGGTCAATGTAAAAAATACCGCCGCATAATTGTAACGGCCACATTTTTTCCAGAGCTTCTTTGGCTGCGATAAAATCGTTTGGCCGGCCGTGTTGGCTATGCCACTGCTCCAGAATCTGTAGTGCATCATCTCTATATTCTTCGAGTAGAGGTTTGGCCTGGCATTCGTTGTTCCTGATAAACATGTTCAGCAGATTTTTCTTTTTATGAAATTTCCTGCCCGTGAGATTCACCAAGTCTCCCCTTAAATAGAGGTAGTCAAAATTATCTCTGTCTTCGTATACAATATAATCTGATTTTTTCAATATTTCCGCCTGCGACTGTGAAGCGCATTTGAGCGTCTTGTATTTATTAAAAATATCTTTCAATATAAATTCATCCTGAAGTCCAAAGGGAAGGATAAAAAAAGGCTCTTGGTTATCTTTACCGGTTATGATAATCAGTTCATTTTCCAACTGGGATATCCTGTAATTATGGCGCTGCCGGAATAAGTAGAAATTTGCAAAGGTAAATTCTGAAATTCCCTCGGCAAGGTTTTGAAATTTTGGATGGAGAAAAGTCCGTAAATCCATGGAGATTTCAGAAAACTCTGGATATTTTCCTATCGTCATTTTAAAAACCTTCTATATATACAATCATCTGTTTTTATGCCATTGTATATTATAGTGCATTCTTGGTCTCTCGATCAGGAAACTTATAATTTGTTGCCTGAAAGTTTATGAAAGATGCTTGCAGAATACTAATATGTTCACTTATATTAATCACAGAATAAATATGATAATGCGAAGGACATCATGGCAAAAATAACTTTAAGTCTTGAAGAGCTTGTCGAAATCCTGATTTCCAATGAAATTTTACCTCGAAATATAGCACGGGTACAAGTGAGCGACAACGAAATTCATTTTATTATAAATACTCCATCTTTCATTTTACCGTTTATTCCGGCCACGTTAAGATACCTAAACTTTCAAAATAGTAATATGGTATTCGAGCTTACTCTTGTTAACGGCCAGGTAAATGAAATCATGCACGGATTTAATCAGGTATTTGAACCGAGAATGCCGGCATATATGAAATATGAATATCCGAATATTTTTGTTGATGTTGATAGATTATTTCATGAAAAGAACATCAAAGGCGTTAAGGTGGAAGACGTCTTTTTCGAAAAAGGGGAGTTTACCATTGTCACCGGTAAAAATTAAACTACTTCTTTTTATTCAGAGTAAAATTCTCGCATTAGAAAATAATCAAAACATTGATTAATAGCTACTGCCTAATTAGGCTGTTTTTTTGGGTCCTTTGTGTTGGTTTTTGTTTTTGAATCTTGTTTTGTCTCGGTTTTCGAATCTTTTTCGGTTGTTTTTGTTTCTTTCTTTTTATCGTCGGGGCTTTTCTTTTCGTTTTCAGCGGCTTTTTTATAGCTTTCGCTTCTATAATCGGTTTGGTAGAAGCCGGAGCCTTTGAATATAATGCCCGCTCCGGTGCCGATAAGACGTTTGAGTTTCTTTTTGCCGCACTTCGGACAGGTTCGCAGGGATTTAGCTGTTATAGTCTGAAATTTTTCGAATTCGTATCCGCAGTCTTCGCATATATATTCATAAGTCGGCATCACAATTACTCCGAATCGGTTGTCTCAAATTCGTCATCGGCCTCGTCATTATTTATTTGCTGCTGTAAATTTGTTTTATCCTCTTCCTTGGGTATTTGATCTACTGTAAGTTTATTGACGACCACCTTGGCCGGACGAATTACTCGGCCGTTGAGTTTATATCCTTTTTGAAATTCCTGTAGTATAATGTTATCTTCCTTCTGGGGTTCAGCCATTTGCATCATTGCTTCGTGCATGGAGGGATTGAAATTTTCGCCTAATGACTTTATCTGCTCTACACCGTGCGATTTAAGTATATCGAGCATTTGGTCGTAAATGATATTGATTCCCTTGACAAGCGCATCCAGATTCTCCACCAAATGTGTGTTTTGAAGAGTATGCTCCAAGTTATCCATTGCCGGCAGAAGAGATTTTATAATTATCTCTTTCTCGTATGCGAGGTTATCTGCTATTTGCTTTGGAATCCGCTTTTGAAAATTTGCATAGTCGGCGCTCAATCGTTGATACTGAGTAAAAAGAATCTTCGCATACTCTTCCAAACAGGAATTCTTGGCTTTTTCAAGTTCTAGCGTATACGTTAAATCATCCTTCTTTTTGTCTTGTATAGTTGACAAATGTTTCTTCCGTTCTTCAACTATTTCCAAGAGAGCTTCTTTTCCCAATGGAGGTAGCCTCTCCAAGAGATTATCGAAGAACGAAAATTCTCCTTTTCCTGTATCGGATTTTGTCTCTTCATTTGGTTTTTCTTTACTCTTTTTCATTAATTATCACCAAGATGTTTTTTTAGCTTCTCAAAAAAGCTTTGGGATTTTGGAGAAACCCTTTTGTTTTCGGTTTTAGCAAATTCCCTTAGCAGTTCCTGCTGTTCTTTGTTTAGTTTTGTTGGTGTTTCGATTACGATTTGTACGAGCTGGTCGCCGGTCATACGTGTTCGCATATTCGGAAGGCCCTGGCCTTTTATTCTAAATACGCTTCCATACTGTGTCCCTGGTGGAATTTTGAGCCCGCGCTTGCCGTTAAGGCTTGGTACGTCAATGGTTGTCCCCAGAGCAGCCTGTGTAAAACTTATGGGGACTATAGCGATTAGATTATTCCCGTCTCGCTGCAGAAATTCATGGGGTTTCAATCTGACATAGCAGTAGAGGTCACCCCTTGGGCCTCCACGTCTGCCTGGCTCGCCTTCGTTTGCAACTCTTATGCTCTGTCCTTCATGAACTCCGGGTGGAATTTTGATATTAACGGTTCTCCTTTTAGGCACTTTTCCCGTCCCTCTGCATTTTTTGCAGGGGTTGGTTATGATTTGCCCGGTACCACCGCATTGTCGACAGGTTGAGACCATCTGGAAAAATCCACCTCCCCTTGCAACCTGCCCCGTTCCTCTGCAGTTTGGGCATTGGCCGGGCGAGCTTCCTTTGGCGCAGCCGCTACCGTTGCATTCGCCACATGTATCCTGACGTGTAAATTCTATAGTTTTTTCTGCTCCTTTTGCGACATCGTGAAGCGTAAGTTCTACGGTAGTTTCCAAGTCGTAACCGCGTGTAGGACCGGCTTTTTGGCTGGATCTTCTGCCATGGCCACCGAAGATGCCGCCGAAAAAATCGTCGAAGCCGAACATGCTGAAGATATCTTCGACGTTCAT
>CAZDVE010000082.1:0-7166 GCA_964508785.1 uncultured Pirellulales bacterium | reverse complement strand
CCAGCGCGGGCATCAAAATGCCCATCAGCAGAGCTATGATCGCAATTACGACCAACAACTCAACTAATGTAAAACCTTTCTTTTTCATATTATTTCTCCTTCAACAATTTGAGATTCGCAAGATCGGCCCGTATTAAAGCTTGTTTTAAATTTTATAAAAAATGCCTACGCTACATTGATACAAACGTAAGACACCCAACACTCTTTCTACGAATCTCCCCAAAAAACATTTCTTTCATGCTTAAAAACGGCCGATAAAATTCATTAAAAACGGTTAATACCAACATCATTTTCAATACATCCCCCACATAGATTAATCGTGCTGTCAATCCACGTGCATACATTTACAAAGATTATTTTTCCCAGCAGGTTGGTTTAAGATATGAAATCGGGACTAAAATTATGATGACATTAAAAATTATAATAACAAAATAATAATTAAACCTACCTGTATATATACAAAAATTATCACAAAATCATATTATTGTCAACCAAAATTTCGTCATTTTCACCTAAGTTTCTTGAAAATATCTGTAATTTGCTTAATATTCACATTTTTAAGCTTGGAATTGCAGATATGAATATCGAAAAAAGTTACAAAGACACCCTAAAATTGCTCAATAAACACAATCAGAGCCATCTTTTAGCGTTTTGGGACGAACTGGACGACCCTCAAAGGCAGAATCTGCTTGACCAAATCCAGCAATTAGACCTTGCTAAAATCGACGAATGGGTAACCAAATTTATCTTAAAATCCAATTCTATAGCGATAAATATCGAGCCGAGCCCGGTATGGTCTTACCGTCCCGAACCGCAGGATAAAGAACAAGAGCAAAAGTATGCCGAAGCTTTTCAATTAGGCAAAGAGCTGATAAGCCAGGGTAAAGTGGCTGCTTTCGTTGTCGCAGGAGGTCAGGGAACCCGGCTGGGTTTTGACGGGCCAAAGGGGGATTTCCCCATCAGCCCCGTTAAAAACAAAACATTATTCCAAATCTTCGCCGAGACTATCGCAGCCGTCTCTGCAAGATATAAAACCATCTGTCCCTGGTATATTATGACCAGCCCCTTGAATCACGAGCAAACCGTCGAGATATTCCGGTTAAATAACTACTACGGTTTGGACAAAGAAAACATCTTTATTTTCCAACAGGGTACATTGCCCAATTTCGACGTCGACGGCAAAATCCTGCTCGCCGACAAAGCTACAATTGCCTGTTCGCCCGATGGTCACGGCGGTAGTATCAAAGCTCTCTATCAAAGCGGTGCCATCGAGGATATGAAAAGACACGGCACAGAATTTCTGAGCTATTGGCAGGTCGATAATCCCCTGATAAATATTTTCGACCCGCTCTTTATCGGCCTGCACGTCCTCGATAAATCTGAGATGTCTTCAAAAACATTAATCAAAAACAATCCCAAAGAAAAGATTGGCAATTTCTGCCTGATTGACGGCAAAGTGACCGTCATCGAGTACAGCGATTTGCCGGATGAACTGGCCAAGAAGAAAAAACCTGACGGCTCCTATGTCTTCGAACTCGGCAGTATTGCAATCCACATCATCAATCGCTCCTTCGTGGAAAGATTGAATAACAAAGGTTTTTCTCTGCCGTTGCATAAAGCGGTCAAAAAAATCCCCCTTCTGGACGAACACGGAAACCAGATCGAATCTGAAGGTATAAAGCTTGAGAGCTTTGTATTCGACGGCCTGCCGCTTGCCTCGAACTCGATAATTCTACAGACACTGCGCAGCGAAGAATTCGCCCCGACGAAAAACGCCACCGGCGTTGACAGTGCTGTAAGAACCAGGCAAATGATAGTCGAGCGGGCCGCCAATTGGCTCGAATCAGCAGGCGTGACAGTCCCGAGAAGAACTGACGGCTCACCCGATTGCCTTCTTGAAATGGCCCCAAGCTTCGCTCTTGAAAAAGAAGATATCAAAGCAAAACTTGACCAAATCCCCCCCATAAAACCAAAAGACAAACTTTATCTGGAATAAATAGTTTACAAAAAAAATCCTCAGAAGACAAATATAATCTCCCGAGGATTCAAACCTCAAAACATCTAACGATAAGCTAAGCGGCGGCCTTTAGACCGTCCGACGACTCCAGACGGAGCCGAATCCGCTGGAATAGCTGGTTGGCTGTTTTGTTCTCGGTCATTGGCTAAAGCATGATCGGTTCGAATTTCTCAGGGGCCATCGCTGCAGAAGATGTCGATTGTTTTGCCGTCCACCGTAGCCAGCACATTGCCGTTCTGCACCGTCAAGGCCTGCCCCGTCTTCCAGTGCTTCAGCCCTCCGGTTATCATGGCCACCACGCGCTGCGGGATTACCGATGTATTCAGGTTCAAATAAATTGGATGAGGCATCCTGGTGTACCCGTTGTTGATGATAACTAAGGCGACATCATCCGTGGCGATGCGCAAGAAAGCATAGACCAGATCGTCCGACCACAGTGTTACAGTCGTTCCGTATTTCAAAGCTGAATTCCCCCTGCGCAGATGTATAAGATCACGGGTCCACTCGTATATCTCGTGTTCCTTGCGGAACTGCTGTTTCGGGTGATTGCCGTCGTCGATTACATGCCACGGGAAATCGCGGCGAAGGTCGCGGTCATCTTCTGCCTTCCATCCCTCGAGCCCGACCTCGGTGCCGTAGTAGATCTGCGGTATTCCCCGCATGGTGAACAGAGCCCCTAAGCAGAGCTTCGTAACCCGGATTGCCCAATCAAGTCCAGCGTCTTCGCCGGTGTGTTTTGTCCTGGCATGGCTCATAATGCGCCGCTCCAGATCGTGGTTATCGAGCAGTGTGACAAGCCTATTCGAATTACGGTATCCCTTCTTGAGCGGATTGTCATGGTCAAGCACCGCCAACGGCTCCCCATCCCTTAACCGTGGGCGTGCAAGCCAATAGCTAAGACTTTCGTCGTAAATGAGAGTCGATCGCAGGGCCGTGCACAGGGGGAAATCGAATATCGAATCGAAGTCATGGTAGTTCTGATACTCCAGGAGCTTGCTCACATCCTCCTTGCCTTCAAACAGCACCTCCCCGATGAGACATATATAAGGATACTTGCCACGGATCTGGGACTTGAAATAATGCCAGAACTTGGGCTCGACGTGCTTGACAGTATCCATGCGGATGTTGGTGACCTTGCCCCTGGTTATCCAGTCTTCGATGTTGCCGATGAAGAAATCAAGCACCTCGGGATTATCGTGATTGAAGTCCGGCAGGCCCGCCAACTCCCCCTTTACGTCGCCGGAGCCACCGACGTTGAACCAGGTGGAGTCAAACTGACTCTGAGCGGAGTACCCCGCATGATTGACGACCATATCGAGCACTACCTTCACGCCCCTGGCTTCGCATAGGTCAACGAATCTTCCGAATGTGCTCATGTCCACCGAGTCTGGCATATAGGTGCCGTCGAGCAGTCGCCTGTCCATCCGCTCGAAGTTGAGTGGCCAATAATAGTGGTAGGGTTCGGTGCTTCCGTGGCTTCGAATGTTCTCGTAAACCGGCGTCACCCAAATCGTCGTCACACCCAGCTCGAGGAGATAGTCGAGCTTCTCGAGAATGCCGTCGAGCGTTCCTCCATGTATGCTCGTATCCGATGGATCGGCGGTTCGCTTGTTCCTGCCGAAGAATCGATCCGTCACCACGAAGTAAATAATGTCATCCTGAGTCACTTGTCTGTTCATATCTTCTCCTTGGGTACTTTGATTCAATCCGCAAAACTTCTAACGTCTTAGTTCCAGCCGCTTTTATCTATCGAGACTTTCTCATTGTCAACCAAAACGTATCAAAAAATATGCTCCCTATAGGGCAGGCGTACAACTTTAATTTTCCCAACAAACTTGGCATATTGATACTATTTTATAACTACCTCATAGGGTAGGCTATACGTAACATTCCTAATTTTAATGTCTTTGTATTCACATTTTTCTTGAGGTGTTCGTTTTTTGATCCATTCTTTTTCCTTGCAAAAACTCCATAGTTTCGATGGCCTGGAGAAGACTCTCAATTTTCCAAAAGTTAGTAACGACGTGTAACTTATATGGGGAACATCATCATCATTGTAGTGAGTGTTTGGGCCGCCTTCCGGGGTCATAACGATTGGATAGTAGTCAGATACCTTTGACCAATTAACGAATTTGAAAAGCTCTTGTCTTTTCTCCTGATCCAACGATTTTAGTATAATAATGGCTTTCTCTATTTGCTGTTGAGCCGCAACCAGCTTTTTTGTGGCATCAGAAATCTCATTTGTTTCATCAACTGCAAGAATCGTCTTAGCTTCCACAATAAGGATTTCTGTAGAAACTTTCGTTCTATAAGCTAAGAAATCAATCTCGGCCTGTTGTTTCTTATTCGAAACACATGTATTTAATTTGAATTGGTAGCCATATTTTTGTGATAAATCCTTCCCTATAAGATTCAGAAACTTTTTCTCTCTCCCTCCTATTATATTATCGGAGATATCCTTTAGCTCTGGCGTCCTTGACATAAGCTTCAAGATATTTCTTTCATATCTTGATTTTCTGATAACCAATGGACTCCACAAGACCTTACCATTCAATCTAATAAAAGGTTGTAGAAAGATTTCAGCTTTTCGATTCTTCCAATTATAGGTGAGCCTATTAATAATGATTAAAATTGTTTTTTTTGACAATCCTGACAGATCTTTTATTTTTAAGATAAAATCTTCTTCATCTAGTAATTGCGTTGGCATACACTTTTCTTGTCTCATCCCACTTGTAGCATTCCTCAAATATAACAATAAAAGACAATTACTCCAATTTGCAATTGCTAACCAAAATTCTTTGTACTCGCCAAAGCTGAATCCCCCCATTTCAACTGATTCATCTAAGAGCAGAATATCAGGTCTTGGTTCCTTCCTAACCATATCCTTGATGCTTGAGTGATTTAGTTGTGATATATCATTGATGACGATTCTTCCCCCTTCGTATTTGATATTAATCTGAGTAAGTTCTTTCATAAATTTCATTAAGCTCTTCCCGCCATTTCTTTTGACAAGATCTTTGTGGAATTCATAAGTAAGTTTTTTGTAAAATTCATAAGTTTGCAGATACCCATGAATTTCCTTTCTCTCTTTGTTATCTTTGGTTCTGAACTTTACTCTACTTTGAGACTCATCTATTTCAACTTCTACAAGTTTTCTGCCATACATCATATGCATATCTGCAATGTCTACATAATTGGCTCCAAATGATAGAAGCTCACCCGCCATTTCAATGATTTTACTATCTGATGTAGTAACTAAACTTTTCGGCTTCTTCTCAAATAACCACCTCATGCAATAAGCTAAAGAATCATCGTCAGTTTTAAAACGTAAATTGGTGCCTGGTGAAAGTTGTCCCCCGGGGGAGAAAGAATAAGGCAAAATCATAGAGTCATACGAAGCTAATAGAGCGTAGAATTTGACATCTGTTGTATGATTCCATATATCAAAGGTTTTATGATATTCGTCCAGTTCCTTTTCGAATTTCCTTAACAGCTTTTCTGACATGTCTTCTTGCATGGAACTAAGTTAACTTTCTTGCCTGTACCGGATTTGATTAGGGATTTTTATGTATTTATTTTACCTTGTTATGTTCTTTTATTTATTTACAATTTAAGGCCTGCTTTTTCTATATACCTACTGTCACTAGTTTACTCTAGCCGGTCAAGTTTATTAAGAAGTTAGGTTTTCATTGAGACTGTGGAGTAGCAACCTTATCTTCGGGATATTCTTTCAATCGAGTATAGTCCCTTACATCAAATGGAGTATCTTTGTTTGGCTCAACAGCTTTCATGATACCCATAACTGTCTGCTTGAGTGCTTCAAAATCAGCGCTAACCGAATCCCACATAAGTGAATCGTTTTTATTTTCAGAGTTGTTAGCTCCTTCCTCTGTTTTTCTTTTTGAAACTTGCCAATAAAAAACTGCTTTAGTGTGACAAGTTTTAAGAAGACCCTGTAGGTTCATATAAAATGGTGTAAGATTATTCCTCCTACGCTCATAAATAAAAAGCGCCAAAGAAATTCCTGCGACAATCCATGAAATAATTTCGTGAATAGACAACGATATTTGCATCTTATATCACCTTTCTTTTTTTCCTTATCTTATTGAAACATAACAATGATTATACAATCTGTATGAGACAGCAAAAACAGACTGCATCTTTATGTATAAGAAACCCAAATATTTTCTTACATTTTTCGTAATGTTATTTATATCAGGTATACCTTGCACTCCGTCCGCGTCGGTGTGCCGCAAATGACGGGCACGTCGAATAGCCCTTTCACGTCCGGCTCTTATATTGGGAAATCATCGCACAGCTTATTTCGTCGGTCGCATCCGTATATTTATGCCTTAGGTATCCTATTTCGCACTACGACTAAAGATATATTTCGCTGCTCGCTCGAAGTTGCTGCTTTAGATTATATCTTTCATTTAGTAAGCCGCAAAATATTTAAAAATCATACAGTCTTCACGCGTCTATTAACATTACGGTGACTACGTATTTTTCCCCGTGAGATGGCCGCTTTCAGCCTATCTCATGGGATAACAACTAGCGACTATTCACCAAACAAATGGCGTGTCGGACAAGGCGATTATTGATTTACCCCGTGAGATAATTTCATATCTCATTGGGTAAAAACAGAATAAAAGAGACCAAAAAGCGCCAAAAAACTACAAAAAATGCGAAAAAATGACAAAATCTGAAATTATTGATGGAAGATTGTGGCGTAAGCCATCCCGGTGACCACGTCGGCCAACGGCCTCCTCGCAATGACCTCGGGGATTAAATGAAAATTTCAAATAAAAATATGGTTTTTTACTTGCATCGCATGGGTATGTTTGTATAATATCTAACAAAATTGAATAATGAATATCTAATCAAAAATGGGGGTATTGGGGGTCAGCAATAAATCCTAAACTCTAATTTCTAAGCTCTAAACAAATCCTAATGTTAAAAATCCCAAATTCTCTAAGCAAAACCATTAATCTTTTAGCTTTAACTTGGTCCGAGATACGCTTTCCCTTGGGGACGCCTTACGGTGCACGCTTCACTCCCATAAGGGACACCTTAGGCGGATATACGAAAGATTTGTTCGACAAGTGTAGAGAGTATTCGACAAATCGGCCTTTTTTTTCAAAACGAACCC
>CAZDVE010000081.1:0-7224 GCA_964508785.1 uncultured Pirellulales bacterium | reverse complement strand
GCAGCCTTGTTATTCCTTTTTTGCCGATGTGAGCAGATATAATGACCGAACAATCATTAATTAACTCATATACATCTAAGGTCTTTAAATGCTGCATCGTTTCTGCAAAAGGATTATTTCTTTTTTCAATGAGCCTAAATTTCGCTCCATTTTCTATCTCGTAAATAAACATATATTTTGCCATTCCAAACATCTTCGGAAAAATATTTATTTCGTCATTTGTTGGGATGGCAATTCTTGCTCGGTCTTCTTTATTGCTATTGAATTTTTTGGCTTTCAATAATCTTACATAATTCTTGAAGAAAAAAAACTCTTCAAAGCCAACGAAATTATTACTTTCCAGTATCTGCTTCCAATCCTTTTCGATAAAATCAAAGGCATAAGGGCATTCCATAAGCTTAAAAGCAAACCTTAAGTAAAAAGGGATATCCGGCAGCGAGAATTCGTTATAATCCAGGATGAGAAACTCCCCATTTTGCTTTAAGGATTGAAAGGCATTTTCAATAATTACTTTCCTGGCATTTTGTGGGAACCCATGCAAAACAAATGAGATAAAAACTTTGCTAAAATCATTTTTATAATGTAAGGTCTTGTCGATTCTTCGATTGATAATTTTAACGTTAGGAAAATCTGTACATCTTTTTTCAAACTGAGCAAGCATATCTTCAGAGATATCAACACCAATCAATTCACCCTTTTCGGACAGGTATTTGGCTATAAGGCAAGCATTTCTACCTGTGCCTGCTCCCATGTCGAGGATTCTGTCATCCGGTTTGATATTTGCTATGCTTATGACTTGCTTTATAAACGGAAGATATTTTCCAAAAGTGGCAATATCGAGCAGGGTATCGTAGTATCGGGCCATAAACCCTGTGATTTCAACTTTTGATTTAGGATAAAGCTTTCTCATTTATATATTTTTTTGATTTCTTTAATTTCTATCCTATTTTCAGATGGTAGTGAATAGGACAAGCTACTGAACGTGAAACAAGACAATATTTTTCCGCTAAATCTCCGAGTTCACGAACTTTCTCAGCCAGTTCCTGCTGCTTCAATGTAACTTCTGCTCGAACCTCCACATTGGTAAATCGAAATCCATCTGCTTGTTTTTCAACCCGCCCTTCGGCGTCTGAACAGTACGATAAAATCTCAACATTTAACTTTCGCACAAAATAGAAAAACGTTGTCATTAGGCAGTTATTAATTGCCGCGACAAACATTTCTTCCGGATTTAACGTCTCAGGACTTCCTTCAAATTCAGGAGCCGGCCCAACTTCCAGCTCCCCCGGGCCACTGAAAACAGTCTTCGCCGATTCTTCACCTTCTTTAAATACCGTATTCTTAAACAAGTAAATCTTTTGGTGTTTCATAAGTTTTAACAATTACAGTTTCTGCTTTCCGATCAATTGGTATGACGGTACCCATTAACCCAAAGGATCTGTTTATGTTCAATTCGTTTAGCCCGGATGTCTTTGAAACCGGCCTTATGGAGAAAACCTGTTAATTCCTTGCTGGTATAATAGTTCTCATTCCATAACTTTTGGGCCAACGAGTTGCGCGGGAACTCAACTACGAGTACTTTGCCGCCTGGTCGCAAAACACGATGGGCCTCTTGCAAAATCGCCTGAGAATTTCTCATCTCATGCAAAGCCCAAAATATTATCGCTGCGTCTATCGTTTCATTTCGAATAAAAGTAAGCCGAACTGCATCTTTGCGAATACAACGAATATGCCTGGTATTTTTGGTGGCATTTCGCCTATTAGGGAAACTATTGGCAGAAATATCCACTCCTGTAACTTTTTGACCATAGTTTTCGGATAAGTACTGGGCAAGCTCACACGCACCACAGCCCAAATCAAGCACACGATACGCTAAACATAACTCTTTGCCCACGCGTTGATATAAACGCGGTTTAATCTTGTCGTAAAAGTTATCAGATAGCTTCGTAGGACTCATTGGCAGCACCTAAAACGAAATAACCTTATCAGCTTCTTTTATCCATATTGTTTCTTGATTCCTTTTATAACGTAAAGGCTCGCTACATCGGGATCCGAACTTTGGAATGTTTTTGTTCCTTTAATTCCCAAGAAGTATTCGGTTTCAACAGAAAAACATTCGGCAACAGTCCGTTCGATGTCTTTTAACCTTATATGCTTAATTCTGTTCACGTAAGAATCCGGATTTCCCATTTTTTCTTTGAAAAATTCGGACTCGGGATTCAACAGCATGATTAGAACTTTACCGCCCGATTTTAGAATACGAAATGTTTCTTTTACCGCTTCTTTATACTTTTCTATAAACTGAAGTGAAGCAACATAGACAGCCGCATCGAATGATGAATCTGTAAAGCTCATCTGTTCCGCCGAGCCGATCACCGTTCTTATTCCATCCGGGGCCTGATCTAAAGCTTCTTCAGAAATATCCAAACCGGTAACATTAAAACCATGTTCAGCCAGTCCGGTCTCAATAATTGCCGGGCCGCAGCCGATACTCAGAATGTTTTTTGCACCATTCAACTTACGCAAAATATAGTCTAACTCTATTTCAAAAACATTCTTCCAAAATTCTGATTTACATGATTGCAGATATTTTTCCATAACAATCGGTCTTGTATTTATCCAAAAAACCTGTCACGCCACCACAAAAAATGACCCCATGGATTGTCAAGTTTGTATTTGCCGTCTTCAGGAACACCGGGCCAGGAATTGATTTCTTCCAGCAGTGTCGGACAGGGCTTGTTTTCCGCCAACAACTCATAAGCGCATTTGACAAGTGCGAATTTTTTACTCGCATCAGGGTCGTTCAAGTTTTTATCGGGATGAAACTTCATTGCAACTCGTCTATAGGCTTTTTTGAGTTCTTCCTTGTTTGTCATTTCATCAACACCAAGGACTTTACACGCCATACGCCGGGCTTCCAGCTCTCTGCTTATCCTTTCCATAAAATCGGCATCGTCTCTTTTCATTCTTCAGCCTGTAAGTTTTTGTGAAATACTTTCATATAAACCTGTAAAATTTTTCTTGTACTCAGGCAACACATCGATAATCATCCTGCCTATTGAATAAGCTTCGGCAATTCGGCGATCATCAGGCACCTCGAAAATAATGTCTATGTTTTCATCCCGACAATACTGATTTATCATTTGCTCTTCCGGATCGCTGCGATTTACAACTACAGCAAATGGTATTTTTAATTCTCTGACCATGTCAACTGCCAATTTCAGGTCATTCAAACCAAACGGCGTAGGTTCTGTGACAAGCAAGATAAAATCCGCACTCTTAACAGCTTCTATAACCGGACATGATGTACCCGGCGGAGCATCTATAATGACAATACCTTCATCAAGTGAATTATTTTTAACTTTTTTTATCAACGGCGGAGTATGTATATCGCCTATTTGAAGCCGTCCCTGGCCGAACTTGACACCGTTCGACGAACCAATATCAACAAAACCAATCTCTTTGGCTTTTTCCTTGATAGCACCGGTCGGACAAACCAGCATACATCCGCCACACGAATGACATAACTGCTCAAAAGTCATTGCGGTATCCTTCAAACAAATTATTGCACTGTATTGACAGAGCTGACCGCATTTACCGCAGCCGTTGCATTTTTCCGCGTCAACTTCCGGCACACCAACAGATACACTGCGTGTCTCTTTTATATCCGGCTTCAGGAATATATGGCCGTTTGGTTCCTCAACATCGCAATCGAGATATTGAACAACCTTGCCCATCTGAGCAATTGAGCAGGCAAGATTTGTTGCAATGGTTGTTTTGCCTGTACCACCTTTGCCACTGGCAATTGCTATTTGCATCCTGTCTCCTAACGATTTCCAAATGATAGCCATGCGTTTATTACCATGAATAAAGCTGCCCCAAATGTCGTGTACGCGAATATCCTTTTGAGGTTTTTCGGCTTTGTCTTAAGCGCGAATATGCCTCCCAGGAGCCCTCCAGTTACGGCGGTGACGCTCATGGGAATGGCCCAAAATGCATTGAAATCCCCGGCCGCCAAATGTCCAATCAGGCCCATAAGAGCTGTGGCGGCAACCATGGCGGATGATGTACCTACCGCCACGCGCATAGGTACGCCACAGCCAAGGACCATCAATGGGACCTTAAAAGAGCCTCCGGAGATCCCGACCATTCCCGCAACCAAGCCGGTTCCCGCGGTGATCGGCAGGGCCAACCACAGATTCACCCTGTATTCGTGCTCGCCGAATTTGCGATACCAGAAGCCCAACCGATTCTTGTCGGAAGACTGTCTATTCCTTGCAGGCCGCAACATGAAGAAGCCAGCTAGTACAAGTAAGCCGGCAAAGACAAACTTCAGAATTCCACCTGGCAGAACATGAGCATAGTATCCACCCAGCAAAGCCATAACATCTGTCGGCGGATCGATCACCATCGCAAGCTTCCAGTCAATCATTCGGCTCTTCTGGAAAACCAGCGCAGCCGCTACAGCCGTGCACAGCAGAATACATTGTGCAGATGTAGCGGCCTGAAGCATGGGCAATCCGCAAGCCACTAACACAGGGACGTAGAAGTTACCTCCACCACGGCCAGTCATGCTCATCAGAAGCGAAATGACAAGGATAGTTAGAACGGCTATGCCGAGCATCAGCATAATCTTATGTTCCTTTCTTCCGTCATATCGATTTTATCCCAATCGAACTTGTCTCTCGCAAACCAACCTTGCTGTGGCAATGAATCGAAACATACAGGCTTCGGATCACACCAATGATTACCCGGTAAAATGTCCCACTTCGTATACCTGTTCATGGGTGAAGCTGTTTTATCTATCCTATAACCATCGGGATGAAACCCTACAATAACTTCCGTGGCTTTAAATGTTTGCTCCATTGTCTGTCCCTGAACAAGTTATTATAAACGGCTCTTCCTACAGAACCTATTTAGATACTTCAATTAATTGTATAATTTTTTGGCAACTCTCAGGAAGGCTCTCGTAAAAACCATGGTCTTGTGGCATAGCCTGTTTAATAAACTCTTTGGTGAAGGGTAAATAATTTACAGTAGTTACCCCTTTCTCGGTATAAGCTACTATTTGTTTAGGTTGCAATAATACAGCGGCCCTTTCCATATTACTGCTCATGGACTTGTAAGATCTTTCATAATTGCACACGATAATCTGATACAGTTCAAAATCATCATCCACGTTAACATTTTGTTTTCTGTATTCTTCCCTCATATCAAAAACACGCCGAACACCAAAATTAAATCTCGGAGCGTTTTCTCTTAGACTTTCAATAAAGTCCCGTATTGATTTATTGCCGGTGGTAGTAAAAAAATTCCTATTTTCCATTCTTTAGATCCTTTCCTGGTTATAAGGATAATCAGCCGCTGCCTCCAAATAATCTTCTTTTTTTGCTTTCTTCAGCCCATAATGCATTTCGAATAATACTTTTTTCTTTTTCAGTTAAATCTGCAAACTGATAATTAACTGTTTTCACAAACCTTGCCCATTCTAAATTCTTAACATCTTTTAAATCAGCATGTTGCATATTGGCATATTCTAAATCAGCAGCTTCAAAATTCGTTCCAGTCAAAACAGTTCTAATTAAAGAAGCCAAATTCAAATCGGCTAATCTTAAGTCTGCTCCCTTCAAATTTGAATTTGCCAAATTGGCTCTAGCAAACCTTACATAACGTAAATCTGCTTTTTCAAAATCAGAACTTTCCAAATTTGCCCCCATCAATGCAGCATGTTTTAAATTAGCACCATTCGCCTGCAGAAAAGGTAAGTATAGGCCATCAGCATCCAAATGTCTTAGTTTGGCGCCCTTGAGATTTATCGGATTCTTTTCAAGGTCGCTGTTTCTAAGATATTCCTGTAATTCCTGAAAACCACTATAGCCGCATAAATCAAACCCCCTTTCTAAGTCTATTTTTGAGAAATCTCTCTCACCGGATAAAATCTTTTGAACAAACTCGGTTCCTTCCATAGCAAATAATTTTTCAACCATAATATCACCTTTCCTTATGTTTATAGATATGGGATGTCGCCCTTAAACGTTGGAGAAACATCAAAGATAGTTCTGTTTATCACTCCCCTGATAGTAAGAACTAAATTGACGACCCACCATAAACTAAATACTATCGTCAAAACCACAGCAAAATTCCTCATCAAAGGCAGGTCCAGTGATTTTGCGAGGATTAAAGTGGCGATAGTATATGCTGCCGGCGGAAAGATAAATGCCCAGTATCCCAAGGTAACAGGAACCCTATGTTTCAACATGTATAAAACAATTGTACTTAGCGCGTAAACGAGCCACCATAAGCCAAAGCCCCAGAGCAATAAAGATATGACTTTAATAAAAGGAGCAAGTGTAGCTGGAGCTATAATTGCAATACCACTTTTTCCGAGTACGGGTATTATTGTGTTTATGGCAATAATACATACCCCAACAGGAGCAACACCTATCATAAAACTTGGAGCGACATCTCTGCGAGGAAAGTTATAAAACAAGGCCCGAAATAAAACCATGGTGTAAATCATAACCGTAAGAGGGATTGCAACTCCTAAAATCAGGGTATTAAGGAATAAAATGTTTTTTACATGGGCCTGGCTTGTCATATGTAATGCCCAGAAATTACCCGCGAAAACCAAAACAAAAAGACCGACCGGAGGCAAAAACCAAAAACCTAAAACCCTTCGCGGCTGAGCGTGATTGCCGCTGGTTACCTTAAAGGGCGTAAAGAAAATGAAAAACATCCCTACCACAAAAGCTATCCACCAGAATATGACAGCTAAATTATGGGCGAAGGCTTTCGAAATAAACGAAAGAGGAACATTGAACAAACCAGTACCGCATACGGCTGCTGCGATGGAAATAGTTGAATAAAACTGGATCAGGCTTGCATGTCTCCATTCCTTCAAAATACAATCCATACCCACTATAAACCTGACGATAAGAAAGAGTATAGCTGTGAAAAAAACTACCATCGCAAGTATCAGGAAGAAAACAGCCAGACTGTGAAGGAAACCTTCCGGTTTACCTGCAATAAGTTGATATATATTAGCTAACGCACCCGTACCCATCACAAATATAAACCACCGGGGAGAAAACCAACGCAAAATATATTGTGCAGTGAGTTCGTTTTTGGGACTGTTTTCCGGCTTAACCGACATTTGAATCTCCTTTTCAAGTTAAAATTTGTACTGTATCTGCAAAGAAAAATAGTCAGCTTCATTATCTTTTT
>CAZDVE010000080.1:0-7921 GCA_964508785.1 uncultured Pirellulales bacterium | reverse complement strand
CCATCTGTGACGGCAAACGGGTCGTCATCGGCGGGATTATGGAGCATATCGAGGAAGCGGGAGTTCATTCAGGCGACAGCGCATGTTGTCTGCCGCCGGTGACAATCAGTAAAAAGATTCTGGAACAGGTCAAAAAGCAGACCAAACTGTTGGCACTGGAATTGAAAGTCAAAGGCCTTATCAATATCCAGTTCGCCATCAAGGACGAGCAGGTCTATATCCTCGAGGTCAATCCGCGTGCGTCACGGACGATTCCATTTGTCAGTAAGGCCATCGGCGTGCCGTTGGCAAAATTAGCAGCGAAAATTATGACCGGGATGACATTAGACGAGCTGAATTTCACTAAGGAGGTGCAGCTTGGCCACTTCTCGGTCAAAGAGGCGGTGTTCCCCTTCCTGAAATTCCCCGGTATCGATACGCTGCTGGGGCCGGAGATGCTCTCGACCGGCGAGGTCATGGGGATTTCCGACGATTTCGGTATCGCATTTGCAAAATCGCAGATTGCAGCAGGCAATACACTGCCGACATCCGGCGATGCCTTTTTCAGTGTCAAGGACAGTGACAAACCGAAAGCGGTGGAGATTGCACAGCGGCTGCACAAAATGGGATTCAAGATTATCGCCACAAAGGGCACGTGCATCGATTTTATCCGGAATAATATACCATCGGAATTCGTGCTGAAAATGACAGATGGCCGGCCCAACATTGTGGATTATATAATAAACAACGATATAGACCTGATTATCAATACCACCATCGGCAAGCAGTCGATTCTTGATTCGTTCTATATAAGAAGGAACGCTCTGGATCGGCAGGTGCCCTATGTCACGACGATACGCGGGGCAGCAGCGGTGGCAAAAGCGATTGAAGCGATGAAGGCACAGAAAATCAGCGTTAAGCCGTTACAGTTATACCATCGGAAAAAAGGAAAATAAAGAAGTGAAGGCGATTTTGTTACTTGAAGACGGCACAGTTTTCGAAGGCTCCTCCTTCGGCGCCAAAGGTTGGAAGTGCGGCGAGGTCGTGTTTAATACGTCTATGACCGGATATCAGGAAATCCTTACCGATCCTTCCTATCACGAGCAGATAATAACAATGACATATCCTTTGATAGGCAACTACGGCACGAACAAGGAAGATAGCGAATCGAAAAAGATTTTCGCCGCAGGCTTTATCGTTAAGGAAAACTGCGATTATCCGAGCAACTGGCGAAACGGCCAATCGTTGAGTGATTATCTCAAAGTCAATAACGTCGTCGGACTCGAAGGGATCGACACGCGGGCCCTCGTCAAACATATCCGAATCCAGGGAGCGATGCGCGGCATCATTTCCTCAACCGAATTTAGCATTAAAAATCTCAAAAAGAAACTCGAACAATATCCCGGCCTGGTCGGCAGGGACATTGTCAAAAACGTCACCTCCAAAAAGCCCTACGATTGGGATAAAGGCGTCATCGATGTTTTGGAGAACCGGCAGCTTATACCGGAGAAAAAATATAAGGTCGTCGCCTTCGATTTCGGCATCAAACAGAACATTCTCCGGCTGCTGCGCTCGCACGGCTGTGATGTTCACGTCGTCCCGGCGAAAACTTCCGCCAAAGACGTTCTGGAAAAAAAGCCGGACGGCGTTTTTCTAAGCAACGGCCCCGGCGACCCTGCGCCGGTAACTTACGCAATTGAAAGTGTTAGCGAATTGCTGGGGAAAGTTCCAATTTTCGGAATTTGTCTTGGCCATCAGATTCTGGCGTTGGCGCTTGGGGCGAAAACATATAAGCTCAAGTTCGGCCATCGCGGCGCCAATCATCCGGTCAAGAATCTGCGTACCGGAAAAATTGAAATTACCAGCCAGAACCACGGCTTCTGCGTCGATATGGATTCGCTGAGTGACAAAGATGTCGAGCTGACACATCTGAACCTCAACGACAATACGAACGAAGGATTTTTCTGCCGGAAGTTAAATGCCTTTTCCGTCCAGTATCACCCGGAGGCCTCCCCCGGCCCGCACGATTCGAATTACCTCTTCGATGACTTTATAAAACTGATGGAACAAATCGTGAATCGCACTCCTTCGCATAAGCTATAGTCTGTCAATGTGACTTGTGTCTGTTAATTTCTACCAACGATAGGCGTCCCCGTTTGTGTGCACGTCTTTGTTAGCATATTATTCATTCACTCAACCTTCAAAATACTGGGTTAAACTCTACCGTAACGACTTAGGAATACCAACTTTCTCAAACGCATACTCTTTTTCATTCTTGCCCAATAGTGGCAGCAGGTTCCTATCATCCCTTTTGATCAACAATATTGTCACCACGAGAATTGCTACAACTGCTACATAGCCAAGTATAGCTTCATATCGGTACGTCAAGGAGGAAAGCGTAAGTTCTGTGTATGAGGCGTGTGAAATTGTTATGATAGGAAGTAGACTGATCGCGGGTGATAAGAATGCAGTAATAGGGCCAAAATCATATCTATTCAATATTCTCATCTCGTGAATCACAACAGCCAGAGTTGTCCCCACATAGAAGGGATGACCGTATGTGAAAACCGCCACACACAAAATTCCGATGCCTACCAAGAGAATCTTTGTGAAGGCTCGTATTTGATGTTTGGAAGATGTGGCTGAAAACAAAAATGATGTAAGCATCCATGAGGCTAGCAGGCATGACGAGAGAAGACCAATAAAGTAAACGATGAAACCATTAGTGATTGCGACTGCAAAGAAAATCAGTACATTAAAAAGAAGCCATATGAGCACTCTTCTTATTTTGTTTGGATTTCTACTTATCTCATTCATTTTTCTCACTTCGTTGTCCTTAAATAAAATGCCTTCAATTCTGTGATCCTCATTTAATTTGGGTGTAGTATTTTGAATTTGTCGTATGAGTTAATAGCGACAAGACCTCCATAGACTCCAGCAGCAGGAGCAAGGATGAAAAGCAATATACGAAGTTTCCATTGACCCACGGCTTTCGCCCATTCGAGCAGTGCTTGTTGCTCAAAGAGTATAAGAAATGCAATACTGAACGTGAGAACGTTCGCAACCAAGAAGGGCAAGACGATTGTCCAAAAGTATTTCCGGAATCTTACAGAAAATCCGTCAAGCTCAGAGGAATCAACTCTTAAATCTGGTCGCGACATCATCGTAACGCTGGCACTAATTCCACCGAGAAAGAAAGCAATGATAGGAACAACCCAGAGCGTCACCTCCATTCTCGCTTTAGTCGGCCTCATCATTTCGAGAGCTTTATTCCAATCTAAACCTATCCAACCTGCTCCATACCATTCGATTACAAAAAAACTTCCAAAGTATCCGAAGAGAAAGGCAAAGTTCCTCATATTATTCCTCCGCTAACAATGCTTATACAGTCTGTATAAGATGGCAAACGCAGGCTGTCCCTTTTTGTGTAAGAAATTCCTGTATACTCTCACATTTTCACCTAGCCCATTTTATACCAGCCTATTAAAAACTTTTTCACCATCGTTCACTAACGGCTAATATATACACAAATCTTGCCCATTGTCAGGTATTCAAAAGTTTTACTGCTGCTTGCTTTTACTAATCAAAGTAACAGTTTTTCTATGGATGTCAAACTATTTTACTTGAACGACTGATTTTTTGCGAGGGCAGATCCCTCGACTTCCCCTTCGACTTTACTCAGGGCTACGGCTAATTCGGGATGACGGCGGCGCGATGCTTGCCGTCATTCCCATTCTATTGTTGCCGGGGGTTTGCTGGAGATGTCATAGACGACGCGGTTGACGCCTCGAACCTCGTTAATAATTCGGTTAGCGATAATACCCAGGACCTCGTGAGGGATTCGCGAGAAATCAGCGGTCATAAAATCGGCAGTCTCTACAGCCCGCATCGCGATCACGGCCTCGTAGCTTCGCTCGTCACCCATCACGCCGACCGTTGAGATAGGAAGCAAGACAGCCAACGCTTGGGAAATTTTTCGATACAATCCCGCCGATTTGATTTCATCGATAACAATCTCATCGGCGGCCCGCAGAATCTCCAGTCTCTCGGCGGTAATTTCGCCGACAATCCTGACAGCTAAGCCGGGACCGGGGAACGGATGCCGCCAGACAACATCCTCGGGCAGACCCAGATACTCGCCGACGACGCGGACTTCATCCTTGAACAAATCCCGCAAAGGCTCAATCAGCTCGAAGCCCAATTCGGCCGGCAGACCTCCGACATTATGATGCAGCTTGATATTCGCCGCCCCAACAGTCAAATCTTTGGAAGCAGATGCTGCGGATGCCTGTGCACCCGATTCGATGACATCGGGATATAATGTCCCCTGGGCGAGGAATTTAACGTTAGGAATCTTTTTCGCCTCGGATTTAAATGCCTCGATAAATTCCGAGCCGATAATGATGCGTTTCTGCTGAGGGTCAGTGACGCCAGACAATCTTGTCAAAAACTGCTTCGACCAGTCCACGACCCGCAAATCCATGTGAAAATGATTACGGAAAGTCGAGACGACATTTTCGCGTTCTTGTTTACGCAAAAGGCCGTTGTCAACGAAGATGCAGATAAGATTTTCACCTATCGCCTTATGAACCAGCGAAGCGACAACGGACGAATCCACCCCCCCGCTCAGGCCGCAGATAACCTTAGCGTCACCGGCCTGCCGGCGAACCGCTTCGACGGATTCGGCGACAAAATCGCTCATCTTCCAGTCACCGCTGCAACCACAGATATCGTAAAGAAAATTTTTCAGGATAATCGAACCCTTGGGCGTATGCGAGACTTCCGGATGGAACTGGACGCCGAAGAACTTCCTGGTTTTATGCCGGACGGCGGCGAAGGGACAAGTATCCGTCGTCGCCAATACTTTGAAGTTATCTCCTAACCGGTCGATCTGGTCACCGTGGCTGGCCCATGCGGTAATCGAATCGGGTATATTTGCGAATAAATCTTTCCTATCGATTACCGACAGGCTCGTCCGCCCGTATTCCCGGCTTTTGGCAGGTAAGATTTTCGCACCCAAAATCCGGCAGGCCAACTGCATACCGTAGCAAATGCCCAGGACGGGGACACCCAAATCGATTATCCTGGGGTCGCATTCGGGCGCATCTTCTTCATAGACACTCGCCGGGCCGCCTGAGAGAATCAAACCTTTTAGATTCAATTTGGATAATTCTTCGGCAGTCACCTCCGGGCGATATATGCGGGAATACACGTTCTGCTCGCGGACTCGCCTGGCGATTAACTGGCTGTACTGACTGCCGAAATTCAAAATGGCGATTGTTTCATGGCTCATAATAGTCCGTTCCTTGATGCTCGACGAGTATCCGGCATCGAGACAAGAGTATAGATTCAGCAATCGTAGATGTCAACAGATGGTTCATAATCCTTGTAATTTGCGAATCTAACAATATAATATGGGTTTTTAGAATATAAACTTTAGCTTTACTTTAGGAACCGAACTATGGCAAAAATCACCAAACTCGACGATATTGTCAGCCTGTGCAAGCGAAGGGGCTTTATCTTCCAGTCCAGTGAAATATACGGCGGACTGGCGAGTTGTTACGATTACGGCCCGCTCGGAGTCGAGTTGAAAAACAACGTCAAAAAGGCCTGGTGGAAAAACGTCGTCCAGATGCGGGACGATGTTGTCGGCCTGGACTGCAGTATCCTGATGCACCCGATGGTCTGGAAGTCCAGCGGTCACGCCGACAAGTTCGCAGACTTGATAGCCGAATGTAAAAAATGTAACACCCGAACACGCGTGGACCATCTTCAGGACAAGGCTGCAGAGCAAACAGATGAACATACCGAGCATATCGCCATCGAATCTGCGATGGCACAGGCGCACGATTTGAGTAATAAAATATGTCCGGCCTGCGGCACGGTCGGGCAGTTTACCGAGCCAATGCCGTTCAAGCTGATGTTCGAGACGAAAATGGGCGCAAATATCGACGACTCTATGACGATACAGCTTCGGCCGGAAACCGCACAGGGTATCTTTGCCAATTTCAGGAACGTGCTCGATACCACCAGAGTAAAAATACCGTTCGGCATCGCACAAATCGGCAAGAGCTTCAGAAACGAAGTCACTACCAAGGCGTTCATCTTTCGCACCCGCGAATTCGAGCAGGCAGAACTGGAATTTTTCTGTGAGCCGGGTACCGATGAGCAGTGGTTCGAGCACTGGAAACAGGCTCGATTTAACTGGTATCTCGAACTGGGCTTGAAAAAAGAAAATCTGCGATTCCGCGAGCACGACCCGGACGAACTGGCTCACTACGCCAAAGGCTGCGTGGACGTCGAATACAGATTTCCGTTCGGCTCCGGCGACTGGCAGGAACTGGAGGGAATCGCCAACCGCACCGATTACGACCTGCGGCAGCATCAACGCGGCATGAGAACACTGAATAAATGGTATGAGAATGACCGGGACCTGGCAAAAATCAACCTTGCCGATGAGGCAGAAGATTATCACAAAGGCCCGCTGTCATATTTCGATGACGAAAAAAAAGAACGCTATATCCCCTTTGTTATAGAGCCCAGCGCCGGCATCGACCGAAGTGCGCTTGCGTTTTTGGTCGATGCATACGATGAGGAAGAGGTTCGCGGCGAGACAAGAAATCTGCTGCGATTTTCGCCCGCCCTGGCACCTGTAAAGGTAGCAGTCTTTCCCTTAGTCAAAAAAGAAGGTATGCCGGAGATAGCCAGGAATATTTATAACGATTTGAAGAAACATCTCAACTGCTTTTACGATGAAAAAGGCGCTGTCGGCCGGCGTTACCGCCGACAGGACGAGGCAGGCACACCCTTCTGTGTCACCGTGGACGGCCAGACTCTACAGGACAACACCGTGACAGTCCGCGACCGTGACTCGATGGAGCAGATAAGAATCACCACAGATAAAATCCTCACCCACCTGCGAGAAAAAATGGATTTATAAAGATATCAGCCTAATGTGCCGAAAGCTGGTAGGAAATCCAACGCATGAATTTACGTTTTTTAAATTTGTAAATTCCACTATAATCTGATAATATATCTAATATGACATTTACCATTCGTCACGATAGAGAGCAAGAATCGATAGAGGCCAAAACCAGATGGTTCAGGTCTCTTTCCATGGCCGACCGTATGGAGGTATTCTGTAACTTTACGGACCTTGCCCTGTCGGTCAATCCTGACCTGAAGGATCGAAATCATGCTCAACCGATTGCAGGACGTATTCAAATACTTTCAGCAACATGATGTAAAATACCTGGTTATCGGCGGAGTTGCTTCCGTCCTATACGGAGTCCCCCGTGCCACCTTCGATTTAGATATCTTAATTGAACCTACCATCGAAAACGCTCAGAGACTCCTTGCCGCTTTGGAAGAAGCCGGATTCGGCACAGCCACTATAACAAATGCCCAGAATGTTATAGCACATGAAATCACAATCTTTAATGACCGAGTCAGAATTGACGTGCAAACCCGGACTCCCGGTGTATCTTTCCAAGATGCATGGCTTCGTCGGAGGAAAATAACCTACAAAGGACAGGACTTCTTCATTCTATCCAGAGAAGACCTCATCAAAGCCAAGCGAGCCTCCGGGCGAGAAATTGATTTGGAGGATGTACGCCTGCTGGAACTACCCGAACAGGACGAAACAAAATCCTGAGCCACCTGCGAGAAAAACTGGATTTATAATGAGTGTCCAGCATTTAGAGTAGAGCGAAGATGGAGCACTTTCCAACAGAGATCAGTATGGCACCTCCAGGCTTTCCCTATTCAGGACTGTCCTTATCATTGCTCTCCTTTTTTGAAGAGAAGCAGTAAGAAGAAATAAATATTAAAGAATGGAATCAATAGAAGCCAGTAATACGCCCCCGGCTTCCCAAGGTCATGTAATCTCTTAACAATATTAAATGATGCTATAACTACGATAATGATTGTAAGTGCCCAAGCG
>CAZDVE010000079.1:0-8443 GCA_964508785.1 uncultured Pirellulales bacterium | reverse complement strand
AGCTCGTCGGGCCCATAACCCGGAGGTCGGAGGTTCGAATCCTCCCCCCGCTATTGGAATCAGAAGATAACTCCTTATAATGCAAAGAGTTATCTTCTTTTTTATTCGTCCAAGTGGATCCCCTAATAATCCCCGAAATGTGCTTGAAATGGGTTTTTTGGATGTGGATTGTCTTGGTAGTGTTTGTGAAAATATACTCCACTATAAGGACCTGTAGAAAGTTTCTTGTCCTCATTTATGTGAGGAATGGCACAAAAAATTGCAGATACGGCTTCGGCCTCAACTTTTTTTCAGACTCAACAAATAACTCTTACCTGCTCGCTGATTGTTAGAAATCATGTTTTAATAATAATTCAAGTTAAATCACGCCGATGTTAATCATTCGCTTAAGATGGTTTCTTTCTTCACTTGTCAATTCAACTATATAGGTTTTCTTTGACATTTTGGGCCTCCTTGCTTACAGGTTAATTTTACATTAACTTTATCGGCAAGAAGGTCTTCTTGTGTCCATCGCTTTACAGGTAACAGAGCACTAGTAAAAGCATCATATTTATGGGGTATTTGGATCACAATCCCCGAGTGCAACACACTTGAGCCAATTCTCCATGAGCAGATCTAGATCATCCTGGTCCACGTCACAGTCCTCATCAAGATCGCCCACAAGGGGAACATAGTCCGGTAGAGACTTGGCCGCCTCACAACTGTTGCTGTAGACATTGATCGTCACAGTGTCCTCATCCTTGTATTCACCATCATCGGCTTCCAGTTGCAGGATATACTCGCCCAGAGCGGACAGGGTGATTGTAGTGTTCAAAGCCGCTGGATCGGCGATGAAGGCATTCGGGCTGTTGGGATCGTCGGGTTCTGAAACCACGGACCAGAGTGTCGTTGTTGGATCGACATCGATCACGGTTCCGTTGAGTGCCACCTCTACGCTGCCGTTGTCCAGCCAGGAAGTTACATCATCACCGGCATCGGCGATAGGTGGCTGGTTGTCCGCGTAAAAATCAAAAACTGGGCCGAGATTCGGAAATTCCGCACCGGGATCGTAGGTATCCACAGTCCAGAAGTAACGTTGCTTGGCAACCGTCGTCACGTTCAAGGAGGTCACGGCTTGCTTGTCGACAATCTGTGTAAAATCACTCAAATCCACTTTGGTCCCAAACCAAACATCTACGGGCGTGCCAGCATCCACGGTCCACTCCAGCGTGACAGTGCCGGGAACGCTGACGCCTCCATCTGCTGGTATTGGATTCAGAGGATGCAGCCCCTTGACGGTGATCACACCATCAACGGTTTCCACTACCACGGTGCCCACATCGCCATAAGCCGTAATGGTACCGTCGTCAACATAGCCGTTGATATTGGCGAGATCCTCATCAGTGTACGGTTGTGTTAGCACACCACCGGAGATATCCATGCTCCCGGTAGCATTGTTGCCAGACACGAAAAGAATATTTGTTTCACCCAAGAGGTTTATCTCACCACCTTTAAGTTCAATGACTCCGTGGCCGTTGTCTTCACCACCAGCACCAAGCTCCTGGCTGTGGACATTCAAAATACCCGAGTAGTCAACCACCAACTTACCGGCGCCAAAGAAGCCGACGTTCATACGCACGAGTGAATTGACTTCACCACCCAGAATTTCCATCAGGTGAGGATCTTCCGGATCGCCGCCGACGTAACCAACGATTAGCCAGTCATTAATCTCGAGTCCACCGCCATCCTGGACTACAAAATGAGAAGGCGCACCTTCCATCGTGATATGCTTGCCAACCTGACCAGCAATATCGAGAATACAATATGCACCATCTACGAGTCTGACCTTATCATCGGCATCCGGAATACCATCAGTCCAGTTATCGATGTTGCTCCACAGATTGTCGCCACCACTTATAAAGGTGGTCTCCGCGGCGGACAACGAGCCCGCTAACAATAAGCTGATACAAAGACACAAGACAAATTGCAGTTTCATAACAAGACCTCCTCCGAAAATTAAATTCGATTGATTATTGGCATTTGCAGCCTTTCAAAATTACTTATGCCCATTTTTATTAATTATATTTAGAAATATGTTATCTGGGTCATAAGTGCTTTATTCGCAAAAGCTTAAAACGCGTTTTTAGTATTAAAACGATGGTTACAAGTTGATAACAAGTCATTAACAATTGGATCCAGACGAGGCTTTCCACTGACGACTGACGCCAAAAGTGACACCGATTTGTACCCATGTTCTATCACAATTTGACCAACGGATTGCTGGTCCTTCATTCCTAATTGAGTAATTGCCATACGGATGTTTAATCCCTACCTTGGGCTTTAAAGCTTTTTAAGAAATTTCTTGTATTAGTTTAAGTAGTGCCTAACACAATATATTCGGCAAAGTAGAAAAAAATACACCTCTGTTATGCTAAACAATTCTTTAGCTCAGATCAGAAACAATAATGTCTAAACTCAATCAGAGCAGTTTTCTTCTACGCAGCATGCCGACAAGACTACTACCAATACCGACGAGAAGCAAGGCGCCAGGGACAGGAACTGCAGCCAAATCTGTGTACTTTCTGTCAGTAAAGATGTATGAAGTAATTCCATTTAAAGTGTTGATTGTGTAAAAGTCCACAGTTCCTGTACTGTGGCCATAGAGCGTTCCGTCGGGTCCGAAAGCAATCTGACCCCAATAGAGGGCTGCTTCCTATCTCGGTAAAGGAGCCCGTTGTAGTATCTACAGTGCCGCTTACGGATCGCTTGTATGGTATGCCTTGATCGTTGATTGCACCTGTAAGATAAAGTAGTCCTGCGTTATCGAACGCCACGTCACCGAATTTCAAATAGCCCGTCTCACCGTGCAAGACGGTAACAACTCCAGAATCACCAGTTGCCAAACCGCCTGCATCTAAAGTAACAGATCGTAGGGAGTTCGTTCCGTGGCTGATATACCAATACTGATTATTATAAAATGTTGCACCTGATACATATCCACTAAGTGTGCCAGCCCAAGTGATTGTCGAAGGATTTGACAGATCGACAAAATATAATTCACTAGTCGGCGCAGATGTATTTGCGGGGCTGCCCGGGTCTTGAAACGTAGCAAAATATAATCGTCCTGTTTTCCAATCATAAGCATCTCCATTAGGACTGTCCCCTGCTAAAGGCGAAACTGCAGGAGAGCCCAAAGGAACAAGAGACGCTAGAGAAAGGTCAACTACAAGAGTGGATGTTTTTGTATTAGTATCAATGCAATATATGTCCCCACTATTTATCTCTGTTCCATATAAAGATCCGGCGCTGGCAGTTCCTGCACCCCCCAAAATCACACAAATTATTACTAACACCCTCAATAACCTTTTCATCTTCTCCTCCTCTTACATTTTCCTATTACTTTGGCTTACTTTTTCAGATCTCCCAATCTACTCCAAAACCAAACTTCATAAAGATTAAGGGCTTAGCGTTTATAAATCCCACCCTCATTAAAACTAAATCAGCATAATTGTAATCTTACTCTCTATTGGCCAAAAAAACTTTCTACATTCAAGGACAATATTATACCATATTTTCAAATAAAAACAATTGCGGTGACTACGTATTTTTACCATTTTATCTCTGTTTTTGTAAAAGATGGTAATTTAGCAAAATATTATCAAAAATAACTTCAAAAAACACCTTTGTTCATTTTTAACACGTATTAAGGTTTGAATCTGGGTGCTCTATAGATTTACTAACTTAACGATCACTTATTGGAGAAAACCGACTTGAATCAACCCATTTTAACGTTGCAAGTTTTAGTCGTTTTTTCTACAGCTTAATCCTTATGCGTTAATATTCCATACTTCTTTTCCTAACAAGTTGTTTACTTGCCTCTTTAGTCCCGCTCAGTTCGTCTCTAAACATTTACAGTTTTTTGTCCCTTGTCTTTATGATTTTTTAGAAATAAGGAGAGTGACACTTGGAGTTCTTTGGTACATTTTAGAGTTCCAGTTGGAACCGAACGAATTTCTAATCTTATAGTGCCATCGGGCTTGTTAATCGATATCTTTCCAATGCATCGCCGAAGGGCAATAAGTTTCTCCTTTGGCAGTCCCTGATAGAGTGTATATTCGAGGCTGGATAAATACTGCATTGAATCGAATACTATGCTGTTGATTTCGGTCTGCAGGAAAGGGATTAGATCAAGTTTTTCAAGTCTGTGTTCGAGTAGTTTTTGTTGTTTAAACTTATCTAACCGCTGACCTATCGATTCGCAGTTAGCAAAAGTAAGGTTGTCGAACAGGTTATTGATGGTCTTTTTGATTTTATTAAGCTCACTTGAGCTCATTTGCGGGCGGCAAGGAATTCTTTTCTTTTGATTCTAATCTTTGTTTTATACTTATTAACATATCCAGGTATAATTGGCCAAAAAGAATATGATACCCATCTCCAATGAAAGGAATTGCTAATGCGCCAAATAAGGCTCATTTTTATTCTACTGGTGGTTCTCAGCGGCTGCGCCTCGCTTGGGCCGCCTCAAACACCTCAGATAACGGTTGTCAATGAATATCATGGTGTGGAAGTTATTGACTCGTACCAGTGGTTGGAAGACTGGAATGACAAACGCGTGCAATTATGGAGCGATAGGCAGAATGACTATGCTCGAGCTGTTCTGGACAATCTGCCCGGCGTCGAAGAACTCAGCGATCGTATCACTGAAGTGCTGACCGCCGAATCTGTAAGCTATCGCTCGCTTTGTTGGCGCAAAGGAAGACTCTTCGCTATCAAACGTCAGCCGCCCTTAGAGCAGCCGTTTCTGGTAGTCATGCCTTCTGCACAGGAGCCGGAATCGGAGCGGGCTATTGTTGACCCAACGAAAATAGATCCGAACGGGTCAACATCGATAGATTGGTATGTGCCATCTCCGGATGGAAATGTTGTCGCTGTTTCCCTTTCGATTGGGGGCTCCGAAAGTGGAGATGTACATCTCTACCAGACCGATACCGGCAGGGAAATCGGGGAGATTATCCCGCGTGTCAATGGTGGCACCGCAGGCGGTGATTTAGCATGGGTGCCGGATGGTTCGAGCTTTTACTACACGCGATATCCTCGTGAAGGAGAACATCCGCCTGAAGATATGGATTTCTATCAGCAAATCTGGTTTCATAGGATGGGAACATCGCCTGATAGAGATAATTATGAGATTGGTAAGGATTTTCCCCGGATAGCGGAAATTATTCTCGAAGCAGATGGCGATTCCGGGAACGTTCTTGCAACTGTCCAATATGGTGACAGCAGCCGTTTTGCGCATTATCTTCGTACTCCGGCAGAACAATGGAAGCAGATAGCCGGTTATGACGACCAAATCGTCCAGGCAACGTTCGCTGCTGATGATACATTGTTTTTGATATCGCGCGAAGATGCGCCTCGGGGCAAAATCCTGAAGCTGTCCTTGACCGACCCTTCTCTACAAAAGGCGGAAGTCATCGTTCCTGAGGGTAAGGATACCATCGTTTCCGATTTCTACTATGATCCTCCCATGGTGGCGACACGCACTCGTTTGTATGTCACCTATCAGCTTGGTGGCCCTTCGGAGATACGTGTCTTTGACTACCAGGGAAAGCGGCAGGCGGGTCCGGAGATACTTCCGATATCCAGTGTGGGACAAATAGTTGCCTCAGCAGACGTCGATATCCTCTATCAGAATTCTTCGTACATTGACCCTCCGTCATGGTACCTCTTCCGGCCACACGAAAAGGTGACCGTCAAAACGGCGTTAGTCACCCGCTCACCTGTAGATTTTTACGATTGTAAGGTTGTACGTGAATATGCAACCTCTAAAGATGGGACCAAAGTGCCCGTCAATATAATTCGTCGCAAGACAGTGAAATTGGACGGCTCGAATCCGGTGTTGCTTACAGGCTATGGTGGATACGGGATTAACGTAGAGCCTCGTTTCAGTGCTTTGCGCCGCGTTTGGATAGACCAGGGAGGTGTTTATGCGCAGGCCAATCTGCGCGGCGGTGGTGAATTTGGAGAACAATGGCATAAGCAGGGTATGCTGACCAAAAAGCAGAACGTTTTTGATGATTTTGCTGCTGTAATGCAATATATGATTGACACCGACTACACAACTCCTGAGAGACTGGCAATCATTGGTGGCAGCAATGGTGGATTGTTGATGGGTGCCATGATTACCCAACACCCGGAACTTTGTAAGGCCGTAGTTTCCTATGTTGGTATATACGACATGCTGCGAGTGGAACTCGCCCCCAATGGAGAATTCAACATCCCGGAATTCGGGACAGTAAAAGATCCTGAACAGTTCCGAGCGCTCTACGCTTATTCGCCTTACCATAATGTCCGGAACTGCGTATCATATCCTTCTGTATTGTTTATGACCGGCGCTAATGACCCCCGTGTGGACCCTATGCATTCACGGAAAATGACGGCTCATCTTCAGGCAGCTACTTCTTCAGACCGGCCTATCCTGCTAAGAACCAGTTCAAAAACAGGTCACGGCTTAGCTACGCCCCTAAGTGAACAGATTGAGGAAAGTGTACATTACCATGCTTTTTTGTTGAACGAGCTTGGACTCGAATATAGTCCACCGAAATCTCAATCGGACTAACTAATGTAGCTGGAGTACGGAAATGAATACTGTGATTTATCTTGGTCTGCTGATGCACTTGTTAATGGCAGACTCACAACTCGACCCCGGGAAGTATATCCGCATTAAACGGCTCTCTCCGCGTGTGGTCCTGGCCTACTGGCCGGGGATCGACCGGCGATGCAATCTAACGGCAATCCAATCGCAGAAGGGTCTGGTGATTATCGATACAGAGGTCTCGCCGCGGGTCATGGCCCCGATCAAGGAGAAAATCGAGCAGGCGTTTAACCGACGCGACTGGGCATACGTAGTTAATACGCACGCCCACAACAATCATTGTAGCGGTAACTGCCTGTTCAAAGGCGCGGTAATCGTCGGGCACGAAAACCTGCCCGAGGATATGCAGTGGCTGATTCGCAGACAGACGGAGCCGGACTTAAAACGCCGAGAGCTGGACCATATGGCCTCGATCCTTCGCAACCTGCGGGCCGCTCTGCCTCAGTCTGCGGGAAACCGCACGTACAACAGGCTGATCCGCAGTGACATCATATTCTACGAGTTGTTTGTGAAGGACCTGGAAGAGGGCTACGAAATCGTCAAGCCGTCACTCACATTTGCCGACAGGCATACGCTGGATTTGGGTGACCTAACGCTGGAACTGATCTTCTTTGGCAAAGGCCACAGCCTGTCCGACATTCTTATTTACATTCCGCAGGAGAGAATACTGGTTACCGGCGCCATCGCTTATCAACGCGGCCAACCGCCCGAGATCGGCCGGCAATCGCAATTGCAGGACGTGCATCGCTTCATCGCCGTGCTGGACAGTCTCCTCGCTGACGATGTAAAAATCGACCACGTAATCCCGTCACACAGTCCACCTCTGCGGCGCAGCGATCTACCTCCCATCCGGGACTACTACCAGAGAATGCTCACGGAAGTCCAGGCGGCCCGGCAGCAGGGCCTGACTCTGGAGCAGACCATAGCGAGCCTGACCATACCGAAGAAGTTCCCCAAATTCCGTGATCCACCCCCCGGTCACTGGTGCTACGGCATACAAGAATACAATGTGAGAAACCTCTGGCGCATCCTCAGTGAGGAACAACCCCAGCCGCAAACACAGAATGAGCAGCACTAATACAATCCCGCAAGCAAGCTACCAATATATTCTCAGATTGCAGCTTGCAATGAAAGGCGAATCGTTATATAAAATATCTGCGTTAATGGGAAATTCGCCGGAGATTTGCAAAAGGCATTATGCAGCGTTAATACCAGAAAAACTATTTAGAAGCGTAGAATTTATTTCCACCCACGTCAAAACGGGATGAAAGATAGGCACCATTAGATTAGAATTGAACAAAGATGATTTTTTCAGATTTTTTATAGGTGGTGCAAAATGAACTTTTATTTTCAAGACCCAACAATTCCTTATTCATACTCTCTACATGAAGCGCTACTACAGTCATGTTCAGGTGCCCAATATGGGGGAGGTGCTTATGCATTTGTTTCTCAAGATGGGATTAAATTGTTACTTGAGAATGACACTTTTAAGACTTTTGTCAAAACAGGTTCTTTTAATCTTATAGTTGGGATAGATCAGATCACAAATGAACATGCCTTGATTAAATTACGTGATTTAAGAGATGAGTATGATGGTCTTCAAATCAGAGCTTTTTTGCATAATATCAGTGGATCTTTATTTCATCCTAAATTTACATGGTTTAGAAGTAAACACGGCGGCGTTTTGGTTGTAGGTTCGGGTAATCTCACGGCGAGTGGTTTGCGTAAGAACTGGGAAGCTTTCAATGTCATTCAAGTAGAACCTATCCCAAAACTTAATGTTAAGTTACTTTATTAACCGAAGTAAGGTCT
>CAZDVE010000078.1:0-8577 GCA_964508785.1 uncultured Pirellulales bacterium | reverse complement strand
ATGTATGTAAGTAAATAATACGTTACACAAACAACATACTGCTTTGGGCTTTGCGTATTTGAGAACGGGAGCTATTATAAAAGGAATGGTATAATTATATATATGGCAAAATATATTTTAAGGCGCCTTATTATTTCCTTATTGACTATTTGGTTGCTTGCAACAGTTACATTTTTTCTACTCAGAACTCTGCCGGGTAATCCTTTTCAAACCGAAATGCTTCTTTCAGTGGAAATACAGAAAAAGATGATGTCTTATTACGGTCTGGATAAATCACTCATTGAACAATACTTTACATATATGGGAAACTTGTTACGTGGAAATATGGGGTATTCTTTAAAATTCACTAATCGAACAGTTAATAGCATTATCGCTATGTCTTTTCCGGTCTCGGCAAAATTGGGGTTGCAGTCTATTGCCGTTGCACTGCCAATTGGCTTATTTTTAGGGGTTGTTGCAGCGAGAGGAAGAGGTAAAACAGTCGATTATATATGCGTATTAATTTCGGTCATTGGTATATCAATACCAAGTTTTATCTTAGGTTCGTTTTTGCAGTATATATTTGCTATTAAATTAAAGATTTTGCCTATGGCACAGTGGATTACAGAGATACACACAGTTCTTCCAACCGTCGCACTTGCAATGGCAAATTTGGCAACCCTTGCTATGTTTATGCGTTCGAGCATGCTGGAGATAACAACACAGGACTATATCAAGACAGCAAAGGCAAAAGGTCTTAGCGAAGGAAAAGTTATCTGGAACCACCAGATTCGCAATGCTTTTGTTCCAATACTTACAGTGCTTGGTCCTATGGTTGCTACCATTTTGATAGGGACTTTCGCTATAGAGCAAATTTTTGCCATTCCGGGATTGGGACGGCATTTTGTAAATTCCATTACCGGACTAGATTATACAATGACTATGGGACTTACCATTTTTTATGGAACATTTATGGTTGTAGCAAACTTTCTGGTGGATATAGCATATGGAATTGTTGACCCACGTATTAGGATAGCTAAATGAGGTAGTTACTATGAAAAACAATATAACATCCCTGCCAGTACAGGATTTTAAATTTATCGGAGCTGATGCAGAAATTGAGAAGATAATCACGCGCCCGAGTATCTCTTTCTGGGTGGATGTTCGCCGCAGGGCCTTAAAGAATAAAGTGTTTATGTTTGGTCTCTTTTTTATATTTTTAGTTTTGGTTCTTTCAATTGTAATTCCTGAGGTTTCAACTTATTCCTATAGACAGCAGAATTTAAGCAATATTAATGCTGCTTCGTCAGTTGATCACTGGTTTGGTACAGATTCTCTAGGTAGAGACCTTTGGGTT
Source organism: uncultured Pirellulales bacterium (assembly GCA_964508785.1). Taxonomy (GTDB): domain Bacteria; phylum Planctomycetota; class Phycisphaerae; order Sedimentisphaerales; family Anaerobacaceae; genus JAFGPS01. The sequence goes on along the minus strand of CAZDVE010000078.1, from coordinate 7,241 downwards.
CGCGTTTGGGTGGGTGGAAGAGTATCACTTGCGGTAGGCGTGCTCGGTTCTGTAATTCCCTGCCTTATTGGTATTGTCATAGGAGGAATATCCGGTTATTTTGGTGGAAAACTAGATATGATAATTATGCGAATTGTTGATGTCATTATGTGCATACCATTCCTAATATATATTATTTTGATTATGCTTTACATTGGTTCTGGTCCAGTACAGCTTATTATTGCATTTGCGTTAACTGGATGGATGGGAATGGCACGAAACGTACGTGGCTTAACACTGCAGCTTAAGGAACAGGATTTTGTTCTCGCCTCGCGTGCTTTGGGTGCGTCCCATTATTCACTTATTTTTCACCATATTATTCCAAATACGTTGGGAATTGTCATTGTTGGAACGACACTGAGCGTTCCAATGGCAATTTTCGCGGAGGCATATCTTAGCTTTATCGGATTGGGCATTAAACCACCGATTCCAAGCTGGGGACAGCTTGCTAGTTCAGGTATTACAGTATTAAGAATTTATCCATTCCAGCTTTTAATCCCAGCCATTATGATTTCTATAACAATGCTTTCCTTCAACTTGGTGGGTAACGGTCTACGTGATGCAGTTGACCCAAAGTTGCGTAACTGACAAAGGGGGTATATTTATTAAAGAGAGAATTCTGGATGTTAAAGAATTAAAGATATCTTTTGACACATACGTAGGAGAGATTCAAGCTGTTCGCGGTGTATCGTTTTATGTCAATAAAGGTGAAACTCTTGGAATCGTTGGTGAATCTGGTTGTGGTAAGAGTGTTACTGTCCAAACAATAATGAAACTTATCCCCACGCCTCCAGGTCGTCTGAAAAGTGGTAGTATTGTTTACTGTGGAGAAGAAATCACAGGTTATACCAGTAAAAAGATGGAAAGGCTGCGTGGTAAAGAGATGTCGATGATTTTTCAGGACCCTATGACAAGCTTAAACCCTACAATGCGAGTAGGAAGACAGATTTCAGAAGGAATACAAAATCATGAAAAAATACAGACAAAGGTAGCGAGAGAGCGTGCCGTAAAGTTGTTAAAAGAGGTTCAAATTTCCAATGCGAATAAAAACATTGCACGATATCCACATATGCTTTCAGGTGGACAGCGCCAACGTGTAATGATTGCTATAGCGCTTGCCTGTAACCCGAAAATACTTTTTGCAGACGAGCCCACTACAGCACTGGATGTCACCACACAGGCTCAAATTTTGGAGCTAATGAATAAGTTAAAAAAAAAACTTGGCACATCAATTGTGTTCATTACTCATAATCTTGGCGTTGTAGCAAGAATGGCTGAACGTATAGCTGTTATGTACGCCGGAAAGATTGTGGAGACAGGAACGGCACAGGATATATTTTATTCTCCGCTTCATCCCTATACTTGGGGACTTATAGGCAGTCTTCCGGGTATTCGTGAAACAAAAAATGAAAAACTTATGACGTTCCCTGGATCACCAATAGATCTGTTCGAACCTCCTAAAGGTTGCAGTTTTGCGCCACGTTGTAAATACTGCATGGGCATATGTAAAAACTATGAACCCCCAGAAACAGAGATAGAAGAGGGGCATTTTGTATCTTGCTGGTTGCGGGATGAGCGTGCACCAAAAATACAGATTCCAGTAATCAAAAAGCACAATGAATCCAAGCAGTTTGATAAAGAAGGTGTGTAATATATTGCAAACCATTTTAGAGGTAATCAATTTAAAAAAGTATTTTTATATATCAAAAAATCAGGTGTTGAAAGCTATTGACGATGTAAGCTTTACTATAGAAAAAGGGAAGACCCTTGCAATAGTAGGGGAATCCGGTTGTGGAAAGACTACTCTTGGACGCACTATTTTGCGCTTTTATAAACCGTATGGAGGAAAAGTTCTGTTTAATGGCACAGATATTCATAAATTAAATAACGAAGGATACCGACAAATCACAAAGAAAATACAGATGATTTTTCAGGACCCTTATGCTTCTCTTAATCCTCGAAAAACTGTCAGTGCAATAATTGGTGAGGGTCTTGATATTCATAAACTCTGCAGGACAAAGAAGGAACGTATTGAGCGTATATACGAACTATTGGAGATGGTTGAGCTCAATAGAGAACATGCCGGACGTTTTCCCCATGAGTTCAGCGGTGGACAGTGCCAACGTATCGGAATTGCTAGAGCTCTGGCAGTCAAACCCGAGTTTATCGTATGTGATGAGGCTATTTCAGCTCTTGATGTATCTATTCAGGCACAGATTATCAATCTGCTTATGGATTTACAGAAAAAATTGGAGCTTACCTATTTGTTTATTGCACATGATTTAAGTGTGGTTCGTTATATTTCGGACAGTATAGCGGTTATGTATTTAGGCAAGCTAATGGAAATGTCTAAAATAGAAGAAATCTTCCGAAATCCTCTTCACCCGTATACAGCCGGACTGCTTGCCGCAATACCTGTAGCTGATCCAGATTATGAAAAAAGTCGTGAACACAATCTGATTACTGGAGAGATTCCCAGTCCTATCAATCCAAGTCCTGGTTGTCGGTTTTTTTCGCGTTGCCGTTATGCAAAGTCTGTCTGCGGCGAGAAAGAACCAGAATTTAAGAATGTGGGAAACAATCACTTGGTTGCCTGCCACATGATACACAGTGATAAGTGGTAAAATTAAATTTACATAAATACTGAAGGAAAATATCTATCGCCGGAGCAATTTATACTCCTATAGGCTATATGAATTTTTTGTGTATTCCAATTTTTTTTGTAAAACAAATTTTTATATTTATAGCTTCCATATTATATAAATTTATAAGCACGCAAAATTCATTAATATATCAGCGAATATATTACAGAACAAAGAGAGGTGTTTAAATGCTTAGTAGTGATAAAACAGAAAGCATTCTTAAAACAGCATTGTCTTCTGGAGGAGATTTTGCCGAAGTGTTTTTTGAAAGTAAAGACGAATTAAATATTAAATGCTCTGAAAAAGTAATCAGTGGAATTACTACAACACGGATATCTGGTACTGGAATTTATGTGTTATCCGGCACGAAAAGTGTGTATGTATATACAAATACTTTATCGTTTATGAAACTTATAAAGTTAGCAAAGCAGGCAGCCGAACTGATTAAGATTATTGGGTGTCATAAATTGGATTTGAAAAATATTGTTTTTTTTATGCAGAAACCGACTAACCCCAATAAATTTGAAATTTATCCTTCCTCTGTGAGTTATCAGGATAAGATAAATGTCATACATGAGACAGATGCTGCGGCAAGAGGAGCAAGTCCTAGTGTCCGACAGCTAAATGTAGATTACTTTGATAGCGAACAAAATATCGTGATTGCAAACAGTGAAGGTCTTTATAGCGGTGACTATCGCGTTATCAGTAGACTCAGACTTCAAGCAACAGTGGGAAATGATTCATACTCTCAGTATGGGTGGGGGGAATTTACTCGACCGCAGGGTTTTGAAGCCTTTCGCATTAAGAGTGATTACATTAATTTTTCTAAGACATTCATCAAAAACCTTTCCATGAGCTTAAATGCTGTAACCGCACCATCATGCAGTGTCCCAGTTGTGTTTGAATCAGGTTCTTGCGGTGCGTTTTGGCATGAGACCTGCGGGCATCAGCTAGAAGCTTCATCTATTTCAAGAAATAGCAGTAATTTTGCCGGAATGATTGGTCAAAAGGTTGCTTCTGAAAAAGTGACCTTAATTGATGATGGAACAATATCCAGTCTTTATGGTTCAGCGGCCATTGACGATGAAGGACACCGTACACAGAAGAATATACTGATCGAAAACGGAATATTAAAAGGATATCTTTGTGATCGTCTTGGCGGAAGAAAACTTAATATGCCTTCAACAGGTAGTGGGCGTCGCCAAGGATATACCTACGCACCAACCGCACGCATGAGCAATACCTATCTGGCTGCTGGAACTGATGATAATGAAGAGATGATTCGTTCTATCGACAAAGGACTTTATGTAAAACGAATAGGAGGAGGAACAGGAGGAAGAGAATTTTCTCTTGCAGTCAGTGAAGGATATTGGATTAAAAATGGACAAATAGACCATAGGGTAAAAGGACTCGTGCTCAACGGAAGAGGAATTGATGTGATTAAGAGAGTAGATCGTGTGGGCAAAAATTTACAAAAAGAAGGTGGAAGCTTCTGTGGTGCGGCTTCAGGCCTTTGTACAGTAACTAGTTTTCAACCAAGAATGCGAATATCTTGTATGGCTGTTGGTGGGGAGGAATAAAGAATGATAGATTTAAAAAAATATAAATATGCGATCAAAAATCTTCCAGAGGGAATTGTTGAGGCTGAGATTGATGCTGAATTACAGATAAGCACCTTAATTAGATTTAAAAATGATCAAATTTTGGAAGCTTTAGCATCAAACGTAATAGAACTTTTTGTGCGTGTTTCTGGAGAAAAAACAGGTTATGCTTATACTCAAGATTTGACTGAAGATGCTCGAACTATTTTGTTGCGTGCATATAATAATTCGTTGGAAATTGAACGTGAAGGAAGAGACATTCTTAATATACCTGTTTACGAGACAGATTTTTGCTGTAACACAAACACACATGCCGCTGTAGCTGATATATCTAAGATGAAAACGGCAGCACAAAGTCTTGAAAAAACGATATTTAATGCAAATAAACATATTACAAGTGTCTTGGCAGAAATAGGTATCAACACCTTTTCTTCACGTGTTATAAATTCTTTGGACCTTGATGTTTCATCTATCAGAAATGTATATTATGCTAGTGTTGATGTTATGGCGGAATATGAAGGCACTCAGCATAATACCTCTTACTCAACAACCGCTACAGCATTAGATGAACTTAATTTTAATGTGCTCAAAGAAAAAGTGGAATTGAATCTAGTTCATCAGCTTAATGCCACAGGTATTGTTACAGGTAAATATCCAGCGTTGCTTGACAGTTCTGTCGGTGTCAATATTATGATGACTGCGTGGCAGTTGTTCAGTGGGATGAAGTATTGTGATGGCTCTTCTGTATTATCGGGAAAACTGGGAAATATAATTGGTTCTTCTTCCTTTACGCTACTTGATACACCAGCACACGAGCATACAGGATACCATTTTGAGTTCGACTGCGAAGGGACACCGTCAAAAAAAAATATTCTTGTCAACAGCGGAAAACTTGTAGGTTTGATGCACAATATTGCAAGTGCATCAAAACAGAATACAAAATCTACTGGGAATGCTGGACGTTATGCATTACTCAGTGGTACAATTCCAACAGATATTATTATAACACCGAATATATGCTATATCCAGAAGGGAAGAAAGAATGTTTCGGAGCTTTTGAATGAAATGGGCGACGGTATTTATATTACAGAATCTTATGATGTATTTCATTCGATTAATATAGGTTCCGGAGAGTTTACCATTCCATGTAGAGGTGTAATTATAAAAGAAGGTAAAAAGCATCATCCTGTTACTGAGATTACAATATGTGGAAATCTTTTAGATTTGTTTAAAAACATCAGCGATGCAGGAAATGACCTAGTGATTGAAAACTTTTTACGCAAGAGTTACTGTGTTGGTTCACCAAGCCTGCTTATTAAAAAATTACAGATCAACGGTAAATAATCTATATCTAATAAGTTTCTCACTCTTAATACAATCTAATTTGTGTTTATTGAGTTTGATAGAAGAATTGGGAGGGATTAAATTTCGTCATTCTTTATTTGCACATTCGCCATAGGTATATGAGAGCAAATTTTATGTCTCGAGAGAACAGAATTTCAATAATTTTGTTGTGATAGCTTTTCCCCGCAAAAGATTTGCAAAAAATAGCTTCAGTCAAATCAAACGGGCAAATAGAGCTAAGATAAGTGTAATTTTAATCATATATATAAAGATATTTTGTTTTAAAAACCCAAAATAACTTGACATGATCATGTAAATATATTATAGGAGGAAGATATTATGAGTACATATGGATTGAAAGGAAGAATAATAGATAGTGTTTCCGACAATCCAATTGAAGATGGTATAGTTGTCATAAAAGATGAGTATATTGAGTATGTAGGAGATAAAAATGGCTATAGCTTACCAAATTCCGCAAAGATTATTGAAGTGAAAGATGGAACTATTATGCCTGGATTCATTGATTGCCATGTACATTTAACAGGAGCAGAATCTGAAAGTTTTGGCTTTGGCTCGGGAACGAATTATGATAGAATAATTAATTCTATACATCATTTAGGTATTTTATTGGATGCAGGTTTCACCTCTATACGAGATATGAGTTTATTTGGTCCATATTTAAAAAAAGGAATCAAGCGAGGTGTTATAAGAGGATCAAGAATAATGCCAGGTGGACGGATCCTCAGTATAACTGGAGGGCATGCAGATTCGAACACCTATTTCTCTCCTGATTTTATACAGCATGAAAGTCCGATCAGCTTTTTAGTGGATGGTGTTGATGAATGTATAAAGGGAGTAAGACTACAATTCAGACAAGGAGCAGAATTTATTAAAATATGTACTACAGGAGGGGTGTCATCAATGTCAGATGGTATTGATGACATACAGTTCTCTTTTGAAGAATTAAAGGCTATTGTTGAAGAGACATCAAGGCATGGTACATATGTTGCGGCACATAGCAGTGGAACTGAAGGTACATATCAGGCTCTTCTTGCAGGCGTCAAGTGTATTGAACACGGAGTGAAGTTGGATAAAAAATGCATTGAATTGATGGCCAAAAAAGACGTAACTCTTGTAACTACACTGAGTGTTTCTTTAGGAGTAGCTAATTTTTCTAATTTACCTAATTATATGGCGGAAAAAGCAAAAAATTGTGCGGAGTATAATTTACATAGCATAAATATGGCACATAATGCAGGAATACGTATTGCTTATGGAACTGATTATTCCAATTCTAAAAACACCCCTTACTCAGAAAACGGTAAAGAGTTTTCGGCTATAGTATCTGCTGGATTTACTCCTATGGAAGCTATAAAAATTGGTACAATAAACAGTGCATATTTGATGAAAATGCAGAACATGATTGGCACACTTGAAAAAGGAAAATTTGCTGATATAGTAGTTGTAGAAGGAAATCCTTTAAAAGACATCAAAATATTGTCTCATATAGATAATGTTAAAGTGGTAATAAAAAATGGTTTCATAGAAAAGCATATATAGAAAAGTATATATTTTTCAATAGTAGGCATTTTATCAATTTGAATGGGGCTAATAT
>CAZDVE010000077.1:0-8588 GCA_964508785.1 uncultured Pirellulales bacterium | reverse complement strand
TGCCGCCGAAAAAATCGTCGAAGCCGAACATGCTGAAGATATCTTCGACGTTCATTCGAGAGAAGTCATGCATGCTCGTGCCGCGCAGACCTTCGTGCCCGAACTGGTCGTAGCTCTGTCGTTTATTCGGGTCGCTCAGGACTTCGTAAGCTTCAGCGCATTCCTTGAACTTCGCCTCGGCTTCTTTATCACCAGGATTCTTATCCGGATGGTATTTTATCGCCATACGCCGATACGCGCGCTTAATTTCGTCGGTGGAGGCTTTCTTATCCACGCCTAAAACTTCGTAATAGTCTCGTTTGGCCATAATTTCGTTCTGCGTACCGAGTTCTGCGTTAAAGTGTTTTTATAAGATTTGACGTCATTCTGCAAATATAATCCAAGTCTTCAAATAACTTAGTTGTTTGATCTCTATCAATGTATTCCAATTCTTCTGCAATAATCATCTGAGTTTCGAGTTCTGCACAACTACCAAGAGATATATACAGGAATTGCTTGAACTCGTTATTATGCTGGCGTCGAAATCCTTCTGCAACATTAGATGGTATTGAGATGGCGGAGCGTTTCATTTGTGAAGTTAGGCTGTACAGTTCTTCTTTGGGAAACTTTGAGCTAACCTTGTAAACTCTTTTTACGAGTTGGATTGCAATTTTCCAGATTTTAAGGTCTTTGAAATTGCTTACACCTTTTGTCATAATTCCTATCTTCGTAATATACCGATGTTAATAGTCGCGGAACACTGAACGCAGCACACAACACGTAATTATCTTACGGAGCCCGGTATTGATTCTTCGTCTTTGTCTTTGAGCTCCGTTACCAACACATTGGTAGTCAGCATTAAGCCCGCGACTGAAGCGGCCATTTCCAGCGCGGTCCGGGCAACCTTTGCCGGATCGATAATTCCGGCTTTGAACATATCAACAAACTGGCCGGTATTGGCATCATAGCCGATATTCTTGCCCTTTTCGAGCAATTGCGCGACAATCACATCACCGGGTTCACCGCAGTTTTCGACAATCTGAGTCGTAGGTGCTTTGAGGGCGTTGATTACAATATCAAAACCGATTTTTTCATCACCTTTGGCTCTTGCTCTGGCTTTTTCCACTTCGCTTATTGCCCGTAGGAACACGATTCCACCTCCGGGGATAACGCCTTCCTGGCTCGCTGCTCTTGTGGCATGAAGTGCATCGTCCAGCAGGTCTTTACGTTCCTTCATTTCCGTTTCGGTTGCAGCGCCGGCTTTTATAACGGCGACGCCTCCGGTCAATTTGGCTAAACGCTCCTGTAGTTTCTCACGGTCGTAATCGCTGGTTGTTTTTTGAATCTGGTTGCGAATCTGGTCACAACGTGCATTAATATCTTTCTTTTTGCCGGCCCCTTCGATTATTGTCGTTGTTTCTTTGTCCACAACAATCTTCTTAGCCTGGCCTAATTGCGAAAGTTCGATTTTCTCGAGTTTAATTCCCAAATCCTCGGAAATCACCTGCCCGCCTGTTGTCACGGCCAAGTCTGCTAACATAGCTTTCCTGCGGTCACCGAAACCGGGAGCTTTAACTGCACAAACCTTCAGTATTCCCTGCAGCCGATTAATAACCAGTGCGGCTAATGCCTCACCTTCGACGTCTTCAGAGACGATTAGTAGAGGTTTACCTACCTGAGCTATTTTTTCGAGCAGGGGGATAAGCTCTCGGACGTTGGATATTTTCTTCTCATGCAGCAGGATATAAGTATCTTCAAGTACTGCTTCGAGTGTCTCGGCGTTAGTCATGAAGTAAGGTGAGATGTAGCCCTTATCGAATTGCATACCTTCGACAACGCTCAGCTCGTTTTGCATCCCTTTACCTTCCTCTACTTCTATGACACCTTCAGCGCCGACTCTATCAATTGCTTTGGCTAATATTTCTCCGACATCAGGATCGTTATTTGCGCTGATGGTTGCTACCTTTGCTATGTCGTCGTGACCTTTTACCGGAACGCTAACCGACTGTATATATTTGGTAGCTGCTTCCGCTGCCTTACTGATTCCTCGCTGAATAGACATAGGATTCGCGCCGACAGTCACATGTTTTAAGCCCGCCAGGTAGATTGCTTCGGCCAGGACGGTTGAAGTTGTAGTTCCATCACCGACGATGTCGGATGTTTTGCTGGCAACCTCATTAACCATTTTTGCGCCCATATTTTTGAATGGCTCAGGTAGCTCGATTTCCTTGCTGACCGATACGCCGTCTTTTGTCACTTTTGGTGAGCCCCAGCTTTTATGCAGGATAACATTTTTGCCGGTCGGACCAAGGGTCACTTTAACCGCTCCGGCTAATTGTGACAGACCGTCTTTAAGCTCTGCCCGTGCCGAATCATCAAACATTAATTGTTTTGCCATTTTCATTACCTCTTATTTGTTATTATAAGAATCGCTTTATTCTGCATTCCTTTTTGTTTTTGGAGATTGATTTATCTTTCGACAATTCCCAGTATATCACTTTCTTTGAGAATTACGTATTTTTGGCCGTCTATTTCAACGTCACTTCCCATGTACTTTGCATAGATGACTTCATCTTTTGTCTTTACCGACAACTTGCCTCTTTTGCCGTCATCGAGTATTTTGCCGGGCCCGATAGCTACGACTGTCCCAATCTGCGGTTTTTCTTTCGCTGTATCCGGCAGGATGATTCCACCGGAGGTTTTTTCTTCAGCATCCAATTGCTTAATTACAATCCTGTCGTCCAGAGGTTTTAGGTTCATAACTCACTCCTTATCCTTTTAATGGTTTTACTTCTTGAGTTCTTATTTATTTTATTTCGAGTACAATAACAGTGTTAATCTTGTCCGGTGCTTCCGGCGGCACAGTGACAACAAGGTTATCCTCACCTTTTCGGGTGACAGTTAATCCGGTTTTTTCTTTGTCGGCTAATAGATAAGCTTTTGTAACAGTGTTTTTAGGAGACGGAACTTCCAATTTGGCATCTTTTGGCCAGTCGAATACATGAAGATAAATCTTGCCTGGTTTTGCAGTGCATCGGCCCCATGGAATTTTACCGAGCGGACTTGCTGTTGTTCCATAGATGCTCTCGCCGTTTACCTTTAGCCATTGACCCATAGCCTTTAGACGCTCGACGCTTGGTTCCGGGATAAGACCTTCTGCGGTAGGGCCTACGTTCAGCAGAAAGTTGCCTCCTTTGCTTGCTATGTCGGCCAGCTTGCGAAGCAGGTCCTCGGTCGATTTCCAGTTGTCGTCATAGGACTTATAACCCCACGTGTCGTTCATCGTCATGCAGGATTCCCAGTTGACACCGGGTAAACCTTTTGCCGGTATCTGCTGTTCGGGAGTACCGAAATCACCTACGGATTCTTTACTATCGCTGAATCCTTCCATCCCTTTGCGTCCCTTGCCTACGCCATTGTTGATAATGATATCCGGCTGAAGTCCGAGAACGTAATTATACATGTCCCTGCCCATAGGCTCGGTCCAGTCCTTTACCCATTCACCATCGAACCACATTACTCCGAGTGGACCATAGTTTTTTATCAATTCTTTAATCTGGGGTTTTAGATATTTTTCTACATATCGAGCGAAGTTGGGATTCGAATTTTGTGCGTCGTAGTTCGGATGATATTGCCCCTGTGCATCGGGATGATGCCAGTCCATAATCGAATGGTAGAAGCAAATTTTCAGACCGTTTTTCCTGCATGCCTGAGACAGCTCTTTAAGCACATCCCGCTTGAACGGCGTAGCGTCGATAATATCGTAGTCTGTGACTTTTGAATCCCACATACAAAATCCGTCATGGTGCTTGGATGTTATTACAATGTATTTCATACCGGCATTCTTGGCGATTTGTACCCATTGCTCGGCGTTGAATTTAACCGGATTAAACTGCCCGGCAAGTTTCTCGTAGTCCGGGATTGGAATATCGGCTTTGTCCATAATCCATTCACCGATTCCCGGAATCTTTTTACCCTTCCATTGCCCCGCAGGTATAGCATAAAGACCCCAGTGGATAAACATGCCGAATTTTGCTTCATGCCACCACTTCATTCGTTCTTGTTTGGCAAGCGGGCGTTTCTGGCCGAATAGACCCAAAAAAGGCTTATTGCCTTCTTCCTGGCAGCCGGCAATCACTAACATAGACAGAGCTGCGATTATTATCACCGCGTTTACACTGCTCTTGCGGATACCGCTATGGTTATGGAATTGAGTTATTTTGTCGTCCATTGTCTTGCTTTCCTATTTTAGTTTAGCTCAATATTCTATATAAAGCATCGGCGCGTTTTGCTGATCCCCATCATAGAGAAGGCTTAATTATGAATTTTGATGGTTCAGGGGGGATGACAGCTTGTTCGATAGGCTTTTTTTTCAGTTGTGGAATCCAGTCGTAAGGAATCCGATAAGCACGAAATAACCAGCCTATGCCTCCCACAGGTGGTCGGACGTATTCCCATACTATCTCTTTTTTAGGAGTTACCTCAAAAACGCGCGATGTTTGAGCTTCAGTAATTAAAGTATTTCCGTTAGGAAGTCGTTGCATACCACTACAATAAGCGCTGAAGAACTTAGCGCCTTTAAGATATGACCCCTCCGTATACTCCCAGACAATATCCAACGTCACAGGATTAATTTCTAAGATGCGCGAATAATGCCTCCGAGCGTTGTAAACACCTTTTGGAGCCATTGGATTTGGGCAGCCGTATCCAGCTTCTCCACCATTATCAAAAATAAGGATGTTCCCAGCACCAGGCAGACCCTTTGGAATCATATGAACATGATGTTGGCCTATTATCTGACCGATCTTCCTAAGAGCTGGAGTATCAGTAAAATAGGGCCCTAACCTCCATACGATTTTACCAGTCTTTTTAGAAATAATTAATGAAATATTCAAGCTACGAATATCCGCGATGAGATTATCAGGATGGAAACGCTCATCACCCGCATCGTACCATTTATTAGGGCCCAGATAATTGATATTGTTAAAATAAATTTGTCTCGCATTTCCATACGCTTCTATATAGCCTGGATTTCGGTAGAAAGCATTCTTCGCTGCTTCGCTTAGGCCCAGTTCGTTCCAATGATCGGTAATTAGCCATTCCCAGACGATCTTTCCATCCCATGTAACCTCAATTACCCATGTATCAGCAACAGGCTTGTCGGTAATATCTGGTCTTTTCACAATTTTAATAGAATTAAACAAGGTTTTTCCTCTATCTACTAATGGATCCATGCCGGGAACGTAGTAACCTACCGGATTGCCCTCTCTTTGATAATCATGATGTTGTCTGGCCGACCAAATCCATTTGTCTCTAATTTTCATCTTCTCAGCTTTATCGAATTTCCAGACGATGTTCCCATCCCAATCCCACTGAGCCAGGTCAATACGTTCAAACGATTGGCCTGGACCAGTAGTTCCCATTATATAGCCTCCAGGCAGGACTTTATTAGAACCGCATCCGTAGACCCCTTTCCACAATTTTACTACATTGCCATTCATATCGATTAGGTAGGCGCCTTCATCTTTAACTGATTCTCTTTGTTTTTCAGAAATAAATTACGTAGGGATGATGGTATATCCATTCCAGCATTTATCAGGCTTATAGATAGTTGTGCCTCTTGGATAAACAGTTGGATATGCGAGAAGCGTTGCCGGAATGAACATAAAAATGAACAATATCATTATCATTAATATTCTTAAAAACTTTTTCATAGTGTATGATTCCGAATTTTAGTTTAGACCTTCTTAGAAAATAGGCCGATTATTTGCGGACCAATTTCGGGCTTTTGGTTTTCACCTTTCGCTTCCTTACATCATTCCGCCCATGCCACCCATTCCGCCCATGCCTCCCATACCACCCATGCCGGGATCCATGCTACCAGGGCCACCGGCGGGCATGTCTTCTTTTTCCTTAGGCTTTTCGGTAACAAGGCAGTTGGTTGTCAAAAGCAGTCCGGCAATGCTGACGGCGTTTTGTAGAGCGATTCGAGTGACTTTGGCCGGATCGATTACGCCGGCTTCCAGCAAATCTTCGTATTTGTCCGTATTGGCGTTGTAACCGAAGCCACCTTTGCCCTGCGATACCTTGTTGACTACGATATTGGGAGTAGTACCGGCATTGTGAGCGATATAGTAGCAGGGCATCGATAGAGCTTTTACCAGAATATCCGCACCTGTTTGTTCGTCACCTTCAAGTTTTAATTTCTTTACCGCATCTATACAACGGATAAGTGCTACGCCTCCACCCGGCACGATACCTTCTTCTATAGCCGCTCTGGTGGCGTGGAGGGCATCTTCGATTCGGGCCTTTCTTTCCTTCAATTCCGCTTCACTTGCGGCACCGACATTGATTTGAGCGACTCCACCGGTTAGTTTTGCCAGCCTTTCTTGGAGTTTCTCACGGTCATAGTCACTTGTAGTAATTTCTATTTCGCTTTTTATTTGATTGATTCTGCCGTTAATCGCCTCCTGGCTGCCCGCTCCTTCGACGATAATTGTATTATCATTGTCGATAGTGACTTTCTTGGCCTGTCCGAGTTGTTTAATGCTGATGTTTTCCATCTCTATCCCCAGATCCTTGAAAATCGGCTCGGCTCCGGTCAGTACTGCAATATCCTGCAGCATTGCCTTTCTGCGGTCTCCGTAACCGGGTGCCTTAACAGCCGCTACCTGCAGGACGCCTTTGAGTTTATTGACAACCAGAGTTGCCAGGGCTTCGCTTTCAACATCTTCGGCTATTATCAGCAGCGGTTTTTTTGCTTTTGCAGTTTTTTCGAGAAGTGGCACGAGCTTGGTTACGCTGCTGATTTTCTCTTCGTGTATCAGTATGAATGGTTTGTCCAGTTCGCAAACCATGTTGTCGGTGTCGGTTGCAAAGTGGGGGGAAAGATAGCCCCGGTCGAACTGCATACCTTCAACGAATTCGATGGTCGTCTCAAAACTTTTACCTTCTTCGACCGTGATAACGCCGTCTTTGCCGACTTTCTGGAATGCTTCCGCCATTTTCCTTCCGATTTCCACATCGTTGTTGGCTGATATCGAAGCGATATTGATTATGTCATTGGCTTTTGTGATATCGATAGGTTTTACCAGCGTAGCAAGCTTATCTGTCACTGCCTTTGCCGCCTGTTGCATGCCTCGGTTCAGTGCCATTGCATCGGCACCGGCGGCCAGGTTTTTACATGCTTCCTTGAACAGAGCTTCGGTCAGCACCGTTGCCGTCGTTGTTCCATCTCCGGCGATTTTCGATGTTTTGCTTGCTGCTTCTTTTACAAGTTTTGCGCCGAGATTCTCGTTTTTATTGATAAGGTCAACCTCTTCAGCAACCGTTACACCGTCTTTGGTCACTGATGGCCCGCCCCAGCTTTTATCGATAACGGCATTTCGGCCTCTTGGGCCGAGCGTTAGTTTTACTGCTGCAGCGAGTTTCTCAACGCCTTTTAACAGGCTGGCTCTTGCTTCGGACTCAAATGCCAATTCTTTAACTGCCATAATTGCTTGCCTCCTAAATTATGCGGCTTCCAAAAGATTTAATGCTTTGGGTACTAATCGTTAATTTTAGCACAATTTATATTAAAGCTGCAAAAGATATACCAGCTTTTATAGGCATAGATGGCTCTCCTGTGTATATTTATATAAGTGCTTATTTAAAAATGACTTAAGTTATAAAAAAATGGCAATTGTCTGTAAACGGCAGGATTGTTTACATAGGCGAGTTGCCAATTTTGGCAATATAACATGTCCGGCCACGCCAAGTTGACAGGCTTGGCTATTTTTTTGTTGTAACACAAAGTGTATTTAGGCGTCTATAATTAATAGGCAAATAATAACAGGGATGAATATAGTGTTCTTAAAAATACGCAAAATCGGTTTGTTCGTTGTATTTCTTTGTTTAGCCCAAATTCTCATCCCGGCATATTCTGGATGCTCGATGCTCGATACGACTCGCTTTGCGGATTGAGTCGTGTGTATTGAGTATATCGAAGAGGCAAAACCCGCTAATAAATTAGCGGGCTAAATATTACGATTTCACGTTGTCATCCTGAACGGAGTCCTCCAAGGACGAAGTGAAGGATCTGACCAACGAATTGAAATCTTGCCTATCGATCCAAAATCAAAAAAAGTACTCTCTGTGGGACAAGTCCTTACGAGGCAGGCGGGCACATATAATTCTATTGGATCTTCTGGATTACTTCCGCGGACAGGGGCGGGAAAAGGCGCCAGGGGAATCGAATGTGGACACACGCACCTTGGAGAGGTAAAATGCTACCAGAAGAATTATTTACAAGAAGGAGTTTGCTATGCGTATCAAAATGACTATTTTCGCCATTCTGCTCACGGCCGGTGCCTATGCCCAAACCGATATTCCAACCGACTGGATCGACCCTGATACCGGACACCAGGTCATCCGTCTATCACGCGAGGACGGCAGCAGAAGTTCCTATTTCCACCAGAATGAATTTACCCCCGACGGCAGGAAGCTGGTCTTCACCTCGCCGAGCGGGCTATATACCGTGGACCTGGAAACCCGTGAGATTGAACAGATTAGAGCTGGACGAACCCGCTTAATCTGCGTTGGCCGCAAGACGGGCCGGGCCTTTTACATAT
>CAZDVE010000076.1:0-8789 GCA_964508785.1 uncultured Pirellulales bacterium | reverse complement strand
GATCTTTCCAGGTGTCCAGGAAAGAATCGTTCTATAATGGACATCTTCTTCCTGATTTGCTGGTTTTGGATTAGTGCTGATACCTGCAGGAACAAACGGAATCTCGTCGGGCAAAGCAGTCGGATCGACATCTGGATCATTTGTAATTAAAAATCCATCGATCCATAAACCATCTTCCCTATAAGTGATCTCAAGAGTATAGTTTCCAGGATCCATAGTCATTTCGATAAAATTGTCGCCTGGATAAGCTTCATAGTGACGAAGTTGTGACCAAAACCAATCTTGAGGACTAGTAGCTAGATAATCAATATTATTGTTCCTTATCCAGTCGCCAGAAACAACTTCCATATTTAGAGTAACTCCCTGGATACGAACCCAACAGGAGTCCGAACTCTCTGCATCGACATCAGGGGAACAGAGGACACGAAGATACATTCTGTAAACTCCTCCTTCCCTGACTCTAATAGTATATGTTGCTATTCCGGTCGATGGAGGATTTGAGCTGCTGTCATTGCCTGGTTCAACTGTAATATACTGCCCCCCAGATGCGGTCACATCATTTATTATTTGAAGTGGTGCGGTTATAGAAGAAGCTATTTCAGCTTCTCCCCATATTTCTTCACCGTTTGCACCCTCTACAGCCCCAAAAAATAGCAGGCTAAAGGCAAATAAATACATTATTTTTCTACTCATCACATTACTCCTTTCTTCAAATATGAAATATTTCATCATCTTACATAAAAAAATACATTTTCTCTTGTTTAACATCTGTTATTACCTCCTTCCTTATATAGAAAACTCATTTAAATAATATGTAAGAACTCCCACAGGTTAAACACGCTGTTTATATGGTTTCTCCTTATTTTTTCTTAACATCCGCTGAAATTTCTCAAATGAATTGAAAACACCTTCCATCATAAAGTAAATACCACAGGTTTTGACAAAAATCACTTTATGCTTTATCTTACATTTCTCATTTACAATCCTGCTTGTGACAAGTCCAATTATACAAAGATATCATCTCAGTTTCAATAAAATTCCGACAGGTTTAACATTCTTTTGCGTCTATCGTTTTACAAGTAACAAAGCACTGACTTTGTTGTGTCCGGGTATTGTTTTATACTTCAGACTCGCAGCAGAAATCGGCGATTACAGCAGCTGGAAAGCGGTTTGAGTAGAAAACTGACCATAGATGAATATTCTGCTCCAGGTCAAGAAGCTTTAAATTCACATAAATACTGGACCAAAAATTGGGTGCAGGTCGTCACTTTGTACTATACACCTCCTCAAATTGAAAACCTCTCATTTTCGCTGGACTATTTCCGGTACGATTTGCTACAATCCTGCTGAGACCATGACCTCGGCACTTTATGCCTTGGTCTGATTGTCACAACGACAAAAACACTATTAAGGAGAACCAAACTATGAATCTTATTCATCATTCCCAGTCATTTTTCATCAATAAACGCTGTTCGCTCATCTTTATTAGACCGATGATACCTCTAATGAGATATGTACCTATTTGGGCTTTGAAATTTTGTTTCCTGATAGCAGTTATTCTCTCGATGGTCTTGCCCACGTTCGCCCTTGACGGGCAGGTCCAAATTCACGATCCCTCTACCATCATGCTGTGCGATGGCAAATACTACACATACGGTACAGGCGGCACCCCGCTGGTCTCTGACGATGGCTGGACCTGGCGTACTGGGACTAGGGCCTCGCGGAGCGGAGCGGCCCCTGACGTCATTCAAATCGGCGACAAGTATTTCCAGTATATTTCTCACGGTACCATGATATGGACCAAGAGTCTGGATCCGAAATCCCCCGACTATGGGTGGCAAGACGGAGGCAGCAATCTCTTCGGGTACGAAAGTGAAGATGACTTCATAAATCCCATCGATCCGGGAGCCTTTCTTGATCCCACTACCGGTAAGTTGTGGCTAACCTATGGTTCCTATTTCGGCTACATTCGGCTTGTCGAACTCGATCCTGAAACTGGTCTACGCGTCGATGATAAGTATTACAACGTTGCGATCAACTGCGAGGCAACCACCATAATTTATCACGACGGTTGGTATTATTTGTTGGCCACCCACGGCAGTTGCTGTCGCGGCGCCGACTCCGGTTACAACATTCGCGTGGGTCGTTCTAGGAAAGTGACTGGTCCCTACCTCGACAATATGGGCATCGATATGATGCAGGGCGGCGGCAAGCTGGTCATCGGCTCCGGTGGCCGTGTCATCGGCCCAGGCCATTTCGGCCTCATGGATTTGGGAGACGGATTACAGAAGTTCTCGTTGCATTGGGAAGCCGATCTCGACAGAGGCGGCGCCAGTGTAGTCGATATCCGTCCATTGCTGTGGAAGGATGACTGGCCTATCGCTGGCGAAAACTTCAAGGAAGGTACATATGAAATCGAGTCAGTCCGCACCGGCACAGCTCTCGAACTGGCTGTTGAGGGTGTACCGGTCGGCGGCAGACGCGGCAGAGGAGTGCGAGGTGGTTTTGGAGGTGGTGGTGGAATGTTCGGTGGCACCGACGGTATAATTCCGCCGCAGGATGTCAATCAGGTTTCAGTGAACTGGCCTGCGGGTAATATCGATATCCGCATGTCCAACTATATGTGTCAGGCCCAGCAGAAGTGGACTGTCACACCTGTTCCCGACGCCGGCGGCTATCCCGGATCACCATATTTCAAGATTACCATTGCCGGAACCGACCGTACACTTGCTGTGGGTGGGGACGGTGAACTAGTCACCATCCCGGCCTTTACCGGCGGGTACGAACAACTCTGGCGTCTCGACCAACTCACTGGCGGCACTTGGCGCATCATGCCCAAATTTGCCTCGACTGCCAATGAATCGCTAACTCTTTCGGCCATCGGCAGTAGTTTCGCGACATTAGCCAAGTTTGAACCCGACAGTGACAAACAACGATGGCTTTTCAAAACGCCCTGACAATAAATCAAGGATCAGAAACGAATCATCAGAAATCGAAAATTTAACAAAGGAATGCTTATGATTAAGCTCCGTAACATCCAGAAGATACCGGCACTCATTATCTTGGCGGGGTTGTCGTTCTTGGCCATGTCCGCCATAGCTGGCTGTGCCGGTCACGACCCGATACTCTCCCTCAAGGGTACCACATCCATTGGAAAAGCTCCCAATGCCGACGGCTTTGTACAGCATTGGCTAATTCTTGAACCGATCAGTACTAACGGACTCACCGACAGCGCCGTCCAAACGGCCGTCAAACGTGAGTATTTTCCCAACCAGTTCACTGTAGTTCCGCACGATGGTGACAAGGTAACTGTTGACGGCACAGAACTCACATGGCATGCCGTCGATACGAACGAATACAACGTCAACCTATATTACTTCGCTTACGATCTCGGCAAGCCGACCTCGAACATTTTGTTTTGGGCCGTTACCATCGTCAACTGTCCGCAGGAGATACCCGACGTTCGCCTGGCCATCGGCTCCAACGCGGCCTCTATCTGGTGGGTCAACGGTAAGGAAGTTATAGGCATCTATAATGACCGCCAGACTGTCATAGATGACGGAGTATCAAAACGCCTGACGCTTAAAAAGGGACCAAACGTTGTGCGCTGTGCCGTTGTAAATGGCGGCGGGGCCACCGACTTCTGTGCGCGGTTCCTCGACGCGAATGACCAACCTCTGAAGGGGTTCACCGTGAGTGTGGGTGACTCCGGGAAATGAGCTTTCCGGGCCAATCGATAGGGCTATTACTGAACGAGTGTGGTCTGCACGAATGCATCTTTGGGAATCAAATTGACTTGGATTTAGGAATTACGACGTGCTCGGTTAAGAACAGCTTCTGTTGAGATTTGCTGCTCTCCTTATCAAAGGCATCTAGGGTTTTAAAAAACATATGCTACTGCAGGCATGTCTGATAGTTACCGTAAGAACTTGAGAAAAAGATTGCACAGTTTGTTTGTTGGTACAACAGTTGGCAATACCATGTAGCTCTTGCAAATGTGACTCCAGATAATGTGTATTATGGCCAGCTTGAGGAAATCTTGAGAAAGCGTAAAGAATTGAAACAAAAAACAGTTCTTGAAAGGAAACAGTATAATAGTAAAATAGCAATCGGAGCTGAAATTGCTCTCTGATAAAAAGCTATATTTGTCTCATTTCTGCTGACGACCTACAATTATATTGATGCAGTTGCTTATATAATGTTTTGAAGAAAAATTAGTTTCATCGTTGAGTATAAGGTCCATTGAATAAAAGAGGTTCCAATGAAGCGCATTACCTTGATTTTAATCACATTAACGTTCTGTGCAGTTCCTCTTAATGCGGATTCGTACTATCCAATTCGACCGGAAGATCCTCGAGCCGTTTACTTTACGAAAGACCAGTTTGAGGTACACGCTGACGGAGTTGGCGACGATTCCGATGCCCTACAGGAAGCCGTTAGAAGTGCCGGTGGTCGTATTCTTTTTATTCCTGAAGGTTGTTATCGTATTACAAAAACTATTATCGTCGGTGGCGGTACAAGATTAATCGGCTATGGCAAGGAGCGTCCCGTATTTGTATTGCCTGCAAATACTCCAAGTTTCCAGTGGGGAACAGGAAAATATATGTTCCATTTTGCGCAATATAACCTTCCCAGTTCAAATCATAGTACAGGTCAGGGAGACATGATGGCCGGAATGACGGGAGGCAGAGGAGGCGCAGCTCAAGGTGGTATGTTTGACAGCAGAGGAGGAGCAACTCAGGGAGGTAACAGGAGAGGAACTGGTCGAGGAGGTGCCGGAAGAGGAGGTATTTTCGGCAGAAGAGATATAGCCTTCAGCGATGCTTCAGAGACAACCTTTTACGGTGGAATGGATAATATTAATATCGAAATTCAAGAAGGAAATCTCGCCGCGATTGCAGTGCGTTTTCATGTTGCCCAGCATAGTTTTTTACGGCATATGGATTTTAACATCGGGTCGGCGCATGCTGCGATTGAGGATATTGGAAACCAAATCAGTGATATTGATGTTTACGGTGGGAAATACGGAATCATTACAAAAAGAACCTCACCTGTTTGGCAATTTCTCCTGATGGATTCACACTTTGAAGGGCAAAGTGAAGCTGGTATCCAAACAATGGAAGCCGGTTTTACGATGGTTAGAGTCAGTTTTGAAAATATGCCGGTTGCTGTTCAAATCACACTGGGAGAAGTTGAACAGCTTTATGGACGCGATTTGCAAATGAAAAATATCAGTTGGGCTGGATTCAAACATGGTAATGCCGAGAATCTTCATTCTGCGGTAACTTTTACAAATGTAGCCTGCTGTGACGTTCCAACTTTTTATCGTGGAGACGAGGTGCTCAAGGGGCCATCTCAACATTATGTAATGGACAAATTTTCAGTAGGTCTTGAGATTGGCCGGGACGGCAGGGAAAAGGGAACTGTGATGAAGCATCAGGAGCATGAGCTTTCTGAGCCGACACCTACAGTACCTACAGATATTCCGGAACTGCCTCCAATTAGCGAATGGGTAAATGTTCATACACTCGGTATAGTAGGAGACCGCAATACTGATAATACACAAGCTTTAAAAGATGCAATAGCTAATCATAAAGCGCTATACTTCCCAATGGGAACATATAGAGTCTCTGAGCCGGTGAAACTGAAAGAGGATACAGTTATAATTGGCTTACATCCGAGCAGAACTTCAATTTCTGTACAAAGCAATGCAGAAACAGGAACTGATGGAGAATCTCTCGGAGCTATTATTGCACCCAAAGGTGGAAAGAATATCGTATGTTCGATTTCGGTTTCACCAGGTCCATATATCAGCGTGCTTTGGATGGCTGGTACTGAGTCATTGATGGATGATGTTTCATTTGGTGGAAGAGGTTTTGGCGGACATGGTGGAAGAGGCGGTGCACAGAATTCTTTCCAGAATCCTGATATTATGATAACAAACGGTGGTGGTGGAATCTTCCGAGGTAATTGGCCTCACGGAACAAGTTCAAGCTTAGGACTGCATATAGAAAATACCTCAACAAAAGGTAAAATTTATCAGATGTCAGTTGAACACCATATGGAAGTAGAAACAATACTCTGCAATGTAGAGAACTGGGAGTTCTATGCATTACAGACTGAAGAGGAAAATCCCGCCGGACATGAAGCAAATGCAATGCATATTGAGAATTGCAGGAATATTCTATTTGCAAACACATATATGTATCGTGTCTCCCGTTCTATATGGCCGACAACGTATGGCATCATAGTGCGTAATTCGGACAATATCAAATTTGAGAATATGAAAGTATTCAGTCAGACCCGGCTTGCGTTCGACACTGCAATATTTGATGAGGATAGCGGTGTGACGGTCAGGCCGCAATTCTTTACCAGCTTCGTGGTTAAAAAAGATATGAAAGCACCCGGAGAACTTCGATTGTCTCAGGAATTGTTCGAGAAGAATGCAAAACTGGAAAAATTGGCAACTGGATTCAGAAATGCAACGGGTTTGACGACCGATACTCAAGGGCATCTGTTTTTCTCTGATGACTCGAACCGTAAGGTTTATCGGTGGAATGAGGTTGATAAAAAAGCCGAGCAGATCGCCGAGACTCCGGATCAGACTATGGTGATGGCGTATGTGGAACTTTCGACGCTGCTTATGGTAGGTAGAGGAAGTTCAGTCTATAGTCTGAATTTGGCTCAGGATGGGGCAACACCACAGGCTGTGGAGGGGGTGTCGGAGAAGTTGCCTGACACAGAGCTTCTGATTCCTCTTGGATTACATAATATGATGTCGGTATTGGATGACCTGATGGAACATCGGGACTACGTATATCGTAGGGGAAGTAACACAGCGGTAATCAGTGTCATTGAGAACGCTCCTCGCGCGTATTACTATGCCCCAGGAACCAAAACGGCTATCAAGACAGGCGGGACATGGCGCCCGCTTGTTCAAAGTTCTAATATTGGCGCGTTTTCACCCGGTGACAAATTCTATGTCACCAGTGAAGATGATGGCAAAACATACCGTGTGAAACTTAATAAAAACGAGACTCTGGCTTACTACGTTTTTACCGAACGAGGCGGCACATCGGTCATCGAAGATGCAGCGGGCAATGTTTACATCGCAAGCGACCAGGTCTATATCTATAATAGTCAGGGCAAGCAAATCGGCATACTGGAATTACCCGAGCGACCCGGCAGCCTCGCCTTCGGTGGTCCGGACAACCGCACATTATTCATAGGAGCTCGTAGTTCAGTTTACTCGATCCGCACAGTTAATCCGGGATAATAACTATTTGACAACCTGGACTATGAAGGAAAAAGAAGAAGGCCGGATGGGCACACGTTGTGTGGTCCTGCATCAGGTTCTCTTGAACCATAACATCAAGCACGAGTATTACGTGGGCGGATATGGCGGCAAAGATAATAGAGACCTCATTCCTTTAGACTTAGCTAAGCAAGCAAATAGGCAACACCGAGATCATTGAACTTCTCCGCAATCACTGAGCCAAGGAATAACAAGCCCTCAAAATGACATCATTTTTAGAAACTTGAAAACACCACAATTTTCAGGGTGACATTATGGTCGAGTTGCTCTTCTCTTTCTATTGAAGTGTGTCACAATATTTTGTCACACAAATATCATCATTACCTCACAGCCACAGAACCTAAAATAAAACTTTTTCCACTCGCAAACCGCTACAACCGTTTTACAACTTCAAAGGTCATTATCTCCCTATTTTTAAAAATGCCCCTTTCATAAGTGTTTTTGTTCCGATGGTTTAAAAAATCGAAAATTATGCAAACATTTCAAATGTCCGTTTTCGTTTCACGGTCAAAAAAACAAAAAACGCCTGTAAAAATTGTAGGTGTGCTTCACGTCAATTACCCTGCTTCAGAATACTTTAAGGCTTGGGTGGGATAATACCAAAAGTAAATTAAACAATATAAATACTTGATATACATAAATCCAAAAATGCAAGCTAGTAGTATACGTCTGAGAGAAATTGTGAAAAACAAGATTCAGTCTTAATACAAAATATGAATCTTTCTGGAACGTACGTTAAGTAAGTATACATTCACTTTCCTCTTTAAGTGTTGAAACATTCTATATTAATACAGCCGCGGCGGAGACCCAGAAGAAACTCGCGGAGAAGTACGCCGAGATTTACTCCATCATGCTCAAGCACAAGAATGATATTTCACGCATCACATTCTGGGGCGCCTATAATGCGACTTCCTGGATCAGGGGAACTCTCCTCTGCCTTTTGACAGGAACTATCAGCCCAAACAGGCTTTCGACGCTGTAATTAATGTCGTACAGGCTGACGTGTAATTTACCATATGCTGGGTACATGGCTGCATCTATGTTATGAAAAAGCCGTCAGTCATTAGCTGATTGATGCCGCAAGGAGAGGATTTTGTAATTCGGATTAAAAATTGCCAGATAATTCATTTTTTTATTTCTTCAAAAACCATTTTGTCAAGGTTAAGGTAATCACCATCAACAACCAGTTTCAGCAAATGCCGACCAGCATCAAGTTTTACTGTCTTGTTTATAACTTCCCAGTTTTGAAATCCTTTAGTATTTGGGATTAAAATAATCCCTGTTTTATCTGCACCATCACATTCGAGATGCAGCTTTCCACTATCGAAAGAGGAGGCAATATAGAACGAAATCTGATACGTTGCAGATTTACTGACAGTAACTGTATATGCCATCCAATCTCCGATATGAGTCCAACCTACATTGTAACCACCTGCAGCACATTTTTCGATATCCACACCTTCTTTGAGCCGAT
>CAZDVE010000075.1:0-9958 GCA_964508785.1 uncultured Pirellulales bacterium | reverse complement strand
AGTAATCGAAGCAAATACCATTGGGACGTTGAATGTATTAATGGCGGCAAGAGATATAGGTATAGAGAAACTTGTCCAAACCTCCACGAGCGAAGTCTATGGTACCGCAAAATATGTTCCAATAAATGAAGATCATCCCAAACAACCCCAATCTCCATATTCTGCGAGTAAAATCGCCGCAGACGCTATCGCTCTGAGCTTTTATAATTCATTTGATTTACCGGTTGCCGTGATAAGGCCCTTTAATACTTACGGGCCGCGCCAATCCGATAGGGCCGTTATTCCTTCTATCATTTCACAGGCCTTATCGAAAGATAAACTCACATTGGGTAATACTACTCCTACAAGAGATTTCACATTCGTTACAGATACAGCAGAAGGTTTTATTAAAGTAGCGGAATCGAAATCAGTCGGTATGGAAATCAATATCGGTTCCGGGCGGGAGATTTCAATTGAAGATTTAGCAAAAAAAATAATATCGCTTGTCGGACGAGATGTAATCTTAGAGCACGATAAAGAAAGGATTCGTCCTGTACACAGTGAAGTGGAAAGATTGTGCGCGGATAATACAAGGGCAAGAAACCTGCTTGGATGGGCGCCAAAGGTCTCATTGACTGACGGCCTTGAAAAGACAATCAGTTTTATTAAAAGTAATCCCGGTTTTTATGATCCTGATAAATATAGAGTGTGAGGTATATAGATGAAAGCCGTAGTTTTAGCCGGCGGCAAAGGTACCAGGCTTCGGCCTTTAACATTTTCAATTCCAAAGCCTTTATTGCCGGTTGCTGAGAAGCCAATTCTTGAGATAATTCTAAAGAATCTCAAAAATTTTGGCATAACAGAGGTTATCATATCAGTCGGCTATCAAGGCGAACTGATAAAGGCATTTTGTGCTGATGGAGCAAGATTCGGCCTTTCCGTAAAATATGTTGATGAAGAAAAGCCTTTAGGCACAGCAGGGCCCTTGTCTTTGATGAGGGATTGTTTCGACAACGGAGAAGATTTAATTTTGATGAATGGTGATATTTTCACACAACTAAATTTTTCAAATATGATTAATTTTCACAGGAAGGGCAAATATTGCGTAACTATTGGGTATAGAACATACAAACATAAGTTGCCTTTTGGAGTTTTAGAGCTTGAAGGTGACAAACTGTGCAGCATCGTTGAAAAACCAAGTACGACATTTAATGTGAGTGGGGGGATTTATGTATTAGATGCCTCTGTTATTGAGTTCGTACCGGATAATACATTCTTTACAATACCCGATCTTACAAATAAGCTATTAGAGAAAAAACGCAATATTGGCGCTTATCGTATCGAAGAATATTGGCTGGGAATAGAGAATATCGGTCATTTCAACGAGGCCATTAAAGAGCTGAACAAACTTGAATCCCTCGTTAAAAAATGAAATATTTCAAGATTTTATCTTCTTTCAATGATGTCAGTCCGGACACACTTATATTACTTGCCCCTGGAGCAATAGCCGCTTTATCAGTTTATGCCTAATGAGATCAGCTATGAATTGAAGGAACAACAAAGATGAATATGGATCCGAACACTAACGACGAAAAATTACACAATGACAAATTACTGCGTTCGAAAGAGAAGTGTCAGAAGCTGGTGCTGATAGTATGTTCTGTATTTTTTACGTTTGTTTTTCTGGAAATCGGTATGCGAATCTGGATTAACAACTTTGCAGGAGAGCGAAGGTTTCTGAAATATGCCTCGTTAAAACAGTTAGAAAAAAAATATTCCAATATTAAGCCAAGGTGGTCGGTTCACCGATATTTGGGCCATTATCCTACACCGGATTTTAAGAAAGGCGAAAACAAGCATAACTCCCTTGGATATAGAGCGGATGAGATAGCCATACCAAAACCAGAAGGGCAATTCAGAATCGTTTGTTTAGGTGGCTCTACTACCTACACAACAAGTATTGAAAATTATCAATTATCATATCCGAACCTTCTTGAAAAAGAACTGCATGAACGTGGCTTCAAAAATATTAACGTTGTCAACGCAGGCGTAGGTGCTTATACAAGCTGGGAATCTTTGATTAATTTTGAACTCCGCGCGCTCGATTTACAGCCCGATATGATAATAATATACCACAGCGTAAATGACATTCTGGCAAGACTTGTCTGGCCCCCCAATGCTTACAAAGGTGACAATTCAGGTTCGGCTTTTGCTACCTCAATGACTATGCCAAACATACTTGAGTACAGTACTCTTATGAGGTACCTGATGATTAGGTTGGATATTGTAGAACCACATGCTCATCTGGAAAGAAGTCTTAAAAAACCTCCCGAAACAAACTATGCCAATACGTTTTATCACCAATATGTGGAAAACAGATATCCTGATGGCATTTTTAAGCAGGTAAGCGCTGAAAAGATGCTAATGACCAACAAACCTGAATATTTCAGACGTAATATCGAAAACATAATTGCTATAGCACAGTATCGAAACATAGATACTGTTATTGCTACGTTTGCATACTGTTCCGATTTCGCCGACAATCCTGTAGTAACTTGTGAAGAATTTGCTTCATCATACGACCAGATGAATCAGGTTTTAAAATCACTATCCGAAAAAACACATGTGAATTTGTTTGACTTTGCCAAGTCTTTCCTCAAAGATAAAATTTATTTTACAGATGGCATACATGTTAATATTGATGGTGCAAAACTTAAGGCTAAAATGTTCGCAGATTATTTAATTGATAAAGAATTACTGCCGAAGTAATCGCAAAAGGCTACGGATAACTGCGATATATTCCACAAAACACAAAGGTGCTACGTGCATAATCCAAAACGCATTATTATAATTGCAGATATAAAATTCAAATCAGTTAAAACATTCGTGGATCAGATGCCTAAATTAGCTAAAGGATTTATTCGTTTAGGTAATGATGTACGCATTTTTAGCTATTGCACTGCGCTTTCACAGGTAACTCTATTTAAAAGTAAAAGCCTTACCGGATTTCTTTTCAAATCCAAGGTCGATAAGCTTTTATGCGAACAAATAGAAGACTATAAACCGGACATTGTGTATGTTAGTTTTCCTAAGATTTTTAATGCCGAGACGGTGAAGCAGATGCGGCAATCCGCTCCAAATGCAGTTTTTATCGGAGGTGACGGTGACCCATGGCCGAAACTACGGCCGCAGACGATAGAAACTGCAAAAGAGCTCGATATATTAACAGCAACAAATGATGGCCAATTTCTGCAGGATTATCGAGATGAAGGAGTGCCCCTTTGTGTCTTTATGCCGAATATATGCGATCCCGATAACGACCATCGTTATGAAGTTGGTTCAGAATGGCAAACGGATATTTTATGGACCGGCGCGGCAAAACATCACGCAGATACAAGTGACGACTTCAGGGAAAAACTCGTAAATGAACTTGCCAAACGAGGTAATTGCACTCTATACGGCTGTTTAGGAAGACCGCAGGTAGGGGGGCAGAATTATCTTTATGCTATAAGTGGTGCCAAAATAGGTGTCAATGTAAATGCATATGGTTCGGTCAGATTATGTCACTCTGACCGTCTTTTACACTACTTAGCCTGTGGCACAATGGTAATGGCCAGAAGATTCGACGGTTGTGATTCGCTTTATAAAGACGGGCTTCACATAAAATACTTCGACGATATCGGTGAGTTTTTCGATTTGGCATCTTGGTATCTAAAACATGAAAAAGAAAGGAAAAAAATTGCTGACGCCGGTATGAAGTGGGTCCATAAGCAGTTCAACGGCGTTAAAATAGCCGGATACATCCTCGATTTAGTGGAAAAGGGCGATTACAAAGCACCATGGAGAACATGAACCGGCATTCTATACTCTGTAAAGACTTAGCCAGGAGTATTTTGATAACAGCTCAACTGATTTCTTAATTTTCCCCACTGATTTCCTGCGTTCTTTCCTGTTGAATATCAATAACGAGAAAACATATTTAATAATGCCGGCAGAAATATCTATAATATCTCCAATAACAAGTGCAGGTTTGAATATGCACGCAAATAATCCTGTGATAATCTTACCGCGACGTTTCTTGAAAAATATAAGCAGGCTCGTCATCGCCATTATCCGCTTATCGGCTGGTATCTGCCCCGCCGAACGACCGCCGAGGTGAGTTATTTCCGATTCCGGAACATATACTATACGCCAGCCTGCCTCTTTGATTCTGTAGCATAAATCCACTTCCTCGTAATACATAAAAAAATCTTCGTCCATAGGTCCTACTTGCTCTATTATGGACTTTCTTGTCATTAGGGCCGCCCCCATTACCTGCTCAACATCCATTTGCCTGTTATTGTCATGATCCTTCATAGTCCACTTTTTATAATTGCTTTTGAAAATGCCTATATACTTGAATGCCGTATGCCTGTGTAATGCCGAACGGAACGAAGGAAAACATCTTACAGAATCCTGATGTGAGCCGTCGAGATTCAGTAGCTTTGCACCACAAGCTCCGACATCCTTATTATCATCCATAAACCTGACTAAGGTATCAAGCGAGCGAGGGTGAATAATCGTATCAGGATTTAGAAAAAGAATATATTGACCTCGCGACTTTAGAATACCCACATTATTCGCAGCGGCAAAACCACGATTATCCCTGTTGGTAAACAGATATACTGCAGGAAAAGCACGTTTGACTGTATCAGCGGTACCATCTGTACTGGCATTATCAATAACGATTATTTCATAGCTATGCGAAGGCGGATTCTCTTGTATCGAACGAAGACAATCGAGCAGTTCCTGACACACATTCCAACTTACTATAATAACCGAAAGCTTCATTTTTTTTATATTGCCAATGGACATATTTTTGTGTTTTTACTTCTTATATAAGTAGAAACAAGCCTGATCTCCGTCTTTTCGGGCGTTCAATTCTTTTGCTTTCTGCTCATATTTTTGAAGCTCTTCCTTTGAAAAAAAGGATTGCCTCTTCTTGAGGTCTGAAAAAATGGAGTGTCTCTCTTTGAGGTCGATTTTTTTCTCATATAACTCGCTTCCCCAGAATTGGACGGATTTTGAATCGTAGACAACATCTATAACTTCAAAATTAGCTTTTTCCGCCAAGATTTTAATACTCTTGACAGAATGAAGAAACAGATGACGAGGAGCATCCAGTTGAATCCAGTTAGTTCTATATTTTCCCCAGGCGAATGATGAGACAGTGGGGATTCTAATCAATACATATTTCTTAGGTTTCACAAGGCGATGTAGTTCTTTAATGGATGATAAAGGATCCGGCATATGCTCCAAAGAATGATGTAACATAATAAAGTCGAATTGCCCTTCGCATTCTTCCAAGTACTTTTTAAATATTCGGACACCATTTTTGTAAAAAATGTTATCCTTGACAAAGGGATCGATTCCAGTGAGATCATAAAAGCCTTTTCTCCTTAAACGCAAAAGTAGCCGACCAACACCACAACCAACATCCAGAATGCTATAGTCAGATTTCACTCCAACTTTAGTGAGCCACACTGGTAATGAAGGAAAGCCAAATATTTTTGAAAATAAGGCTCCATATAAATCCTTCTCACCAAGGCTATAGCGTAATCGTCGCTGTTTTATAAAAGATATAGGAAAGAACATTATGGACAAATCTGGTTTACAAAATGACACATAATCTGGGGGATAGTATTTTGTCAAGTTATTCGGAACTTGTTTGATTTGTAAACACCCGCATTCCGAACATTCAAAATATTCAAACTCGTCACCATAACCTAACATCATTTCACGAGCAACATAAGTTTTATGATTGCCTGAATTGTTACATATTTTGCACGTATTCATTGATTTTCGAGGAGCATTTTATACAGTGTCTTCATGCTTCATGAACTGCCTGTTCATTTATCTCGACCGCCCACGATTCAGCATAGAACTTGTTCTTTGGCAGGGCGGAAAAACTACCGTAACCACTTATCATTAATACCCGGTACTTTAGTGTAGTTTGCTTTTTTTATGTTGTCAAAAGATTTAACTGCCTAAGAGGTGTATTTTTTCGAGAGACTTGTTCGTGTAAGTTTGCAGACAACTTGGGCTTGGTGATACAACCTGCACAAATGTAGAAAATACGCAGACAGATGGAACACGCTTATTATGATAATTGAAAGATTCACATTATTTTTTTATCGAGGCCTGACAACAAATGCAAAATGCTTATACATGACATCAGAGAGATAATTTAGCAGGATAATATTCAATATTTTGAAAGTCCTGCTGGAAGTGGGATGTATTCCCTCCATTTTCAATATTTTATAGTCTAACCGATTGAGCATTTTGACGATACTTTTATAAGTAAAAAACCTTAAGTGAGTTTTGTCCAATATGCCATGATCCTTATAATCCCAGTTGCCGTGTATAACCAACTGAGTGAGTGTACGGTAGTATCTAACGTTTGGTATTGATGCGATTATAACTCCCTTGCTGGTTAATTTTGTCTTCAAGGCAAGTAATAAAGAATAGGGGTCAACCAATTGCTCTAAAATATCAAAAAGAATAATACAATCAAAATATTGTTCCGGTATATCATTAAGTGACTTAGTCGCATCACTATTAATTACTTTGTCTAATTTCTTCGCTGCCTCACGAGCTGCTTCTTCATTTATTTCGACCGCCCACGATTCAGCATAGAACCTATTTTTCAACAGGGCGGAAAATCCGCCGTAACCACAGCCAAATTCCAGGGATGTTTTAATGTCCTGAGGTATATATTTCAGCATATCTTCTCTGTCACTGCTGAAGTACCCTGAAGGTTTATTGTGTGTATTGTTCATATTCTGATAAAAAGTCAAGCTTTCGAAATATTGATAAAAACATATCTACATTTACATCTATAGTATCGATACTTCTTTACATTCTTTTCCTAACTGAAGACTTATTATAATCGGCTCTGTTTGTATCATCAAAAGATTTAATCGTTCTGGAGATTTATTTTTTAGATACGCTGTCAATTTATACTACAAAGACGATAAAAAAATAAAAAGAAATCTATCAATCGAAGGGCTGTCTATGCAATTATTATTTTTTTATGTTATTGATATAAAAAAATCCCGATTTATAATGCCTTCAAACTTTATAAAGTTTTTAACCCGTGGTAAGACTCGGATCATCAACCAGTTAATATATGGATGGTTTTGGGATATTACGCAGAAATGGATTCCCACATTAAAATTAATTTAGAGAAGGAAATTCAGGAACGCGATAAATTAATTGTAGAACTGGGATGTGGCCAAAAGAAAAAGCCGGGAAGAATTACAATTGATAAGGTAGACCTGCCCCATGTGGATATAATAGCCGATATAGAAAACGGCCTGCCTTTTTTACCGGACAACTCAATAGATGAAATTTATTGTAAAAGTGTTCTCGAGCATATAAATAACTTCGAAAATCTGCTAAGAGAAATAGTGAGAGTTCTAAAACATAACGGCAGGGCACATGTTTTTGTGCCTCATTTTTCCAATCCATATTACTACTCGGACTATACGCATAAAAGGTTCTTCGGCCTGTACAGCTTCTATTATTTCGTAGAACCTCAAAATCAATTAAAAAGAAAAGTTCCATGTTTTTATACGGATATAAGAATAAATATCGTATCCCAGAAACTGGTTTTCCGCTCTCCTTTCTGGTTTTCCAATCAAATCAAAAAAACCATGGGATATCTTTTTAATTGTCATCGTTCCGTTATGGAATACTATGAACAGCACTTATGTCATATATTTCCATGCTATGGAATAGAAATAATATTCACACCTGCAACGAAGTAATACAGACTTAGAATACCTGTTGACATACATTGTGAATTTAGATTGCTAATTTTTATAATGCATTATAAAATAAGCACGTTACCAGAAGAACCGGGATAAGAGCAAAGAAAATGAATATCCTTGTAATAATAAGTAATCCGAAACGCGCAAGTTTCAGACAACGCATAGCGGTCCACCTGAATACCTTACACGCAAATAATATCAACTGTAAGGTGGCGAAACTGCCGCCCGGCCCTCTGGCTCGAAGAAATCTGTTTCAGCAGGCACAGGATTATGACTGTGTAATCCTGCATAAAAAAGCCCTGAATTATTTGAACACACTTTGGTTGCGAAGATATAGTAACAAGTTAGTTTACGACTTTGATGATGCAATAATGTATGATGTCGGCAAACCTGACAAGTTAAGTCTAAAACGACAAAAAGCTTTTCAGCGTACGGCCAGTATTGCGGATATGGTTATAGCAGGCAACCATTACCTCGCTGAACACACAACGAAATACAATAATAACGTCGAGGTCCTCCCGACCGGTTTAGATACCAAACCTTATAGAATCGAGCGTAAAAACAAAACAGGAAAATATATTCGCCTCGTATGGATCGGCAGCAAAAGCACATTAAGATACCTCGCGGAAATTAAGCCTGTACTCGAAGAAATCGGCTCACGCTTTGAAAATGTTGTTCTGAGAATTATATGTGATCAATTTTTTGAACTACAAAATATGAAGGTAGAGAAACGCATCTGGTCAATGAAAACAGAGGTTTCCGATCTGATTAACAGTGATATCGGCCTCGCACCGTTACCGGATAACAGGTTTACCAGAGGTAAATGCGGCTTTAAGATACTACAATACGCCGCCGCCGGCCTGCCGATAGTAACTTCACCGGTAGGAGTAAACTCAGAATACGTTAAAAACAACGTTACAGGTTTCCATGCTTCGAGCACTTCGCAATGGATAGATAGAATCGCCAAGCTGATTAAGAATGCAGATATGAGAAAACAAATGGGAAATGCCGGTAGGGATTATGTCAGAAAATATGACATTGATATCATTGGAAGTAATTTGAATTGCCTGCTTGAAAAATATATCGAAAGAAAAGAACCAAAAACAGGCGAAATATTCGAATTTCCAGGCGTAGTGACCAAGAAAAGCTCTGACTCATATAAACCTATAGTAAGTATATGTATTCCAACGTATAACCGAAAGGAATATCTCAGGGAAACTATCGACAGTATTTTGACACAAACTTATAAAGACTTCGAAATTGTGATAGTCGATGATGGTTCCACCGATGGCACTGAAGAAATGATAAAAGAGCTTGATTTTCCTATTACATACTACTGGCAGCAAAATAGCGGTGACGCCGCAGCTCGTAATAAACTTATAGAACTTGCCAAAGGTAAATACATATCATTCATTGATTCTGATGATTTATTAATGCCTGATGCCATAGAGAGACTAATCAGTGTTATGGAGACCGAGAATGGGGAAGTTATTGTATATGGTTCTTACTATCGAATAGATGAAAACGGGAAAATTTATGGAAGGTGTAAAAGGAGACTCTATAGCGGCAGCATTACCAAATACTTATTCGAAACTATACTCGTCCATGCCTGCGGCTCTATGTTTCCTACCAAAATATTAAGAGAATCACCTGCATTTGACAAATCTTTGAATATTTGCTCTGACTATGACCTGTGGCTGCGTCTTTCAATAAAGCACAGATTCATAGCTCTACCCGATCCTACTTTCAAAAGACGACGTCACTCAACCAATCTCTCAATAGCTTCTTTCGAAAATTGTCTGATAGAATATAATGTTGTGGATAGATTTTATCACGACTTAGGTGGTAAAGAAGTGATTCCAAAGGCGACTGCCGCTAAAGTATTGAGCAGGAAAAAGCTCAGAGCAGGGCGCTATGCAGTCAGGGAGCATTTATATGATCAGGCATGTGAACTGCTCGGTCAATCTTTTCAAGAACGTCCGAACATTAAGTCGCTCCTGTACCTGGCAAGAGCAAAAATAGCTCAGCGAACGTCGTAAGGCTGATTCAGCATTAATTTATTTTTTCACATTTACCTAAAAAGAGCATTCTACCATGCAATGATATAATTCACTGTAGCAACAATTAAACACACTGCTTTTCATTGACCTTGTCTCTGGACTGTATTA
>CAZDVE010000074.1:0-10414 GCA_964508785.1 uncultured Pirellulales bacterium | reverse complement strand
GTCACTCACCATACCTCCCGGCTGAAAGTTCAACTTAGTCGTTTAAGGAAGAATATAGTAAAATATCATCAACGAAGACCATACCAGAGCCACCGTCTGTGCCTGTTCTTTCAAAACCTATAGTAAGTGTCGTGACATTGCTCAAATCGACGTCCAAAGCAGCCAAGTCGATAGAAAACTCCTGCCACTGCTCCAGGGTCAGGTCACCATCTAAGTTTACCTTTGTATTATTCACCTTAACATACATCTGGTCGGTGGTAGAATTATTTGGGTCACCATACATCCACAGCAACAACGCTTCAGGTGCACCTGCCGTCCAATCACTGCCGACAGATAATTCATCTGTATTCACTTTCACTTCTGAAATGTTTGCCGTAGTATTGTCATAGAATATTGGTGCTGATTGGCTGCCTCCGTGAACAATCGTGGTCTCAACAAAATGTTCACCATCCGCAAAAACCGGATCAGGATAACCCATTGTCGAGCCGTTCGTTGTTGGATTCTCAAATCCATCTATCCAAGTCAAATATATCCTGTTACTGTCCTCTTCTCCCGGCGTAATATCATTATAGGCCTCGAAATCATCCACAACAAGATACTCATTCGTCGTAAAACTCCATATGTCACTTCGCCATACCGGAATAGCTTCTGCATTATTGACCTCCTCGACTCGCCAGAAATAGGAACTGCCCAGATCAAGAGATAAAGGACCATAGCCGGCCTGGGATACAGCAACAACAGGTGCAGTACCATCTATGACCGCCTGCTGGTCTGCGCTTAGGTACACATTATGCTCAGCCGCCTCTCTGCCGGCCTTCCATCTAAGTGTGACATCAATTGCAGCATCTACTCCCTGATCAGCCGGATTTGGCTCACTTGCATAGACGGGTATTTGCAAGAAGCGCACCTCGCTTAGACCGTAATAATTAAATGAACCACCACCCCAATTGCTATTGGCTGTGATCTTAACATGCTGTACAGGAATGCTTTCAAAAGCAATGGTTGTATTGTACGTATAGTCATTACTACCGGTTGACTTGGTAAATTCATGGACATCTCCCAGTTGTGTCCAATTGGTGCCGTCACTCGAATACTCGATAATTGCTTCCTTAATCCCAAAACCGGAAAAGACAGATGGGCCATTGTAATTCCACACCAACATTTCATGCAGTTTGTAAATTTTGTCGAAATCATACTGAATCCAGGCCAAGCCGGGTTCACTGGCTTCACTTAGCCACATATCCGCCGGATCAGTAGAATGCAAATCATTCGTTAATCCGGAATTGTTCACTGTGTTTTGAGGATCCTGATTTCCTTCCTGACCGGACGATGCAACAATAATGTTCCCACCTGGAATAGGATACGCAAAATTTTCAGTCGTAAATCTCCAGATGAATCCTTTATATGTCATAGGTACTGCAGGATCATTGACTTCATCAATTCTCCAATAATTAATCGTCTCAAATTCGAGACGGCCGGGATCATAAGTATTGGCATCCTGGGATGGACTTACAAGCTGTGGACTACTTGAATCAGCACTGTTAACATCATCGAAAACCGTTCCGAGGTAAACATCATGGGTTTGAGCAAAATCCCCCGGCGTCCAGCTCATGACCACATCGCGAGTTATATCTGAGGCCCCGTCATTCGGAACAGGATTATAAGCAAGCAAATCCGGCTCACGAATGCTCTCTGATGGACCGTTGTCTGAAGGTGCATAATTCTCATTGGTTGTCAGCACAATTTTGTCGATAACACACCCATCTTCCCGCATCCAGATATTGAACGTGTGGAGACCGGCAGTAGTGACCTCAAAAGTCGGGGCAACTTCGTCTATTGTGCTGTTTGTCCATATATAGGCGTTGTCAAAACCATCAATTGCATCACAGGTATCTATCGCCTGAAAATCCAATCCCGCATGGCAGGAGTCGTCACTACCATCATTGGCCCAAACACGTAACCAGATATAATGCGTCCCGGTCTTGACGAAATTAATCTTGTAGTCTAAACGTGGACTTTTGGTGACATAGTCGGTTGTGTTATTTACTCTAATATTGGGTTGAGCCTGCATGCCGGCAGTGCCTGTAAATCCCTCAAACTCTCCGATCTGAACCCACTGATGTCCTCCCTGAGCAACATTGTTATCGTAGTTCTCGGCCTCGATTGATACGATACCATCAGGACCTGAGTCCTGCCTGAAACCGCCGGCATTGGCGATGCCATTTACCAAACCAAGAACTAACACGATTGAGATGATGCGTACTGTATTTTTATACATAATAATCCTCTTTACTGAAAAAAGTGAAATAGTATTGAGAAAATAAAAAAACATTTCTAAATTGAACGTTTCGATGAAATGCATCATGCCGAAACTGCGCTGATTGACCAAAAACCACCTCCTTTCCTGCAAAGCAAACTATCAGTTATATCGAGAGGTAAATTTTTAATTTTGAAGCGGACAACAACAGAAATCTAATTTTATGGATTTCTGTCCCGATAAGAATATATAAATCCACCTCTCTAAACTAAAACCAACAGATGAACTACTTTGCAGGTTTAAAATACTTTATATATATTTATAACGGATTATATGCTTGATCGACAAGAAAAAACTATAGAATATCAGGGTTTTACCAGTTCATTTCTCGGGCGATGCTTCCATCTTCGGTGCAACCACCAATACTGGCTCGGATCCTCCCGCACAAATGCTTCAATCGCCTTAGTATATTCTGCTGTAATCCACCCCAAAGGCTTGTCTTTTCTGGCCCACTCCTGTGGGAAAATGATACGGTTGACTCCGATTTCAAAGTAAAAACGATTATCAATCCTCCTGCTGTACCCGACTACTATTGGTATATTGTATGTGAGGGCAATCAAGCCGATACTCTTATAAGTACTGGCCTCACGGCCAAAGAAATCAACGAATATTCCCTTTCTGCCGGCATCCTGGTCGGCGATAAAACACAGTGTGGCACCGCTCGAAACGATTTGTTCCATCATTTTAGCTGCACCTTTTTTATCGAGAATAGTCTGACCGGCTCGCTGGCGTACCCCATACAAATATCTGCTGATAAACTTATTATCCAGAGGTCTGGCAATGCTGTAGATATTAAAACCAAATAGCCCCATGATGTAACCGATTATTTCAAAGTTGCTATAATGAGCGGTGACCATTAACAAACCTCTGGCTTCCTGCATGAGCCACTTGGTTCTCTCAGCGTTTTTATACCTGGAATAATCGCGCCAATTGCGCTTGTTTGTAAGTCGCGGTGTAAATAGTACATCAATTGCCAGCATCACAATATGTTCGAAACTACGCCGGCCTGTTTGCCAAATCCATTGTTCACTTTTTTCCGGATAGCTGGCACGAAGATTATCGAGAGCGCGCTTTCGGCCGCGATGATAGTGCTTCCATAACAACCGGCCGAGAAAACAAGCTGTATTTAAATTTGTTTCAATATCAAAGAAAGACAAAAATAAAACAAGAATTCGCAATGCAATATAAACAAGCCAGTCAGTGAATGTATGGTGCTTCTTCTTTTTTTTCCTTATGTTCGAATCAGCCATAGGCCGTGATTGTAGACTCAAAACGGCCGCTGTCAAGAGAAAGAGTTAACGTATCAGATTCCATTTATTGTAACTCTGATTTGTGAAGGTGTTCTCTTTTGTCTTTAATGCGCAATAACAGATGATATCCTGAATACCGGTAACAGCAATGCTATGGCAATCGTTCCAATAATGCTACCTAAAATTGCTATCATTACAGGCTCTATGAGTGCCATAACGTTTCGAATTGTTGCCTCGAGCTTTTTCTCGTAAAAGACGGACACTTTATCACAAACCTCACCAAGCTTGCCGCTCTTTTCTCCTGCTCTAAGCATCTGGATAATTCCCGGGGCTATCAACTCACTGCCCTGCGAAATTAATATAGACTCCGATAACTGGTAACCGTCTCGGATTTTTTCGTCGACTCCCGCCCAAAGACGTTGAAAATAGTAGTTCTGACACGAACCCTGCATTACCTGTATCGATTCCAGCAGATTGACACCGGTATTGACCATCGTCGCCATAATACGCATGCTCCGAGTAACCACCGTATCTATGAACATCGTACCTATAACAGGAGTTCGTATTTTGATAAAATCTATTGCCCGTCTGCCTGATAAAGTCTGCGCCCAGTAGTACAATCCCACTGAGGCAATTATCACTGTTGTCACTATGACCGTCATGATTTCAAAATTGCCCAATATCTTACTGAATCTTACTAATACCTGCGTCAACTTTGGCAGTGCAGCCCCCTTGGCTTCATAAATACCCATAAAACGAGGTAAAACAAAGAACATTAGTGTCCCTGTCGCCGCTACCGCCATTAGCGCCATTATAAATGGATATGTAAGTGCACCTTTGATTCGTTTGCGGGTTTCAGATTCGAAGTTTAGATAGCCGCTGAGCACATTAAGCATTTCGGCCATTTTGCCGGATGCTTCCGATGCCTTGACCATACTGATGAACATTGCATTGAATATTTTTGGATAGCCGGCCAAAGCCTTCGAAAAATTCTCGCCGTTCTTGACACTGTCGGCAACGCTTATTATCACCATTTTGAATGTGCCATGCTCAGCCTGTTCTGCAATAGCATCGAGAGCATCGCTCAGCACAACACCGCTATCAAGCATTACGGATAACTGCGTTGTGAATAGTATAAGCTCCGCAGGTTTTATTTTTTTTACCCTACGTAGCTCTGTATTTTCTACCGCTACAGTCTGTGACCAATTTTTAATATAGTCTCTCTGTGCCTTGAAACCCAGATTACCTTGTGCATGTTTGAGTGACCCAGCACCTTCCTTATCCGGTCTCTGCATGCTGCCTGTAGGTAGATTCTTATTTTGCTCTGTAGAACCAAGCTTTTCCGAAGTTTTTTTCGTTGAAACAGACATCTTTCTTCAACCATTAATTCCAAATCATATCGCCTGTAGCAAAATTTCTTACAATTCCGTCTGTGTTGTTCTCAACACTTCCTCAATAGAAATAATTCCTGCCCGTACCTTTTCGATTCCATCCGACTGAAGTGAGACCATGCCGATCTGCAGCGCCTTATCCCTCAACTTCTTCAAGCTCACTCCTTCGTTAATCATATCCATAACTTCTTCGTTCGGGACAAACAGTTCATGAATGGCAATACGTCCGGCATAACCGGTATTCCTGCATTTTTTACAACCTACGCCCCGATAAAACTTTTCAACCTTGCCGCCGGTCTTTTCAGCAACCTTCCTTATGCTCGCAGACGGCTCATATTCCGTTTTGCAGTTCGAGCATATCTTGCGTACAAGTCTCTGCGCTAATACGGCAATCAGGGAAGCGCTCACAAGATAGGACGCAACCCCCAAATCCAGTAAACGAGTTATAGCACCGGGAGCATCGTTTGTATGAAGGGTCGAAAGGACCAGGTGCCCTGTGAGAGCCGCCTGAACCGCTATATTAGCCGTTGCCTGATCACGAATCTCACCAACCATTATTATATCCGGGTCCTGCCTTAGCAGACTCCGTAAGGCCGTCGAAAATTCAAATCCCGCGCCCTGGTTAACCTGAAACTGGTTTACTCCGGAAATGTTACACTCCACAGGATCTTCCACTGTACAAATGTTAACTTCTTCGCCGTTTAACTCAGACAGGGCTGCATAAAGAGTTGTATTTTTACCAGAGCCGGTCGGTCCTGTAACTAAAACAATACCATTCGGAGATTGTATAACCTGCCTGAATAATTTGAGATTCTCATAGGTAAATCCAAGCGACTCAAGACTAAAAAGCACTTTCTGAGGATCGATAATTCTGATAACAACCTTCTCACCGAAGTTGCCGGGCATAACCGATACGCGTAAGTCAATCGGCCTGTTTTCCATTAAAACATGGATTCCACCATCCTGCGGCAGACGTCGCTGGGCAATGTCCAGCTCAGCCATAATCTTGATACGCGAGACAATTGCAGAATGCATCTGATGAGGGGGACTCATCTTCTCGTATAATTTGCCGTCAACTCTGTATCGGACCCTTAATCTTTTATCATCAGGTTCAATATGAATATCGCTGGCGTTTTCCCTCACAGCGTTATAAAACAGGTAATTGACAAGCTTAACAACCGGTGACTGGCCTGCTATCTCCTCGAGATTGCTTATATCCTGCGTGATATTCTCAATCAGTGTAAAATCTTCCAGCCCCTCGTCATCGATAATATCATCAATAACAAAGACATTAGCAGCCGGTAAATAATTCTGCAGGGTTGCTCTAATATCCTTACTTGTTGAGCATACAATCTGGACTTTACAGCCGCTTATACGCTCAATTTCATCTATGAGAAAAACGTTCGTCGGTTCGCTTACCGCCACCGTTAGCACATCGTACACCTTAAACAGAGGAAGAGCGATGTGTTCTTCGAGAAAATCTCTCGGTAAAATTTCAAGCACCTTCGGATCGCATAATTTCGGACTAACCTGTGCATAAGGTACATCGTAGCCTTGAGCCAAAGCGGAGGCTATCTGGTTTTCCGTACAAAAGCCCATTTCCACCAGAAGCTCGCCGAGTAGCTTGCGATGGCCCTTTTCTTTTTGTTCGGTGAGGGCTGTTTCTATCTGCTCGGCGGTAACAATACCACGGGAAAGTAACAGTTGCCCAAGCTGCATTTTGTTTTCTATAGCTATCTGGCTCATATTAGATCTCTGCAACTCTTAATAAGTTAAATCTTCCGATTATTCCGCTTACGCAAAACTCTTTACCGCCTCTGTAAGCTCCGCGTAGTGAACAAATTCATTTTCAAGACGCGTTATTTCCAAAATTCTAATGCAGTTTTCATCAAGACCGGCCAATCTAAGCCCACGTTTGTTTTGGCTGCAATAATCACGTGCCCACAACAATTGTTCCAACCCCTGACTGTCAATAAATCCGACACAGCTCATATCGAGCACTATGCCGACCTTGCGTCTTCCGATTACATCGGTAATTGTTTTTTTAAATAATTCCACAACGTCACCGTCCAGCTCACCCTGCAGCTCAATAACGGTAACCTCGTTGTAATCCTGTATTTTGACTTTCATCTGATTAGCGTCTCCACAGCCGCAGTGCCATATTCCGCAGAAGCACTGTTTTGGTTAATTTCCCCCAAGCCGTCTCGGATGTTTTCCCAGAGCTGATATACATCGCTATCAAGAAATACTCTTCCGATTTTTTCGTCGAATTGTGTGCCCAATCCTCTCTCTATCTCTGCAATAGCCTGCTCTAAGGTCATTGCGTCTCTATAGGTTCGCTTTGATGTCATTGCATCAAAACTATCCGCTAATCCAACAATTTTGCCCGTCAGCGGTATTTGCTCCCCCGTCAATCCGTTCGGATAACCTTTTCCGTCTGCCCGCTCGTGGTGACACAACACTCCCGGCACTATATCTCGCATCTGTTTTATTTCATGCAAAATACCCGCCCCTATCAACGGATGCATTTTTATGCGGGAGAACTCTTCCTCTGTAAGTCTGCCGTTTTTTCTTAATACCACCTCGTCAATCCCGATTTTTCCTATATCATGAAGTAATCCCGCCAAATAAATCTCATGTATTTCCTCATCCTCCAGGGGCTCCTGCTCGGAAAGCCTTTCTGCAATCCAGCGAGAAATATATGCAACTCTTTCAGAATGACCGTGTGTATACTTATCTTTGGCATCAATGCTGCTTGTCAATGCCCTAAGTGAGCCGATGAATAATTCCTTTAGATCCTTAAATAACCTGCCGTTCTCAATGAAAACTGCGCAACCGCTGGCGACCGAATTAAACAGTTTGACGTCGGTACTATCGAAATCCTGCTTGCCTATTCTATTTATCGCAACCATCAGTCCAATTATGTAGTTGCCGTTTTGGACACCCCCGGCTATGTGAGATTCCTTTTTATCCTTACCACATAATGGCACTGCAATAATATTTTTTATGTTGTCCGGCCAGTTATATCTAAAAGGCGAATCCACTTCGCTGTCGAGCAACGCTTCTTTACCGCTATTTATTTCCTCCGTCAGACGACTGTGCAGGACGGCTGCTTTTTGTTCATCTATATCTATCAATCCAGAACCGGCGGCAATAACCAGCTGTTCCTCATTATCTATATTTTTTTCCAGTAATATCGCTATACCTTCAACTAAAATTATCTCGGTCAAACTGTCACAAGCCATTTGCAGAAAGTTAGAGTCTGCTTCGGTAACTCTCATATTTGTACTTATTCTGTGAAGCAGCACCAATTCCTCGTAGACTCTTGCTAATTCAGTACTGACCATTTCAATTTGTTCTTCTGCATTAATCTTGTTTTGAAACTGGTCTGCCAAAAGCGCAAGTATTTCTGCTAAATATTTGTTCTTTGTTAAGAAAAGATTTGTATTCTCGGTGTAACATTCTGTATCTTTCGTATAAGACAAAGATACTTGGCCCAAATCAATCATAGCAACACCAAGAGCTTCCGGTCGTCGGTTATTAAAACCGGAAGATTTTAAAACAACCGCCAAGACATGATTCACATCACTAAATTGCCTGACCTGTGAGCTTGCATTATCTACATAGTCAGTTTTGTTGTCCTGATTCAAAGCCTGTCGACCATATTCTTTGAGCTGTTCCCGGCTGCTCTTGAATTTGTTAT
Organism: uncultured Pirellulales bacterium; assembly: GCA_964508785.1. GTDB lineage: Bacteria > Planctomycetota > Phycisphaerae > Sedimentisphaerales > Anaerobacaceae > JAFGPS01. The sequence continues at coordinate 1,753 of CAZDVE010000074.1, read as the reverse complement.
TCTCATATAGCGATGAAAGTTCACCATTGGTGTTGTAGAACGCGAAATTTACACCAAACTTTTTTATCTTGTTCCAAAAGCTCTCCAGCTCGCGCAATTGAGAAGAGTCTATAATTTTTCCGGCCAAATCCACCATAGCTTTTTAGTTGTTACTAATAATCTCAAAAATTACTTTAATGTTACTCCAAATCATTAATTTTCAGACGCTATCTCCTTCTGATATAATATATCCTCAATATTGCCCAACAATTCCCTCGGGCTAAACGGCTTGCTTAGACAATTGGATATTTTTAGCTGCTCCTGCTGCTCTTTCGAAATGGCGAAGCTTCTTGCAGTTAGCATAATTATTGGTATATCTTTTGTTTCCTCATTTTGTCTGAGTTTATCCACAAGTTCCATGCCTGTCATAACCGGCATTTGAAAGTCTGTAACAATAATGTCGGGTTTGTCCATGCAGGCCAGTTCAAAGGCTTCGGAACCATTGCTTGCCGATATAACTTCATAACCATTATTACGAAGCTTTATTGCTACCACATGGACAATGTGTATCTCGTCATCTACAACCAAAACTCTTTTATTTGCCATTATTTTACCTCCACTAAAGAATCAACATTGAGCTTTTTAATCTGGCAATCTTCCGTTGGAAAACTTATGTCATTCCGGCGGTTTGTCTCGTTGCCAAAGGCAACTCAAAACCAAAAGTACTTCCAACTCCCACCCGACTTTCAACAAACACTCGACCACCGTGAATCTTCTCGATTATTTGCTTAACCAGGTTCAGACCGAGACCTGTTCCCTTTGCCTGTTTTTTATTGGCACCTACCCTGTAATATTTATCAAAGACATGTTCAACTTCATCTTCGGGAATGCCGACTCCGGTGTCAGTGACACTAACTACTATCAGCTCTGCACTTTCATCAACTTCAGCTTCAATTTTCACCGAACCTCCGGGCTGAGTGTATTTAATGGCATTACTTAACAAATTGACAATAACCTGTGAAAGCATGTCTCTGTCAGCGTATACCTGGTCGAACACGATGGGTTTTTGTCCGGCAACCTTAATATTCTTTTCTTCAGCGTAACTTGTTATCATCTGTAACTGTTCTTCGATAAGTATCGCCAAGCTGATCGGTTCTTTATTTATCTTTATCAGGCCCGACTCTATTCGGGACGTATTCAGGATGTCTTCAATCAGTCTATTCAGTCTTGTTGCCTGATTTTGTATAATCGAGTAGAATTCTCTTCTTGTCTTTTCATCATCAGCCTCACCGTCAGCAAGCATTTCTGAATAGGCAGTAATAGAGGCCAGTGGTGTTTTCAGCTCATGTGACACATGACTTACAAAATCATTTTTCATCTTCGAAATTTCTTTTCCCCTTGTAACATCATGCAACACTGCCACCGCACCACAAACCTGTCGGTCTGGACCGTAAATGCATGAGACGATACATTCTAATGTTCTTGGAATTCCGTCTTTCAAAAACTCCATTTCCCGTCTTGTTGCCTGCTCTTTTCTCTGTCTGCTGTGACTTAGGAAATCAAGAAAATCGCTTTGTTCATCTTTTACGAGTTCTTTAATTGGCATACGCTGCGAGTTCTTGTAGTCGAAATCAAAAAGTTTCCCGGCTGCTTCGTTAGCCATAAGCAACTTTTCAAATTCGTCAATTACAATGACTGCATCGCGAATGCTGTATATAATCGCCTCAGTATTCTTTTCCCGCTTTTTTGAAAGTTGAACCTGAATCTGGAGTTC
>CAZDVE010000073.1:0-11094 GCA_964508785.1 uncultured Pirellulales bacterium | reverse complement strand
CAGGTACTACTTTGTTTATGATTATGGACACTAAAGCAGATTTCAATCACGACAAAGCAATGGCCGAATTAGCGACTTTGCCTCGTCAGGCAGAGTGGGAATTTCTGGTTTCGAGGTTCCAAAAAACACACAGCAATGCAACCGCCGGTGAAAAGTGGCAAATGGTTGAGCGTATATATAAAATGGACCAGAAACAAGAACGCAGCCCGGAAGATGGATATATTGAGGAAATAGAATGCTAACATTCAACTTCAATATATATAATTCGGAACACCACAGGCGGAATCCTACTTGTCCCGGTCATGATATAGAAAAATCACAGACAGCCGGATGGTTTTATCAACCGGCTGTCTGCTTTAATTCTCTATTCAATTGAACAACAGATGAATACCTATGTTGTTTGTCACAAATACCTATTCGACCACTTCGACTAAAATTTCACCCGTAAATTCTGCATCGAATTGGTCCTTAATAAGGTATGTGAACGTATCCGATCCCGTAAAGCCACTTGGGGGCGTATATGTGAACCACGCTCCGCCCGGATCAAAGATAGTCCCGCCATTGCCACTGGTTGCGTCGACAGAGTACAAGCTGACCCAGTCCCCATCGGGGTCACTGGCATTCCAAAGCAAATTCGAGACCGAGATTACAACCGGCTGGTCCTTAGTGGTCGTTACCTGATAGGGATCAGCCACAGGAGGTTGATTTTCCTCTGTAACTGTTAATTCAGCCGCTTCGCTGGTTATCGAGTCAGCACCACTGGTTATCACAACGGAGTAGGAACCGGCGGACTCATTACTTACAGGATCCAGATTTAGGACACGTTTAGCTGCGTTGGGATCGTCAATTGGATTCCCATCGAATAACCACTGATAGGACAGAGGTGGTCTTCCTAAAGCTACCACAGATAAAGAGGTCTTACCACCGTTGCGTACTGTTTTGCTTTCCGGCTGGGTGAAGATCTCCGGCGGACCGGCCGGTAGTGCTTCACCAACGCCTCGCATTTCAACACGGAAGCCATGGATTGTAATCCAGTTGTCTTCCGCCGTATGCTGGTTGATAAAATCAAGAGTATTCAGTCCGGGAACAAAGCCCTCGGTGATTATAAAATCCTCGAATCCCCGATATGGTTGGTCGTTGTCATTTGTAATACCCATTGACTTTCCATTGAGTAAAATGTCCACACCCTGAGTATTCATTGTCCATTTGCCTTCCAATATGGCTGTGTTTGGATCCAACGAATCAATGACAAAGGTTGTGTGATATGTGTATTGTCCGGTGGGACTTGCTGCTAAATCAAGCGTTGTGCCTACCCATTTCGAGTTCTCTGTATTAAGAACGAACGTCGTGAAGGGCGGCCAATCAGAATCATTTACAACACCATCTTCATTTCGATCATCAATCATGACATACACATCCGGGCCAAGATTGGTAAGATCGTTACTATCAATGAGGAAATAGTGCGGGTCCACAAACTCAGCGGACAATGGGGCACCCAAGTCATCAACACCTGTATTGAATAGTTCAGAGAATGTAGCTCCTACAGTTACATAGGCAGCTTCACTTATGGCACTACCATGCTCATTAGTGGCAACCACTCGATACTCGCCCTCGTTTTCAAAAGCGACATTGGGTATAAGCAATGTATCGCTGACCTCACCCGGCAGGTTTATGTCATTGAACTGCCACTGAAAGGTCATGGGAAGCGCTCCGGAGACCAGGGCCTGAAGTTTCAAGGTTTCTCCTAATCCAACTAATTTATCAGATGGTTGAACAGAAAATACAGGCGCAAGAACCGATCCCTCACTGGTAAAGAGCATCTCGTCTGGTAAGCGGTCCAGGCTGCTAATACGGACTTCATCAATAAGACCACGGAAAGCCTCTCCGCTGGGATTGCGACCACTGCTTCCTATCGTAAATATAGGTTCACCCCCTAAGTCGGCCTGCATATTGAATTCAGCCAGTAGAGCAGCTTCCGTCTTGCCCTTGTCGATCAATGTCCAATAGACCTTTAGATTGCCATTCGTACCTTCAGCTCCATTATAGGTTACAGCTATATGGTACCATTGCCCGGCAACCGCAGTATTTGGGCCACTTGATGGAAGCGGAGCGGTTAGGCTTTGAACACCGCCGTTCAATAAAATGAACTCAACCAGACCCTGAGTATTGATGCGAAATTGCCACGACCTGACCTCCAGCCCGCCGCCATTCTCACCACAAATGATATTCATGTGGCTAGGGGGCACCAGGGGGTCAACATCCGGACGGATAATCGCTTCAAATGTAAATGCTCCATCAGAGCCAGTGAATGCCTCTATGGATTGAATATCAGCGGTGGCGTATGAATTACTATCTGTTTGCATTGCTGTTCCAAAACTATCATAGGATGGAATACCTAAAGTTGCTCCATTTATGGTCAAATTCATGGGAGTGTATGCCGTCTCGTCAACCACGGTGTCGCTATCTGCTGCTTCATCAAAATGCCACAGGTGTAATGTTTGACCATCTACCTCGTATGGGCCGACATGAGTGCGGCTGACGAACTGCATCTCATTGGGATAACGATCCAGGGTACTGATGCGAACCTCGTCAATCAGACCTTGAAACCCTTCGCCGCCTGGATTGCGACCACTGGTTCCAACGATAAAGAGCGGTTCGCCTCCCAAGTCGGCCTGCATATTGAATTCTGCCAGCAGACTTGCCTCGGTTCTGTTCTCATCGAGTAAAGTCCAGTACATTTTCAAGTTTCCATCGAATCCTTCGGCGCCCGTGTAGGTCACCGCAACATGGTACCATTGACCCTGTAAAGCTGTGTTTGGTCCGCTTGACGGAAGTGGAGCGGTAAGATTCTGGACTCCGCCAGCCAGTAAAATTAATTCTAACTGGCCATCGGTATTAATACGAAGCTGCCACGACCGAACATCCAGTCCGCCTTCTCGGTCGCCACAAAGAATCTGCATATGGTTAGGGGGAGCCAAGGGGTCGACGTCCGGACGGATGATGGCCTCAAACGTAAAGGCCCCGCTATAATCAGAAAAGGTAAACTGTGTGATAGGTTGAATACCTCCACTGGCATAAGCTCCATTACCTGCCTGTAGTGCAGATCCAAAACCGGTTGCCGAGGCCGCGTCTATTGTCGCCGTCCCTTCAAGGGTAAGTGGTATAGCGTCCGTTGCCATCTCATCATCAACGGTGTTATTTATGGTTAGCGCATCGAAATGCCATAGATGAAAGGTAAAATCATCAACACGATACGGACCAACAATGGCCGCCTGAGAGACGGCTGTATTGCCCAACAGACAAAGCACTACCAGGAAAATTAATTTTGTTTCTTTCATAATTGTCCTCCTTTTCACAATAACTTGTTCTTATTGATTCTTTTAATTAAGTTCGCCCAAGATCTAATACATATTTGAGCGGCCGACCACTATAAACCATATCCGACCTCCTTTTGTAATGGTTCAATGCTCGAATTAATTTCCCGCCTGGATTTCAATTCCAAAATCGGTTCAGCAAAAAGTGCCCACGCAAAGGAACGATCAGGATTGCATTCAGTTGTGATAAGTGTCAGGAAACGGTCCTTATCTAACAGTGGGATATCAATCTCAGCGCACTGCGCAGGAACTGCTATAAGTTCTCTGGAAAACCGTAGCTGGCCATCAACAAATACCCAGAAACCCACTTTAATACGTTGCGATTTCCAGTATCCATCACTATACTCAGCCACGGTCTCAGATATTCCACATAATGAGCTAAAACGCACAATCCTACTGCTGCTGTGAATCGACCGGATTTTGTCCAAATCAAAGGTAATACCTGCGTTCGCGTGCATACTAATAGCCGGATGTCCGGGGATTCCGTAAGTTCGTCCGCGAATTTTACCCAAATTAGTAATAGATTGTTCATGTTGAAATCGGATACCATGTCGAATCGTATGAGCACAAATGCCGGAAGTATCCGGGCAACCGGGAAACTGCAATCCGGTCGAGCTGATAGTAATAGACTCCTTATTCTCACCATCTGGTATAAAAACACCATCGATAAACTCATAATGCGGTGTTTCTACATATCCGCTGGTTCGACCAAAGACCACCGAATGTTCTGGTACCCGTGCACCGGTTTGTGGATGAAGTCCATAACCTAATTTCCCTGTGCCAAGTCCGTTGCCACCACCTACAATATCCGCCATGTCAAGGCACTGACCAGGTATCCCCAATTGGTTTGCATCTGGTAAACTGTGCACAAAAAGACGCGGCCGATCCTGCACACTGCCAATTTCAAGATTACCGCTGTTGTCCACGATAGCTGTCCTGCCACGTGTTAGCTCCCATTGATTCCGGCCCGAACGTCCTTGTCCGGATGAACGCAATTGAATGAGGCCGTCAAATACATGTACCTCCGTCCGTGCCTGTGAATCCACCATGACACCAAACTCGGTACCAAAGTCTTTAATTGAAGAATTTCGTGTGTCAATTGTAAAACCAATAGCTTCTCTGGGTACTTTGGCGATAATAGTCCCTTCTTCAACAGACATCTTCGACGGTGAGCATAGTGTGAAATTACATGGAGCTTGTACAATTACTCGTGCCCCCTTAGTAAATATTATTTCTGCAAATCCCTGTTCGAGGTTCATGGACCCGGGACGTAGCTCAATTGTCTCCGGAGAATCCGCCCATCTGGCGTGAACACTATCCCCCAAAGTGGCGACAACTCGGTGCAACTGATATTGATTGACTAAGCTCATAACAATCAGCATTATGATGACGCACGCGGCCAGAATCACAACACTCTTGCCGATAAATGTAGCCACAGTCCCGGTTTTCTTTATAACCGAAGTGAAATCCAGGTTAAAACGCCGATTTAGTCGGCATTGCTGCCTTTGCTGCTCAATACGTTGGCGTTCCTGCTCGTCTAAAAAGGCCTGGAGCTGACGCTCGGCCTGCTGGCGTATTTTATTAATATGGCCTTGATCAAACTCGATATTTTCCCCTTCAAAAATATCTGCCAAAACCTTCTGGGAGGTTTTATCCATACTGGTCATATTCCCGTCTATATCGTGACCTGACAATTTCACTTCAGAGATGGACAAACAGTCGCGCAATTCGGAACTCAGCAGGAAAAACTTCACATAGTAGGAATGTAGCGATGGATTTCTCAACAGCATCTGTTCCAGGCGTACTTTCTGTGCCTGGTCCAGGGCTCCATCGAGAGTTTTATTGAGCAGGCCAAACAATTCCATTATGTCTTTAGTAGAGACTTCCATCAGAAGTCCTCCATTCCAAGCTTGTGTTCAATACAACAAAGCAACTGGTAATGAATCCGACTTAGTGACTTGTATACTGCATCTATGCTACGTCCAATCACCTTGGCAATATTACGAATAGAAGAACCGGCTTCATAACGCCAGCGAATAAGTTTTTGATCCCTTTCCCTGAGCTTGGCAAGACACTGTTGAAGTGCATCTATCCAATCGTCCCGATAAAGCAAATCTATAGATTCCGCTGCTTGCATTATGGATTCCATGAGCTCCGTATTCAAATGGAGTTCACTGAGTTGTTTTTTTCTCTTACGATAGTGATTTGCTATTACAAATCGAGCAATACGGCAGGCCCAACGAGTAAAATCCGTTCCCGGTGTGAATTCCGCGAACTTAGTCCACATGATTGAGGCCGTATCCTGCAACAAATCTTCTGCATCCGACCAATTCGGTACAAAACAGAGAATGTACCCATAGATTCGCCGCGCATTAGATGAGTAAAGTCGTACAAAATCGCGCACCGAATCTTCACCCATACGGCCTGTTATATCACCCTGTTGTGGCTCGTCTGTCATTGCCCAAAATACATATTAATAACGTTGGATTGCCTTTTACAGGCTTATACTTCTAATAATATATGTAACAAAACTGGTGAAATTGGAGAAAAAACTCCACTTTTCTGTGAAAACCTTAAAAAAATGCAGAAAAACATCATATGCTATTGATTATTATTTTCTGTCTGTTTTCACCTCTTTCAGGTACAACTATACTTTATCAAACACCGAAACAAATAGAAAAACGTAGCTTGTGAATATTTATCCATCGAACCGAACACGGTTTTTATGGCTGGATTTGGCTTAAAATACCCTGATAAAGAGATTCCTTATAATCAAGAAAATCTGCTGTAAACAGACATATATGCTTTTTCAATGCAGTGAATTCTCAGGCATTGACTCGCTCAAAGGAATTCTAACTTGCCACTTTTATGAGGATAAAATCTCATTCTTTATTGCTTTTTTGACCCAAAAAATGGCTTTATTGGCGAATTTTTACTTTTCTTCCACGCTTACCTATGCTAAAATAAACTTGAAGCACAAGAAAGAAAGGTAGGGTTTTGATATATTTAGGTGCATTGACAAATACATCCACAACATCCCTATAAATATAACAACTATATTTTCACTAAAATTCTGAGAAAGGAGACTGAAGATGAGAAGGCTGGGAACGATTTTTTTACTGTTGTGTGTTTTTAGTTACGGTGCATTAGCTTCTAATGACTTTAGGGGTGTAGGCAATTGGGCTGATCCCAACATCTGGAGTGCAGAACGTGTGCCAAGCGGAGAGGAAGAAGTGAAGGTTCGCGGGGAGGATACCATCTGCACGTTGAATACAAGCACCGGAGATTGGGGTGTTGGTCGGAGGATGAGAGTATATGAGGGAGCAACATTGATAATTGAAGAAGGAGCAGAACTGCTTGGTGCCGGCTGGATGCGTGTCGGTGCAAGCAATCCCGGCTATGTGGAGCAGACAGGAGGGCTTGTACAACTCCAGGATGGCAGAGATGATGCCAAGCTTGGTATAGGAGATCAGGGAGATTCCGATGGTAATTATACTATCAGTGGCGGAACTTTAACATATGCAGAAAACAGTGCTGGTGATTTGATTGTCGGAGCCAGAGCAGGCAAGGGTAAACTTACAATAATCGGTACGGGCCCTACAATTCTAATGAATAACCTTATTGTGGGAGACCGCGCCGGTGCTTCTGGTACAATCGAATTCCAGATTGATGCCGATGGTGTCAGCCCCATTGTTCTTGCAGGTAGTGCTTCTATTGATCCTGAGGGCGATGAAACAACAGCAAATCTGCTTATAAGTGCAATTGCTGCACCTCCTATGTCTAATATTACTTTAGTAGATATCCCGGAAGGTGCTGAGGCTCCGAATGTTTTTGATACGGTAAACGGCATCCCTGCAGAGGACGGAGCTACTGTGCTTCTGACGTCTGGCGGGATTGGATATTATTATCATCTGTCATATTCTCGCGGTGCGACTAATGATATTGTTCTTGTATTCGATTATTCCGTAGGTCTGATACCCGTTAGCCTGGGAGCTGTGGGCGATATCACGGTGTGCAATGATGAGAGATACGGGCCAGACCAAAGCAACAATGGCTCAGGTCTGGAGGCACGTAATATTCCGGAAAGACGCAACGTAACGATAATTAGCTATGATATCTCCGGTATTCCACTTTTGGAAGGTGATTTGTTCTCGAATATGAGTTTCAGCCATTTCAGTCACGACCAACACGGGGAAGTTAATGTTTATGGTATTATTGAGGATTTGGACCTCCTGGATGTCGAGTCCCTAACATGGAATATTGCTCCCGGTGTCCAGAATGACCCCACTCCTGAGCTTGGAGCACCAGTCGCTCTGGACTACGCAGATCTGACCGATGTACTATTGACATTCACCGGACCCGGAGAAACAGGAGTTCGATTCTCAACCGACACGAGCGATGCATTGGCAGATTTCATCAATAGTGACACGGATGGAATTGTTACGTTCCTGTTTGCTGCGAGTGCAGAAGATACTCAGTTGATTGTACGATCAAGAGAGCATTCGGCTGGTGGCTCGCTTCTCGAAGGTCAGATTATTCCAACCAGACCAGCTTCGGTTGATCCCGGTAATGATGGCTTGGTTGCATATTACGCCCTGGATGGCGATGCCGCAGACGGTTCCGGTAACGGGCTGGATGGTACTGTTATGGGCGACCCGAATTTTATCACCGATGATGCAGGAACATATCTGCAGTTGGACGGTATTGATGATTATGTGGACATGGGCAATGACCCGAACTTCTTTGATATTACCGAGCAGATTACTTTATCTGCCTGGGTAAAACCCAATGATATCGGTAACGAGCAGGATAATCCCTGGATCGGTAAAGGAGACAAAAGCTATGCCCTTAAAGGATTCAGAAGGGGATATACTATTGAGTTCTATATTTACGACAGCACCTGGGTAACAGTACATGCCGATGTAGATCCTTCGTTCAACGGCCAGTGGCATCAGGCGGCGGGTACCTTCGACGGCAAGGCATTGAAGTTGTATATTAATGGTAACCTGGCTTCCATCACGGAGTATGAAGGAAGCATAGCATTAAGCACCAGCAACGTCAATATCGGTAAAAACTCGGATAAATCGGACCGTTTTTATGAAGGAGCTATCGACGAAGTCCTGATCTACAACCGTGCTCTGTCTGCAGGTGAGGTGGCACACCTGGCCGGTTTATAATTGTGAATGTTCTCAAGTTATGACCTGCAAAGCGCCAGGTCAAGTGAGACAAATGGTATAGTTTACTCTAAAGAGCAAAATTTAGCTGGCGAACGGCCAGATTAGTTGAGTTAATCTGGCTGTTCATATGCCGGTATGCAAGCTTGTTGTTGCGTGAGAATATTATTATACAGGGAACAAATAAGATAAGAGTTGATATTCGAACGATTGTTTAATGTCAATATGGCTGCGTATGTAGTTGCTATGAGCAATGAACTGTTACACACGCAGTCATTGTGAATATTATTAACTAATCTTTTGGAGTAGGTGTATTATGTGTAAAAAAATGATAGGTCTAATCTCGCTCGTTCTTGTGTTAGTGTTAACCGGTAACACTCCAGCAGCCGAAACGTTTATATGGGACAACGGTGGAGAGGGCGAACTGTGGAATATGCCGGAAAACTGGGATCCAGATGGAATACCGGGCTCTGAGGATACCGCTCGGATTAATATTCCAGATGGAAATTGTGTCATTGATTCTTCTGTGGCTGCTGAATGCTCAACCGTGCAGGTCGATAGTAACAGCTGTTTGAATATAACAGGTGGTACTCTTACCAGTCAGGGCCATATCACGGTAGGAAATTCATCCAGCAGTAATGATTCCGTCTTGATTATGAACGACGGAACCGTAGACTCGGTCGGCGGAAGACTCTGGGTTGGGACAAACGGTACTGGCACCTTAATTATAAATGGCGGTGAAATGAACATTTTCGATAAAATTGAGATCGGGAAAAATGCAAGCGGTGTCGGTGAAATATATATGTATGGTGGCACGGTGACCTTCGAAGGTGAATCGACAGGATGCGACTTAGAAATTGCTAAATATGGCACTGGTGCCGTGTATATGTATGGTGGCGTGATTAACGTTGAAGACTTCATAAAGTTGGGGCAGGAAAGCGGCACTGCTAGTTTATATCTATATGGTGGAACCATAAATGCCAGCAATCTTCGTGGTGCAAGCGATACTCATGGTACACCCTATATAGATATCACAGAAGGTACGCTCATATTAAACACTGATAGAAGGTCCGTAGTAAACGAATATATCAATAATGGCTTGCTTGTCGGTTATGGCGGCCTGGGTATTGTTAATGTGACATATACTGCAGAGCCAAACCAAACCACAGTGACTGCTTCCAACCTCCCACCTGAACTTGCCTGGAATCCCGGTCCGCGTAACAAGTCCACAGCAAAGCGGCCGTCAGGTGGTTTTTCTCTTACCTGGGAACCAGGTATATACGCAGACTCCCATGATGTTTATTTCGGCACAGATCCCAATGCTGTCAATGATGCCAATAACGTTCCTGGTCTGTGGCCTGAATTCAAAGGCAACCAGGATCCCTGCAGCTTTGATTTAGGACCTCTTGAATTAGGCCAAACATACTACTGGCGAATTGATGAGGTTAATGAATCGGATCCGAATAGTCCATGGAAAGGTATTGTCTGGGAGTTTACAGTAGCCGATTATATTGTTGTGGACGATTTCGAGTCCTATGATTTGCTCGAAGGCAACATGGTCTATCTCACATGGGCGGACGGTTATCTTGATCAATTAAATAATGGTTCAACCATTGGCAATATTATGGGCGAATCTCTCGAAACTGATAACGTTCATGGTGGTGAGCAGGCTGCACCATTATTATATAACAACAGTGTTGCACCATATTCAGAGGTTACCGTAAACCTTGGTGATTTGGGAGTTGGCACGGATTTGACAATAGATAATCTTCAGACATTATCTTTGTGGTTCTATGGCGGTCCAAGTAATTCTGCAGAACAGTTGTACGTTAAGCTTAATGGTGCGAGGGTCAATTATAGTGATAATCTACTCAACCTGAAATTACTAAACTGGCAGGAATGGCGTATTGACCTTGCAGAGTTTGGTATTGATTTAACCAATGTTACAGAACTTGGCATCGGATTAGACAGGGTAGGCGCAATCGGTGGCACAGGCACTTTATTAATCGATGATATACGGCTATATAAAGCAGAAAATTAAAGGTAAATTTAGTAAGACAAAGATTAATTGATAATAATCTACAGGTTATAAAACATTTGTAGGTATCCCGTGTTATTTGGCTTCCAATAGCATGGGATACCTATGATGGAAAATAATATAGTTTACTGCAGCACTGAATACAGTAGACTTATATCTAAAATATCGCGACATATAGTAGCAATGATAATGAGTCTATGGTTTCTTCGGGGGCGATAGATAGAAATATTTATTAAAGAAAATAAGAATCTAACGTCCACTTCAACAATTAGTGAGAAACTTTTTTATTATACTCTAATATGAAAAGGGGCATTATGAGAACCAAAAAAGCTGGTTTCACATTAATCGAGTTGCTGGTAGTAATCGCGATTATCGCTCTTTTAATGGGCATTCTCATGCCTGCGTTAAGCAGAGTTAGAGAAGCTGCCAAGCGAGTTGTTTGTTCCAATCAGGTCAAACAGGTCGGCACAGGGATGACAGCTTACACTTCTGATAATGATAATCGCAT
>CAZDVE010000072.1:0-11218 GCA_964508785.1 uncultured Pirellulales bacterium | reverse complement strand
TTCAGCAGGAAACAATGTTGGATATAGCCGACAACTCGGGAGTTAAGTCGGCATTATGTATAAAAGTTCTTGGAAAAGGCGGCTCTCGAGGCAAGATGACTCGGCCGTTCGCCGGTGTTGGAGATGTTGTTTGTGTTGCAATAAAAAAGTCACTACCGAGTTGTCAGCTGGATGACAAAAAGGTGCATAAGTGTGTTATTATTCGCACCAAGAGCCCCGTTAAGCGTCCGGACGGCAGCTATGTGAGATTCGACAGTAATGCAGCCGTGATGATTGATAATGACGGTAATCCGATTGGAACCAGAATTTTTGGCGCGGTGGCTCGTGAGCTTCGTGATAAAAATTATATGAAAATTATCTCACTGGCCAGTGAGGTAGTCTGATTTTGTAAAACGTGGAGCGATATAGGAAATACTGGATGTAGTTTTATGGCTTTGCATATAAAAAAAGGTGATATGGTAGAAATTATAGCTGGAGACCACAAGGGAGCTACCGGAAGAGTACTGCGCGTGATACCTGAGAAGCACCGCGTTGTAGTCCAGGGCCACAATGTAGTTAAAAAGCATGTTCGGCCTTCGCGCAAGAATCCTCAGGGGGGAAGGATTAACATTGAGCAACCGATACATATTAGTAATGTCTTGCCAGTAAGCCCGAAGAGTTCCAGGGGCAGTAAAGTGCGTTATCGAGTGGAAAAGGACGGCAGTAAAAAACGCCTTGCTGCGAACGATGTGGAAATAGGAGTTGTGAGAAAGGCAAAATAATCGATAGTGAATGGTTGGTTATTGAAAAATAATCAGCCAATTGAATTATCAGAGATGTGAGATGGCGCGTTTAAGAGAATTATATAAGTCAAAGATAATCGCAGAGCTGACCAAAGAGTTTGGTTATAAAAATCCTATGGCTGTGCCGCGAATGAAAAAAGTCGTTATCTCTATGGGTTTGGGTAAAGCAATACAGGACAAGAAGTTTCTGGAGCTGGCGAAAAAGGATTTGACTATGATTACCGGTCAGTTGCCTGCTGTCTGCAAAGCCAAAAAAAGCGTCTCGAACTTTAAATTGCGTGAAGGTATGGAAACAGGCTTAAAAGTCACTGTTCGAGGCGTTAGGATGTTCGAATTTATGGATAGACTCATTAGCCTCGCTATACCGCGGGTCAGAGACTTTCGGGGTCTTAACCAAAATAGTTTTGACGGCAGAGGCAATTATTCGATGGGTTTATCTGAGCAGAGCGTTTTCCCCGAAATCAACGCTGCAAAGATTGAGTTTCAACAGGGTATGAATATCACCTTTGTAACAACAGCGAAAACGGATCATGAAGCAAGGACGATGCTTGAACTTTTTGGAATGCCTTTCAGGAAAAATTGAGTGTAAAACAAGTTTGGAGCACGTGAATGTCAACTAAAGCACTGGAAAATAAGGCTGAAAAGAAACCAAAATTTCGTGTCAGGCGATACACGCGTTGCCAGCTTTGCGGAAGGTCAAAGGCGGTTTATCGTAAATTCAAAATATGCCGGATTTGTTTCAGGAATTTGGCAAACGAAGGAAAAATACCCGGAGTTAAAAAAGCCAGTTGGTAAGGGATGTTATATTAAGTATGGATTGTAATTCTATAACGATTTGCATGGGAAAATAACCGAGACACAATATATGAGTTTGAGTGATCCAATAGCTGATATGCTGACCAGAATTCGTAACGCCGCACACGTAAATAAGGCGGAAGTTAAGATTAAAGCTTCAAATATTTGTGAAGGTATAGCGGCGGTCTTAAAGAGCGAAGGTTATATCGAGGATTTTGACCGAATCGACGACAGCAAGCAGGGAATATTAAGAATCAAGTTAAAGTATGACCAGGATGGCCTGCCTATCATTAAGGAATTGACAAGAACAAGTAAGCCCGGCCGCAGAGTTTACGCATCAGTTGATAAACTGCCACGCGTTTTAGCTGGCATGGGTATAGCAATCATATCGACCAGTAAAGGTGTAATGAGTGATAGAAGTTGCCGCGAGGCTAACATCGGCGGCGAAATACTTTGTACGGTAAACTGATGAGTCGTATTGGAAATAAACATATTAGCATACCCACAGGGGTAAAAGTTGAGCAGAAAGGTCTGTCTATCAAGGTTTCAGGGCCGCTCGGTCAGCTTCAGATGGACTCTCACCCGCGGATAAAGGTGACAGTTGATGAGACTGAAAAGAAAATATTGGTCGAAAATAATCGCCCCCAGAACCGACAGAATAGGCAATTGCATGGTACAATGCGGGCTTTGATAGCCAATATGGTAACCGGCGTCAACACTGGTTTTGAAAGAAAAATGGAGATATTCGGGACCGGATATAGTATTAAAAATCAGGGCGGGAAGCTGATTTTCCAGGTTGGCTACAGCCATCCTATAGAGTGTGTGATACCAGAGGGTATTACGGTAAAAATTGATGTCGGTGCAACCAGGGGTAACGACGTTCCCGCTAAGTTCTCGCTTTCATCAATAGATAAGTCACTGTTAGGGCAGTTTGCTGCCGACATACGAAAAATAAGACCTCCGGAACCTTATAAGGGCAAGGGTATCCGTTATGCAGATGAGCACGTACGTCGTAAAGTTGGAAAGGCATTTGCCTCTGGAGCAGCTTAATATGAAAGCGGGAAAGATTAAAAAAGCGGCGAACAGGCGTAAATATCATGTACGCAAGAAGGTCTTTGGGACTCCCGACCGACCTCGACTGACGGTGTTCCGCTCCAACAGGCATATTTACGCCCAGATTATAGATGATACTGCAGGGGCAACTCTTGCATCGGCAAGTACAAAAACAAAAGCGTTACAGGGCCAGTTATCCAGCTCAGGCAATAAAACAGCGGCAGAAGTTATTGGAGAAGCTGTTGCCAAGCAAGCTCTTGGTGTTGGCATTAAGTGTGTTTGTTTTGATAGGAATCAATATAAGTTTCATGGCAGAGTCGAAGCTCTTGCTGAAGGAGCCAGAAAAGCAGGGCTGGTCTTTTGATTGACAGTAACGATTAAGTTTGGAGAAAAAATTGGCATTAGAACCCGTTAAAATTTCAGACCAGGAAGAGAAGCCGCTCGAGGATACGGTTGTAAAGGTATATCGTTGTTCCAAAGTGGTCAAAGGCGGTCGTAGATTTAGTTTCGCGGCATTAGTTGTCGTCGGCGACCGGTCAGGTACAGTGGGAGTCGGTTATGGAAAGGCTAATGAAGTCCCACAGGCGGTTGAGAAAGGCGTAAAGGATGCCAAAAAGAATTTGTGCAAGATAGCTTTGGCCGATAGGACGATTCCACATAAGGTGGAAGGCAAGTATAGAGCTACGAGCATAACACTGGTGCCGGCCAGCCCTGGTACTGGAGTTATTGCCGGTTCGAGTGCTCGGGCAGTCCTCGAATATGCCGGTGTGCAGGATGTTCTCACAAAGGTTTATGGAAGCACTTCTGCAAAAAATGTGGTCAAAGCTACATTGAGCGGCTTGTTGAAATTACGCAGCAAAGAAATGGTTGAATCTATTCGTGGAGTGGCAATTAAAGTATAGTGATTGCCGATTAGCGATTGGGTGAGTTTAATGTTAAATCATGAAATAACATCTATTGTTGGCAAACATACCAGACGTCGCCGTCTTGGTAGGGGAACAGGTAGTGGTCATGGAAAGACTTGTGGTCGCGGCCATAAAGGCAGCGGTAGCAGGGCCGGCGCAACGGCTATGTCTTTATATGAAGGCGGTCAAATGCCGCTGTTTCGTCGTATGCCTAAGCGTGGCTTTAATAATTACAAATTTGCTAAGCGCTGTGATATTGTTAACATCTGGCAGTTGGAAAGATTTGATGACGGTGCCGTTGTGGGGCCGGAACAATTGTCTGATGCCGGACTGATTGCTAAAAACACGAATAAAGTCAAAATTCTCGGCAAGGGAAACCTTACGAAAAAGCTGCAGGTCACTGCTCACAAATTCAGCAAAACCGCGGAACAGAAGATTGTAGCTTCAGGTGGTAATGCAAATCTTGTAACTCGTTGCAAGTGATTTTGAAGTGTGTAATACGAACGGCATGATTCGGGATACGAAGTATGCTTGGAACAATATTTAATATATTTAGAATTCGGGACCTACGCAACAAGATTCTTTTTACTGTTGCCCTGCTGGTAATTTACAGGATTGGATTTCATATCCCTGTTCCTGGTTTTGACCAGTCTAAAGTTCTGGATGCGGCAACGCAATCAGATACTCCACTTGGTAGGGCTGCAGAATATATGCAGATGTTCACAGGTGGAACACTAAGTAAAAGCAGCCTGTTCGGACTGGGAATTATGCCCTATATTACAGCATCGATTATCCTTATGCTGCTTGGTGAGGTTATCCCCGCTTTGAAAAAGTTACGTCAGGAGGGCCAAACAGGTTATAAAAAGATACAGGAATACACTCGATACTTAACTGTGCTGATATGTGTAATTCAGTCACTTATGTTTATGAAGTGGTTGGGAGGAAATAAACTAACTTATCCCGACATGCAACGCGAAGCCATCCTGATGGGAGTTGTCGGCATGACGGCCGGCACAATCTTTTTGATGTGGCTCGGTGAACAGATAGATGAATACGGTATAGGTAATGGAATCAGCTTGATTATTATGGCCGGAATCATTTCCCGAATGCCGGGAACGGTGGTGAGGGTTTGGCAGAATACCGACCTTACACTGACTGCATCGCCCGGTAGCTATGGCCCGGCGAAGATATTATTTCTGATGGCGGCGTTTGTATGCGTTGTTGCCGGTGCAATTCTTATAACTCAGGGCCAGCGGCGGATACCAATCCAGCAGGCCAAACAAATGCGCGGTCGCAGGATGACGGTTGGTGGAAGAAGTTATTTACCGTTGAGGGTAAATCATGCCGGAGTAATGCCGATAATCTTTGCGTCAAGCTTTATGATGTTTCCGCCGATTGTCATTGGCCAGTTGGCTGATAAATTCCCAACATCCGGATTGCTTGGTACTTTGAATAATGCTTTCAGGTATAATGCCTATACTTATAATGTCTTATATATGTTGTTGATATTTTTGTTTGCTTATTTCTGGGTAACGGTCCAGTTTCAACCCAAGGAGTTGGCTAAGAACCTGCGGGATTCGGGAAGCTTTATTCCCGGACTTCGGCCTGGACGAAGGACCGCGGAATATTTGGAAACCGTAATGACCAGAATAACTTTTTTTGGAGCCGCTTTTTTAGCTTTAATTGCTGTTATCCCTACGGTGATTTCGGCGGCCTTGGGAATTGAACAAATAGTAACAATGTATCTGGGCGGCACAGGTTTGTTAATTGTTGTTAGTGTGTCGCTGGATTTGGTTCAGAAGATTGAAGCAAACCTTTTAATGCGAAGTTATGACGGTTTCAGTGGTGCCGGCAGGATAAAAGGAGCATATTCATGAGAATAGTTTTATTGGGCGCCCCAGGTTCAGGCAAGGGGACACAATGTAAAAACATCGTGGAACGATATGGCCTGCTTCATTTATCCAGCGGTGATATTTTACGACAGGAGCGCGCTGCAGGCAGCGAATTAGGACAAAAGGCACAGAGTTATATGGATTCGGGTGCGCTTGTGCCGGATGAAATTATTATTGAGATGATGGCTAAAGCAATAGAGAGAGCGCCCGATGCCGGTTTCATACTGGATGGTTTTCCCAGAACGGTCAACCAGGCGGTAGAGTTCGATGAATCTCTGACAAGCAACGGGCAAAAAATTGATATTGTTTTGAACCTTGAGGTAGATGAAGATATTATAGTAAGTCGAATTACCGGGAGAAGAAGCTGTCCCAAATGTGGTGCGGTTTACCACATTAAAAACTTAAAGCCTAAAACTGAAGGTATATGTGACAAAGACGGCACCCCGCTTGTTCAACGGCCTGATGATTCTCCCGAAGTGGTAGCAAATCGTCTTAAAACTTATCACGAGCAGACGGAGCCGTTAGTGGATTACTATAGAAACAAGGGAGCTGTTTTCGATATCGAGGCCGACAAGGACGCCGACGAAGTAAAGACTGTAGTTTTTCAAATGTTGGATTCTCTTGTTACAACAAGAGGCGATAATTTTATATATAATCAGGAGCTTTAGAACAGAGATACGATTAAATGGCTATAACGCTTCGTAGTCGCAGAGAAATCGAGTTAATGCGCAAAGCAGGTGCTGTTGTAGCAGATGTTCTTTTAAAACTGAAAGAGATGGCAGAGCCGGGAGTTACCACTGCTCAGTTGGATAATATGGCCCTGGAAATGGCTGCTGATGCCCGAGCTGAGGTTTTGTTTAAAGGAGTTCGTTCTTCTTTATCTAAAATCCCTTTTCCCGGTGCAATTTGTGCTTCGTTAAATGAGCAGGTTGTTCACGGAATACCCTCTAAGAAAACGAAGCTCAGGGACGGGGATGTTCTCAGTATTGATTTTGGTGCCAGACTTGAAGGTTATTGTGCAGATTCTGCAGTTACAGTTGCCGTTGGTAATGTTTCCGAGGACAAACTTGCATTGATGGATATGACAAAGCGAATTCTTGATACTGCAATATCAAAATCTACCCCTTCCGTCAGGTGGTCTCATGTAGCTGCCCAGATGCAACAACTTGCTGAATCCGCAGGATTTTCAGTAGTGAGAGATTTTGTTGGTCATGGTATTGGCAGGGAGATGCATGAAGAACCGAGAGTGCCTAACTTTGTCAGCAGGGAGTTAATGGTAAATGATATAGTTTTGGCTGAAGGTATGGTTTTGGCAGTTGAACCGATGATTAACGCTGGTTCATGTGCCGTACGAACACTACGGAATGGATGGACAGTGGTGACAAGAGACGGTAAATGCTCGGCTCATTTTGAACATACAATTGCGATAACGGAAAGTGGTTGTGAGGTGTTGACTGTTAAGAGTCAGTGAATCGATTCTTAAACGAAACATTAGTCAAAGAGTAAGAAGTTAGATAAATGGCAAAGAAGGACACAATAAGACTGCAAGCTACGGTGACCGATGCTTTGCCGAACGCGATGTTTAGAGTGGAGCTTGAGAACGGCCATAAGGTTTTGGCGCATGTTTCGGGCAAAATGAGAATGAATTTTATTCGAATTTTACCTGGTGATACGGTTGTAGTTGAAATGTCGCCTTATGACCTAAATAGAGGCCGAATAGTTCTCCGGAATTAGTAGGGGCTTGAGTGAAGATATGCTGAAATATATCTTTTGTCGCTCACTGAGGTCGGAAAGATAGGTATGACAGATGAAAGTTAGAAGTTCTGTAAAACGTATATGTGAGAATTGTAAGATAGTACGTCGCAAAGGCGTTGTGCGGGTGATTTGTACTAATCCGCGACACAAACAGCGCCAGGGTTAATTGAAGGTAAAGAACTAAAAAGGAGCTTATATGCCGCGTATTGTTGGTGTCGATATACCCAACGACAAATCAATATGGATTTCGCTAACCTATATAGTTGGTATAGGTAAAAAGACTTCTGAGCAGATTTTAAAAGAAGCCGGAATCGACAAAAACGCCAAGGCTGGTAAACTCACTGAAGACGAGCTAAGTCAAATAACCCAGATTATTGATCGGAATTATACCGTTGAAGGTCAGCTTCGCAGGCAGGTTTCTCAGAATATAGCTCGGTTGCGTGATATAGGTTGTTACAGGGGAATTCGTCACAGAAGAGGTCTTCCCGTTCGCGGGCAGTGCACCCAAAGTAACGCGCGAACTCGTAAGGGCCCGAGAAAAACAGTTGCAGGCAAGAAGGGTGTGAAGGAAAAACGCTAAGGAATTCATTTAGTTGGGATAAATCGTTTATACGAGTGAAATAATGGCTAAGAAGACAAAACGTAAAGTTCGAAAAAGTGTCGTCAGGGCAATCGTGCATATAAAAGCGACATTCAATAATACATTGATAACAGTTACGGATTTGGATGGAAATACAGTTTGCTCGGGTTCGGCTGGTTGTGTGGGTTTCAAGGGCTCTCGCAAAAGTACACCTTTTGCTGCTCAAAGAGCTGCTCAACGTTGTGCCAGTGCAGCTATGCGTAATGGCGTACGTGAGGTTGAAATCCGTGTTAAGGGACCTGGTTCCGGTCGTGAATCTGCCATATCGGCTCTGCAACAGGCTGGTTTGCGGATAGCTTCGATAGAGGATGTTACTCCCCTTCCGCATAATGGTTGCAGGCCGCCGAAGAGAAGAAGAGTGTAAAAAGAATATCATAATTTTTGGAGATTAATAAAACAGATGGGGCGTTATTTAGGTTCATCCTGTAAGCATTGCCGTCGCGAGGGAGTAAAGCTCATGCTCAAGGGCATCAGGTGTGAGACGGCTAAGTGTCCGGTCGAGAAAAAACAACGTAATCTGGCTCCCGGCATGCATGGTTGGCGTAGAGGCAGAGCGAGTGAGTATGGTGTTCGATTACGTGAAAAGCAAAAGGTCAAAAGGTACTATGGTATCCTGGAAAAGCAGTTTATGAGATGTTACCGTCGAGCGGTGAGGATCAGGGGTAATACCGGAGAGACTTTATTGCAATTGTTGGAAAGAAGGCTGGATAATGTGGTGTATAAGCTGAATTTTGCGCCGTCACGCAAGGCGGCAAGACAGCTAATTGCTCACGGTCATGTTTATGTGAACGGACGAAAGGTTAATATTAGCGATTACACCACAAAAATCGGTGATAAAATAACTTTAAAACCTAAAGATAAGACTGTTAAAAAAGTGAAGGGGCAGTTGGAAAGCAATCCCAATTTTACTACACAGGGCTGGTTACAATTATCAAGAGAGAAACCCGAAGCTACTGTTGTTGCATTACCTTCTCGTGATGATGTTCAGATCCCTGTTGAAGAACAGTTAGTTGTGGAGTTTTGTTCGAGATAAATAAGGTTTATCTGTGTTTTTATTGTTGAGTTCTGGTCGGATCTTATTTTGTGGTTCATTACAAAACAGGATACTGGTAGGCTCGAAGAATTATAGAGGAGACTTGTATGCGAGTTACATGGCGTGGTTTAGAACTGCCGACTCGTGTTGAGCGAGACACGATAGTATCGAGCGATAACTATGGCCGATTCTTTATCGAGCCTTTCGAACGTGGTTTCGGTACCACTATTGGTAACAGCCTCAGACGCATATTACTTTCCTCTCTGGAAGGTAGCGCTGTAGCATCTATCAAGATTGCTGGAGTTAATCATGAGTTCAGCTCGATAAAAGGAGTTATGGAGGATGTTACTGATATCATCTTGAATATAAAGAGCCTTATCATGCGGCTGAATAACCCGGGACCGAAAGTAATGAATATTTCAGCAAACAAAGCCGGTGTCGTAACCGCAGCCGATATAATTGCTGATCCGGCAATTGAAGTGATAAACAAAGATTTGGTATTGGCGACTTTGACCGAAGACGTAGATTTTAATATGGAAATGGTTGTTGAAAATGGTCGCGGTTATATACCCGCCTCAGATCGAATCCAGGACGCGGACAGATTCGACCAGGAGATTGGAAGGATATTGCTCGACGCCGTATATTCGCCGGTTACAAGGGTACGATACACAACCGAGAATACACGTGTGGGTCAGCGAACGAATTACGATAAGCTTATTCTGGAAATATGGACGAACGGAACCATTACACCTGAGATGGCGTTAGTTGAAGCAGCAAAGATTCTGCGCAAGCACGTTAATCCATTCGTGCAGTATTTTGAGCTTGGTGAAGAAACGGCGACCGCCTCTCAAATTAGTGATGAAGTAGAGTCTGAGGAACAGGCGGTTAATGAGGAATTGGCCCAAAAACTGGCTATGCCGATTCAGGAGTTGGAATTATCGGTAAGGGCCAGCAATTGCCTCGAATCGGCAAAGACCGAAACCGTAGGGCAGTTGGTAAAGATGACGGAGGCCGATTTGCTGAAGATTCGCAGCTTTGGTAAGACATCGTTGCGGGAAATTAAGAGGAAACTTGCAGATATCGGCTTATCATTGGGTATGACCGATGTCACCGTATAGTTGAAGGTTTAATTTGGTATATATTTCAGGCAGTTTTGCTTGATAAGAGGATTTTGATGATATGCGTCATAGAGTAGCAGGACGTCGATTAAGTCGAACAAAAGAGCATCGTCTGGCAATGAGACGGAATTTGGTCGCTTCGCTCATCCAGCATGAGACGATTTCTACCACGATGGAAAAAGCGAAGGAGGTAAAACCCTTTGCCGAAAAGCTGATTACTTTGGCAAAGAAAGGTTCGTTGCCGGCCAGACGCCGGGCCATTTCCCTGCTTGGAAATCGAAATATTGTAGATTCCGAAGAAGGCCGGGAAGTGAAAAAGGGCACAATAATCGGAAAGCTGTTTAGCGAACTTGGCCCCAGGTATCTTGATAGACCGGGCGGATATACGAGAATTATTCGGTTGCCTTTGCGGAGAGTGGGTGATAACGGCCGGCTCGTCCTGTTACAGTTGATAGGTTCAGAAGAGGGTACGAAAAAAGAATCAAAAGTGACCCGTAAAAAACGCTTTGGTAGAAAAGCAAAACGGGCTGCCGAACCTGAGAAGACCGCCGAGGTACAGGAGACTGCCGAAGCAGAAGAATCAGCGGATACACAGAACTCCGAAGACAAAGCTGAAAGTAACCAGTAATCCATAAATTGCGAGAGTCATTTGTCATGAGTGCGGATGATTGCCTTTTTTGTAAGATGGTAGCCGGTCAAATTCCGGTTACAAAAGTTTACGAAGACGATGTCATCCTTGCTTTTCTGGATATAGGGCCGATCAGTGACGGCCATACTCTGGTTATACCCAAACAGCATTATGAGCAATTGCATGATTGTCCCGCGGAGCTTTTAGCTCAGATTGCTTCGCGTCTTGGTAAGATCGCAGGGGCCGTATCGTCTGCCATGAATTCGGACGGCTATAATGTGTTGTGTAATAATGGAAGGGCGGCGGGGCAGGTGATTAATCATTTGCATTTTCATATAATCAGTCGTAATAATGGTGACGGCTTGCTCAGCCGATGGCCTTCTTATAAATATAAAGCCGGGCAAATTGAATCTATCGCCGCTCGTATTTGCGAACTTTTGTGATTTTTCTATGTAAGTATTGATAAGGCCGACAATTTATAGTATGTTCTATATAGATTTCAGGTAGTTGTTTTGGAACTGTTAAAGTAGTTCTTTTAAATTTGGTTTTATATATGAATTGATTATCGCGGGGTAGAGCAGTCTGGTAGCTCGTCGGGCCCATAACCCGGAGGTCGG
>CAZDVE010000071.1:0-11355 GCA_964508785.1 uncultured Pirellulales bacterium | reverse complement strand
TAGAACCTATCCCAAAACTTAATGTTAAGTTACTTTATTAACCGAAGTAAGGTCTATGGACCTTACAAATGAACAATGGAAAAGAATCGAACAATACATACCAAAACCAAAAGCCAGACCTGGAAAATCAGGCAGACCGCCACAAAATTTGAGAGCTGTGCTCAACGGAATACTCTGGATACTTCGCACCGGAGCACCTTGGAAAGACTTGCCAGAACGATATCCGCCAAAAAGCACATGCCATCGACGTTTCCAGGAATGGACAGAATCGGGTGTATTTGCCAAGATTCTATCAGAGTTAGCCAAAGACCTGAAAGAGCGTGGTGGTATCGACCTGAGCGAAGGTTTTATCGATGGGACTTTTGCTCCTGCAAAAAAAGGGGCGATGGTGTGGGCAAGACCAAAAGGGGCAAAGGAACCAAAATTATGGGCCTTACAGATGCTTCCGGTCTTCCTATCGCCATTGATACAGCCAGTGCTAACCCGCATGAAATAACACTTGTCAATGATACTCTTGATGCCTGTTTTCTTGAGAATATACCTGATAAAATCATTGGCGATAGAGCTTATGACAGTGACAAGCTTGATAAAACTTTGGAAAAGGAACGTGGTGTTGAGATGATCGCACCACATAAGAATAATCGCGTTAAATCGAACAGCCAGGATGGCCGAGTACTGCGGCGATTTAGAAAGCGCTGGAAGGTTGAGCGTATGTTCGCATGGCTTCAAAACTTCCGCCGACTTGTTGTTCGTTATGAATATCATCTTAAAAACTTTCTTGCCATGGTTCAGCTTGGTTGTATCGTCATCCTACTTCGGAGGGTTTTGGGATGACTTCTAGATAAAAAGATAATTAAAAAGGTTGAAAATAACTGGAACAAATGGCTTGAGTATAGCAGTGATAATTTGAGGTCTCTCGATGACAAATTGGTACTAGAAAAAGCTAGATCGAATTTAAGAGCGAGATATAAGAAAAAAACTAAGAAGAAAACAGGTAGTCAAGCAGAATCAATTAGAGAACAAAATTGGACTGCTGGAGTAGTCTCTGAAGATATTAATGCATGGGACTTTGTAGATGAGGATATGGTTTTAGTTGCGGAAATTCCAAAGGGAAGTACTAGATGGAATCAAGCCAATTTTGACAAAAATAATTTTGTGAATTTTTTTGGCGCAGATCCCCAAAAAAAGGGTTATATAATCTTGCTAAGAAATGTTAAAAATAATGGTTTATTAGGAGAGATTGAATCAAGGCCCAGTGTATCAGTTAAGAGTAAAAATTATCGTTTCGAGCTTGAAGCTGCTGCAGGATTTGATTACCCTTCTGGCACCAACCGTCCAATTGGTGTTTTCGTCCGTGTATCTGTTCGTATGTTTTTATATGTTTTAGCTATGCCTACAGATCCTTTCTATAATACGATTAATCAATTTCTTGCCCGAAATTGGGAGGGTCGTGCTGATAGAATGAAAAGGATCAATTCAACGGTTGGCACTTTACGCCGATCTTGTAATGATTTACCTTTCTGGAATATTGTTAAATTGTAATAGAAAATTGAGGATACAAGGATGAAACAAACAACTCTGTATCTGTTTGAAGATTATAAGGATAATGTTAGTTTATCAGCAAATGATACGATAAGTCATAGAATTCCTTTTAGACCGATTCATTATCTTGGTAGTAAGCTTCGGCTCGTCGATTTTATTAATAATGCCGTTGATGCTGTTGATTCAACGGATGGTTTAGCATGTGATCTTTTCGCAGGTACTGGAACCGTAGCAAAATATTTATCTTACACTAGGCCAGTAATTTCTGTTGATGTCCAAGAGTATTCTCGTGTTTTGTGTTCTGCATTATTGAATCCGCTAAAAGTTGACTTTAATTTGCTAAAATATAAAAATAGTGAGCTTTTTTCAAAACTTAGTTGGTCGATGGAACCATTAATAAGATATGAAGAAGATTGTATTAAGCTTGCAGTTGAAGGTGATAGTTATCCTATTTGTGATTTATTAGAGAATGGTTCTATAATAAGTTATGAGCAAGGCTTTGCGAAAGGAGCTTCTAGTGTTTTACTTAAATGCTTGCAAAAAGTAATGAGTAATCTTAATGACCTAGGCTTTTTGTTTGGTCCCGAAGCTTTAATTTCGCGGTATTACGGGGGATTGTATTTTTCTTATAAGCAGTCCGTTCAATTTGATGTTTTATTGGATGCTATTTTTAATTTTCAAGCAAATGAGCGAGACTACTTTTTATCCGCATTGCTTAGTACTGCAAGCGATGCTGTCAATACAGTTGGCAAACAATTTGCACAGCCTATAAGGCCAAGGAATTCTAAAGGTATTCCGAAAAGATCTCTTGGACAAAAAGCAGTCAAAGATCGTAGTCTTGATGTGTTTGAAATGTTTGAAGTATGGGGAAAACGTTATGAAGCTTTACCAAGCTCACGTTTTTTAAACCAAGTTTATAGGATGGATTGTTTTGATGCTTTAGAGCAGATGGGTGATGGTATAAAAGTAGTGTATGCTGATCCACCGTATACTCGTGACCACTATAGTAGGTTTTACCATGTTCTTGAAACATTCTGTTTAAGAGATAATCCTACTATTTCTCGTGCTTTTATAAATGGCAAAAACAATATTAGTAGAGGAGTTTATAGGGTAGGTCGATATCAATCGCCTTTTTGTATCAAAAGTAAAGCCCCACTTGCTTTTGATAAGATGTTTAGAAAAATTCGCGAAATGGGAGCAGTACTTATTCTATCTTATTCGCCGTACAATTCTCATAAAAAAGCACACCCAAGATTATTAACAATTGAACAATTAAAGCGCATAGCAAAGAAATATTTTACGAAAGTAAGTGTTGAATCTTTGGGTAATTTTTCGCATAGTAAATTAAACAGAACAGATAAGAATTTTGATATTAGATATGATGCTGAATTGTTAATTATTTGTGAGCAAAAGTGAATATGCGGGTTAAATCGTTGAAAAGAATAAAAAGATATTCTTGTGGAGCTTCTTCAGAGAATCTTATAGTTCAAGGTGACAGCAATGACGTTCTAGAAAACCTGCAGAGCCATTTTCAAGGTCAGATTAAGTGTATATATATTGATCCCCCGTATAATAATGGTGAGAAGTATACTCATTATCACGATGCTAAGACGCATGAGGACTGGATATGCGGAATGAGTAATATTTTACATAAGTTAAAGCCATTTTTACATAAGGACGGAAGTTTATGGATTTCAATTGATGACAGCGAAATGCATTATCTAAAAGTTGCTGCTGATCTTGTTTTTGGCCGAAACAATTTTATTACCACAATAGTATGGCAACAAAGAACTACGAGAGAAAACCGAAAGGTTTTTTCAAATAACCACGAATATATACTTGTGTATGCTAAGAATCCCGACGGATTTAAAATTACAAGAAATTCACTTCCACCTACCCCAGAGGTATCTTCTCGATATAAAAATCCAGACGATGATCCACGGGGACCATGGCAATCCATATCTGCAAATGTACAAGCAGGTCATGCTGTTAAAAGTCAATTTTATGAGATAGTTGCACCTAATGGGAAAAAACATCTTCCACCAAATGGCAGATGCTGGGTTTATAACAAAAACCGGATGAATAAAGAAATTCAGAATAATAATATATGGTTTGGAAAAGATGGGAATAAAGTTCCAAGAATTAAAAAATTTCTTTCTAATTCTAAAAATGGTCTGACCCCTGAGACATTGTGGTTAGCTAGTGATGTTGGTACAACCAAAATGGCGAAAAAACACATATTAAGTCTTTTTCCTGATAATCCAGTATTTGATACTCCAAAACCTGAGCAACTTATTAAAAGAATTTTTGATATTTCAACAAACAAAGGGGACATTATTTTAGACGCCTTTTTAGGTTCAGGAACATCAATTGCAGTAGCGCATAAAATGAACCGTAAATATATAGGTATTGAACTGGGCGAGCATATTCTGGAATATGTTGTTTCTCGAATGAAAAAAGTTGTAGAAGGGGAAAAAGGTGGTATTTCTCAAGATGTTGACTGGAAAGGAGGAGGCAGTTTTGACTTTTATCGATTAGCATAATCATAGGTAATTTTTATGGATTAAGTAAGTCCAAATTAGAAATATGAATTAGGTTTTAAAGGTCCCCGGTGGATTTTTACAAATGATACGCCGCGGGAATTTAAGGTGTCCGGTACATTTTTTCCAGCACAAAAAGCGCCAAAAAATGACAAAAAAGCTCAAAAATGATTAAAATTTTCTTATTATTGGTGGAAGATTGCCGCGGCTCCTTCGCTAGCCTACTACGCCGAAGTAGCTTCGGCTACAAAGGCCGGAAAGCTACGAAGCCTTGCAATGACAGCGTTCTTGTCATCTCGACTGAAGCTGAAGGCGCAATGGAGAGATCTATTCAGATTAGATTCCTCGACTACGCTCGGAATGACGTTATTTTATACGTTTCACGCTTCACGAATCACGAATAATTTCCGATAAAAACGGGGATTTTGCTTGCATCGCATGGTTATGTTTGTATAATATCTAACAAATATAGTATTTAGTATGTATTATTTTGTATATAGCCTATAAACAATAGAATACAGAATACAGAACACAGAATACTGAAAACAGCATGAAATGGGGGAAGCGGATAGTTTTGAGTGTTGAGTTCTTAGTTTTAAGTCTTTCCGAGATACGCATCACGCAATACGAGCGACGAGAGTTATTCGACAAGTGTAGAGAGTATTCGACAAATCGGGGTGTTTTTTTCAAAACGAACCCAATCTCAAAGTCAGAATACAGAACACAGAATACAGAAGACAGAATAAAAAAATGTGTATAAGTATTTTTCAAATAAAGGATTGCGCCACTATCTTTCCGGCGAATTGCTTATGTTGCTATCAGGTAGTTATCAGTAGTCACAAGGAAACGAAGCCAAACGAACCCAATTTTACCCAGAATGCAGAATTCAGAACACAGAATACAGTATGTTAGCCCCAGGCACTGTCTGGGGTTGGCAAAAGATATTTTTAAGTCTCTATTAAATAGAGTCTTAAGTAAATTGATTGGAATTCGAGCGAGATTCTGTTATTATCATCATATTAAAAGACTCGGTTGTATGGTTGAGCGATTTATATGGGAGGTATGGGGCGACTTTGAACTATAGGTCGGAGAGAGAAAAAGATAATCGTAAACTCAATAATTTTCTATGAATTCTGATTTGAATGAATACGGATAATCCTTTCTTTAATACGCACGCCCGAAGTCAGGTCTTTGTGGCACATGGAGACGGCCCTTATCAGAACACACTAAAAGCCCTGGAATCCGTTCCTTTGCAGATTGTTAGCGGCAAGCGTGTGTTACTTAAGCCCAACGCCGGACGAATCGCGCATTCGGGAGAGGGTGTCACTACACATGCTCAGGTTGTCGCGGCGGCTATAGATGTATTTCGTCAGGCCGGCGCGGAGGTGGCTGTGGGAGAAAGTCCGATTACTGGTGTTAATACTCAGGAGGCTTTTGATGCCACGGGCATAACGGCCGAAGCAGCTAAACGGGACTGTCCGCTTATCGATATGGACCAGCGTCCGTATGTGGAAGTGGACATACCAAACGGTCGCGTAATACATCAGTTAAAGCTCTGTCCGGAAGTCCTGGAGTTCGATGTGATTGTGTCAATACCCGTAATGAAAATGCATATGCATACGGCGGTGACATTATCGGTTAAGAACATGAAAGGCTGTTTGTGGCGACGCAGTAAAGTGCAACTGCATATGCTTGAGCCTATCCCGGATAGCAACGATAAGCCGCTCGATGTAGCTATTGCAGATATGGCTTTGGTATTGCGTCCGCATCTGGCGATTATCGACGGCACGGTTGGCATGGAGGGATTGGGACCGAGTGCCGGAGAGCCAAAAGAGCTGGACTGTGTGGTCGTCGGTGCCGATGGGTTTGCTGCGGACGCCGTGGCCTGCCGATTGATGGGCACTCGTGCCGAAGATGTCCCTCACCTGCGCATAGGTGCTGAACGCGGACTTGGTGTGATTGATTTGGATAAGATGGATATCGCACCTGATTGCTGGCGAGATTGGGGCAGTGACTTTGCCAGGCCGCCTCAGAATCTGTCCATCGAATTTCCGAATATTACCGTCTGGGACAACAACTCATGCAGCGCGTGTCAGTCCACGCTACTGTTATTTTTGAAGGAATATGCAGGCCGGATTTTTGATTATCTGCCGGATCAGGATTCTTTGGAAATTGCGATTGGCAAGGGACATAAAGACCTGCCGGAGAGGACGCTCTGTATTGGTAATTGTACGGCCGGATGCAGGAAGGGCGATTTTTTTGTACCCGGTTGTCCGCCTGTGGCCAGTGAGATACTAAAGAAGCTGACCGGCAAGACAACGTTAGAGCCTAAGTGAAAAATCAATTAAGATAGACAGTGTTCGTGGGGGATTCAGAAATTGTTATGCTTTGACAATCTTGTTCCTGCCTTTTTTAACGGCGGCGGTGGCATTGCGAGTGTCGATGATCAGGCTGGCGTTTTTTACAATCCACTCGTAATCATAGTCACTGTGATTTGTCGAAATCAGGACGGCGTCGTATTGTTTCAACATGGTGGCCGAGAGTGGTTTACTTTTCATTTTTAAATTATATCGCCTTTGCTTATGTGTCGCAGGAATGTGGGGGTCATTATAATCTACTTTTGCTCCTTTTTTCTTTAGCAATTCTACCAGCTCCAACGATGGTGACTCCCGGACATCGTCAATGTCAGGTTTGTATGCGAGACCGAGAATGAGGATTTTTGAACCGTTGAGGCTTTTCTTATGCTTGTTGAGCGCGTCCATTGTTCGAGCTACAACGTAATGCGGCATGTTTGTATTTATTTCGCCGGCCAGTTCGATAAAGCGTGTCGGCATATCGTACTGGCGCGCCTTCCAGGTCAGGTAGAATGGATCGATGGGAATGCAATGCCCGCCAAGGCCCGGGCCGGGATAGAAAGGGCTAAAGCCGAACGGTTTTGTACCGGCTGCTCGAATGACTTCCCAGACGTCAATTCCCATGCGGTCGAAGACCATCTTCAATTCGTTGACCATTGCGATGTTAATGCAGCGGTAAACGTTTTCGAGGATTTTTGTTGCTTCCGCCGCCTCGACAGAGGAGACCGGTATCACGGTCTCTATTGCCAGTTCATATATCATTTGTGCTGTTTCACGACACTTGTTAGTAAATCCGCCAATAACTTTTGGAATGGTGCGTGTGCTAAAATGCTTGTTGCCCGGGTCCTCGCGTTCGGGAGAGTAAGCAAGATAAAAATCCTTGCCTGCTTTTAAGCCGCTTGTTTCCAGAATTGGTGCCATTAGTTCACGTGTTGTTCCCGGATAAGTAGTACTTTCAAGTGTTATGAGTTGACCCGGTTGGAGGTACTTTGCGATGGTTCGGCAGGAATCGATTATATATCTCATATCAGGTTCGCGGTTTTCGGTTAATGGCGTGGGGACACAAATAAGCAGAGCATCGATATTTTTCATACGTGACATGTTATTTGTGGCGGTGAACTTCTTTGTCTCAACAATCTTCCTGACTTCAGAGTCGGGCACATTTTTGATTATGCTTTTACCGGTGTTCAGGACTTTCACCTTTCGTTCGTCGATGTCGAAGCCGATAACTTTAATCCCGGCATTCGCAAATTCCCGAGCGAGGGGCAGCCCAACATAGCCAAGACCGAGAATTCCAATCCTGACTGATTTATCTTCGATTTTTTTCTTCCAGTTTTTCATTTACTGTTGGAATTGAACGAAAACCTTTGAAATTAGCTCCACTTTAAATTTGTTTAAACACAAAGAATATTTACGGTGGACTATTTTTTGTGTTGGATAGTATATGGGATTTGAGAGAGAAAGCAAGGACTTAAACTCTATCTATTCTTCTTTTTCTTCTGTCAGGATATCTTTCAAACCTTTCGTAATTCCTTTGCCCACATCTTCAACACCTTTAATGACTTCTTTGCCGGTGTCTTTCCCGGCTTTTGTTGCCTCTTTGCCGATATCTGTGCCGGTCTCTAATATATTTACGCCGGTATCGATTAGAACGCCTGACAGAGCTCCGACATTCTTGAGTTCGGTTACAAGGGCGCCTAATATCTCGTCCGGCAAAATATCGGCTCCTTGTTTGGCAATCCCTCCTGCAATAGCAATAAGGACGGTGCGTGTTAAGGCGACGGCGTCGAGGTTATTATCATTTCCCAAATCGGTTAATTTGATAGTGTCGAGTTTTAGCGGAATCGTATCCACTTTGCCGGGCACAGGCAATAATTTTACTTTTACCTCTGCGTTTGTAATTTCGAGACTATCTATATGTAGTTTTTTTCCACTTGGTTCCGATGGTTCGTCCTCTTTTTTCGGGAGCTTTTTGATAATATCCTGCAGGTTGTTGCCGGAGACTCCCCTTTGTTCAAGGACTACTTTAACTCCATCCATTTTTATATCTTTGATATTAACTATATCGCTCAGGAGAGATTTGGTATCGACCTTAATATTGGCCTGGCTTAATTCGAGAAGTCTTTCGTGTTTGTAGCCGGGGGGGTTGTTTATAATAAGGTCCTCGAAGCCGAGTCTGCCACGCAGAACTGAAAGATCGACTGCATTTACGCTTACACCCACATTAAGGGCTTTGGTCCCCGCTGATTCGATAGCCACTTTCAGAGCACTGTTGGCAAACAGGTCGATAGCAATCAAGGCTATAACAACTATGACTAAAATCGCTGCACAAACGATATAGAGGATTTTAATAGGTCTTTTCATTTTTGTAATATCCCTAAATTAAATTTGTCATTTTTTTTACAAAAGGCTACTGTTTTGGTAGCTTGTTTTTCACGTCGATAATACGGTATTGTATCAGAAAATTGTACAAAATGTACTGATATTTCCACCTTTAGAAACTGTAACCCAGGCCCAGGAAGTACTTCACATCGGTTTTGTGCGCTCCGATAGCCGGTGTTGCGTCATAGTCAAGGATAGCTTTGAGATTCACAAACATCGCCTTATAAAAGTTGGCGCGAAGTTCGGCGGTAGTTGTGAGATAGTAATCGGAAGGTTTCTCAAGTGCTGGATAGTAAGTGAGCTCATGTATGAATGAAATATTCTTCCGTAGCTTTTTGTCGAAGTAATACCCAAGCTGGGCTGATATTTCACTGTTGCTGTCGGTCTGGTTATCGAATTTCTCGTAAAGCGAGGCCAAGCCAAGTTCGGTTGAAAAGTTCAAATTTTCGGATTCTATCCATTGATAACCGGCACCGATACCTACGGTGACACGGCGGTCCAGTTCTGCGATTGCATCCTTTTCATATCGGCCGTCCAGATAACCGTACATCTTCTTTGAGAAGAAGTAATCATATTTGGTTTTCGCCCGCCACCAGTCTTCGATAGCCTCTTCTTTGCCGGTAGCAGGGTCTTCCTGTTCAGACTTTACGTAGTCTGCACTGAGTGTTGTTCGGTCTTTTTCGGTACGCTTTTTAAGGTTGGCGCTTCCGGTTATATCCTCGGTCTTTGTGTTACCATGTGTGGAGGTTATTCCTGCAGATAGACTTCCAGTCCACTTTGGCTTTGGAGGATTTATTGATACGATATCGTCGACGGCAAATTCCTGGGCTTTGATTGACTCGCTGCCTTTTATAGAAAAACGTCCCGATTTAGAACTGGATAACTGTTGTTCAAATCCAGTACCATCTTTCAGATTGACTTTAATCGGTTCATCGCTACTGAGGGTCTGGATGTTCGATAGTTCCACTGTTACTTCGCCGCCAACGTCCGATTTTATAACCAATTTACCATCAGTAAGACGGAGTATTTTTCCTGTCAGACGGTCTCCGTTCTTAAAATGCACTTCATCTCCGTAGGTTAGCTGGGCCAAAAGAATCACGCATACAAATAAAATTAGTTTTCGAGAACGCATTGTAAAATCCTTTCAATTTAATCCATAAAAAAATGCAATGCCGTATATGCTATACAACAGATACAGGTTAATTTTTTATTGTCCTCTATGCAACTTCACTTTTCATGTGTATATCATGCTGTGGGAACGGGATTGTGATTCCGTTTTTATCAAGCGCAAGCTTTATTCCTTCAATTAAATCGAAACGAACGCCCCAGTAATCGGCGGCGTTAACCCAGGGACGCACGACGAAATTAACACTGCTGTCGGCGAGTTCTGAAACTGCCACTGTATATGCAGGCTCTTTTAGGACTCTTTCATCACTGGAAATTACTTCTTCAATCACCTTTTGGGTTTTCTTCAGGTCATCTTCATAGGAAACGCCTATTACCAAATCAATACGCCTGGTGCCGTTGACCGTGAAATTCTTGATATCGCTGCCTGTGACCTGGTTATTGGGAATAATAATCCGCACATTATCCGGTGAATTGAGAATCGTATTGAAAATCTG
Source organism: uncultured Pirellulales bacterium (assembly GCA_964508785.1). Classification (GTDB taxonomy): domain Bacteria; phylum Planctomycetota; class Phycisphaerae; order Sedimentisphaerales; family Anaerobacaceae; genus JAFGPS01. Next base: position 915 of record CAZDVE010000071.1, on the reverse strand, counting down.
AATCTCTTTCACCGTTCCCATCTTGCCGGCTAATTCCACAAATTCACCGACCTTAAAGGGCTTGAATATAATCAGCATAACTCCTGCTGCGAAATTTGCCAGAGAGCCCTGTAAGGCAAAGCCGATTGCCAGTCCGGCAGCTCCGACAATAACAGTAAACTCTGTCATGGGTATTCCCAGTTTTTTCAATGCAGCAATAACTACGAATGTCAGAAGTGCGATGTGGCATAAATTCTTGACAAAATTAGCCAGAGTAGCATCTACCTTAGCCTTAATCATAGCGTTGGCGACTAAATTGGAAATTACTTTGGCCAACCACCGTCCGACGACGAAGATAATGACCGCAGCAAGAACCTGCAACCAGTATGTGGCTAAATATTCATATATTTTGTCTACTATTTTATCCATGATATTTTCTCCTTAATTATCCCTTACCAAACTTTTCAGTGACATAAAAGATTTTGTCATATTATCTCCCCAATATATATTAATAGTTCGCGAGTAGTAATTGTACATCAGCTTTCCTGCCATATTCAAGTATTTCTCAAACGAAGTTATACAAATATGGTGTTATGGTAAAATAGGTACTTTCGACGTTTTTTCTCGAACCCGGCAGAGCCGAGAAATTAAGATGCTCGTTGGAATTATTTTTATAGGAACAATAGGCCAAATCCTGCTTAATCTTTAAAAAGAAGAGGTTTTAATATTCCTTCGTGATTCTACGGGCGTAAATCCGTAGATGGAAGTATCCGCTGTCTTCTGGTAAGATATTATGGATGGAATACAAGAAACAAGCTCATGCAGTTTATTATGCTCAATTGGTTATTTTGCATCGACCCTTGGTATAAACGAGGAAACGATAAGAAATTATGTTCATAAGCAAGGCGAAGAAGACAGCGGACAAGCGAAGCTTGA
>CAZDVE010000070.1:0-11406 GCA_964508785.1 uncultured Pirellulales bacterium | reverse complement strand
TCTGCGATTGGATGGTAAGGTTATCGCAGTATTGACTCTTGAGCGTCCGACAGAGAAAGTTTTCGGTCTTGATGAAATTGAGACAATCCGTCTGGCATGTGAACTATGCACCGCCAGATTAGGAAATCTTTATGAGTATGACCGCTGGATCGGTGCAACAATCGCCGTCAAGAGCCGTAATTTTATGGCCTCTTTTTTAGGCCCAAAACATACATGGGCAAAGCTGGCCTCAATTTTATGCTTTGCTGCAATACTTTTCCTGATATTCGGCAAGGGTCAGTTTCGGGCCAAAGCACCGTTTGTTCTGGAGGCGACCTACCAACAGGTAATACCAGCACCTTTCGACGGATACATTAAAAGCATTGAAGTCGAAGTAAGTGACATAGTCGAGGCGGATACTACAATGCTTGGCAGCCTCGACACAGCCGAACTGCGTTTGAAACTGGCAACGGCAAAAGCCGAAAAAGCCCGCTATCTAAAGGAAGCTTCCGCCGCGATGCGCGATGGTGAAACAGCACTACGTCAGATCGCTGAAGCAAATGCTGATAAAGTACAGGCTCAAATCGAACTGCTTGAGTACGAAATTAGTCGTGCGGACATCCTCTCACCAATAAGCGGCGTGGTCGTTAAAGGCGACCTAAAGCGACAAATCGGAGCACCCGTTAAAGTTGGTGATGTACTCTTTGAGGTTTGTCCCCTCGAATCTCTACGCGCACAACTATTGGTTCCTGAAGATCAGATTTTTGATATTGAGGTCGGTCAGCAGGGACAACTGGCAACTGCCTCCGAACCCGGCCGGCGAATTAATTTCGTCGTAGAGCGAATAAATCCAGTATCAGAGGTCGTCAACCAGCGAAATGTATTCAAGGTTCGCGTCCAACTGCTTGAAACATATCAATGGATGCGGCCCGGTATGGAGGGAGTAGCCAAAATAACAATCGACGAGCGACGATATGCCTGGATTTGGTCTCGTAAGATTGTTAACTGGATAAGAATGAAATTATGGATTTAAGTTTCAGGACGTTTTATGGCTGTTGACCGTCCAACTTTTCACGAATCATGGTATAGAGTCGGCCAATTATGCCCGAGACTTCTGTCCAGTGTGCAGGTTTACAGACAGCATTTTCGCGGGCAGATGTGGTATGTCCTTGAAAATCCCTCCAGCAATGAATTCTCCCGAATAAGCAGTGACGCTTATCATTTCATCGGACTGCTTGACGCCAAAAGGACGGTAGCTGAAGTTTGGAAGATTTGTAACGAGAAATTCGGAGATAACGCACCTACACAACCGGAGGTCATTCAGCTTCTTGGCCAGCTATATTGTTCAAACCTGCTTTATGTAGAGCTTCCACCGGATACGGAAAGTTTGTTTAACCGCTATCACACGAGAATAAAACGCCAAATCCAGGGACTCTTTTCAAACCTTCTTTTTATTCATATCCCGATATTGGATCCGGACCACTTCCTTAATCGATGGATAGGTATATTCGGACTGCTGTTTAGTTGGTTTGGCATGTTGATATGGCTGGGAACAGTATCAGCAGGATTATACTATGTTGTTGGTAACATAAGAGAACTGTTTTTTCAGAGTTCCGACATCCTTAAACCCGAAAACTTCATATATCTGTACATAAGCATTGTCATAATCAAGATTTTCCACGAATTCGGCCATGCTTTCGCCTGTAAGAGATTCGGCAGGCTCAACGGCAGCGGCGGAGAAGTGCATGTTATAGGTATCATGTTTCTTGTGTTTGTGCCATTGCCCTATGTTGATGCTTCAAGTGCATGGGCGTTCAGAAAGAAATGGCACAGAGCTATCGTGGGTCTCTCCGGCGTCATGATTGAGCTTTTTTGTGCCGCCATAGCGGCAATTATCTGGGGCAATACCTCAATCGGAACTCTGCATATCATTGCATATAACATTATATTTATCGCCAGTATTTCCACGCTGGTTTTTAATGGGAATCCACTGCTTAGATTCGATGCCTACTACGTTTTATCCGACCTGATAGAGATTCCGAATCTTAGCCAGCGTTCCAAAAATTATATTTACTATCTCGTTAAAAAATATCTCTGGAAACTGAGAACGGCACATAATCCGGCACAAAATCTCGGTGAGAGGATATGGTTCGTATTTTACGGCGTTGCCTCGACGGCCTACCGTGTCTTTATCTGCATAAGAATTCTGCTGTTCTTAAACGACAGACTGCCGGAGGAATTTTTCATACTTGTGCCATTTTTTGCAGGCTCAGCAATCATTGCCTGGATACTTGTTCCGCTTGGCAAGTTTATTCGCTACCTGGCAACGAGCGGGGAATTAACCAGGAACCGCGGGCTGGCCGTCAGCTCAACTCTGGGTACCCTGGCATTGCTGGTTGCATCAACAGGACTCTTTAAAGTACCTGAATATTTTAGAATCGAGGGATTTGTCGAGCCTGTAAACATGGCTATTGTCTATGCCGAAAGTAACGGCTTCGTCACCGATTTCTTACCATCAGACCGGATGGTTTCGCCGGAAGGCAAGCTACTTCTTAAAGCCGTTAATCCCAAGCTTGAAGCAGAGAAGAAAAGTTTGCTTGCCGAACTCAGATCTCTTGAGGCTAAACGACGTATTGCACAAACACGTGAGATAGCTGCGGCACAGATAATAGATGAACAGATTGAGGCACTTGGTGAAAAAATTGCACGCATTGATTATGAACTGGCTTCACTGAATATCCAGGCGACATTACCGGGCAAGTGGATTTCTCCGGATATTGAGAAGTCAATGGGAGCGTACCTGAGCCGAGGGCAAAAACTCGGTTTGGTTGCTGACCTGGATAATGTACTCATTCGTGCTACCGCCGGCCAAGAGCACGCTGCAATGCTAAATGATCAAGATTTGATACACGTTGAAATTAGAGTTAAAGGACGACCTGATGTAACACTAACCGGAGAAATCGAACAGATTTACCCGGCAGGTCAGGAAGAGCTGCCATCCAAGGCGCTGGGGTATGCCGTAGGTGGATCAATGCCGACATTAGTGGAGGACCCACGCGGTGTAAGAACAGCTGAAAAGTTCTTCGAAATTCGTATTAAACCAATTATTGACCCGAATCTTAATGACTCGAATAATCAAATACGATTGTTACCCGGACAGCGTATTGTGGCGAGAATCCAAACGCCCAACAAGCCACTCGCAGTTCAATGGTGGAGATCTTTAAGACAATTATTCCAGCGGAGGTTTCATATTTAAGATGGTTGCAGTTCCAAGCGCAACATGGCAGATGCTCGAGCAGCGGACATCCGGTGAACCTTTGCCTAAAGGCCTTGATGCTGCCTGGGACAGTGGTATTGGATTGGCAAGCAGAGTTGTACCGCGATACCAACGGTTAGTTCGTCGAACCGAAAAAATATTAGCTCTTGAGAAGCATTTCTCCAACTTGACGGATTCTAAGCTGCGTCAAATCGCCGGCGAATTACGGGAAATCTTCCGCTGTCGGCGTGATAAACCTTCGGACCTTGAACGAGCTTTTGCACTGGTACGGGAGGTTGCATCTCGTAAAACCGGAGAAAAACCGTTTCCTGTCCAGATCACAGGCGCCCTGGTCCTTGAGAGTGGATGCATTGCGGAAATGGCTACAGGCGAGGGTAAAACCCTTACCTCGACAATGTACGTCACCGTGGCCGGCTGGCGGGGACAAGGCTGTCACGTAGTTACCGTCAATGACTATCTCGCAAAACGCGATGCAGAATGGATGGGGCAAATTTATCGCTTTTGCGGTCTTTCGGTTGCCTATATAGAACAGCAAACACCCCAGGCCCAGAGAAGAGCCGCATATATGGCTGATATCACCTATTGTACGAATAAAGAGGTGGCCGCCGATTTTCTTCGTGACCGAATCACGTTGGGTCGCCTAAAAGGATTGAGCTCAGCCCTTATCGCTAAAATGGCCTACAGCAGAAGAAAAATGACCGACAGGCTCATACAACGCCGATTAAACTGTGCTGTAATCGATGAAGCCGACTCGGTCCTTATCGATGAATCAGTGACACCCCTTATCATTTCAGGTCACGCTCCCAATCCGGAACAGGTAGAGTCGTATCAACATGCAGCAGTAATCGCCCGCCAATTAGAACCTGGCGCGGACTACCGGGTTAACCAGCGCTACAGGGATGTAGAAATAACCGACCAGGGCAGAACTCACTTAAAGAAACTAACCAGCGGACTGGGAGGAATCTGGCAGGGAAACCGCCGCTCCTTGGAAATAGTCAATCAGGCATTAACTGCTAAAGAGCTGTATTTGCGAGATCAACATTATGTAATTGACAAAGGTAAGGTAGTCATTGTTGATGAATTCACCGGCCGTTTGATGCCGGACCGAACCTGGCGAGATGGTTTACATCAAGCCGTTGAAGCCAAGGAAACGTTAAAGGTAAATCCACCCAAGGACACTTATGCACGTATTAGCTTTCAGCGTTTTTTCAGGATGTATCGTAAATTATCCGGAATGACAGGTACGGCAGATGAGGCCGCTGCGGAATTCTGGCAGATTTATCATCTACCAGTAGTGAAAATTCCAACAAACCGCCCCTGTATAAGAAAGTATCTGCCGATTATCGTATTGCCGAGTAAACCGGCTAAGTGGGCACGAATAGTCCATGAAATCAGCGACATCCATGCGACCGGCAGACCGATTCTTATAGGGACTCGCAGCGTACGAGCAAGTGAACATCTTAGCCAACTTCTCGCAGCAGAAAAACTGGAACATCAGGTCCTTAATGCGATTCACCATCGCCAGGAGGCTCAGATTGTCGCAGGAGCAGGTCAACACGGCAAAATCACAGTAGCAACCAACATGGCCGGCAGAGGTACCGATATCAAACTTGGCAGAGGCGTGTCGGAATTAGGAGGACTTCACGTTATTGCCGCCGAACCCAACGAATCCGCACGAATAGACCGGCAATTGTTCGGCAGAGGCGCTCGTCAGGGTGACCCTGGAAGTGCACAGGGTATCTTCAGCCTCGAGGATGAAATTGTATCCCGATATACAAAAAATACAGCCGCTTACTTGAAAAAGGTACACGCCAGTGCCAGGGGTGACATTTCTTCTGCCATAGTTCGCGGTGTTTTTCGACTGGCCCAGAGACGCGCAGAAAGCTTCGCGATGCGTCGCCGCAAAACTGTTTTAAGAACGGACAACTGGCTTGATGAGCAGCTCGGCTTTGCCGGCAGAGAATAAGAAAATCCTCTAATCATTCCACGGTGTAAAGTTCGCGTTTATGGTATGAACGTCTATCTACTGCGATATAACACTGTTGCCCGAAACAGTGGGCAATGACGACTCGACCTGATGTAGTTCTAAAACTGTACCTAACGTCTGGGCCAATTCCGCCAGAGCGATATTGAAGTCAACGATTGCCCTTACCTCCGCGGCCTGGGCATTTGCCAGAGACTCCTGAGTTTGTAGTTTGAGCAGTAGAAACTCAGGTGTCAGGCGTTCTCGAATATCTTCGGCGTCTCCCAGAACCTGTAAATGAATGCTCGCTGCTTCAACGGCTTCTCTCTGGACCATTATCTCTTCATAATTTGTTTTAATCCTTCTGGCTCTTTCTTTTACTAATTGAGCTGCCTGGTCGGCCACGTTCTGTAAAACAGCAACAGCCTTTCTGCGCTCAATTCTTCTTTGGATCAATTCAGCTTCTCTTTGTCGATTACCAATCGGATATTCAAGGGACAAACCAACACCATAACTAACATAATCCCCTCTTGTAAGCCGTTCTTGTGCGTTTTCCGGCCCCCCAGCCAAACCCTGTGCTCTTGCCGAACCTATCAAATCCAAACGCGGCATGTCCTGATTCTTGGCAACGCGAATATTAATGTCAGCAATTTTAATTTCTATCCGGGCCTGCTGAACCACCGGATTCTTTCTCATTGCAATCTCCAGAAGTTCCGAAAGCTCAAGCTCCTCCGTCTCATGAGTTGGTGCGCTGGCAGGTACTATATTAAATTCATTGAGTACATTTAACTGCGGGTCGGCCATCAGTCGTGTCAGTACATCTTGTGCATCAATAACCTGTTTCCTGGATTGAAGAAGGACCGCTTCACGAGCTTTCATCGAAGCCTCAGTCTGCTTGATGTGAACCTCAGTAGCATCAATCTCCTGCCTTGCTTGCACCTTCTCAAGAGTTTCAAGTGTCCTCTCAAGTAATCCCTGATAAATTTCCACATTGTGGCGTGCCTGGTAATGATTCCAATAAGCTGATATTACACCCGTTGCAATATCTTCGGCTTTCTGTCGAAAGCCAAGCAAAGCAATTTGGTAGTTCATCTTGGCAACATCCACTCCTGCGAGGGTGACTTCCTGCCAGGCATCGCGCAACAACGGCTGTCTTAATTGAAAACCAAGTATCGGTTCATACCGAGTAGAAAGACTCCTGCCGGATAAATCGTCCCAACTTCGTGTCAAAGCATAACTGAGCGTCCATTCTGAACCGGTTATACTTTTTTGTTTGATTCCGGTCTCCAATGTACGTTCATCGGATTGTCCCGACTGATAAATACTGTTTCTGGGATTGTCTTCATTTTCGAAATTTAAATCACCAAAAGCGGTAATGTCGAACTCCGAGGCGGCCTTGGTAATGTCCTGTTTTGCGATAGAAGGATCAAAACTAACTACTCTGATTTCAGGGCTATTTGCAAGTGTTCTCGCTAAAACCTGCTCAATTGTAAGATAAACAACCTTTTGTCCTGTGTTGGGATCGGTAGTAATTTCAACATCAGGTATTATGTCCTGCTCCGAAGGGACCTGTTTAAGCAGCCCCAAAGGCCGGTCCAAATCCTGCCCCTCGGTATCAATGCGCTGTTGCGGGCCTTGATTGGCTAAACTCTGCTGGTAATGAAAAAGAGTACCTTGCTGATCCACATCATCTGAGACACAACCGCCTGATAAAATCAAAGCGAATATCAACGAAAGGGTAATATAACGACGGTTTGCGATAACAATTGAACTGTTAGCTGATTTTAAGTTATGAAAACCTCGGCCGACATCTTTAAAAAGGTCTCTTCCTTGAAAGCTCATTCCTTGAGTTCCTCCATTCATTCCTGCAAAGTTGGGAAAGTAACCGTTACATGTTCACCTGCCGGACGATTAGAGTTGTTCGGCGCCTGGATGCGTACCCTTAATGTGTCACTGCCGGCATCGGCAACAGCCGCAATAAAAATAACAGTTCCTTCAACAGACATCTTTTGGGGACTTGGAAATCCAACCATGGCTGTATGACCGTACCTGAGTTTTGCTGTTTGACTTAACGGCACAGGAACATCTATCCAAAGCGGATTAATACGCACAACTCGAACCACATCATCCAGGGCGTTAACCGACTCACCGGCTTCTATCTCAATCGATTCGATTCTACCGTCTATCGGACTTTTCAAACTCATACGCTCAATCTGCAACTTGGCCTCTTCATATTTTCTCTGTGCCTGTTCATGCTGGAATACAGCTACCCGCAGAGAAAGTTCGGCTATATTAAGATTCAGCTTCGCATGTTCTAATTCTGTTTGTGTTACAGCTTTAGGTCTTGCTTCGAGCCTCTTAAGATCCACACGCCTCTGGGCCAGTGAAAATTCGCTTGCCTGTATTTTTGTTTTGTCTGTACTTTCGGCCTCGAGTTGTGCCAGTCTGGCCTTTTCAACTGCATCATCCTGCTTAACTAATATATCTCCAATTTTAACCGAGTCCCCTTCTTTAAAGTTAATCATGCCAATACGACCGGCCTGAACGAAAGAAAGGGTTACATCAGCACTCGGTTTTGTAATTGCTATAATCCCGTTTCCAAAGGTTGCATTTAAGGGCACTGACAGCAAAACAAAGATAGCAAGCGACAATCTAAAAAATCTATTCGTACTCATACAATCACAATCTCCAAATCCTGCTCGTTAATTTGGTTCCCATGATTCTATTTTACAAAATCACAGGAAAACGTAACCAGGAGCAAGATTTAAAATTTAGCATCTACGGTAAAAGTCTTCAAACATGCATAACAGCTTATTTCGAAGTTATACAAAGACCGATATTACCTGAATTAGCATTTATAGAAAAGTACAAAACAGTTCTGATAAATTCGATTATCATCTAATGATATTATCGGCAAAACAGCAACTCCTTATCAAAGAAGAACCGATTTTTTGCTTACAGACTGGTTGCAGAAAATGAACATATATCAGCCGGATACACATTATATTTCAGGATACTCCTTCTACCAGCCATCACACATTAATCCCGTTGTTAGACTAATTTTCTATGTTGTCACCTTCACATGAACCAGAATGAGTGTTATTAAAACCGCACTGATGTACTTCAACACAAAAGACCAAAGGGTGTATTAAGTCGGCAAAAACAATTGGATTGCCGCTCTGAGACTATATGTTTGTCATTTACATTTCTAAAATGTTTATGTAAAAAATTCATAAAATCGGACCTTGCCGAACAATGGAGAGAACATAACTGCCTGTTATTTACCAGCTAAAAACATAAAAAAACTTCCGAAAAATAATCAAAAAACAAAAAAAAGACTGAATCAATATATTTTTAAAATAGATATTTTAGAAAATTCCTACAGTTAAACTATCCTTCACAACCAAATATTAATCTCAAAAATCCTCCTTTTTACTCTAAAAAACGCATTTTGGCACAAAAAAAATAAAATTATTACCATAGTTGACATAAAAGTAGTATTTTGCTATAATTAAACTGCAATTAATGTATAATTCGGTTCCGACATGACGAAAGTCACAAAAAGTCGGTTTAATTCAGGAGAGTGAATATGGGACCGGAAAAATGCCCATTTTGCGGACAGGAGATTGACACCGAGGCTACCAAATGTTTCTTTTGCGGGGCAGAACTCGATGAAGCATCTATTGAAGGGCGCCTTGAGCAACTTTTAATCGAGGACAACAAAAAACCCGCTCTGAAAGTAAAGTGTCCGCTTGCTTTACAAGTTATTGTTATTATTATCTTGATTAGTATCGTTCTTTTCTCCAGCACTTCGAAACGAAAACCGATATCTAATGAAACAAGATTCTCCCAGGATTCAACAGTCCGTTTGAACACAAAGGTCACTTTTACCGGATCAAAGTTCATTATCTCCAACAACGACCCCTTTGATTGGATAAATGTCGAATTTCAGATAACCTCAGAAGCCTTCGGCAATAATTTCAGCTTTGAAGTCCAAAAAATAACTGCAGGAGAAACGTATTCGGTACGTGCTGCGGAATTTGCCATGAAGGACGGTACCAGCTTCAATCCCTATAAAATGAAACCGAAAAGATTCCGGATTTGGTGTGACACCCCCACAAGGGAAAACGGTTCTTACTTCGCCGGATGGAATTAAAATCTGTAGAAACGATTCACCAAGCTCATATCTCTAAGAACTGCATACCTGCCATATAAAAAAGCACGTTTTACATATTGCCTGGAAAATCCTGAAAAGGAACAATTTCAAAAAGTTCCAACTGCAATAGAAGGCTTCAATCCGGATGAGGTCAATCTGATTCCTGTTCGTCGATAAAGTCTACAAGTCCCATCATAACAGCTCGCTTAACAAGATCAATTAAGTTACTTACACCAAGCTTCTGCATAATACGAGAGCGATGTACTTCTACGGTTCTTACGGAACGGTGGAGTATATTCGCTATTTCCTTGCTGCTTTTGCCTTCGATGACAAGTCTTAATATTTCCACCTCGCTCTTGGTCAAAGGATTGTCTTTGATGAAATCAGTAACTGCATTACTTTTCAGCAATGATTTGACTTTTCTCAATAAAGTTTCCGTATCCAAAGGTTTTTCAATGAAATCCACAGCCCCGGCCTTCATTGCGGTAACTGCTGTCGGTATGTCACCATATCCGGTAACAAGCAGAACAGGCAGCCATGGAGCGAAGCTTTTGACTTCTTTCAAAAGCTCTATGCCATTCATTCCCGGCATTTTCATATCAGTGATAAGTAAATCACACCTTTGAGAATCTAAATGTTCGAGACAGTCTTCCGCACTGGCAAAACAGCTGACTTTTAAGTGAAGCTGCTCAAGAGTTTCCACGATAACTTCACGTACTTTCGGTTCATCATCAACAAAGAAAATATTTCGATTATTACGTTTTACCATCATTCCCTGACTACTAAACCTCATCTTCGTTAATGGGCAGCGTTATAAAAAACGTCGAACCTTTTCCAAACTTACTATCTACGCGCACTTTGCCACCGGCCCGGGATACGATATCCCGCACAATGCAAAGACCCAGACCTGTACCCTGACCGGCTGGTTTGGTTGTGAAAAACGGCTTAAAAATCCTTTCAAGATTCTCTGGGGGGATACCGCCACAATTGTCGCAGAAACTCAATCCAACATATTCATTTTTTACACCACAACTGATAATAAGATGCCGATTTTCCTTACCCTGTCCTGCATATAAGGCATTATCAACCAGGCAAAAAAACAACTGCTCTATATCCTTATCATTTGAATATATATGCGGTAATTTCTCCATACCTTCGAGGCGCAGAGAAAAACCTGCTCGTAAAGCATTTTCATTTAACAAGTTCACGATTCTCGAAGCGATAGCCTCCAAATCGACTTCCTTGGAAATCTTCCCTGACGATTTTCTCGCAAAATTGCGCATTCTATCAACCACTGAAGTAATATTCGAGACTTCAGTCAAACAATCTCTGAGTTTTTCAGTAACATCTTTCGACAAAGAAGTGGTTTTCAGCTTTTTAATCGCATTTTCAATCAACAGACGAATAACGGTTAAGGGCTGCGTCAATTCATGAGCAGCAGTAGCACTTAATGTCCCTACAGATGCAAGCTGCTCAGCACGAGCCATTTCTTCACGGTATCTTTCAAGATTATCCTGAGCCTGCTTAAACTCTGTAATATCTCTGGCAAAAACCATTGCAGTCACTACTTTTCCACTTGCATCTCTCAAGGGTTCAATGGTTGTATTGTACCATCGCTGTTTACCTTGGATATCAGTAACTGTAAACCTGTTCATTCCCTGCTTCGTTTTTATAACTTTTCGCACATCTTCAACCTGGCTATCAGCAAATTTTTTCGGAAACAGGTCCCACATCGTCTTTCCAATGTAATTTTCCGGATCGATTGCCAAACGTTTAGCCGCCGTTTTGTTCATAAATAAAAACTCGCCGTCTTTGTTGACAGTAGCAATTGTTTCCCCTGCACTTTCCACGAGCGTCCTGTATCTTTCCTCGCTTTCACGGAGTGCATCTGCGGCTTTCTTCCGTTCGGTTACATCCGTCGAAACTTCAAGACAAGCGAAAATCTTTCCGTTGGCGTCTCTCATAGGATTGGCAATATTTTCCAGGTATATTATTTCCCCCGAAGGTAACATTATTTCCCTCTCTGAAATA
>CAZDVE010000069.1:0-13144 GCA_964508785.1 uncultured Pirellulales bacterium | reverse complement strand
GTTCAACTTGGCTGTATCATAATCCTCCTTCGGAGGGTTTTGGGATGACTTCTAATAAAAATTGCATATTTTAGCTCCCTATATTGCCTTGACCTCAAGCGTAATGTTATCCTTACCGATAATCTCAACAACCGCACCGACGGCGATGTCTCCATCCGCTCGCGCTTCCCAGTTGGTTCCGTGAAATTCTACCTTACCGCCAGCCTTCGGCGTAATGGCCTCTATAACAACAGCCCGCTCACCGATGAATTCTTTAATATCTTCTCTCAGGTCCTGTTTAGCTCCGGAATGGCCCAGAAACACTCCCTTGACCCACTTTCTCAATATCAATAATGACAGAACCGAGCTTACAATGAATATAATCAGTTGGGCATTGATTGAGCTATCCACATACGTGCTTAAAAGACATATAATCGCCACAATCCACGCTCCAACACCGAAGAAAAAGATAATGAGTCCCGGCAATGCAAATTCCATAATCAACAATACAAGCCCTACCAGGAACCATATCAACTCCGGCCTGAGAAATTCTTTAAGCTGTTCCATATCCTTTCCCTTCAAATCATCTCATCAGAAAAGCACTTTACGATAGCATTTATGTTTATCCCACAAAATATACGCTTGAAAACACCAATTTATTCATTTATTTTTTTGTTTGTCTTAAAATCCACTTATAAACCATCTCAAGGGCAATTGGTGACATTGTCTCTTCAATCCTGGCATATTCCGATATTGCCCCGGTTTTAGCCCTCTGAAACAAGTGATTGTGCCCGGGCAATCCCTTTATTGTATAATTTGTATTGCCGCCGGTCTTCAACGCTCGCTCAATTGAAGCTAAATTTTCTTTAGGCGGAACTTGTAAATCTAATTCCCCGTTAATCGCGAGCACGGGGCATTTGACTTTCATTAGAGTAGTTTTAGGATCATATTCCAAAAAAAAGCGAAACCACTGAGAGACTATCATCTTTAGCTGAATTTCAATAGCCGCCTCGGAAGTTCCCAAGGCATCTCGTTCTTCTTTGCTGAGTTTACCAAGAACACTGATCATTAATTCCCGGATTTTCTTCTCAGCAACTAAGTTATCCTCCTCATTTCTTAAAACTTCAAATATTTGCTCGGTACTGGAATGTTCCAGAGCAATAACATCCTCACTTGCTCCTACAGATTTTAGAATAAGGCCACTTTGCAATTCGAGAATTTCCTTCCCGGTCAATCCCATCCCGGCCAATAATACGATAAAAGCCACGTCGGAGGATTTAACAGCAGCTATCGGGGCGATAATTCCACCCTCACTATGACCAATAAGACCTATCTTTTTTGAGTCAATTTCCTTACGAGCCTTGAGGAATTTCACTCCCGCAAGATCCTCACTCGTTGATTCGAGAAGATTCCCTGTCGAACTTCCAACTCCACGATCGTCAATGCGTAAAACTGCTATTCCTTTTCGAGTCAGGTAATCGGCCAAAACCAAAAAGGGACGATGACCAGCTACGGTTTCATTACGATCCTGTGCCCCCGAGCCGCTAATCATGATAACTGCAGGAAATGACCCGCCGGTGCGAGGCAGTGTAAGCGTGCCGACTAATTTAACGCCAGCTTCGGCATTTTCATAACTGATTTCTTCTTCGATATAAGGATACGGCTTTTTAGGCTCCTGTGGTCTATGAAGTTTGGGAGCCTCATCAGTGCGTTCGAGCTTTAGCGGAAACGACAATCCTCTCTGCTGCCAGGTACCCTCAATTGAATCATCCAATTGTAACGTCCCGTCATAGGTTCCCATGATAACTTTCGATTCCAGATGCAATTTCCCACTCTTGAAAGTAACTTCATTCACCGGGATGTCTTTTGCCCCCTGGTCGGGACTATCCATTGTGGCCCTTAGTGAGCCATCTTCGTTTCTGCTGATCCTGAACACCACTCTCAGCTCCGCTACTGATACCTTTAAAGAACCTATCCATATACCTTCGATATTATTCTTCGCACCAAAGCCAACGGTCGGTAGAACTGCACCCAGCATCAAAATTATAAAGATTCTGTTTCCGCGATTCTTTATTGTTTTCATATTACTTTACTCCGGCACACCATAATAAACTCACTCAACAACCACTGCAGTTCCATAAACCAAAATCTCTGCAGCTCTGCCCATAACCTCTGTGGTCGAAAATTTAACTCCCACAACAGCATTAGCACCCAACTTCTGCGCTTCTTCAATCATTCGGTCGATAGCCTGCTCACGTGACTCGGCCATCAACTTCGTGTACTCTTCTACCTCTCCCCCGACAATATTGCGAAGCCCGGCCATGATGTCCCTTCCTATGTGACGCGCACGAATTGTATTGCCACGGACAAGTCCAAACTGCTTGGTAATTTTCTTGTTATAAATCACATCTGTCGTCGACAAAAGCATTGCTCTATCTCCTTACATTTTTATATCTGTCTCTTCTCCAGAAAAAAATCCGCTCCCGAAGTACCGAGACAAACAATATCGCCAGACCTGCTAAAAGTATTAGCAGGCCAACTTTAAAAATCAACTCAACATTAGAGTCTTTAATGACTTCTTCTATCGCCTTGAATCCGCCATAGATAATCAGAACAATACCGGCAACAGACAATAATATCCAACCCAGACCCCGTTCAATCCGGTTATAGATTCCGCCCCAGTACTCCTGCCATATCCTGTCCTCAGGTTCAGCGAGGGTCACCTCGTCGGTCATCTCTTTTAGTTTCTGAAATTCTTCAAGCTCACTGGCACACTCGGAGCAACCTTTCAAATGTTCTTCGAACCGCAGTTTCTGCTCATCGTTGAGTTCGTTGTCCAGGTAGCCCATCATCAGGTCTTTCCAGTCATGGCATGTCATCTGGAATACCTCCTTTCCCTGCGCCTAATAGTTCTTCCAATTTCTTGCGAGCATAGTACAATCTGCTCGTCACAGTGCCTTTATTGCAAAAAAGAGCCTCAGCGATTTGATCATACGACATATTCTGAAAGTGCCGCAATATAATCACCTCACGATGTTTCTCATCCAGCTTGCCTATTGCCTGCCAGACTTTGTCTTTTATTTCATTTCTCCTGGCTACTGCCTCGGGTAAAAAACAGTCTGTCTGCGCCTCCACTTCCGGGCAACCTTCCGCATCGAGAGAGCTGGTGTGCCTGTACTTTCTTTTTCTCAAATGGCTTATGCACAGATTCTTTAATATTTGGTAAAACCAGGGAAAGAATCTTCGGTCAGGCTTGACATGTTTTATATTACGAAATGCTCGAATAAAGGCTTCCTGTGACAATTCAAGTGCATCATCATGATTCCCTACAAGTCCCAGAGCAATGAAATATGCGTCTTTCATATACCTGTTCACAAAAACTTCAAACGCCTTCCTTGAACCCCGCCGACATCGCTGCATTGCTATTAGTTCTTCTTGACAGATGCTTGGCACTCTTTTCGGCTCCAAAAGCAGTCCCTTTACTTTACATCCAAAGTAATATACACACCAAGATGCATATTTCTTCAAATTATTTTATGTCTTTTAACTTATAATTTTCGCAAACTCACTATCTGGCCGTTTCTCATGATATTATGATCCTTTGGCCCGTTTTTAACTGCAATATATCATTAGCATTTGCATTTTTGAGACTAATCTCCAATGTGCTGTTCGAACCTTCGATGAGGAATAGTTCGTTATCTTTTGCCAAAGTATAATTCGGATAAAATTTCATTTTGTAACGTTTCCGTCCGAGTTCCACCTCATACATCTGTTTATGCATACCGGATATATTAGTAATAACATTTCCGAATGTATCAATCCTGACAATTATTCCCTTGTTTCCACTGCGAAAAAGTTCCATTTGCATTATCTGTTTTATTTCAACTCCAACAGACTCAAAACAATCCAGGTCAATCTGTGCTGTTGCTTTAGCAAAAACATCCCTACCGTGAAAGGTGCGGCTGGCATTATCAGGAATGGAAATATTCCTGATTTCAAAGATTTTCTGCTCCTGTAATGTCTCCCAGAGCAGGCCGTTGTCCGGTCCGACAAAGTAATATTTCTCCGTCCTGGCAGCTATAGCTTTCCTGTCCGTGCCAACACCAGGATCGACAACACAGCAGAATACAGAACCTTGTGGAAAGTACCTGTAATTATTCTTGAGTATCCATGATGCCTCAATAACATTCTGAGGTGAGATATTATGGCACAGATCGACAATCTTAGCTTCACCGGATATATTATAAATGACTCCCTTCATTACTCCCACATATTCGCTATGCCCGAAATCCGTCAACAGCACTATCATATAAACCTCCGGACAATTTCTTTCTCACCCTATTACTATAATAATCCGGCACAATTATTATACGTCAATGACCGATTATCAATTATAAAGCTTCAATGCTCTTTCGAAATTAAAACATCTTATATTGACCCGACCCGGAACTTTTGGCGGATTTCCTACAAATTTCAACTGATAATAAAAATGTCGCTGCTATAGAAAGTAACGATCATTCCTTCATACACTTTTCAAAGCCTCCTCAAACTGAATCAGAATAGAGAATTGCTTCGACTATCTATAAAGAGGCTACCAAGGACGATCGCAAGTTTGCTGCAATAAGATTGTAGGTCATTAGAAAGTTCTTATAGATCAATCAATATTTTCTTGTGTTTTTATAAGCTGTTGATTGAACATACGCAGTTGTACATTAATCGTACTAAGCACCCAGTCAATATAGTGTAATTTGTGAACGGGTTGATGATGCCCTTCATTCATTAAACCCTCCTGGACCGTCTTGATAAATTTATTTATTGTCTGGTGCCCAATTTCTGCTGGGTTTGCGGCCCATTGCTTTAACTGCTCATACTGCTCCTGTAGTTTCGGACTTCCAATTAACTGTTCGGCAGTCAGGTAGTCACCTGGATTATACGCTAACTGCAAACCCTTAAGACAAACGATTAAAGGCTCATAATTAGCTCTTTTTTCCAGACGAATAAATTTATACTGCTGGACAAATGTAGTCGCCTGCGCAGGGGACTTATCCGCAATCTCATCTCCACCCAGATACCATTTGCGTTTGCTGGTTCTGGCGAAGACGAGCTCTTCCACGTATTTGTGTTGAGATCCCGATGCCGATTTATCGGCCTTGGGAATTTTTTGTGTTATTTCATCATGTACTATTCTTGAAACCCACAGTCTGCCGGCTCCCTTAAGTTCAGGACCACCGCCGAGCGCAAGCAGGCACTTGGCAAAACCCAGAGGGAGAACTTTCTGATTGTCGATCTGTTTCTTTCTAAGCTGGAAGGATAGATGCAGGCTGTGCGGGTGAATGTCATAGAAATCAACGATTTCAAGAATCAATTGATTAAGCAGCCACGGGTCAGCAGTCGCAGGCCGTGACAGTTCCCCTTCTATATTCAATCTTCCGGGAGCAAGTTCTAAAAAACCAGACCGTCGTTCTCGGTCGACCGAGCCGGTGTGGTCATCGATGTATCCACCGAGTTTCCAGGACAAAACGTCCAGGCAAAAATCGTTGAAATATTTAAAACCATCAAAAACCGAGTCAAATGCATTCTGGGCACTCCTTTGCGGCTCAACCGCTGCGGGACCGAGATTACTTAACTCAATCTCAAGACCGAGCGGAACTAAACCAGGTTGAAGGTTCGAACGAATTTGTTCAAGCTCAGCACGAACCACACGACTGTCAAACACGCTTCTTGACGCATGAACAGCGTATTTTACATAATCGATCAGGTCGTACTCATCATAAGGCATTGTTTGTAGGCATTGCTCAACAATCAAATTTGCTGATGTACTGTTCGCATTTATAATTTGCAAGGCCACAAGAAGACTTATCGAACGTTTAAAATATCTTTCCGAAGTACGCATATGTTCGAGTTCGAACCGATATTCAGATTGAATCTGTTCTTCGAGCTGGTTGAGAAGAACTTGTTTCATAACCAGGGCTAAATAACTTTTAATGAAAGGCCGTGCTTTTTCGTCATTGTATAAGTGTTTGATACTGGGCCTGGGCCGGTCGAGCTCACGTTCGATATAATAATCGCTCATTGCATCGGTTCGATAATGACTCATAACCAGGTCACGCTCAGTAGTTGCAAGAAATTCCCGGTCCGCTCGGCGTTCCGACTCGGCATCTACCGTTCGTTCACCGGGGCGAGTGTGCTTTTTGAGAAATTTCTCAATGCGCTTTCGAAGCCATAGTTCGTGTATCAGATTAACATGGAACCTGTCACCGAAGTGCTTTTCCATTGAATCGTGAGATGCAAGATAAGCCTGAGCTTTAACCATTCCCTTTGCCGTATTGACTTTTACTGTTTCTCTATCGTAGCGCTTACCTTCATATCTGTCAATTTCTGCCATTACCGGAAAAGGAACATCATAGATGACAAGCCCCTCAATATTTGAAGATGGCGCCACAACAGCATAGAAATAAACATTGTCCGGACTGACTTTTCGATAACCCGGCAATAATGCAGCATCAGCATAAAGAGTTTTATCGTCAATTCGGTTTTCTTTTCTGGTAAAACTCAAACCGCTGACTGAATGGAAAATCCTCTGATCTCGCAGAGAACCGTATATGAAAAGATTAAATTTAGTATTATGCATAAATCATATATTGAACTTTACTTCTTTTTCCTTCAAAATTCAATTTCCACTATGGATACTTCTATATAACATAAACAGCTCTTTAAATGCACGAAGGATTACCCGCATATCAGCACCGGTTTGCGAACCGGCCGTCCGAGGAAAATGATGAACTCCCTCTTGAGTAATTCTACAATTCTTCCGGGCGGCTCGAGCCAGAACCTCTGTATCGATAAGAGCCCCCTTGCTTGATAGAATCATATCATCGAAAATCTCTCTTTTATATAACTTGAAAGCACAGTCGATATCGCGCAGTTTCAGGCCGAACAACAGACATACCAGCTTTGTCCAGCACCAGCCATTGATTTTACGTACTAAAGAGTCCCGGCGATTTATACGATAGCAGCTAACGATATCATATTTTTCCATCAACGGCAAAAGCTGTGGCATCTCATTGATATCAAATTGACCGTCGCCGTCTGTATAAAAAACAAGTTCTTTTGTCGCTGCTTTAAAACCGGACTGTAAGGCAGCGCCATAACCTAGATTGCTATGGTGGTGCACCACCTTTACCCTGCTATCCTTGCTGGCAATATCATCGGCGATGCGGCCGGTGCTGTCGGAACTGCCGTCGTTAACGATAATTATCTCAAAATCAACATCGAGTTTTTCAAGAGCGGAAAGTGCCTTTTCAACAGTGCTATTGACGTTTTCCTGCTCATTAAAACAGGGCATAAAAACGCTGATAGAATGATTCGTCTGATATCCCTCGTTTATATCGGATTGTCCGTGAGATGAATCATCAGTCACGGATTCCTGGTTATCAGATTCGATTACCACAAATCACCACTTCATTCCCTGAGTCATCTTTATCAGTAGTTTTACACATTCGTTATATTGAGCGGCGTAAGATTCCACAAGCTCTGTATTTCTCTGTGACCGGGCAATCTGCTCCAGATGAAAACATGCTAATCGTGCCGCTTCAACTCTCTGACGGAATCCATCTCTTTTTGACCACTCATCCTTGTTTTCGCTATATCTGCGGATATAATCAGCACAAAATTCCTTGATTTCAGACCTCAATTGCGAAAAACTCGATGCAAGAAGTATTATTTCCAACATAGGGGTTGATGACGGTTTAGCATTAAAAGCTTCAATAGCAAATTTTAATCCTTCTTTCCTCTGCTCTGCTGTGCGGTAATACATCAACCAGGAATGGGCACGAATCAAATTCTTATGGAAGTCATCGGGATATATTGTCTTACCGGTAAATATCCCCTCGAAAAGCTCTCTGCCGCGAGTAGTTTTAATATTGACATATATTCTTTGCTTGTTGTTTAGAAAAACTAAAGGCCAATTTGGATCATTTTCCACGCCCCTTATGGCGTGATAGTAATTGTTTTTATCTGGATCGTTATAAACCGCCGAAGGCATCATGACCAACCAAACATTCTGATTTGTTAGCTGTCGATCCATCCACCGGCCAATTTGTCTATAATCTTCAATTGTTGCATCTTGTCCTCTGGCCTGCGTACGCTGGAGTATATTGTATGTAACGGGGCCTCCGGACATAATATACGACCAAAGGTCAAAGGCCTTGCGGTCATAAGCTGCCTGTGCCCTGCCGTCCATAAATAATCGCAGAGGTGTCCTACCGGTATTCGGGTCCGGATCCTGACCCCAGGCAATAAAACCACCCTCGGTCCAGTAATTCAGCATCTTTCCTGATAATTTATTATCTCTAACAAATTTCATTGCATAAAAAGGCTTGGCATCCGAGGCAGTCATCCGCATAAAAACTGAACTATATTTCGGATCGTTCGGCCATGGATTGAGATATATACGTTTGAACTTCAATCCCCACCATACACCAAAAAACATAACAGCAAAAGCTCCGGCAATTGTAAAATATATCTGAAGGTAACGCGGCATCGAGGGAACAATCATAGAATTTCTTCTGCGAAAGTTCCATTCTGCCGAAATTGCGCGAACCAACTGATCTATCAATAACGCTACAATCGGACAACCTGCGACAGCCGCTATTGGTATGAACCTTCGAGAACGAATAGCCATGTAAATTGTAAGAGCAGCAATAAGCATTAGCGGCAAATCAATCTGAGGCCATTGGTACTTCTGGATGCTCTTCACTTTTCGTTTTAGATATTGGCTGCTCATGCGGGATGTCCTTACCATCTGGATAATCCATGCTGCAAGAACCATCCACGCAATAATAAACATCACCAGAAAAGGCACAGCAGTGCCGACAGGATTTTCCCAATCAAACGCAGATTGCCACTCATGAATTTCACGCCATCTGGCAGCATGTTTACTGACGCTGATAATAAAAGTATGAGTGAGGTTCGTCAAATGAAAAGGATTAAAAATAATCACTGCAATAAAAGCAACAAACGAGGCTGCTATAGCATGGTATAAGCCCTTCCATCCAATTGTGATGAGATTCTTTTTATAAAAAATCAGAACAATGTCCAAAACAACCAGCAAAACAGCAAACAAAAGCGTTGGAATCGTGAGACCTGCCTTTGAAAAGACAAAAATCAAAAAGGGCCAGGCGGTAAAATTATACAAAATAGCAGTCCATTTTTTGTTGAGATTTGTTAAAAGGTGCAGTCCTATAAATGGAATTAACATTATAAAAATATAAATATACCCACCGTGAACATTGCACCAAAAAACCGCCACCGGAACAACCAACCATATATATAATATGTTTCGATAAGTTGTAAGAACCAGAACAAACAAGAAAACAGCCACAAGCATATTCGAAAAACCTGCGGGGCGAACATCGAGAAAGGAACGGCCTATGAACATCGCAAAGCAGGCGAAAACAGCCGACAGAGCCGGATTGGCGCCAAGCAAACGAGAAGTGTAATAGATACAAATTGCAGTTACTATGTAGATTGCGAATTTCCAATAAACCAGAGCGTTAGACGCAAAGCTTACTCCGTCCGCATAGGTGGATTTCGGCACCAACTTATAAAAGAGCACATGTGTCAACCAGTTTTGATTAATCCATCCGGTTGGATGCCACTTTTTAACAGTCTCAATGCCGACCTTGTTCGTAATCCATCGGGCCCAATTAGGCCAGGTTTTAATCTCCTCTTCTGTCGGCCCGGCTTTATGTGAGTTTGCGCTGAACGGCTCTACGGTATCAACCCCATGATTGACAAAGTGACGGCCACAGGCCATCGCAACCCACGTATCACCGGCGGCTACCATACGTGTGCAGGCGTGAAAAGTGAATATAAGCATGGCCAGCCAACCAAAAATCATAGGCCAGCCGGACAAGGCAATCTTTCTTTTTCGTTCTATCGGCTGTTCCACAGTTGATGAATCATTCGCCTGTTGATTTGATGGGACATTCTGTTTTTTGCTCTTTACTGATTTAGCCATTCTTCCAGTCTATCTAAACCCTTGGTAATCTGCTCAAGTGAACAGGCGAAACTCAAACGGACATTATCATCACAACCAAACGGCAATCCCGGAACCAAAGCGACATTAGCCTGTTCTAAAAGTGCCTTTGCAAAATCCATACTTCCGGTAATCTTTGCACCGTTAATATTTCGACCATAATGGCTTGAAACATCAGGGAAACAATAAAACGCACCGGTCGGCTCGGAACATTCCACACCTTCAATACCATTAAGTCGTTGAGACATATATTTTCCTCGACGCTCAAATTCCTGCCTCATTTTTTCTATGGCTTCGCCGGCCGGTGCACCTAAAGCTGCAATTGCCGCGTACTGACAGAAGGTCACGCAATTGGAGGTCATGTGTGACTGAAGACGCGCCATAGCCTTTATTACATTCAGCGGCCCGGCCGTATAACCAAGACGCCAGCCGGTCATAGAAAATGTCTTACTAAAGCCGTTCATGGTAAGAGTTCTGTTATATGCATCTTCGCTAAGGGAGGCAAAACTCACAAACTTGGTCTTGCCATAGATTAGTTTTTCATATATCTCATCCGAAATAACATAAACATCTGTCCCTTCGAGAACTTCTGCGAGAGCTCTTTGCTCATCAGGAGTATAAGTAAAACCACCCGGATTGTTCGGCGAATTTATCACTAACATTGCAGTCTTTTTCGTTATGGCACTCTGCAACTGTGAAGGTGTAATCTTATATTCGGTACTTTTATCGGTCTGAACAATCCTGGCTTTGGCATCGGCAAGCTTGATGACCTCAGGATATGTTACCCAGTACGGTGTGGGCAAAATAACCTCATCTCCCGGATCGAGCACAGCCTGCATTGCCTCATAAATCGAGTGTTTACCGCCGATATTGACAATAATCTGGTCGGAACTATAATTAAGGCCGTTTTCCTTATGCAGTTTTTCGGCAATAGCAGCCCTCAATTCGACTATACCAGCCGCTGCTGTGTATTTCGTTTTACCCGCCCTGAGTGCTTCAATAGCTGCATCTTTAATATACTCCGGTGTGTCAAAATCAGGAGCTCCTGCACCAAAACCGACGACATCTACACCCTGGGCCTTTAGTTCCTGCGCTCTCGAAGTAACCGCTATTGTAGCTGAAGCCGGCACGCTTTGAGCTCGTTTACTGACCTTCATATTTCTTCTTTCCTTTCTGGCTACTTTTTTGAGCATAATTAAAACATAATATCGAGATAGGTCAAGAAAATTGGCATATTCTCGACACCATATTTGTGCATTTGGATTTCTGTGAACCGCAAAATCTGAACATCAAATATATTGACAAGCACCGTCACAATTGTTAATTGTCTTTCATGACTCGCGCTATTCAAATTGGGGTTCTGATTTGTTTTATTTTGTGGCTGGTTGGCTGTCCGGCTCCGAAGGAAAAAGACTTATGGAATGAAATCAAGATCAGCGATCTGGCACCAGAATATGACGACAATAATTCACAGAAAAAACATTTACAGACAATAAATTTCGACCTTCATATTTATGAAATACCGGCCGATAATATTGGCAAACTTGACGATATTCGCAGAGAACTCGATACCAGGCCGCTACGATATACAGATCTGCTCGCATTCAGTGCCAATTCATTTTCAGTTTATTTCGGACAGTTCCAGGCTTGGAATACAACCGTTGATTTGCTGACTGCAGCCGGTGGTGAAAGAAGGTCCAGAATGTCACTACTACTATCTGACGGACAGACAAAGGATATTGCTATTGCCGGATTCGATCATTCGCTGTCCATATCTTTCATATCAAGTCGCCACTCAAAGGAAGCTGTCCGTGTGGAACCCGGTATGCTTTCGATGCGAATAAAAACAGCAAGTGCACCGGCACCGACAAATATTGCTCATATTACAATATATCCTGTTTTCCTGGCGCCGACCAGCAGTACAATTCCAGAATTGGACGAACGCATCAAACTACGTGAATTTCCTTTTACCGCCGCCGCTTTCGGTTTGGAAATGAAGCCGGGTGATTTTATCTTTTTAGCACCTGAAGAATATACAGACGACCAGTTTTCTTTAAGCAGCCTGTTTTTTAACAACCCGAAAGGCAGTCTTTTTTTTAATGAGAACAGACTTAAGCCTCCCGAACATAAACCCGCCTTTAGAGTATATATGCTCACGTGTACCGCAATAAATGATTGACCGCCGTATGTCTGACCCAACAGTGACATTAACTCGATGCAATGATTACAGTCAACTCAAAATCTCTGAGGCGATAGAAAAACTTTTTACGCTTCTCGGCGGACTTGATAAATTTGTTCGTCGCGGTGACACTGTCCTGCTCAAGCCGAATTTCATCGCACCTAAGTCTCGCCACCACGCCACCCAAACCGACCCGGCAATAATTATCGAAACAGCCCGATTGCTAAAAGATTTCGGTGCAAGGCCCTTCGTCGCTGATTCACCGGCGTGGACAGACACGTATGCTTGTATAAAGGCATTAAAACTGGAAGAACCGCTTAGAAAATTATCTGTGCCGGTTAAGCAGCTTGACAGACCCCAAAAGTGCAGGATCGGAGCCGATAAAACAAGTATCGGAATCAGCTCGATAGCACTCGATGCCGATGTGATAATTAATCTACCCAAGTTCAAATCACATCAGCAATTGGTCACCACATTCGCCGTTAAAAATATGTTCGGTTGTGTAAGCGGCAAACAAAAGGCGCTATGGCACTTTAGAAAAGGGAAAAAAGCAGATAATTTTTGCCAACTTCTCATCGAGATATATAAATTCCTAAATCCCGTCCTGACAATCATTGACGCCGTTATTGCTATGGACGGCCCCGGTCCAATTAACGGCAGAGCAAGACCATTAGGTTGGATTATTGGAGGAACAGACCCAATAGCCTGTGAGACAATCTGTGCGGGACTTGTTGGAATCGAACCGGAAAATCTACCGATTATCAAAACAGCAAGAAAAATAAAGTTCGGCTGTTCAAATCCATCTGAAATTCAAATCGCCGGCGATAATTTTCCTGAACAAGTGTGCACAGATTTTCAAATGCCCCAGATGATTCCAATAAGATTCTCATTGCCGCATGTTTGTAAAAGTATCTGTAAGCAAGTAATTCTTCTTGTAAAACCAATTT
>CAZDVE010000068.1:0-13387 GCA_964508785.1 uncultured Pirellulales bacterium | reverse complement strand
TAGGTTTTGGCTCTTGTCCTATAAATGGCGGGATGTACTGGGACTCTTACAACACGATAAAACATCTGGATAAGTATATTCCTATAGATGGCTGGATCGCAGGCTGTATGCCCAGACCGGAGGCAATATTTATTGCTGTAACGCACCTGTGGACGTTGATTGATAAGGACATGGCTAACGCCTATATCCAGTACAGAGAAAATTACGAGTTTTACAGAAGTAACCAGGAGATGGCTTTGGGAAAACTTGAATGGCCACCTCTCTATCCAATCCACAGCAATGTCAGGGCAGTAGAGAATGAATGAATCCATAAAAGAACAGCTTGAATCGACTTTTAAATCCATTGTAGTAACTGTCTCTGAAGACACTCGGATATTTGTGAATGTAAAAAAAGAACAAGTCTTGGTAGTTTTGAGATTTTTGAAGGATAGAAAATTTGACCACCTGGCTCTTATTTCTTGTGTTGACTGGATAGAAGAGAAAGAATTTGAGCTGGTTTATATTCTAACTGGTTATATGCAAATTGATGAAGAAGATACAGGCCAAGAAAGATTGCATCTAATTGTAAAGGCTAAGATTCCAAGACAAAGCCCACGACTGAAAACGGCAACGGTCGTTTTCTCCAATGCAGAGCCATACGAACGGGAGATACATGAGCTTTTCGGAGTGGTATTTGAAGGGCATAAAAGATTGACACCGCTTTTTTTAGACAGGTGGAATGAAATACCTCCGTTCAGAAAAGATTTCGATACAAGAAAATACGTGGAAGAAGTTTTTGACAAAATCCCTCCCGTTGAGGACAAGGATAAGTGAGCGAAGACTATGACTAAATTCTCCCAGCCCGATATAGAGCAAGCACTGTCCAGAGTAATGCATCCAGAGATCAAGTTTAGTTTAGTCGACCTGGGGATGATCGAAGATTTGCTGTGTGAGGAAGGAAAGGTAAGGCTTACTTTGAACCTTCCCTCTCTGGAGGTACCTGTCAAGGGTGTCCTGGTAGAAGGTATAAAAACGGCGTTGGCGGATTTGGACAGCTCAATTGAAGTAGAAATAAACATTGAACAAATGACTGAGCAACAGCGAGAAAATTTTATGAAAATGGCTAAAGAAGGATGGAAGTTTTGAGTGTAAACACGAACAGCAAAAAGACTAGTTCTACCAGAGAGCTTGAACTTTATTTTGGGCCGCAACACCTGGGTATGGTGGGCAATTTTAGCATCACGCTCAAGGTTGAGGGCGACCGGATCTTAGAGGCGCAGGCCAATCCCGGCTATCTCCATCGAGGCTTTGAAAAACTGATGGAGTACAGAACCTGGATTCAGAACTTTCCCCTGGTATGCAGAATAAATGTAGTTGAGCCGGACCATATTGAAATGATATATGCAATGGCGGTCGAAAAGCTGGCGCAGATAGAAGTGCCGCAAAGGGCTCATTTCATAAGGAGCATCTATCTCGAACTTGCACGGGTCGGCTCTCATCTATTCGGTTTGTGGGCTTATGCGAATATGCTCGGCTTCGATACCGTGGCTCAGTGGGCGATGTATCATCGAGACCTTATTCTGGATCTGTTTGAAGAGCTAACCGGCGGAAGGGTCTATCATATATATATATGGCCGGGTGGTGTGAGACGCGATTTCCCGCCGGGATTTAAGGAAAAAATTGTAAATACGCTGCATTCAATAGGCGGCTGTGTGCCGGATTATGATTCGACCTTTTTCAATAACCGTCTGTTTTATGAAAGAGCCAGAGGCATTGGCCAATTAACCCAGCAGCAGGCAAAGCAATGGGGAGCAACCGGACAAACCCTGCGGGCAACAGGAATGCCTTACGATATCAGAAAGATTGAACCCTATGCCGCTTACGACAAAGTTGACTGGGATGTTCCTGTAAGGCAAGATGGTGATGCTTACTCAAGGGTTTGGGTCATAAGAGACGAAATGATCGAAAGCGTTCATATGATATTCAAGTTGCTCGATGTTATGCCTGCCGGTCCCGTTTATAATCGCGTACCAAACCCATTCAAATGGAAAATACCTAAAGGTGATGCTTATGTCAGATGTGAATCTTCTCGTGGAGAATTAGGCCTTTATATGGTTAGTAACGGCGAAGATAAACCTTACAGGGTACACTTTAGAACTCCTTCTTATCCTAATGGCTTAATTATTTTGGAAAAATTATTAGAAAACGCCAGTATTGCGGACGTCGGAAATATAATGATAAGTTTATATGTAGTTGCCCCCGAGATAGACAGATGAACCCCGCCAAGAAAGCTGAGGAGCAGCCGTCAAAAAGCGATTTGACTTTTGCGTTAAGACGATTTATTTTACGATGGTAAAAGTCGGGTTTGGCCGTGAATTCTTAACCGGTAAGAAAAAGAGGGAAAATAAATGCCGAGATTTTTGAAAAATCAAGCCCAAATTACTGCTTTGGCTGAGCAGCCGGAAAAAATTCAACTCGAATATCGCATCATCGCCGTAAACAAAGCGGGCGAAGGCGAACCGAGTAATACAGCTATGGTCGTGCTGTAAGAAAAGCGGCTTGTTATACAGAAAGAATATAAACAGTTGTTATCTCAGCAAGAAAGGAGACAGGATAATGACTCACCATACGTTATCGTCGGTCTATCTTCTATTATTATACGTATTGCTGAATTCGCCTTTATCTGCGCAGACTGAAGGAGAGTATGCTAAATGGGAGTCAACACAGGAGGGTATGATCTTCTTAGCGGGCGGCGATGAAGTAACGGTGGATGGAATTCGGTTTATCAACACGGGACAGGTCTACAGGGACTCCTACGGCAGAATCGAGAACCTGCAAAACTCCTACGACCTCACCGCGAAGAGAGGCCCCATCTTCAAGGAGGCGAAAATTATTGATGGCATACGCAAGGAGCGCTACTTCGTTTTCATTGCGCAGAACCTAGGAGACGACAAACGGTCAGTGAGGAAGCGGTACTTAGATTTAGTTGCTAGTTCCATGAAAGAGCGTTTGGAGACTCTGAAACGACAGTCAACAACTCAAGGTGGAGAAAGTACTAGTGATATGGTCTCCGGCGTAACCGTGCCAGCTATCGTATGGGTTGTTGGCATACTTGCCGTCTTGCTTCTGGTATTCCTGCTCTTGAGGATCCGAGTAAGAAAGCCTCCTTCTGAAACGGAAGGCTCTCCTTAAGAGTAGTCGAAAATAATAATGAGTTTTTGCTTGTTCCCATGAAGCAAACGGGGAGTGACTCGCTAGGAAAAACATCTGAATGAGTTGCTACCGCATACGACTTACGAGCAGATAACCAGTGGTTGCACTCTGACGCCGTGACGTGTTGATGATGATGTGTACCATTAGGCTTGTGCGAAAGGAAACAAATGAATGACAAGGTAACAAGTGGCATTTCTCCAATCGTATGCACCCATTGTGGGTCGGAAAGCGGCTCCAACGTACGGCAAGTAGCATGCATCTCGGAATCGATATACGCAGGTCCTGAAAAAGACCCTGTAATTCCAACAACGGGCGACTGGATAGCCCAGACGATTGTGCATCGAATGAAGGACAATTTAGAGATTTGGACAATTGCCTTGTGCAAAGAATGCCAGACAAAAGGCTATAAATACTATCTACGTAAACGCATGGCCGATGCTAAGCCTTGGGTGTTTGGCGGGCCCTTCGCTTTTTTGGGTCTTATAGCAGCGATACTGATTGAACAACGAGTTCGCCCAGAAGGTTGGGCAGAAGGAATGCCCCTATTGCTCCTGATCCTGTATGGCCTGCTTTTTGTTGTTGGCTTCATTTTCTTTCCAGTACACGCTGTTCGCTACATAATGGCTTCGCGGGACCTAGGTTTGTTGAAGAAGCAAGGATACGTTCCCCCTGAGAGGGTGGAGGATGCGTTTAGGGGTGAGGCAGAACGGGTTACTGACGAACTGGAAACCGGGAATCCGAAGAACATATGGGGTCAGTTTCATTTGCCCAATTTTAAGACCCAAAAGGAGTATCCTGAGGAAGACCGTAAGAAACTTAAGGGTTTGAAGAGAAGTGAAAGGAAACGCAGTATCTTGGCCGTGTCAGAAACGAAGGAAAGCCTAATAGACAGCTTACCAGAGGAATGGCGAAGGATTACGAATGACTACCAAAGTCTACCGAACCCTAACCTATCGGTCAAGCAGTAGCGGGCAAGTCTCGCCCCTGAGCTCAGACCTTAGCCTGACTGCGAACGGTTAGCGGATTTCTGGTTGTTTTCCTTCGCAACGTCTCGATATATGCCAAAAGAAAAAACGCATATTATTTTGAGGCACTGTGATTTTTTTCGGAAGGAAGCATATTATGTCTACTCGACAAGAAACAACAAATAAAAAAGGCAGTATCTTAAGTCCCTTCAAGGCAGTTAACTTTCTATTCAAGAAACCCCGCACCTTAAGATATCCTTTTGAACTCAAAGAGCCGGCACTTAGATATCGAGGTTTTCATCTTAACGACTGGGAAAAATGCACTGGCTGCGGCAATTGCGCTGATATATGTCCTAATGAAGCAATCGAGATGGTAGAGATCCCTGAATTGAAGCCCAAACCCGAGGAAGGTATAAAAAATGAAAGACCCAAACTTGACTATGGCAGATGCTGCTTTTGTGGCTTATGTGTGGACATCTGCCCTGCCGGTTCCCTGAGATTATCAAGGGATTATTTCCATATCCATTTTGATACGAATACATTTACCTTCTTTCCAAAGGATGAAAAATCTGATAAAGAGCATTTCCTTAGCTCCGAACAGTATTCTATACTTAAAGCAAGCCTGGCACACCGCAAAGAAAACCACGAAGGATTCAGCTCTGACCTTGAATATTCTTTATTTGAGCCCCAGCGTGTGCCTATGCCCGAGGTTCCGCCTGAGGAAAGAAAACTATCCTTTATCGAACAAGTGATAGGTTACAATAAAGAGGAAGCCAAAGCTGAGGCCTCCCGCTGTCTGGAATGTAAGTTATGCGAACAAGCCTGCCCGGCACATCTGAAGATTTCCGATTATATCAAGGCTGTTTACGAAGACAAACCTGGCGAATCCTTAAAGAAAATATTTGAGGATAATCCGATTCCTTCAATCTGTGGAAGAGTATGTATGAAATACTGTGAAACAGCCTGCTCTTTGAGTATACAAGGAGAATCGCTGGCTGTAAGATGGCTTAAGAGATACGTTGCGGATTCTATTAAAGATTACAAAACTGCTTTAGAACTTAAGTCAGCCGAACCTACGGGGAAGAAAGTTGCAGTTATAGGTGCAGGGCCAAGCGGTTTATCCATAGCTTATTTTCTAACCTTGAAAGGTCATAAGGTAGTTGTATTTGATTCCCTGCCCGGCGGCGGCGGAATGATGCGGGTAGGGCCGCCGCTTTACAGATTGCCTATTGAAGCAATAGATAAGGATATCAATCATATTGCTTCTCTGGGAGTTGAGTTTAGATTCAATACCACAGTGGGC
Source organism: uncultured Pirellulales bacterium (assembly GCA_964508785.1). Classification (GTDB taxonomy): domain Bacteria; phylum Planctomycetota; class Phycisphaerae; order Sedimentisphaerales; family Anaerobacaceae; genus JAFGPS01. Next base: position 7,927 of record CAZDVE010000068.1, on the reverse strand, counting down.
AAGGACGTTTTGCTTGAAAATATTCTGGAAGAATATGACGCGATCCATCTTGGCATAGGAACAACTGTAAGCCGTTCTACAAAAATCAAAAACATTGAAAAAGCCCACTTGGCCCTTCCATTCCTACAGGCGAACAAACTCTCAGAGCCGGTCAAGGTTGGCAAAGAAATAATCGTTATCGGTGGTGGAAACGTCGCTATGGATGTAGCCAGAGAGGCGCTGCGTTTGCAATATATGCAATATCCTAATGAAGAAGTAATAACTAAAACGGTTTCTCTGGAAGACTGGGATGAGCTACCTGCAACAAAGGATGAAATTGAAGAAGCGAAGGCAGAAGGGATTCAATTTAATCCCGGCTGGGGACCAAAAGAAGTTAAAGTTGAAGATGGCAAAATAAAAGGACTTTCATGTGTGAAAGTTAAATCGGTATTTGATGAACAGGGCAAATTCAGCCCCACTTTTTATGAAGAAAAGCAGATGTTTCTGGACGGGGATATGATAATCGAGGCTATTGGCCAGGCTCCTGATTTTTCCTTCATCCCGAAAGATATCTTTGAAAAACTGGAGTTTACGCCCCAAAGAAAAGTGAAGGTCGACGACAACGGTATGACCTCAATCCCCAAGATATTTGCTGGCGGTGACATAGTAAATCAAAACTTAGATGCGGTTACTGCCATTGCCGACGCTAAGTTAGCAGCAGAAGGAATTCATAAAATGCTCTGTAAGAAATAAGGAATCATTGCGAATGGAAGTTTTAGTTAAGTATGAAAATGGATTTCGGTTTTCCGCTACATGCAAAGGATATACCGTTACAACCGGACATGGTTAGAATGGCAATAAGAGTTGGGATGGAATGTGGCAGGCTCAGCTTTTTGAGGCTTTGATTTGAGTGTTCATTGGTGGCTATATTGCCAGGTTCTGCAAAGAAGAAGGTATTCCATATGAGGATATGACGATCGAATTAAGCCGCAGGATCGAAGCTGGCTCATCCGAAACCACCTCATCGGGAGCTAAACCATCACGCACTACACGCATTGATGCCAAAAACCTGCAATTCCGGTATAAAATGCACAGCAGAAAACGACACTGATTTACAACAGATTGTCACCATCTGGCCAAGCCTGCCGGAGCATATCAAAGCTGCAATCAAAGCCCTTGTCCAAACATATCAAGCGGAGATAAAGTAAATGTCAAATATTAATCGAAGATTGAAGAAGATCGAGAAGGCAATAAATGTTCATGAAGAAAAGAAAATTGTTGAAATCGTCATGTTCTGCAGCGGGGAGTTGCCAGCGGAATATACACACGGCAACATAACCATTCGCCACGTTAGATATGATGATATATGCACGAAATAAAGAACGACAAGGAGTAAACCTATAAGAGGCAACAGAAAGCGACGAAAAACGACCAATTCGTGAAAAGTAGGATAAAAACATGAGTACAATCACTGACACAACACCAAAACTTAGCCGCCGACAACTTAAGGTGATACCTTTTATTGTGAGCAGTGCCACTTATACTGAAGGCTGCGAAAAAGCGAAGATAAACAAGGCCACACTCTACAAGTGGCTCAAACAACCGGCGTTTAAGGCTGAACTTGAGAAGCAGAGGGACGAAATAACAGCCGAAGCCTTCGGAGTACTTACGCAGAGCCTAACGAAAGCGGTCGAGACGCTTACAGGCTTGTTAGACCATAAGGACGACAGGCCAAAGCGGCTGACTGCTAAGGATATTATTGACTTTATTATCCGGCATAAAGAGAATGAAGATTTAGACAAAAGGTTGACGGAAGTTGAAAGACGCTTGACAGAGCGATAAGTGCTGGTTAGGAAATAGAGGATTCAATGTCCTTTCTGCTTCTATTTCATATAATAGCCACAACTTGATGTATATCAAACTGTTATAATTTTCAATCGTTTTTGACTTTTTAAAAAACTACAACCGAGACTACAACTAAAATGGAAATATCCTATAGGAACCGGTGTTGCACATCTCCATGAACTCGTAGTCGCTGCCGCCCGCCGGATCGGCCATAAGCTCGGCGATCCGCAGGTGGTTCTGCTGAGGATCTCACGTTGCGGTGCTGGTGATCGTGACGACATACGACCCGACCAGATTGCCACGGTAATCGTAGGCCAGGAAGGTCAGGGTATTGACGCCGGGATCCAGCGGAATTGTCGCGGACCAGGAATACGTACGCGTTGTTCCGCTTCCCGATGCGGCCCAGGTCAGCGAGAGCGGAGTATCCTGGCCCTCCAGATAGATCTCGTACACATCTAGCCAGGCATCGCCTGTCACCGTGGCGCTCCGCGTATCAACCGTTTGGTCACCGGATGTCACGGCAAAGGGATAGGCTGGGGCAACTTTTGTCGCGAGCTCGGCGGAGAGCGCGTTGTGATAGGTCCCGATCAAGCTCAGGAAACCTGCAAAATTCCCGCTCGCACTGGGAATCAGAGCACTGAACCGGTCGGTCCATATCTGCATGTACGTTGTATTCCATGCGGTTGCAAGGATGTCGTGCATATGTGCATAGTAAAGCCGCTCCCACTCGGGCTTCGCGGCGACCATCTTCTGCAGATAGTCATTACCGGAAATAAGTTGCGGGGTCGACAGCTTATGATCCAAGTCGTGTGTAAAATATAGGAACCGCCCGTCAGAGGGTCGCCGGTAGAACATGGCATTGTGGTTGCTTCCACGAGAAAAGTTGTCCGTGTTCCCAGTGGCGATACCATAGGCAAGGTAGCGCAACCATTGATCCACGTCGGCCACACTATCGACACGGTCGTTGAACGCCGAGCCGGTCATACCCATGACAGTGGCAAAGTTAATCAAACCGCTGTAGTCATCCCGCGCACGGTTGTTCTTAATCAAGAATGTATGGCGGTAATTTTCCTTGTCGCTGCCAAGATTCTGGATGCCTATGCCCGTATGACCCCCACTTTCACCATAATCCTTGTGGCCGTCAGGGAAGGCATTCTTGGGATAGTAGATGTATTCGAATTCGAATATCTCCCCGTCGCCTCCGTTGTCGAACTGTCCGTCAAGAAACACATCGCTGTAGTGCCCAAGCTGCAACTGGGCCGGATTCGTATGATCGCTGATTGGCGTAATCACCTTGATCATATCTGAATATTTGCTCATCGCTCCACCGCACCGGCTCATGGCCATGTGGATAAGCGTTTCGGGCATGCGCGTGAAACCCGGCAGTGCCGAACGGTCGACCGACACATTATCAAGTACGCCGTTGAAGAGCTGGTCGGCGTTGAATCCGACCCGGTAACCCACCTTGAGTGACGCGTGTCTGCCGGCCAGGGTACCCTTCAAACGCACGCCGACATCGTAGTAGATGTCGCGATCCCTGAAGATCACCGTGGCGCCGATCGGATCGTTGCTCATGTAATTGCGATCGTTATCCATCCAGTCGGCATCGGCCTGCGTCATGATAATGCGGAAGTTGTGCAGCAGTGGATCGGACAGACCATCGTTCACCTGATAAAGAGCGCGTGAATCGGGTCCGGCGGCAGGGAACGTCGACACGGCCCCCAAGCCGTCCTCGGCCTCCACATAGAACTGTACTTTGGAAGAGGCCGACTGTCCGGGAACCGTCGCGGAATAATGGCCCTCACCGTTGTCTATCATGGCCGTATGCCGCCATGTGCCGCCGTCAACTGCATACCAGAGAAGGACCGAGGCTATGCCCTCTGGATCGTCCACGTCAACCGAAACGGTCACCGACTCAGCCACATCCGGCACAGCCGGATCGTGCCGCATCTGCGCGAATGTTGGTCCGATGTTGCCTGCATAGGCCGTATTCTGAGTCCCCGGTGTTCCGTTGTCCATGGGGACCTGCAACACATGTGTCTGGGCTGCACGGTTAAAATAGAGCCGTGTATTGAGCAGACGCGAGCCGCCGATCCATTTGGCCCGGAGGGTGATCCGATAGGTCTTGCCGTTCTCCACGCTCTGGCCGTTGGCCAGCGTGATCTCGGCATGGTTATGCATATGCTCGGTGGCGCCCGTGGCCACCAGCCGCAGCACATGATTTGCCGGATCGTCGGGATCGACGATCACCTCGCTGTGCCGATGGTTGCCGATGATCCGCCAGTGGCCGACGCCGTTTTCAAAGTTGGGCGTGGATATCAACTCCGTGTTGGCACCGCCGGGATCCTCGATGACACTGATGTCGTCGAGTTCATCGTCGAGCAGCAGTTCCAGCTCGGAATCCAGCAGTTCGTCCAGCAGCTCCAGCTCGGAGTCGTCCAGCTCATCGTCGAGTTCATCATCGAATTCATCGTCGAGCAGCAGTTCCAGCTCAGAATCCAGCAGTTCATCTTCTTCGTCACTATCCTCGTCTTCGAGTTCGCTGGGTTCGGTTTCTTCGGAGAGTTCATCCAGCTCCTCTTCGAGCAGCTCCTGGGGCTTTGCCCCTAACGCAGCCGACCGGACTTTAATGCAGTTGGAAAAAGTGGTATTGGAGACAATGTCGGCTGCTACGATTACTTATCTGCCAGCTGGCAGCTCATCGAGAACAATTGAAGCGGTTGTGGAATACTTAGGGCCGCAGCCGATGGCCGGGATTCGCGGCGGGTCCCGGCCACAGTTTGAATTGCTGGTTCGCAACGATTCGACTTATGGTATTTCTGCTAAAGAACTGGATACTTATAGAGACAAGGTTCAGGTACCGTTTAGATACGGCAGAAGCGTCCGAACTGTTAGAATTACTCAGATTATAATGCAGGATAAATCAATGCTTCGATTACTCGCATGGTGAGCCCCGTGAGATATTAAATTATCTCATGGGGTAATATTCTTCATATCCTCCTTTCGATACGGGCGGCCGCACCGGCAGGCCGCCTGTTTTTTTTAGAACATCCAGATGACACCGCCGGCAAGGGCCCAGCCGGCATTGTTAAATAATCCTTCGATATTGAAAAATGATTTTTGGGTCAGCTTGATTTGTGTACCTCCGAATGCACCGATTATCGAGTCCTCATTCAGGATATTGTCCTTGGTCGTTGTCTTGGCGCCGGCCTGCTTATCGGTCATCTCTACCTCGCCGTTTATAAAGTGAAAGAACGGCCCGCCGTAGATAGTGACATTATCGAATAATTCGTAGGCGGGTCCCGTGGCAATTTGAATCTCGAACACGTCGATTTTGGTCTCCGTCTCGATATCGACTGCCTTAAAAAACTTGTCTTTGAATCCGACCTTCGACCATGAAGTCTGAGTAGTCAGGCCCCAGGAGAATTTTTCTTGTTTATAAATATTAAATTTGAGACCGCCGCCGAATACGAAGGATTCCTTGCTCTTGCCGATTTTTCCGCCAACGTTATTGTCGTTATCGCTGTTGTCCGGGTCGATTAGATTGAAGCCGGTCCGCAGGAAGATTTCAATATCATCCGTAAGGCCCCAGCCGAAATTGACTGTATATTTTTCGATATCGATATTTTTGATAGTAGCTGAGCCATATCCGAGGTCGGTTGATGAATCTGCGTGAATATCGAGTTCGCTATAAGTGTATTCCAGTGAGATTTTGCCCTGATCTTCATTCAAATCGCAGCCGGGAATACCTATCGGATCGAATGAAATGGCCGTTTGTGCAATTAAAAATACGATAATGATTGAAAAAACTTGCTTTTTCATAATTTTCTCCGCTAAAATAATCAACATTCCTATATTGAAAAACGCCTTTACTATGGTTAAATGCTTCTTTTTTCATCTCGGCGAAGTAATCAACCTTGAAAAACCTAAATCAAGTCCTACTATTAACTTAGAGAAAGAGCAAAAAATTAAGGAAATTTGCCTTATTTTGATGTATTTCGAACCGACTTTCGTTTTTGAGCTTTTGAACGAGTTAAAGCTCGCGAAACAATCTCTTTTGGACTCGAACTCTGAAATTCTGGAGAATTAATTATTTTTACAAGTTCAAACATATCCATTGCATCATAATTTCCAAGATGAAGAATTCCAATTGAGGCGAGATCAATCATAGTAAAACCGCCTTTATTAAATTCTTTAGCTATAGACCTTGCTGGTAATCTCAATTCTTTAATAACTATTCCCATAATTTAATCATTTAAGTAACTTAATTTTTTATTGCAAGTCTTTACAAAATATACTTTTATAAACTTTTTTACTTTTTTTACTTATTTTACTTGACTAAATATGGCAATTTGTCGATAATGCAAATATCAAAAGTTAATAAAGGATGCAATATGCTTTGGGCCAAACAATCCGATGATATGAAATTAAGATTTTCGAATGAGCTTTCTTTACGCTCTCCAGCCATATCCTCTTGGCCCAAAGCAAGTGGTAGCTGGAGAGCTTTTTTTAATAAACGAAACATGAGCGACGAGCGACGAACGGCGAGAAGAGCCTCCTTGCCCGCGTTTGTTACGGGCCTTTTCATGGCTGAAATTATAGCAAATAAAATCTAAAAAAGCAATGGCTAAATATGCTAAATACACAAAAGTTTCAATAAAAGATACAAAAATGCACGTTGAAAAGTTGCTTGTGAACTGGGGAATAGAGGAGTTTTTCTTTGGCACAAGTCCCCGCGGTGCTGGAATAGGATTCAAATATAAAGAGAGAACTTATAAAGTAAGTGTGCCAGTATCAAATGATATGTCAGATAGAGAACAACGCCAAATGTGGCGGATATTCTATATGTCTTTAAAGATGGAACTTGAAAAAATAGATGCAGGATTGATAAGTTTTGAAGACCAATTTCTTTCGCAAATGGCTTTACCGGACGGCTCTACAATAGCAGATTTTATCAAGTTGCCCCAAAATGCAGAGTTGCTTGGTAAATCAGAAATGCCAAAAATGCTTACAAGTCCCCGCGGCATTTGAGCGGGGCCATTCTTTGACAAGTTAATAAAGTGGTTTGCAGTTTGACAGGTGCGTTTGGCTTATGTTACAATCGGGCCGTGATTCACGGCTCGGAAAGGAGGATAGAAATATGAGCCAACCGCGCACAATCTCCGCAATCTTAGCGGAATATTTACAAAAAAAGCATCGTGAAAAATGGTCCACACAGCAATGGCGTCAGCATGCATTCGCACAGTTAATTTCGGCCATAGGCGATATCGATATCTCGCAACTGACTATCTGTGAGATCGAGGATTTCGAGGCTGCTCTTTACGAGCAGTCTCTATCACAGAATTCGATTCGCTCTTATTTGAAGGCGGTCAGTCCGGTCCTCAAGTTTGCCTGCCGACGCGGGTATCTCGGCAGCGATCCGATGGCAGGTTTCAAATTGCCGCATTCGGTCGATAGCGAGTTTCGAATCTTTGATAATGCCGAAATCCAGAGTCTGCTCACCGTCGCCGAGGACAGGATTTGGAAGGCCAGAATCCTGGCTGCATTGACTGCCGGTTTGAGAAGGTCGGAAGTATTGAATTTGACTGTCAATGATATCGACTTCGAGCGGTCCCGGATTTTTGTTCAGCCGAAAAAGCAGACGCCCACGACATGGTCATGGACGCCGAAAAACTATCAGCGAAGGGAGTTGCCATTAGTGGATAAATTGAACAGGCTGCTATCGACCATTTTGATTGAGGATGTCCCAGCCGGGCAGCCATATTTGCTGTTATCGGAAGAGCGATACTGGCACCTGCAGCACCGGGATGCCGGAATGACCGACAGGCAGCGACTTTGTCCTGATGAAAACTTCAATCCGGCGTTCAGACGCGTCCGTCAGGCAGCATCGGTGCTGCAGAATGGGACATTTCACGATTTACGTAGAACCTGTATAACTCACTGGTCCTGGGAACTGCCGCCTCAAGCGGTAAAAAGACTGGCCGGGCACGCCAGTATCGAGACGACGATGAGATATTATCTCGGCGTACGACCCGACGTGCTCGACCGAGCCAACCGCATCGGGGCGACAGGACTCGAACCTGCGACCTCTTGACCCCCAGTC
>CAZDVE010000067.1:0-15597 GCA_964508785.1 uncultured Pirellulales bacterium | reverse complement strand
TGTTTCTGAAAAATTGATGATTTATGCCAAGTCTAATCCATAAGTAGAAGTCCTCGCCGTATGTGTATCGACCATTATCATAGAAACCGCCATAGCCGCACGCGACAGCCCTTTTTACAACCAGTGACGATGAGCAAAACAAACTCAATAACTCCCGTATTTCCTTGATAGGGGCATCTTGCCGAATACGGTAAGGGCCATGAGCACACTTAAATCCAAGCTTCCTGTAACAATCCACGATGCAAACATTCTTTAAATTTGGAAATCCAAGAACTTTATCTTGATACCAAGCCGAAACGCAGAGGTCGCAATCAGGGTGATCTCTAAGGATGTGCATACTATCATCCAAGAAAGACGGCAGCCATTCGTCATCGGCATCAAGGAAAGCTACATACGGTGAAGAAGACTCTTTAAGTCCCCTATTTCTGGCAGCGCCTGGACCGGCGTTAGCTTGCTGGATCATACGCAATCGTGGTTCTTTATACTGTTTGACAATCTCTGGTCCATCATCACTCGAACCATCATCAACCACAATTATCTCATAATTATGATACGTCTGTGCAAGTACAGAGTCCACGGCACGCTTAATGTATTTGCCTTTATTATAAAGCGGGATAATCACGCTAACAGTCGCTATAAGACTCTCTCCCTTAGTTTTTCCTTTGCGATTCTTATTGATTCCATGTTGTAGCCTATCCATTGAATCGCATATGTTGCCCTCAGTGGCCTACCAACAACAAGTGGAACCAATAACAACACGAACCGAAACACTATTTTAACGATTGCCATTACTCTGATTATGTACCAGAGGTTTGAATGTTTATAGAATAGATCTGCTCGGCAAAGTGGTCTTAAGCGGGCTTTCCCCCGTCCAAACGCATATGCTCGGGCCAACAAATAGGATTTCGATATCTGCTTTGGTCTAATGCGATGTCCAACTATGGAACCAGGGCAGTAAATCATATCATATCCTTTATCAGCGAGTAGCCTTAGAAATATGGTTTCAGTCCCTAAAATCCTATTTTTTGGATGCCAAGCGACGTTTTCATCGAAGCACATACAACCGCTGGTAATAACTTCTCTACGCACCCAGAAATTGGCACCAAACGGAAAATTGTTCGCCCCATATATTTCTTCCTCATCGCCACGGTCATGCAAGCCAAAAGCCAATTCCATAACGAATTTGCTCAAAGCCCACTTGGGAACACGGACACGTGGAAATATAGGATATTGTTTTCCACCGAAAACACTATAATCAGACCAACGTTTACTAGCTGAAACAATAGTCTGAATCCAATCTATATGTGGTTTGACATCATCATCTGTAAAAACAACCAGATTGCCAAGATTTACTTCATTTATTGCCTTGTTCAGAGCACAATTTTTACCAGGCCGAGGCTCAAAAAGATAACAAATCGACAATTTACTCTCAAAAGATTTAACTATATGCCTCGTGTTGTCTGAACTGTCGTTGTCTACTATTACGAATTCCACACTAAGATTGTCACTGACCAGACTTGTCATGCTTTCCAGAGTCTGGCGAAGAATCTCGGCCCGGTTATGTGTTGCAATTATTACCGAAATATCAGTACCAGTAAACATGGGCCTTTTACTTCTCAAGCGAGGGGAAAAAACCTCGCATCTTTTTCGGAACAGATTTTAGTTTGTGCTTTGCTTTTCTGAAAAATTCACAGGCTATTCGATTCCAGGCAGTTAAATTCAGAGGATTATTTATTATAGATTTAATAAAAAAATTGAACGTTAACTTTAAATCACGTCGTCCATTTACAAAAGCGTATTCTTGAGCGCACATAAGGTATCTTTTCGATAGAATCTTTCTACGAGAAAAAAAACCTTTTGAAATCTCTCGCCGAAGAAAACGAAACAGCTTCCCAGGAGGCTGGTACCCCAATTCGTCCTGACCGAAAATTTGCCTTTGGACAGCAAGAGTATGGGCAAGGCAGTGATTGTTTTTTTGTTTTGTTTTGTTTCTTGTGGAAATCGTATCCGGCCAAACCTTATATTTGCATAACGGTTCTTCAATGTTTGCAACCTCGAATTCCTCGGCAATTCGAAGCCATAAATCATAATCTTGTGCCACATCAAATGCTTCTCTATATCCTCCGACCTTTTCTAAACAACGTTTTCTAAAAATGCTAGAAGGGTGGCTGAACTGGTTAAGACCTCTGAAAAGATTTTGCTTGATTGTGTTATTATTTGCGGACAGCCTCCATATTCCAATTTCCTTCCCGGTTACATCAACCATAATTATAGAGCTGCTCAAAAGACACACATTGACGTGTTCGTCAAGGAAACGAACCTGTTTTTCCAGTCTCTCTGGGAGCGATATGTCGTCTGCATCTTGGCGCGCAATGTATTCACCTCTTGCGAGTTTAAGGCCTTTGTTCAGTGAGCAGGTTAGGCCGGTGTTTTTTTCATTCTGGATGAGCCGGATGCAAGCATCCGAATACGAACGAATAATATCTGCTGATTTATCTGTTGAACCGTCATCGATAATCAGGAATTCGAAATCTTTGAAAGTTTGATTTAAAATGCTCTCAATTGATTGGCGAAGGTATTTCTGGCTGTTATAAACAGACATTAAGACTGTAACTTTAATATCGTTTGCAAACATGGTTTACACAATAACCAAAGCATTTATCACTGATTATGCTTTGCGAATACTATTTTCACTAAACGCCTTATCAGGGCCCTGAAAAATTTGTTCGGATTCCTTATGTATCTATTTATTCGAACATAAAATGAGTATTTTGAATTTATAAGTGACATTGTCTTTTTGAAACTATTTTTATATGTTCTACATGGAAGCTGTTTTTCCAGAACAACACATTTACGAACTAAAATCTGAGCAACGATTATATTACCTCCGTGGTATGTAGTTGTTTTCTCTCGTGAAATAATTGGAACAAACCCACTTTTTTCAAATAATATTCGAAATGAATCTCTCTGAAAATAATTTATGTGAGTTACTGGATCTCCATTTGGTTTAGCAGCTCCAAACAATTCTATTGGAACTTCTGCATATACGAGACCTCCGTTTTTCATGTAATTTCTCAATCCAGCAGCAACTTTCCTAGGAGAGGCCACATGCTCAAGTACATGCCGGCAAATAATAAGGTCAAATTTTTGGTCCACAGGAATATCTTCTAAAGTATTTCCAAGACGGGTAATCCCGACCATTGGATACATATTATAGTCAACCAGGTAACAATTATGCCCTTTTTCCTTCATAGGTATCAAAAAATGCCCAGCCCCTCCTCCACAATCAAGAATGTCTAAGACACGAGAAGTGCATTCAAGATGAAAGCTTGCCAAGTCTAAAAGTTCGATAGCTTGCTTATGTTCTTGTTTCATGGCTTCTGGAGAAATAGCTCTTGATGACCCCAGATCCTTTTCCACTACAGCTAAGTATTTATATTTATTATCTACCTCCTGTTCATCTGGTCTGGGAAGGTCGATAACAAAGCCGCACTTTTTACATACGCACCTTCTCATTTCTACCACATTCTCATTTGCATGCCATAGATCAAAAAAAATGGTCTTTTGAATCTTAGGGTATCCCGATTTCCAACGCTCGTCTGCTGCTTGTTGTGTTTTGGTTCCTGTCTGATACCATTCGTTTTCGGAACAGACCGGACAATGGATTTCATAGTACATCTTAGAATACCCAAATATGTTCTGTTAAAATCGAATAGGTCGGTTTTATTTCGTTATCAGAAGATAATTTTTTTGAGGTTTCTTTTTCTTGTAGTGTCGATGACTTCTTGATAATAATTAACAATCTTAGGAATTAGGTTATCAGGTAAAAATTCCCGCATTTTTTCTGCAGCTTTTGCTCCAATTTTATCCAAATCTTGTCTTTGGCAAATTTCAATTATCTTTTGTGCAAGAGCACTAGGATTATTCGGTTCTGTCAAAAAACCATTTTTACCATCTTCAATTATTTCGTCAAAACTACAGTTGATAGTTCCCAAGACCGATTTGCCAAGAGCCATTGCCTCAAGCATTGCGTTTGGAAGATTGTCTATTGAGGAAGGTAGAACAACAAATCGAGAGCTTTTAATGATCGGGTAAAGTTGCTTATGAGCAAGAGCATCAAAAAAAAACAATCGCTGACTATAATTTTTACACTGCTGTTTAATGTATTCGCGCATGGAGTGTCCTGATGGAGAGGGAGAATCCAAGCCAACAAACACAGCATGTATATCGGGAAATCTTGAAAAAACTTCGGGTAGGGCTTGTCCTAAAATATGTGGCCCTTTATGTTTGTCCAATCGTCCAAAAAACAGAAGATAGTCTTTGCCTTTTAAATTTAGTTCATAAATCGAGAAGTCGTATTTATCATTTTCTATGAAGAAAGGTGTTCGAATTACTTTCACTCCTCTTATAGAAGCCTTTTCTTCCAGGATGCGCTGAAGGGTAAAGCTCGGTGCATAAATATGCTTACATAGCCGCAAGTGGAATTTCTCCAACCTTTCGATCATTTTTGTGTCCAAATTCTTTTCTACCCCTAACATATGGTTCCATAACGGCCTGTATGAAGATATTCTCGTCACATGCGGTATCCGCAGAAACAGCAGAGTAAAGAGACCACATGCGTGAAAATTAGAAGACTGTATCAAATCGAATGATTTTTCCCTGTGCAATTGCTTAAGTTTAAGATAAGTAAAATAACTAAATTTCAGGCTGTCTCCCGTACGACTTAACTGTTTTAGCGTGAATAGCTTATACCATACTGAAATTGGTTTGATTTTTACCCGATGTACACACACCCCATTCTTTACAAACTCATCACCATTGATATGTGAACGAGTGATCACATGAACATCATGGCCAATAGAAGCCAATACCTGTGTTAAACGGTGCAAATAATTAGCCAGGCCGCCACTGAAGTAAGGTTCAGAAACGAATTCCGGTGTTATGAAAGCGATTCGCATGATGTACTTGCTATGAAATCGTGGCTTTTCGCCTTGATTCCAACTTAACCAGAAAATCCTCCATGATTGCATCTTGTGGCCAGACATGTCCTCTGTTCCAGATGAGTTCGCCGGATTCAGGTTCACCTTCAAGTTGCCAATGACCTGGACACTCATGAACCACCCAACTTGCATAACTATAGCTAATTTCTGTCGTCACACACTCATTCCCTCTGTACAGACCATCAATGGCAATACTCTGTGTACTAAGCGCACGCGCTGTTCTAAATCCCAGCCGGACAAACTTTAAGTCGATTGATTTAGGGTCAGTATCAAAGTTGCCGCTGCCGCTGGCGCGGAAATCATTTGGACGATTGAATCGGCGAAAGGCGAAAGCTCGATTACCAATAACAGTCACCCTGGTATCATAGGAGTTATTTGGCAGAAACTCCTGAACCATCAAATAGTTTTTCTGCAACTCGTACCAAGGTCCCGGACTTGGATGCCGACCCTTTAGCAAAAGAGAGGCCGCTGGTTTCAATCGTTTTATAATTTCTTGGGGCTTTACGTTCACGGCTCTATCTAACGAAAATAGACCACGATAAAACAATTGATTAATCCAGTATTTCGCTTCGTTAAAATCATTCAGCAACCTCACGTTTTGGGAGCTGGCACCCCCTGCAAGTTTAATAACAAGAGGAAATTGAGCATTACTGCAAAAGTCAATCGCTTCTTCTCGGTTCCAGAAAATCCATGTCTTGGCAATCGGAATCCCCGTTGCTTCTAAAAGATAACGCTGGGCGATCTTGTCGTCGTAATGCCAGGCAGTTTTCCAGTCTGGAAATACCGCAAGTCCCAGTCCATGCTCAGCCACAGTTAAAAGACGCTTGGCATAAAGCCGGGGGAAAGGAGGATGGGTAAATCGCCACATGAATCCATCACAGCCTCGTAAGCGCTCGATGATATCATTCTGATACACATTCACAATGCGAACTTCATGACCCATTTCCCGCGCCTTGGCAATCCACCGGTCAGAGAACGACTGCCTCATACCATTTCCCAAAATTAATTCATCAGGCTGAATAGCGATTGTATATTTCATATTTGTAAGATATTTCAATCTTTCACGATTAATTTCTTTCGGATCGGGTTGTCCTTGAGATGCATTCCTGAAGTTCATCTTGTAACAATTCTAATGGCTCGTTATTTATACACAACCTCTTCCAAATTGCATAATTCAACATATTCCAAAATGTCATTGCTTTATTAGATTCAGAAGATTGCATATCACGAATTTGTTTTTCTTCAAATGCCTTGGAGGCCAATGGAACCAATGGTTCGAAAACTCCTCCCTTCTCTGACCAGAATTCATTCCGAATCCCAAAACTCCTTTTGGGACGATTAATAATAAATTCCGGGATTTTCAATTGTCGGGCTACACCACGTAACACATTCTCTCTCATTCTTAGAGCTATAGATATCTGTCACGTCCTCACTGACAACAATGAACAAGCGTGTTTAGCCTTACGTAGGATATATCTCAGGAAGCGCCTCAGCCTATCGCCGATGGCCCGCTCGCGGTCAAATGCGCACGAGCTATACTTGTGAATGAAATAGCATCTATGGAAGTACGTCTTGTAGCATATTTCTTGGTTTCCCTCAAGCCTGTGACGGTTAAATTTGACGTATCGTGCCTGTTTCCGGTTGAGCTTATTGATATCGAAAGTTAGTTCTTCTATCCCAATTCTACGCGGTATAAGGTCGTTCCCAAACATGAGTGGATAGATATCTGTCTGTTCGACACTACAAGACGAACCAGAACCATGCAGTGTGAATTTGACGGCAAGAGATTCTCTGTTCTCGGGCTTTTGCTTCTGAATCCCCGATTCAACTGTTCCATCAACCTGAGTCTTCTGCCAACAAACGTCCGAAAAAAGAAAATTGCCGAGGCCATAGAATATCCAGCGACCACGATATTCTTCGTACGTTTGCACTACATGAGCGTGGCACCCAACAACAATATCGGCACCCCAATCAATAGCACGTCGGGCCACACGCAATTGGTCAACGACCGGTTCGTGTTCGTGCTCATTTCCCCAATGCATGTAGGTGACGAGCACATCGCAGATGGGCTTCGCCCTGAGAATTGCTTGATGAAGTAGCTTCGTTGAAATGGGCGCTACACCCGGGGAATCAGGTGTGGCATAGTTTCGACCATTCGTAGACAGACACGAGAAGCCTAGGAAACCAATACGCACTCCACCACGTTCAATAATATTCGGTTTCATAGCTTCTGAGAGTGAGTTACCCCATCCAACAGTTGCAATGCCAGTCTGTTCCAACGTTTGACGAGTGTCTCGCGATGCCTCATCTCCGAAGTCACCTATGTGATTATTACCCAAAATCCCGACATCTAACCTATCTATACTATCAACTATACGCGGATCGGCTCGTAGTGTTGCATACTTCACCTTAGGTGCTCCAAGCGATGATATGGCGAATTCAACATTCGCCACCAATAAATCATCTTCTCCTAGCAAATGTCGGATTCCATCAAAAGGATCATACTGTGGGTTATTTAGAACATTTCGTTCTACATCCCCGCACAAACACAAGTCACCCAAGACAAGTATGTTCATACATTTACCCAGCTTATGGCTCCTTATTCCTTTCAGTCCAACGAGCTTTGATACTTTGCGCAACAAGCCGTTCCATTTCCAGCGCAAGCCTTGCTGTCACCTCATGATAGGTCATTGACTTTAAAACAATCTCTCGTCCTTTTTCAGCAATAGCCTGTCGCTCTTCAGGGTGGTTCAGATAATATTTTGCTTTCTCCTCAAGCTCGTCTAATGAATGATAAGAGACAATGGATTCTCCTTCAACCAAAGGCGTCAATTCCAGGTCCTTACACCAATTCGTTAAGACGAAGGTGCCACAAGCAAGTGCTTCTGGAATCCTATTGCTAATTGCATTAATTTGTTTTTCTTTGTCCTCGATATTTAAGGCAATCCTTGCTGCATTGTATATCTTTGTCTTCTTTAGGCCATATACTGGCTCGTTTCTAACGAAGCGAGCCAGTTCAGGGGCTTTCTGCCAGTGCCCCCCCCAAATACGAAGATCATAAGCGGTTAACCTTCGGAGAGCCTCGACGCGATTATCCCCAATCCCACCAATAAATGCAATGTCCCCACCATACCGTTGTCGGTCATCCTCGCTCAGGTCCAAGGGCTGGTGCTCCTCCGGATTGGCCATACACGGCATAAATAAGACGTTTGGATTCTTGCCATATTTCACTCCTCGGATAATTGGAATAAGATATGTATCGTGGACAATTACGAAATCAGACGTGCGGATTAGAGATGCTGTTTCACCATCGAGCAGATTATTATAGCCTATCACCTTGCCAACTAAAAAACCGAATTTTTTCCGCAGCCGCTTTACCCCATTCGGAGTCAGGAATTGAGCCCCAATGATCAAGACATCAGGCCTTCCTTGTCGGCAGGCTGAAGCGACCCGCCTTTCCAGAAAAGCAAAGCGTAGATCGTTGTCCCTCTTTCCTAGCGAGTCCCAGAACTTAGCTACGACGTTATTCGTGTATTCAATATCGTATGGTAACAGGTAAACCTCGTGGCCGATCCTTTTCCATTCCTCGGCCAAGAACAAAGGATAATCGCATGTAGCTGGATCCAAATGACATAAATAAAGAATACGCATTATCGTAACTCCAGAAAACGACGAAACCAGCAAACTATCCTTAACATGTGCAGTAAACACAGAATTCTGACTACCCTCTGAAGCCGCTTAGCGCGCTTGTAGTAACCCGACAAATCATTCGCAGGCATAACTAATATTCTTCGATAATCCAATCCGTACAGCATAACCCAGGAAGCCCCTACACCTTGGAGGTTGTGATATATTGCCCGTCCCCCAGGATTCTCGAAAAAAAGGTTGTGCATGTAAGGTAGCACGAATAGATCAACAGGCCCCTTGTTAAGTGTCTCTACCAAGCATATCGTAGAGTCCGGGAACTGGAATTGAAACTCGTCCATTAGCTGCTGGTTAGCCCACAATTCGTCTCTCTTCAGGATGTGTACTATTTGAGGAACTGGTGCCCCAACGTGATCAATTGCAAATCTCAAATAGCGACTCATTATTCGGCCTCGCGATCAGAAGAAATAGGTGATCCTTCTGTTAAATCCTCTCTAATTAATTTTCTTCAATTGGTGATTCGTCCAAAACCTGTGTATTCACTTTCTTGCTCCATATGGTCCTCGGAAGGACGATTGGTGATGTGAGATCGGCCTCAAGCCAAGGAGATCGAATAGTAAAAGAACATGCTTCAGGATCATTCGCATATGGAAGAATCAAGTTGTCGTCAAATAACACGATGCCCAACATATATCTGCCTGTGTGAAGTTCCAATGCTCTGATCTGGAATTCATAAAAACAATCCCCTGGAGCTATGTCCAACATCACGTCGTTGTACACCGTTCGATTGGCGCAGCAAATTGTTTCTTGTTCATCACGGATTTTGTAACCAAATATTGCTTTTTTAATATGTGATTTTACATGAAAGTGAACCCGAATGGTTACGCGTTCGCCAGTACTAAATTCAAATTTTGGCAGGTGGTCTGAGCCGATCATCTGCACATTACGGAAAACAACTTCATCTGACTTCCGTGCTGTCGCTTTTCGTACAGAGACATCCCTTTCAGGGGAATGCATTAGTAAAAAACGCTGAATGACCTCATCAATATTACCTTGCTTAATTGAACAACCTTTATCTAAGAGTATGCCCTTCTTGCAAAAACCACCTACCGAAGGCAGATTATGTGAAATGAAGATTACAGTTACTCCCCTCTTAATCAATGAACTCATTCGATCAATGCACTTGCGCTGGAACTGGAAATCACCGACAGCAAGCACTTCATCGACAAGCAGTATATCGGGTTCACAGTGGACTGCTACCGCAAAACCCAATCTAACGAACATACCACTCGAATAATGTTTAACTGGTGTATCCAAGAAATCACCAATATCAGCAAAATCCACTATTGCATCAAATTTCTTATTAATCTCTCGTTTATTCATGCCAAGGATAGTACCGTTAATATAGATGTTTTCTCTGCCCGTAAGCTGTGGGTGAAAACCGGCTCCAATTTGAATGAGGGCACCAACGCGGCCTTTAATTCTTATGCCACCTTTGTCCGGCAGTATAATGCCATTGAGCATTTTGAGAATAGTGCTTTTTCCCGCGCCGTTCGGGCCGATAAGGCCAAGTGTTTCTCCTTTTTTAAGTTCGAAAGAAACATCATCAACTGCCCAGAATTCCCTTTTACGCAAATGGTCTGATTTGGGAGTAAGACCAGCAGTATCTCTCAAAATGTCCTTGAAGCCATACCACATCGAGCGTTTAAGGCTGCGGCAAAACTTCTTGGAAATTCCATTCGCTTGGATAACGGTGTCATTTGTCAAATCTTATACCCTTTCTGCGATACGAGACATTGCCAGGTGAAAAATACGCCAGGAAATCAGGAAAATTAATAAACCTGCTAAACTGATCCATAACAATCCATTTGGTTGAGTAAGTGTGCCTTTAGTCGTCAGATCTCGTGTAGCGATAATGAATGGGCTGACAGGATTCAAATAGTTAATAAGTACCTTCGGCCATTGAGTGGGCGGTGGGTAAATGACTGGTGTTAGAAACATAGCGAACGTCAGAAACAAAGTTAGCGAATTGCCGATATCTCGAAACACACCATTTGCCAACGATAAAATAAAACCAAAGCCCACAGTTATAAGTATCAGCGGGATTAATACAAACGGAACAAATATAACTGTCCAAGCAGGTACGATTCCAAACCATGCAAATATGCCGACAACTAATACAATTCTTATGAGAAAATCGAATATAGACTCACCAAAGGCAGCTAGCACTAATGCTTCCCGTGCAAAATTGATCTTAGTGATAATGGCGCTGGCTTGTACCAAAGATTGTGTGGTCTTTGTCAGTCCTGTTGCAAATAATTGCCAAACCGTCATACCTATAAGCACATAGGCAGGGTAAGGAATACCTGTTTCATCGATCGGTAGTGTCCCCGAACTCTTCAAATAGGTAAAAGTAATTGTAGCCACGATAGCAGGTAGTACTGCCCAGATATAACCAAAAACTGATTGTCGATAACGAGAAGACAGGTCTCGCAGGAAAAGACGCCAGATTAATCCTCGGCTGCCAATCAACTCCAGAAACATTTCTTTCCATACACCCCAACCAAATCCAAGGTGTGCATCAGGGGTATATACAACTATTTTTTCGTGTCCTTTATTTGTTATTTGAGATTTTTTCATTATTTACAATAAGGAACCTGCTTAATTCTTTTTCCTATCAAAATACTCCAATTTTCTTCTGACAAGTTGAATCGGAGGCAGGCCTTTATAAAGAGATATCTTAAGCATGATATTGGCATACTCCGTCCCCGTCGGGGGCGCCGATATTCAAAGTTAACTTGTTGTAAAAAAAGCACTTACTTTCCTATGGCTGTTATTCCTTGTTTAAGATTTCACTCTCAGGCTGGATGTGCTCAAATGCCCTAACGATGCCATTTTCATCCGGCAGTAAGGCAAGTATCATTTCTGTCATATCCGAGGCTGCACTTCTTATAGAATTCTCCAATAATGAACTTATTTGGACCTGTGCTACATATCGAGCCGGATTTCTGCTAAGGTTGTATCTTCGGCCCAGGACACCACTGAAACCACTCTGATTTGTGGCGAGTTCTCCATTCACCAGATAAAAGTTAAGCACTACTACTTCATCGTACAGTGGAGCTGGTTTATGAAATCTATGTATTAAGCACGGTATTTCCCGGCCTTGTCGTGTCAGAAAGTGGGATTTTTCTGTGCTATCATGGATCCAGCCATTTCCTACGTAACAAACACGTGGCTTGTGTCCTAACATACTCCCCGGTCGGGATGCACAATATACGATATAAACATCCGCGTATGTTTGGTTCAGGCGGTTTATACATCTCCGACTAATGAAATCGTCTGCAAAATTTTTCTCCATGTATTCACGAGTAATTGTGGGAATAGACACTTCCATACCGGCCCAGTCCCCGATGACTATAGGAAGGGTATTTAACGGCAGGGGAAGATTAATTGCAGTATCGATAATTAAAGATGCGATTGCACGATATGCTATGCCTGAAGATATTAGAAGTACTATGGCTATAATCCGTATTAACCAGACTGGCACTTTGCCCGCTTCTGGATGTGCGGATTCCGACATCCCAAGTCTTCGAGTAATAAAATTATGTCTCTTTGAATACGTCAAAGGATATAACTCCAAAGTAGTATCCTTATTACAGCAATCCATTAGCGATATCTTCTTGTGGTTACGTGTAAAGAGATAATGTAAATACCCCCTCCGTGGGAGTACCAACCGTAGATATCGTTACTTATATCTCCTAATCGGCTTTTTGTCAAGCCCACATTGTGCAAATAGAAAAAATAGGGAATATAGCAAATTGCCCGCCTCAAAGTTCCTATAAATACGTTAATATCGCAATAAATCGATAGTTATGTTAATATTCACTCCATGGTTGATGCCTTTAGCCTTTACAGGTTATGTCCTATAAAACTATAGGATAAATCTGAATTTTTACTAAGAAGATATGAGCAGTAGGTCATGCAATACGGTCAGCTAATAGCTTATTTTTTTTGAGAATAAATATTTTTGACCACGGACTGACTATTTGCCCACAATGATTTGTTGGACTGGAAGTTAATCAATAAAAAAGTCCCCTGGACCTTAAGAGTCAGCGTTTTTATATGCCTTTTTGTAAGGGCGCCTAAAAAAAATGGTATTTTTAGGAAAATAAGCGTTATAAATTGGGCTTAAAAAGGCACTTTAAATCAGTTATATACACCAAAAAGGGTGATTCTATTTCAAATAATCCGTTTTAAGGATCCAATGAAAATGGAACCGATACAACGTCTAATTTGTCTAAAGAAATAAGTAAATTGAGAATGGTGCTTGTTCACTTTACATGGCTTCCGCCAGGAGAAGGGTATTCAGTTCCATAACAATAGATATATCCATTAAGAAAGATAAGGAAAATTAAGATGAAACGTATGATCAGAAAGTTACGGCGTAACCGACACTTACAACAACGCCAAAATTCGGAGACGCCAATGTTTGAGCGTCTGGAACCAAGGCTTTTGCTTAATGCCGACGTAGAGGGACTTTTAGCCGACACGCAGCCTGTGGATCCATTAGACACGACCAATCCCACAGACGCTATCGAGGTCGACCTAAACAATGAAGGCGATGAAACAGCATCAGCAAATGCCAGCACTTTCATACCTCAATCTGTACCTTATACTCAGAACTTTGATGCAGGTTTGCCGACCGATATTCAGGGCTGGGAGTACTACTCGGACAATGAGGGACGGATTCAGGTGGTCAGCGGACGATTGCGCATGGACGATTCAGTCAGTGGCAGTGCATCCTCACTGAATGAAGCGATTCTACATCTGGACTTAACAGGTGCATCTAATGTGACACTGACACTGGACCATTATAATCTAGGGGATGAGGCAGACGCACCTCCATTGAGTTTTACAGGACATTACAAAGGCGACGGCATTGCCTTGAGCGTTGACGGAATTAATTGGGTCAGAATCACTAACTTGGATGCTTCATTTACAAACCAGTCGTATGCTCTGGACGCAATAATTGCCCAGGCTCAAATCGATGCAGGTATTACCGATCTATCTGATGTAAGAATTAAATTTCAACAGTACGACAACTATCCTGCACCAACAGATGGACGTGAATTCGATAACATCCAGGTCACAGCATCAGCCGCTCAATCAATTCCGTACACCCAGAACTTCGACGCCGGTTTGCCGACTTCAGCCCAGGGCTGGGAATATTATTCGGACAACGACGGGCGTATTCAGGTAGTCAGTGGACGTTTGCGTATGGATGATACGGTAGCCGACAGCACATCGTCTCTGAACGAAGCAATATTACATGTGAATTTAACCGGCAAAACAAATGTAACCTTGACACTCGATCATATAAAATTATCAGATGAAGTTAATAACCTACCAACGAGCTTTGCAGGTCATTACAAAGCCGACGGTATTGCCTTGAGTGTCGATGGGCTTAATTGGATTACGATTACGAACTTAGATGCTTCCTTCACCGCTCAGTCGTTTGCATTAGATGCGATAATCGAGCTGGCAAAAACCGCTGCCGGTACAACTGATGTATCTGATGTGCGTATTAAATTTCAGCAGTATGACAACTTCCCGGCTACGTCTGATGGTCGTGAATTCGATAATATTCAGGTAACATCAACAACGACCACACCGGAAATAGACGTAACGGGCAACAGCCAGGTGATTATTGACGGTGACACTACACCGAGTACAAGTGACCATACAGATTTCGGTAGTGTCGCCCCAGGCGGCTCTATAATACGAACATTTACAATAAGGAACACAGGAGGCTCTGCTCTTAATTTGACAGGAAGTCCCAAAGTTCAAATAATAGGAAGCAGCAACTTTACTGTGATTACACAACCAATTTCTCCTGTTGCTGCCGGCGGCGGGACCACAGTGTTCCAGATCCGGTTTGCACCGACCAGCACCGGGCTTAAAACAGCAACAATCCTGATTTACAATAATGACAGTGACGAGAATCCATACGACTTCGTGATTCAGGGCACAGGCGCTAGCGTTCCGGAGATAGAAGTTCTCGGTAATGGTCAGGAAATTGTTGATGGTGATACTACTCCGACTACTACCGACCACACATACTTCGGTGCTGTTACGCCGGGTGGTACTATAATTAGGACCTTTACTATAAGGAACACAGGAGGTTCTACTCTTTACCTGACTGGAAGCCCCAGAGTACAATTAAGTGGAAGCAGTGATTTTACTGTGAATATACAGCCGGCTTCTTCGGTTGCCCCGAGTGGTGGGACCACAACCTTCCAAATCCGGTTCAATCCAGGCAGTTCCGGGGTTAAGACCGCAACGGTACTGATTTATAATAACGATAGTAATGAGAATCCTTATGATTTCGTAATTCAGGGTACTGGTTTTGACGTACCTGAAATAGACGTTTTAGGAAACGGTCAAGTTATAACAGACGGAGATACTACTCCGAGTACAAGCGACCACACAGACTTCGGTAATGTTACAACAGGTGGTTCCCTTGTGCGGACATTTACGATTAGGAACACTGGAACAGATGTCCTGACGTTATATGGTAGTCCCAGAGTACAATTAAGTGGAAGCAGCGATTTCGTTGTTGTGCTGCAACCAAGTTCTACCGTCGCTGCATATGGAGGTACTACGACGTTTCAAATTCAGTTTTCTCCCAGTAGCGTAGGTCTAAAAACTGCAACTTTACAAATCGCCAATACTGATCCGAATGAAGACCCATATAACTTTGTGATCCAGGGTACCGGTATCGCAGCTGGGATTATTCCTCAAGCGGTGCCGTATTCTCAGGACTTTGAGTCAGGTCAGCCCAGTGGAGCACAGGGCTGGGAGTATTACTCCGACAACGAAGGTCGTATTCAGGTTGTCGGTGGACGCATGAGAATGGACGATACAGGCGCTAATTCCATACTTTCCCTGAACG
>CAZDVE010000066.1:0-16255 GCA_964508785.1 uncultured Pirellulales bacterium | reverse complement strand
TTCCCCCGAAGGTAACATAACCTCCCTCTCTGAAATATGAGATTTGCCGTCTTTGAATGCCAATTCAGCGGGACAACCTTCGCATATACCATCATTTCTCTCATAAATAGTATAACATTTTTCCCCAATATGATCGCCCAACAGTCTCGTCACAGAGTCATTTTGATATATAATCGTGTAATCCGAATCGCGTATAGTAACAAAACTTTCCATAACCTCCAGTATAGATAGTAACCTGTTTTTCTCCCTGAAAAGTTCCTCTTCCATCCTCTTGCGTTCGGTAATATCAATAGCTGTACACGCCACAAGTTGAGGTTGACCTTTATCACCTCTTATGAGCGTTCCGTTCATTAAGGTGCACAGTTGTGTGCCGTCTTTTTTCTTATGCCATACCTCTTCGGCAATATAACCACCTCTTTTTATAAGCTGTTCATTGAGTCTATTCACATTCTCCATTTGTTCTTTATTGTGGAATATGGAAAGGTGTTTACCCATCAACTCATCAACTTCGCATCCATGCATTTGTGCAAAAGATTCATTGACGAATAAAAGCTCACCTCGAATATCACCTATGGCCACGCCGTAGCCTGCTCTCTCCGCAATTGTCTTAAACTTACGAAGCTCTTCCTCCGTCTTCTTACGCTCGTTGATGTCGATGTTCGTACCAACCATCCTTAAGGGTTTGCCATCATCACTATAAGAAACTATTTTCCCACGGCCTAAAACCCATATATAATTGCCGGATTTAGTTTGAAGACGATATTCGAGTTCAAAAGCACCTCGTTTTCCTTTTCTCAAATATTCATCAAAAATTTCATATATCAAATGCTTATCGTCGGGATGAATTCGCTTTTCCCATTCTTCCTGTGACGCACTCATCTCATGCGGCTCAAAACCTAACATAGTTGCATGACGAGGATTTCTATACACTTCATTTGTCACTATATTCCAGTCCCATAAAGCGTCATTAGTCGCTTCCATTACCAAACGGAATTTCTCTTCGTTCCGCCTCAGAGACTCT
The DNA here is from genome assembly GCA_964508785.1 of uncultured Pirellulales bacterium. Lineage (GTDB taxonomy): Bacteria > Planctomycetota > Phycisphaerae > Sedimentisphaerales > Anaerobacaceae > JAFGPS01. Next base: position 15,234 of record CAZDVE010000066.1, on the reverse strand, counting down.
TCCATCTTTTTATGCTCAGTGACATCTCTGAAAATACCAATCAAATAATTTCTACCATCGAGCTCTATCGGTATAGAATTGACATCGGCGTAAAAAACACTACCGTCTATCCTCTTGACCGGAATGTCTTTAGCAAGTGTAATCTCTCCATTCACCTGCTTATTAAACTGCTCCAATACAAAAGGCAGGTCTTGTTCAGGATGAATATCCTCCACCCCAAGACATTTCATTTCCTCCACGCTATATCCGAGCATCTGGCACAATCTGGTATTTGCCAGGTAGAACTTTTTGCTTTCCACATAGGCCACCAATATTCCATCGGCTGTATTATTAAAGACAGTTTGAAATATTTGATCGGATTCGAATCCCAAATGGTTCTTTCTCTCACAATCCGATCGTTCAATTTGTGAAATGCGACGGCGCAAAGAATTCAATTCCGTGAGCAACTGGGCCTTGGTTTTACGCCTATCCTCTATCATGCCTCCTTTTCTTCCTCAAACTTAAGCTCTTTCCCCTGCAGTTACTATTCGAAAATTATAACCTGTCCGAACAGGATTAGTATCCTTTACCTTTCTCTGCTTTTAGCTATATAATATCCACAAATAACATTTAAATCCAGGATGTCAAGCTGAGATTATTAAAAATCTAATACAAACAAAGAACATTAAGGGTTTTTTTACGTATAGAAATTCGCAATCTAAACCGATAACAACTTATGGAGGAAAAATGAAGAAACATAAAACGATAAAATATATCACGAAGTTGTGGAAAGAATGGCGTCTAACAATTATTTTCGTCATTTTTATTGTAATACCTGTTAAATCAAGCCTTGCAGACTGGAATTGGGTACCCTCAGGTTCAATGTATCCTACCATACTTGAAGGAGACCTGATCTACGTAAATAAATTGGCATACGACTTGAGATTTCCCCTAACACTACATCGGATTGCAAAATGGTCGGACCCCAAAAGAGGAGATATAGTGATTTGTTTTTCACCGGACGACGGTACACGATTAGTTAAGAGAATAATAGCCCAACCGGACGACACGGTCGAAATGAAAAATAATATCCTTTACATAAACGGACAGAAGCTTCATTATAACAGCATTGATTCGAGCTACACACAATATTTACCAAGCAAGCTCAAGGATAATTCTATAATCGCCATGGAATATCTGGATGACTCCGACCATATGGTAATGAGCATGCCTTCGGTTAAAGCAATGCGGAATTTCGGGCCTGTCACAGTGCCTGGGGGTAGTTATTTTGTCATGGGCGACAACAGAGACCGCAGCAGGGATTCGAGATGTTTCGGATTCGTAGAAAGGCAACAAATCGTCGGAAAAGCCAAGGGCATAATTGGCTCATTAGACATTACCGACAAATATCGACCAAGATTTAAGAGATTCTTTACCTCCCTAAAATAAAGAATTTTAAACCCTATGATAGGACCAGATTATGCCGGCGTCCGTATTGTAGGCGGCTTCAGCTCAATCGTGCCTTAGTGCAATAACAGGATCGACTTTGGCTGCCCGCATTGTAGGATAGATTCCCGAGAGCAGGCTGATTATTATCGAAAAAGCAATCGCTCCAAGGCAAAGCCACAATGGAAAGCTGAAGTAACTCATATAAGGAACTCCCTCACTTACCGCAATGCTATTGATAACGATATTAATTACAAAACTGACTATCCAGCCTAAAGCAAGCCCGAAAACTCCTCCCATAAAACCGATTACTCCTGATTCAAAAAAGAATATTTTCTTTACATCCATGTCACTTGCTCCGACGGCTTTCATAATTCCAATTTCCTTGTATCTTTCCAGAATAGACATTACCATGGTATTGATAATTCCCAACGAAGCGACAACAATTGCTATCATCCCAACGGCAAACAAAAACAAATCCATGAAAATAAAAACTGTCTTGATTTCTTCGAGCTGGTCCATAATAGAGAACGTATTAAAACCCATATCTTCCACCTGCTTTTTGACAGGCTCAACGTATTCCGGCGAAATCAGCTTAATTCCAGCCGCAGAATAGCCCTGCGATTGCTCAGGCGAAGCAAATAAATCTGAGATGCTGGTCAGGGGTATTTTTTTCATTCTTTTAGAAGTGCCGTGTGGAATACAAACATCACTTCTCATAAGCATCGGACCGCTAACTCCCATTCGTTCGGTCACACCAACAATCTTAAAGGTGTAGCTCTGCCTGTTAAACGGCAGTCCCTGCCCACCCAGAAATGATATAATGTTTGGTAAATTGGCAAGGCTAAAATCAATTGCTAAAGTGGAAACCTCTATTTCCTGACCGACAGCTTCTTCGGGCTTTTTTAATTCCAGACGCCGAAGCAGGGAATCACTGATGATTAACGAATTTTCTTCATCGGATGTATAGAATGTCCCCGCCCTGAAATTAACAATCCCGGATTGACATATCTTGGCGGGTAGAACCTGAATCAGGCTGAATTCTTCATCATCTCCGAATCGAATCACGGCAGGAAAACGCATTTCCGGAAAGGCCCATTCCACACCTTCAATCTTAGTCAGCTCAAGAAGAAAATCATCATCCAAAATATCTTTCTGTCGGCTTGCTTCCTCCTGCGCGTTGGGATCCTGTGAGGATTGGTGGCCATGGCTATTTCCAGAGCGTTGAAAAACGCCAAGATAATTAAATAGCTCAAGTTTGTTAAAACTATCTGTCATGTTCTTCTGCATCCCCTTGCCGAAAGCGAACATGCAAACCAAAGCCCCGATCCCTATCACTACTCCGAAAGTTGTCAGGAAAGTGCGCAATTTTTTCTTCCGCAGGTTGGAAAACGATTGCTCAATGTAGTCGGAAAATCTCATAGTTTTTAACTGATTGTCTCCTGTTCAACAACTTTCCCGTCACACAGCCGAACAATATGGTCGGCGTATTCAGCCAATAAAGACTCTTCATGTGAAATCATAATCACGGTTAAGCCCTGACCTTTATTCAAATCTGCGAGTGTTCGAACAATCTGGGCCGAGGTTTTACTGTCAAGGTTGCCTGTAGGTTCATCGGCAAGAAGAAGCTTTGGTCGATTGATAAGGGCACGAGCAATAGCCGCCCTCTGCTGTTCACCGCCGGAAAGCTCGGATGGACGATGGTCCTTTCGGGGATACAGTCCCACTTTTGTAAGCATCTCTTCCGCCCGCTCGACTCTTTCTTTTTTTGGCACTTCTGCAAAAAGCAAAGGAAAGGCTACATTTTCCAATGCCGTATAAGAGGAGATAAGATTGAACGACTGGAAAATCATACCAACCTGATACCGCCGGTAAAGAGCCAACTCTTCGTGGTCCAGCTCGGAGATAAACCTGCCCTGAAATTTAATAGTCCCCGATGAAGGAGTATCCAATCCACCTAATAGGTTCATCAGGGTGGATTTGCCCGAGCCGGAAGGTCCTGTTATTCCCTGGAATTGACCTTCTCGAAGAGATAAATTAACATCCTTGAGAGCGACAACCTCAATCTTGCCGGACGAATAGACTTTTGTTAAATCTTTCGTATCGACAAAATTATCAGCATCCATACTAAATCCCACCGATTGTAACGGTTGCTTGTTTTTACCTGTCTTTTTTCTCAAGAATCGCTTCAATTTCATCCATAGTTCGATTCATTGCAACCATCGTTTTTTGGAAAGGCTCAGATCCCGTCATATCCACTCCTGCTTTTTTCAAAAGCTCAATAGGATAATCGGAACCGCCCGACGATAAAAATTCAATGTATTTTTCAACCACACCTTCTTCTTTACCCAGCACTTTTTCAGCTAAGGCGGTTGATGCGGTGAAGGATGTCGCGTACTGATACACATAGAAGTTGTAATAGAAATGCGGAACGTATGCCCACTCGACCGTATATAAATCATCGATGTGACAAACTCCCTTTTCGTGGCCGTAATACTTCTTCAGAATTTCGCCATAAAGTTCATTTAGAACATCTCCTGTGAGCGGCTCACCACTTTCCGCCTTTTCATGAATACGCAGCTCGAACTCTGCAAACTGGGTCTGACGGAAGACAGTGCCCTTGATTCCATCCAGATAATTCATAAGCAGAGACAATCGAATGTCATCATCCTTTATTTCCTCCAGCATTTTGTGAATTAGAAGTGCCTCGTTAAAAGTGGAAGCAACTTCCGCCACAAAAATCGAATAATCCGCCGTCGGATACGGCTGATTCTTGTTGGCGTAATAGCTGTGCATCGTATGACCAAGCTCATGAGCTAACGTGCTGACGTCATCATACTGGCCATTATAGTTCAAAAGGATATAGGGATGAACATCATAAACGTTGCCGTTTGAATAAGCGCCTGCGCGCTTGCCTGGAGTTGGATAAACATCAATCCATCGCTTCTCAAATGCTTCTGCAACGACCTTTTGATAATCCTCACCCAATGGAGAAAGCGAATTGAGAATAAGCTCCTCTGCCTGGTCATAAGTGTACTGCAAATCGACTCCCTTAACAACCGGAGCATATACATCCGAATATTTTAATGTCTCCACATCCAGCATTCGCTTTTTCAAATCCAGATATCGATGAAACGAATCGAGATTGTCGGTGACGTTTTCAATCAGTGCCGTATATACCTGCGTCGGAATATTGTCCTGATCCAGCGCGCTGTGCAGTGAGGATTCATAATTGCGCGTGCGGGCATAAAACATATCCTTTTTAACGTTCGCATAAAGCTGTGTACCGAAAGTCCCTTTGAATTTATTAAAGACTTCCCAGAATGCTTCAAAAACGGCTTGCCTGTCGCTTCGATTAGGCAAAGCTCGATAACGGGCATATCCGGCCTTGGTAAGCTCTGCAACTGTGCCGTCACTCAACTTAATCTTAGGATAAGGTAACTCGGCATTGCTGAATACGCCAAAAATCGAGGACGGCCCATCGGCCATTAATCCCGCTTCGGCCAGAATCTTTTCTTCCTTCTCTGATAATGTGTGAGGCTTCATGCGAAGTATGTCGTACAAAGGCATCTTATATATTTTCAGCCCCGGTTCCTGCTGGATGAACGAATCGACTTTCTGCTTGTCCATCTCGGCAATTTCCGGAGTGATAAACGCCGATTTAGAACTGTAATCGGTGCCGAGTTGCTGCAATTCCTGCTTCATCGCCAGATATTCCGAATCGCGCAAATCCTCATCGGATTTCATAGAAGCGTAGCTGAACAGACGTCCGAACTCCTTCGAAATGTCACTGTTGAATTCAAGACAAGCCAGCAATTCGGATGCTGATTCGGCCAGCTTGCCTTTATACTTTTCTATTTCATCGAACTGAGATACGAGTTTTTCTTTGGCCCTGTTCCATGCCTGATCCGTCTCATAGAGATCTTCCAGCTTCCATTTATATTCTGTTGGGACTTGAGACCTCTGGCGAGTTTGAGATAAGGCCTGAGTCTGGGAAAGTGCAATAATCAGCACCAATACTGCAATGAATACCCTTGAAAACTTATACATATTCGATTCCTTAAAAATTTATGGTCACCTGTTTATAACTTAACATTGTACGATTTTCCATATAGATATATTATTCTAAGTTTGTTCGACAGTGATTGTCAATTATACAATATCGGATTTCCAAAAACCGATGCCGGCGAATAATCCAAATCATAAGCTACAGTGCACGTTTTAATTGCTGTTGTGCCCATATAGCAAGAGCCGAACCCGCTATTAGAACGGTTCCGAAAAATACCTGTAGAAAATTCAAAGACTCGCCGTAAACAAAATAGGATATCGCAAGAACAATAAACGGCTGCACTAATATCACCAGCGCCGGAATTGTTGCCCCAATACGCCTGATTGCAGCGTAATACAGCACATGACCCAAAGCTATGCATAGGACGCCGGAAACGACAATACAAATCCATTGCATAGGACCTATATGGAGGCAATCCTTCGGATTTCCAAATAAAAGCGTAAGTATAAAAAGCCCTGCAACGGTGTATATACTTATCACCGAAAAGCCATGAGATGAGTTAATGTCCCTAAATGCAATTCTAACCAATATTGTATATACCGCCCACATAAAGGCCATTGCAAATGCAAGAGCTATACCGGTTATTGTCTTGATAGTGGCGAAATCCTCCTTAAAATACATGACACCAAATACTCCTATCGCCGAAAGCGCCAATCCGAACCAGAAACGCATACTTCCGGCCAACGGTCTTTCATCCGAAAAGAACATCAGCGAGAAACCTGCTATCCAGATGATATTCGTTTTAGTCAGCAGGACCATAAACGCAGGGCTGATGTAATAGAAAGCACCTGCATAAAAACTCTGCATTGCAAGATTTGCCACGGCCGGCAATAAAGCCATTCGCCAGATTCTTCTATTAAATCTGCCCGCCCTGACAGCAAGGAAAAGAAACGGCAGCCAGAAAAAACAAGCAACTAAATAACGAAGCAGATTTTGAGTCCATGAATCCAGATAACCCGTCAGATATTTTATAAAAATCGGCCCCAATGACCAAAAAGAAACGGTGCCGATCATTGCCAGTGTAGCTGATAAGTCTATCTTTCGAATGTCACTATAGTTTTTCAATAAGAATCACAGTCCTGTCTTAATAATCTAACATAACATCTCGATTGCTACCTTAGCAACCTCCCGACGAGCTTCCTTATCCGCTAACGGCTTGATTAACTCAATCAACGAACTGCTGGTTTGAATCAGCTTGTTCTTGTCTTCTAAAAAACTTTCGATGCTGTTAACGATTGGCTCAACAGAACTAAAATACGGCATAAATTCCGGTACTAATTCCCGACCGGCCAGGATATTTACCAATGACAGGTATTTCGTTCTAACAATCCAACGCCCTGCCAGATGCCACAAAATCCTGCTGGATTGATACATAATTACCATTGGGCAACCAACTGCAGCAACTTCCAAAGTGGCACTGCCACTGGCTACTATCGAAAAATCAACTGCCTCAGCGGTATGGTAAACAGAATCAATGCTATAGTGACATTCGAAACCGGGAATCTGTTTGGATTTTAATACTTTCTGTCGCTCGGCATCTACAGCAACAGCGACAAATGTCACTGCAGGGTACTTTTTCTTTAGTTGAATTGCTATTTGCTGCATCGGGAGCCACAACGAATCGATTTCCGCAGTTCGCGAGCCGGGCATGAGGGCAATTCGTGCATTCTCCGGCTTGAATTCGATATACTTTTTGGATTTAGTAGAATCAATGTCCAGTTTATCCAGGAGCGGATTGCCAACAAAAACCGTATCAACACCCTTTCGGCCGAACCACTCTTGCTCAAACGGCAAAATGCAACAGAGTTTATCGCAGTTTTTCCGAAGTTTTCCAATACGCCAGCGACCCCAGGCCCAAAGCTGAGGGGCTACATAAAAAAGCGTTTTGATCCCTGCTTTTTTTGAGGTTTTTGCTATATGGAAATTAAAAGCAGGCGAATCACAGACAACTACCAAATCAATATCGTTCTCGATCAAGTAATTCTTGATGCGCTTTATCAACATGTAGTAATGAATAATGTGCACAAAAGCCTTGTAAATCATAACCGCTTTGCCGGAAGTTGCTTCGAGTAACTCACAACCGGCCTCAGCCATTTTTGGACCTCCCACCCCGACAAATTCCACGTCGTAACTATTTTCTTTCAAAGCAGTTATCAAACCAGCACAGTGGGCATCGGCACTGGGCTCAGCGGCACTGATGAAAATCCGATATTTCTTCTTTTGCTCTGACATTGGCGTATTTGTTAACAAGATTTCACCGAAACAGCAATAGTTATTTCAACTTCCGTAGATTGATTTTTTGCCCTATTGAACGTCATATATCAAGATTACAACAAAGAATTTTAAAGTGATATACCATGTCCTGATGAACTATACATACTTTGAAGTGTCTATTAAGACGAATATTATTAGTATATCTGTGTTTTCTTACTGATTTTCATGAGGATTTTTGCTTGACAGTAATGTGGGCTGTTGTATAATGAATTTTCTCTGATGCAGTTTGATAGGCGGGAAATATGAGGAAGATGAAAGGCAATCCATCTTTTTCCGCATTAGGATTCTCTTGCAACATTCGCAAACTTACGCATTAGTAGTGCAAAAAATTACTATCAATTCTTTCAAGGAGAAGAAAATGGAACACGTAATCGAGATGTTTCAATCGCAAGCCCAACCTGCACGCGGACTTGATGGTACCTGTCTTGATCATATTGGGAGCTTATGCCCAAAAAAGTCTCATATAAAAAGAATTTATATTCTATTAATTCCCCTTATAGTTCTGGCCTTTTTTCCAAAGCCCATAAATGGGGAATTAGAAAATATAAAATGGGAGGATCTTCCAGAACACCTGAAATCAGAATCCATATCTCTTTTGGAATTGAACATCTGCGACTGTCCGGAAGATATCAATAATATTGAAGCTCCCCGAACAGTAGCTCAGATTATCGAGAATACTTTTTACCTGTGGGAAGAATATGACATCGCAACAGACCAGGACGTTTCATGTGTGTGCATCTTAATGAAAAAACCTAAGCATAAACCATTATCAGCATATGAAGCACAAATACTATTAACGGCATCCTCACTATTAACAGAATCGCAACCAAAACCAGAAAATGCCGTAATTCTTGATCCTTCCGATGCGCGGCTTAACCTCATAAGTATTGAAGAGCTATTCGTTAATGATGAGCAGCCTTTTAAGCCTGAAATATCCATTGGATCTGATGATAGGACGCGTATCACCAATACTTCATCCTATCCATGGAATACTCACTGTTATCTCGGAGGGATAAAATTCCCTTCAGTTCCCAAGAGTTACAGAGGAACAGGATGTATCGTAACCCCATATATGGTTCTCACATGTGGGCATAATGTTTACCATCAAGCAACCAATTCATGGGCAGAAAACATCACAATTACTCCGGGACAGAAACAAGATTATAAAGAGGGCAAGGTGAACAGACCGTATGGAAATAAAACCAGTACAGAGCTTCGAACAAATCCTCAATATATTGCCGGGGAGCAAAGCGTTGAATATGATTACGGGGCCGTCTTATTCAACGAATCTTTTTCTGAGATTAATACATATATGCCAGTGGAGTTTTCTAACTCATTCTTATCAGTTGGTGACACTATCTATATAGCGGGATACCCAAAGGAGGTCAAATTAGGAACTTTGGATGAAGAACCCAACAGTCAGGCATTCTGGGAAGGGTCCGGCGAAATTGTTGCTATGAATTCGAGTATTCTAAATTATTGGGTTGATACATCCGGGGGAGATAGCGGTGCACCAATTCGCAGCAGTAATGGGATTCTCGAACAAGATCGCATCATTGGCATTCATGGGAGAGGTACAGAAGATCCAACACCTGTAAATGGCGGAGTTCGGCTCGGACAGGAAAACCAAGCTCTGATTACAGAGTGGATGCAATGGACACCCTTTATTGATATTCCGGACACTGAGGACTGTCAGACTATTAACATCGGTACGGAGACCAAAAGCTGGGGATGCCCGATGTATACATATTATCACGATAGTCGTACACAGGTAATTTACTTAGCCAATGAGATAGAGAAAAGCGGATTGATTACTTCCTTGGCACTTGATGTCACGATGATTCCCGGACAAATATTGAACAACTGGACAATCAGGTTAAAACATACCCAAAGAAGTACTTATGAATCCATAAGTGATTGCTATCTGGATGGTAGTGACTGGACCGTTGTATATCAGAATGATGAGGATGTTGACAGCACAGGATGGCGAACTTTCGAATTCCAGAGACCGTTTGTTTACAACGGCACGGACAATCTACTGGTGGATTTTAGCCATAATAACGACTTCTACACAGAAAGCGGCCAGTGCAGTGCAACCCTTTTCGGCCCGGCAAGGAGTTTGATTCAATTTTCAGATAGCGAAGCCGGAGATCCCCTAAATTGGTCTGGTACTTCGCTTGACTCATTGTACTATAGTGAATATGTACCCAATATTAGATTAACTATTTGTGATGATACTGTGAGTGTCAGCTCAAAAGTAACGGCATCGGACGGCGAAGAAGCGGATTACTTTGGAAGCTCAATCTCGATCAGCGGGGACTATATGATTGTCGGAGCATACGGCAACGATGATAAAGGATTTAGCAGCGGTTCTGCGTACATCTTCGAGCATCAGGGAAGTAACTGGATACAGCAGGAAAAATTAACCTCGCCGGATGGTAGCTCATTCGACCAATTTGGTAAATCGGTTTCAATAAGCGAAGATTATGCTATAGTAGGAGCTCCCTTGACGAATAATGAAATTGGCTCAGCATATATATTTCGCCGTCAAGGAAACAACTGGACATACCAGAAAAAACTGACAACCTGGGACTGGGACAAGGGAGAAGGTGATAAATTTGGCTCCTCAGTTGGAATTGATGGCGATTATGCAGTAATAGGTGCAATCGGTGATGATATGGGATGTGGCGCGGCATGTATTTTCATGCGCAGAGGAAGCAACTGGATTCAGCAAGCTAAGCTCATCGCAGAAGATTGGGCACTTGATGATGAATTTGGATGCGAAGTATCAATAAGCGGTGACTACGTAATTGCCGGGGCATATCGCGACAATAATGAACGTGGCGCGGCATACATTTTCAAACGTCAGGGTACAGATTGGACACAACATGTCAAGTTACTTGCATCGGACGGCTCAATGTATGATTGCTTTGGCTACTCTGTTGCACTCAGCGGAGATTATGCAATATTAGGAGCATACCTCAATGACGATCAAATACATAACAGAGGTTCGGCATATATATTTAAACTTCAGGGAGGCAATTGGATTGAACAGGCCAAGCTTATCGCCCCAGACGCTGCAACCGATGATCACTTTGGTAAATCGGTCTCAATCAGTGGAAACACAGCTATAATTGGAGCACCCGATGATTATATCGCAGGAAGTATTGAAGGCTCGGTCTATGTATTCAAGTATGAAAACAACCGCTGGACACAAAAGGCAAAGCTACGTTCATCCGATGGAAAATACGAGGATTACTTTGGTAGTACTCTCTCAATAAGCGGCAGCTATGCAATTATAGGGGCATACGGCGACGATGATAAAGGACAAAACTCAGGCTCTGTATATATATATATACAACATAGATAATATAGATTAAACAACAGACTAAATAGGACGAGAACTTCCTTCTTAAACATAGAAATATAAAGCAGATGCTATCTAAAACTTAAAAACAAGACTCTAAAATTCTATTACAAAATTAAACTATTCGGGCTGCAAGCTCTTAGCTTGCAGCTTTTTTTTATTTTCACATTAAATAAAAATAGCAAACAAATATCCTACCAAAATAGTAGAATTACTTAAAGTTTAACGGATTAACTTACAGAATCATCTAAACAAGAAAGGAAGAAATCATGATTAAACGAGAATTCTCACTTGGATTTTTTGCAGGTTTAATCACATTTCTGGGTGCTTCCGGGGCCATTCAGGCAAATTCCCATGATGTAGCCTGGACGTTTGGTAATGTGGGTGCTTTCTCGTATAGGCTGGATGATTTCTCGCCTGCAGACGCCGGCCTGGGGGCAAGTATTGGCCAGGAAGATCCCGCCCTGACCATTTACATCGGCAGGCGATACCAAATAACCGTCACAAATTACACAGCGCACCCGTTGCAGATCCTCGCAAAGGGGGCTTCCGCCGGGACAGATATTCCACTTTCATCAATGGGCGCTACAACCAGCCCGTTCGAATTTGATCCCGAAGTGGCATGGGAAGACGACGGGGCCGGTACGGTGACATTTACCCTCACCCTAAATCTCTATAACGCCATGACCGAATCAGGCCACGTTCCCGGTTATCGATGCCGACCTCATGCATCCTTGATGCGCGGCGACTTCAACGTGCTTGGATTGCCCTTGACCAATCCAATCCCTAAACCAATCGAAAAAGGAAGCATCAACATCGAATTAGAGACGGTTGCTTCAGGTTTAGCTGCACCTGTCGATTTAAAACCAGCTACAGATGGCACAGGTAGAAAAGTCCTGAAAATTGTCGAGCTTTGAATTTACAGTACCCAGCAGATATCAAAAATGATTGCCGGGTGGAACTCCACAACCTTAATATATTAGTCGAGCACTGGATGGAAAACGCCTTGCGTACACTGGAGAACTGAGCAAGCGAAATTAAAGAAAGCCGTAACTTACCAAACAAAACATAACATCTGCTCAAAGATTTTTGATTGGAGACCAACAATGAAAGCGGTAGTAATTTATGAGCATGGAGGATTGGATAAGATAAAGATAGAAGATGTCCCTGAGCCGAGCTTTGCCGAAGACGAAGTTGTGCTGAAAGTTCATTCGGCCGGTCTCAATCACCTGGATATCTGGGTCAGAGATGGCAGAGGCGGTCTGAAAACTGCCAAACCTCATATCTTAGGCTCCGATGCCGCCGGTGTAGTTATTGCCGTCGGCGCAAATGTAAAGAATGTCAAAGTGGGTGACGAAGTAATTCTAAATCCGGGCCTGAGCTGTGGCTCTTGTGAATATTGCAATCGCGGCCAGCAAAGTGAGTGCCCCACGTTCGGAATTGTGGGCCTGACCCGGCAGGGGACATTTGCAGAACAAGTGGCGGCACCGGCGTGCAATATTCTACCCAAACCTTCGCATATGAATTTCGATGAGGCGGGAGGCTTTGTATTGGCATACGTTACTGCATGGCGAATGCTTATGACACGCGCGCAGCTACAACCGGGCCAGACCGTCCTGATACACGGCATAGGAGGCGGCGTTGCTCTATGTGCGCTGCAGCTTGCCAACCTGGCTTATGCTGAAGTAATCGTCACATCATCTTCGGACGAAAAACTCACACAGGCCGCTCAAATCGGCGCCGACCATACAATCAACTATAAAAAAGTTGACGACGTGGCAAAACGCGTTAAAGATATCACATCCGGCTTTGGAGTGGATATTGTTATAGATACGGTCGGGGCCGCCACGTGGCCGATCGATTTCGCGTCAGTGCGCAAGGGAGGCAAAATTGTATTGTGTGGTGTGACAACCGGTGCTGAAGCTCCTACAAACTTACGAACTCTCTATTGGAACCAGTTGACGATTATGGGTTCGACGATGGGTTCAAACGAAGACTGTCGGCAAATGCTAAAGGCAGTTGAAACAGCAGAATTAAAACCTGTTATCGATTCCGTATGGCCGATGGAAAAGGTGAAAGAAGCGATGGCAAAAATGGAGGCTGGTAAGCAGTTCGGCAAAATTATTCTAAAGGTTACTGAGTAATTTCCCAATTAAAAAGGATTAGAATTTATAGCTTAATTCTATAAAAAACAAGAAGAATGATTGAAAAAAGGAAAATTACAAAAGGAGGCGAATTATGAGCAAATTGTTATATATCCAGGCCTCACCACGAGGCGAACGTTCATATTGTATTCGCACCGCTGATGCATTCATTGACGCGTATAAAAAAGAGCACCCGGACGACCAGATAGTGACACTAAATGTCTTTGACGAAAAGATTCCCGCTTTTGAAGGCTTTACCATCCAGGCCAAATATGCGATTATGCATGGCAAAGATCATACAAAAGAGCAGCTTAAGGCATGGCAGAACGTCGAGAAGTTAATTGAGCAATTCAAATCCGCCGACAAATACGTCCTCGCTGTCCCCATGTGGAATTTCAGTATTCCATACAGGCTCAAACTGTATATCGACAATCTGGTTCAACCGAGCTATACATTTACCTATAGCCAGGAGAAGGGCTACGAAGGTCTTGCCGGCGGCAAGCCGGTTCTGGTCGTTTACTCACGAGGCGGTCAATACGAAGCCGGCAGCGGAGCCGAAGTTTGGGACCTGCAGAAAAAGTATGTCGAGTTAATACTTGGCTTTATAGGTTTTACGGATATTAAATCCGTAATCGTTGAACCAACCTTACAGAGCGGCCCTGATACTGCCCAGGAAAAACTGACAGAAGCCATCAAACAGGCCAAAAAAATCGCCGTTGACTTCTAAGACTTAATCTCATATACTATTATTAAGCGAGTCGGCGACCGTAAACAAAAGCAGCAGCAGATGTTTTTAAAAACTCGCCTACAGTAAACCTATATCCTGAGGAGGGATTCCTTAACAAAATTGAAAGGATGAATGATGAACATACCTGCGAAATTATATCCTGTCATAATTATCTGTATTTTACTAACGCAATGCATACAGGCCGAAGATGCAAATGACTTAGAGATTAACCAGGATTCCTCTGTAATTATCGAACTGACTAAGCTGGATGTAAATGACACTACTCTTGAATTGGGCTGGAAGATTATTAACAATACAGACCACGATGTCTGGATATGCGATAGTGTGAACCCTCCAAGTAGTTGTCAATTCGAGGTATTTTTATCCGAAGACTCCCAAACGCTTTTAATAAGGAAACGCCTTGATGTACCAACGAGTGCGATTTGGCGTGTGCTGCCCGTTGGTAAATACATTCTTTTACGCCCAGGTGAAAACCGGCCTGAATCGCTGTCGCTTAGTTTGCCTATACAACCAACATTTACGTATGCCAGCGAAGGACCGACAGAGGTCACCGAATGTATCAAATGCATAGCTTTGGAGATAGGTTTCTATGATGAGGACTTGCCTGCGTTGATTCGTAGCATCCTTCAATTAGCAGAAAAGTTTAGTGGCGCAGTTTCCGATATCGATGACGCTATCTTTAAAGACTACTTTAGAGGATTGCTTGTTAAACTTAATTTTGGCTCTTTAGAAGGTTTTGATTCACTTAATAAGGATCCATATAATGATGGAAGGGTCTTGATTCCTTATTCATATCAGGCCCTCACAGGAGAGAAAATATTGCAGATTTATATTGACGGCGTTTCCATTCCTTACCAAGGGTACACACAGTCGATAATTCAAGAAGCAAATGAGCCGAATGATTTGCAGGATTCAGATGTGTCTATTGCGCTTACTCATTTCGAGGTAACAGATGCAAATCTTGAATTGTCGTACAAGATAAAGAACAATACAGACCACGATGTCTGGATATGCGATAGCGTGGATATCGTGCACTCGAACTCTGAGGTATATTTAGCCGAAGATGCCCAGACCCTTGTAATAAGGAAACGGCTGGATGTCTCAACTGAGGTAATATGGGCGTCAATGCCTTTTGGTCGGTACGTTCGTTTACAGCCTGCCCAAGAGTATTCTGAATCTTTGTCGTATGCTTTGCCTGTTCGTCCTG
>CAZDVE010000065.1:0-17791 GCA_964508785.1 uncultured Pirellulales bacterium | reverse complement strand
CTTAAATCGGTTTATAACACAACTTAACATTAGGTTTTGGGATAGGTTCTAGTTATAACAAATGCATGCACATAAATACGATTTTTTGAGACAAAAAGAAGTTTCTTTTTTTGAGATTTTTTGTAATAATAATACTAATCCGTTCTGTAAGAGTGAAAGTTTAAGATTGATAGTCGACGATTATCCATAATTGTGGATATGTTTGTTCACTTTGTTATCTGTGGAAGATTTTCTACATTAAAGGGAAAGGGAAGTATGATTAAGTATAAACGAAAAGGATTCACACTCATTGAGCTTTTGGTTGTGATAGCAATCATTGCATTACTGATGGGCATTCTAATGCCGGCGCTACAACGGGTAAAGAAGCAAGCTCAGGATATGGTCTGCCGGGCTAATCTGCGCCAGTATGGTGTCGCGCATAATGTGTATTTAGATGACAATGATTATAGGTATCCGGATGCATGGACATCGTTAGTTAAGGATGAAACACCTGTGGATGGATACGAGCGTTATTGCCGATGGCACGATCCAAGATACCCGGCCGATGGTCCATTCTGGCCCTACCTATCGGTAGAAAAGGTACATCTTTGCCCATTGTTCAAGGTTCTTGCCAAGACCATGGGCGAACAACATCCAAATCACGACATGTCTATACCTATAGTTCCATACTACAGCTACAGTATGAACTCCTTCCTGGGCAATAAGAAACGTTCCGAGTTCACAAGGAGTCACTCGGAGATTTTTTTCTTCTCCGAGGAAAACATGTGGCTCAGGCCCGGTTGCGCATATGTTCTTAACGATAATGCGTTATGTGGTGACGGACGTGACTGGTTTGGTACCTTTCACAACACCAAGAGTGGAGATCTCAACTCCGGGAATGTCAATGCTGTTTTTGTGGATGTTCATGTTGAACCTGTATGGTCTGCTCTGCTTGAAGATCCAGCTGATGATTCAGAGAAGGAATTCGGTATGTACGAAAGATTCAGTTGGCCATACAGAAAAGAACCCAAGCAGTAGGGTGTAATCTTTTGCTTTCGAGATTAGTCACTTGAGCCACTGGTCGAGCCAGTCAATAACGGTTTCATGCCAGAGGATGGAATTGTGTGGCTTTAGTACCCAGTGGTTTTCATCGGGGAAAAAGAGCAGTTTGCTTGGAATCCCTCGCCTTTGGAGGGCATTGAACGTAGCCAGACCCTGAGTATCGGCAACCCGGAAATCTAAAGCTCCGTGAATCACAAGCATAGGAGCCTTCCAGTTATTAACAAAGTTTACAGGATTATGTTTTTCATAGCCTTCCGGATTTTCCCACGGTGTACCAATGTGGTCCCATTCGGGGAACCATAGCTCTTCGGTATCGAAGTAAGCCATTCGCTCGTCGAGATTACCATCATGATTGACGAGACAGCGGAAACGATCGGGCCAGTTGCCGGCAATCCAATTAATCATATATCCACCGAAGGAAGCTCCCAACGCCCCGACTCTGTCACCATCGGCCCATGGATAGCGTTCGAGAGCGGCGGCAAGACCTTTTTGCAAATCTACCAGGGGTTTACCGCCCCAATCACCACGAATAGAGTCGCAAAATTCTTGTCCATAGCCGGTTGAGCCATGGAAATCGACCATGACAGCGGCATAGCCGGCACCAGCGTAAACCTGGGGATTCCAGCGGTAATGGAACATATTTCCAAAAGAGCCTTGTGGCCCGCCGTGAATTAAAAAAGCTATCGGATATTTTTTATCCGGGTCGAAATCCGCAGGTTTAACTACATAACAGTATACCGTTTCATCATTCCATCCTTTGAATGTGAACTGCTCATACTGGCCCATTTGAGCTGCTTCAATATTATCCTTGTTTATATTGGTGATTTGCTTCACATCACTAACGTCAGGTTTGATTGAATAAAGTTCTGTAGGTGACTTTAGATTATTAATGCTGTAAATAATTCTGCTGCCGGTGACACCTGGTGAACTGATAGAGCCTTTTTTGACGATGGTTTTTACCTCGGCGGTTTTTACATCAATAGCGAAAAGCAACCTTTGCCCTAAGTTAGCTGCGGTCGCATAGATTATACTGCCGTCCGAAGAGAAACAAAAAGATGAAGGGCTGCGGTCCCATTTTTCAGTTAAAATCCTCGGCTTTCCACCGGGCCAGGGACACAGGACTATTCGAAAGCGATCGGATTCGTATCCGGGTCTGGTCATTGCCAGATAGGCCAATGTTTTGCCATCAGGTGAAAAGACCGGATTTGTATCCCAAGCTTGATTGGCTTCAGTCAGGCACTTCGGCGCCGAGGAACCATCGACAGGGGCCAGGTAGAGGTCGAAATCGGTTGACCACGGTTCCCGCCGTCCGACGTCTCGGGCGGTAAATATCACGCTTTTGCCATCGGGAGTAAAAGTGATTTCCTCTGGGCCGCCGAACGGCTTGGAAGGTGTGTCTGCATCCATGCCCTTCATAACATCTATAGCCTGGCCTCCGACAGCAGGAGCCACAAAAAGGTGCGAGCGTCGGCCGTCCTTCCATGTGTCCCAGTGTCGAACGAATATTTTCTCGTAAATCAGCCCACTTGATTTTCTCTGCTCGATTTCTTCGAGTTTATTCTTTGTTTCGGTGGGAGTATTGCAGTCCGGGAACATTTCCATTGTAAAAGCAATGTATTTGCCATCCGGGCTTATTACCAAATTTCCCACATCAAGCGGTTCATCTGTAATCTGTCGGGCTTCTCCGCCATCGATTTGAATTTGCCAGACCTGTGGTGAATCAGAGCGAGTGGAGATGAAATACACGGATTTACCGTCGGGTGCCCAGCAGGGGTTGGAATCTGCCTCGGAGTGTGTAGTCAATTGAAGAAGACCGGTTCCATCGGTTCCGACAAGCCAGAGGTCGGTCCTGCCTTTATTTGCTTCAAGGTCTGTTTTTCTTAAAACAAAAACAATCCACTCGCCGTCCGGAGAAACTTTGGATTCCGAAATGTGGTCCATTGCCAGCATGTCGTGAACGGAGAACGGATGTTTCTGTTCGGTGTTTTTGGAAGCGATGGCCGGGGCGGTTATTATAAATAGAATCGATAGTATGAATATATTTCTGTGCATAAAATCTCTCCTTAGCAATTTAAAAATGCTTAATTATTTCATATTGTAATATTAAATATGTGCTTTGACAATTCACAGTTGAGAAAAAGAGATTTTTGATTAATATGGAAATCGCTTTTTATGTAAAATTACAAAATGTTCACCACTATCAGGTATAAGGATTGTCGATAATGCATCGTTTTTTCGTTACTCTGGATTGTTTACGCGGCGAACATGTAATTCTTACGGGTCCTCAGGCCAATCAGATATGCGATGTTTTACGAATGAGGTCCGGCGATAAGATTATTGTTTTAGATGATACAGGTTATGAATACACAGTTCTTTTAAGTAAGGTTGTGAGGCAGGAAGTATCAGGGCAAGTGATTCACAAACAAAAATCCGAAGCGGAACCGAAAACTCGTATTACTCTATATCAGAGCCTTTTGGCCCGTGAGAAATTTGAATTTGTGTTACAAAAGTGCACCGAAATAGGCGTGGTAAGCTTTGTGCCTATTGTAACACAACGAAGTATTATTCGCCGACCTGATGTTGTTAAACCACGGAAGATGTCACGCTGGCGGAGAATTATTATTGAGGCCGCTGAGCAATCCTGCAGAGGCCGGATTCCAAGACTTGAAAGTCATGTTGATTTTTCTGATGCCATATCCGAACTCGACCGTTTCGATTACTTTCTTATAGGAGAAGTTGTATCAAAAAAATCAAATCTAAGAGAGGTTTTGAAAACTGGTGGTACTGAGCCGAGGGAAATAGCCGTTTTTATTGGGCCGGAGGGAGGTTTTACGGAGAAAGAAATTGCAGATATTTGCGCTAAAGGGGCGGTGACTTTTAGCCTTGGGAAGAGAATTTTGCGAACAGAGACTGCTGCTATTGTTGCCTCGGCGTTGATTCTGTATGAATTAGACAGGTGACAAATCTGTCGTATCTGATTCTTCTTTTGTCAGTGTTATCGGGATTTCGAGCCAGAAGGTTGAGCCTTTACCAAGTTCGCTGTCCACACCCATATTACCTGCGAGCATTGCAGTTAATTCAGCGCTGATGGCCAGTCCCAGACCGCTTCCTGTTGATTGACGTGTCAGGGAGCCGTCGGTTGTACCGAATTTCTCGAAAATCTTTTCCCGGTCTTCCTCTGCAATACCACAGCCGGTATCAGTCACTTCGATTCTAAGTGTTTTATCGTCCCGCTTGAGTCCTGCACGAATTTCAATCCTTCCTCTTTCCGGCGTAAACTTTACAGCATTGCTTAGAAAATTATATACTATTTGTTGAACCTTGCCGGCATCGGTCATAAGGAGCGGCAGATTAGGCTCAGTAATGACTTTGACTTTAATTTTCTTTTTTTTAGTTTCCAGCGAGAAGGATGCAACGGCCGAATCAATCAGTTGCGGCACAGAAGTCTGTTCAATGTGCAATTCGATTTTACCGGCTTTTGTTTTTGCCAGGTCCAGCAGGTCGTTAATCATATTCAGCAGTCTGTTGCCGCCGGTTATAATATTCTCCGTATATCTTCGGACCTTGTCCTTGGACAGTAAAGCAGGCTTCTCCCGCAATACCTGAGCAAAACCGAGAATTGAATTCAGCGGAGTTCTAAACTCATGGGAGATATTGGCCAGAAACTCGCTTTTTAGTTTATTGGCCTTGAGAAGTTCAATATTCCGATCCGAAAGTTCTGCAATTTTTCCGTCGAGTTGTATATTGGCCTGTCGAAGTTTTTCCTGGGCTTCCTGCAGACCATCGAGCATCTTATTGAAAGCGTTGGCGAGCTTTTCATATTCGTCCCCGGTTTTTATTGAGCTTCTTATGTCGAGATTGCCTTCGGCTACATTATTGGCCATGGCCCGCAGGTGCCGGATAGGTCGAAGGATTACCCTCTGCGTAATCCAGTAAAATGCGATAATTGCACCGGTGCCGGCGATAAGTCCCGCCACACTCACCCATACCCAATTAAGAAGTCTGGTTTTACCGATTTCGGCAGCCGGACTTTTAACGATTATTGCACCAATCAATTCGTTCGGTGAAAAAGCACCTGCGTCCTGTGAATTGTGACAACTTATGCAGTTGTCGTTTGCACGAAAAATTCTTATATAATTGCTGTGAGAAATTCCGTTTATTTTATCAAAGCCAATAGTGTCATTTCTGCCGTCTTCTGCTATCAGCGATTCTATCGTATCGCGTTGCTCAGGAGATAATTGCTCGAGCTGTTTTTGGTTCAGTTCATCTTCCTTTGTGAAACGAAACCAACGTATCTGTGAGTTATTAGGGTCAAGCACCTGTCCTGTATTGTCCAGTGGAGAAAGGGCGGCCTGGATGGTGCCTTTGAGCTGAAAGTGTTGTCGATATAGCAAGGTTTCGCTTCTGGCTCGTTCGGTATCGAGATAGTCTTTTTTTACGAGCTGTTTCATCCATATATAGGGCAGAATAAGAGCGATTATAAGGGTCAGGGCGACCGCCAGCCCGAACATCAACTGGCATTTTACCGCAAGTGACAGAGGTGAGAGCCGCATGAATTTCAGCATACGTTTCCAGATTCGGCTTATTTTAAAATGCTTCCTGAACAAATTTAAGCTCCAACGTTAAAGTTTGTTTTATTTTTATTTTACTTAAATGATTTTCTTCTGCTTGGGTTGCCTGACTGGTTTGGGTGATTCCATGTCTGCTCTGAGTTTGGGTAGAGCATTGGGATATTTTTTCTGGACAAAATCGATAAGCTTTTCTCGTACTTCGCATCGCAGGGACCATGCGGTCGAGGCATCAGGGGCGCTCATTAGTGCCCTTAATTCGACCGAGCGTTCGGACGTATTTGTAACCTGCAGCACACAGACCTTGCCATCCCATAGCTGCGATTCTTTCAAAGTACGCTGAAGTTCTTCTCTGATAGAATCGAACGGGACCGTATAGTCAACGTAGATAAACACAGTTCCCAAGATGTCTGCCGTGACGCGAGTCCAGTTCTGGAAAGGCTTTTCAATAAAGTAAGTTATTGGCACAATCAGCCGTCTCAAGTCCCAAATTCTGACAACTACGTAAGTCAAGGTGATTTCTTCGATTCGACCCCATTCGTTTTCCACGATAACAACGTCATCGACGCGAATCGGTTGAGTAAAGGCAATCTGTAGGCCGGCGATAAACGTCCCTATCGTTCTCTGGGCTGCCATACCTACAACTATACCGATTATACCGGCTGAGGCCAAAATTGTCGTACCAAGCTGGCGGATTTTAGGAAAGGTCATCAGCATAGTAGCTAGGGCAATTGTACCGATGACAATTATTGTGATTCGCTTTAGGACCCTAAACTGGGTATGTATTTTACGAGCTCTGAGATTATCCTCGACATCGACTGCAAACCTTTCGACAACATAATCTTCGAGCACGTACATCCCTTTTATAAGCAACCATGAAATCATTGCTATCAATAGCAGGCCGAGGTAGTGGTTTAATGTACCGAGCTCCTCTTCCGGAAGTGCTGTCGGCAAAGCTAAGCGAATCACAAAAAGAACAACAGTCCATTGGAGCGGCCGATAGCAATGCCTTATCAAAGAGTCGTCGAGACCGGTGCCTGTTCGCTCGACAAATTTTCGTATCAACTTGTAAGCGATAAAATGACCGATCAGTCCCAAAAGGACAGGCAAGCCGATCACAATTGAAGATGTTTTCCAGTTATGTACAAGTTCCCACATATATGAACCCTCCTGACAAACGATTAAAATTCAGGTTCAGATATATTGTCACGCCGGAATTTACTGTTGCTGCTCTTCCGGGTTTTCTTCGATTATGTGTGAGTGTTTTTGCACTCGCAGATTCAGCTCGTTAAGTTGTTTAGGGTCTACTTCGCTCGGTGCTTCGGTTAACAGGCACTGGCCTCGCTGAGTTTTTGGAAAAGCAATGACGTCTCGAATATTGTCGGTGCCGGTCAGCAGCATAACGAGCCTGTCGAGGCCGAAGGCTATCCCGCCGTGAGGCGGCGCACCATATTCCAGGGCCTTTAAGAAGAAGCCGAATCGTTGCTGTGCCTGCTTCTTTGAAATATTGAGCAGGTCGAAAACTTTTTGTTGAATTTTCGGATTATGGATACGGATACTTCCTCCGCCGATTTCAGAACCGTTGACGACAATATCGTAAGCCTGAGAGCAGATGTTGGCTGGATCGGTTTCGAGTTTACCTAAATCCTCTTCAATAGGCGATGTAAACGGATGGTGCAGAGAATCGTAGCGTTTCTCATCTTCGTTCCATTCAAACAGTGGAAAGTCCACTACCCATACAAATTCGAATCGGCCGGGCTCATAAAGTTTCAATTCTCGGGCCAGCTTACATCGCAAAGGCGCTAATGCCTTATTCGCTGCATCTTTTGTGTCGGCGATAAACAAAAGTAAATCATCGGCCCCGGCTTCGAAGCGTTCGATAAGCTGCTGCTGTTGTTCCGGGCTGAAGAATTTTGCAGAACCGCCGAACAGGATAAGTTTTCCGTCTTCCGGCTTGACCCTGGCCCAGGCCAGGCCTTTAGCGCCGTAATCACCGACAAAGTTGGTGAGTGTTTTTTCGATATCGCTCCTGGAATATTTTTCCCCGCCGGGAGCACAGAGCCCCTTGACGAGGCCGCCTTTTTCGATAGTCGATGTGAAAACCTTAAATGTGCTTTGTTTGGCTAAATCGGAAATATCCTTGAGCTTCATATCGAACCGCAAATCCGGCCTGTCGGTGCCGTATTCATCCATAGCTTGATTATATGACATCCGCCGCATCGGAAGGGCCACGTCTATATCCAGAATCTCCTTCCAGATTCTCGCTACCAGATTTTGATGTACGTTGATAATATCATCTGTATCGACAAAGCTCATCTCAACGTCGATTTGTGTAAATTCGGCCTGTCTGTCGGCGCGTGGGTCTTCATCACGGAAGCATCGGACTATCTGGAAATATTTATCAACGCCGCTGATCATCAGGATTTGTTTGAACAGTTGGGGCGATTGCGGCAGGGCGTAGAAGCTATTAGGAACAAGTCTGCTGGGCACGAGAAAATCCCTTGCTCCTTCCGGCGTGCTCTTGGCCAGCATCGGAGTTTCGATTTCCCAGAAACCCAGTTTATCGAAATAATCCCGAGTGACCATGGTAACTTTGTGCCGGATTCGAAGCTTACGCTGCATTACCTGTCTGCGAAGGTCGATGTACCGATTTGTGAGCCGAAGCTCTTCGCCGGTTTTTTCGGCATTTCCCATTTCAAAAGGTGGTGTTTTTGAGGTATTTAAGATATCGAGTTTTTGTACAGCGACCTCAATTTCACCGGTTGCCAGTTTCGGATTTGCCATACCCTCGCTTCTGGGCTGAACCACACCTTCGGCGGCGACGACCCATTCGCAGCGAAGTGTTCTGGCTAATTTATGAGCATCAGGTTGAGTTTCCGGATCAAAAACTATCTGAGTAAGACCTTCTCTGTCTCGAACGTCGATAAATACCAGATTTCCGTGGTCGCGATATGAATGAACCCACCCAGACAGGACCACCTTTCGATTCACGTTTCCTATCCGGAGCTGGCCGCAATTATGCGTTCTTTTGAGCATTACAAAATCTCTCTATTTTATAAACATGGCTAATGTTCACGTTTAATCGTGAACAATGACAAAATAGCATAGCCGAACGGTTGTGGTTAGTCAATAATCGCTTTTGAGATTTAATACTAGTCCAGAATAAGGGATTTTAGCAGCTTGGACTACAATAAACCATTGATAGTTTTTAACCTGTGTTGGATACTTCGAAAAAAAGAGTTATGTATGGCCGGATGGCAGGATGCGTCAGACAAAGTAAATGTATTATAAAGACTCATGGTGGCTAAGAATGACGGATTGTTGATTTAATTTCTTGTCTTTTGTATCAGGGTAATATTCCATTTCATTTAATTGATAATCCCCCTTTTGATTTTCTGCCCGGTTTTATTGCGTTTAATCTGTTGCCGGTAATATGAAGTTAATAAGGTTGCGTCCGATAACATTAAATCACAAAATTGGTTTTTCTAAACTCTGTGTATCGAATTGCCGATAATAATGTATTAGATTCACACCATTGCTGTCTGTAAACCGTGGGGCATTAATTTTAAAAGTGAAGGAGACATTGTAATGGAGCGAATATCGGTCTGCCTGAAAGTTCAGGCAATTGCCTTGTGCATGGTCTTTATATTACAGTCACCGGTTCCGGCCGATGACACTGTTCCCGCAGATGATTTGTTTGAAATGGAGCTTGAGGAACTCCTTGAGGTTGATGTATCCGTGGCCTCAAAGAAAACGGAGCTAATATCTGAGGCGCCGGGCATCGTTGTCGTAGTTCCTCGAAATGAATTCGAGATTTACGGTGACAGAGACCTCCATCAGATGATGCAACGTCAGCCCAGTATCTATATACGAGATGTCTTCCCGTACACCTATAATGTAATTGGTTTTCGGGGCGATATGTCAATGGTTACGGATTCACACACCCTGGTTCTCTTTAACGGTCGGCCTATCAGGGAAAGCGCTCAGGGACTCAATGTTAATATGTATAAGACGTTTCCATTGTCAACTCTGGAAAGTGTAGAGCTGATTCGTGGACCGGGCTCGGTTCTCTATGGTTCCAATGCATTCACCGGTGTCATTAACCTCAGGACACGTATCCCGGACCAGAACGAATTCTCGGTTTCTTCGATGATTGGCACTTACGGATACTATGACACGGATGTCACGGCAGGAGGAATGTCCGGTGACCTCGGCTATGTCACCGCCTTTCGGGTTACCGGTCAGCAGGGGTATCCTTATCGGATGACAGATGATACGGGTTTTTACGGTAGTGATGATAAACAATACGAAAGTTACTCGTCGGTAGTGCATCTGAGTCATGGGAACTTCACTTTCGATACTTTCTGGTCGGACTACGATGCATTCGCATTGGGAGTTGTGCCCAAATGGTCCAATCCGCATAAAACATTCCGAAATAAGAAGCTTTTTATAAATACCGGATATCGGATTCCGATGCACGAAAGAGCAATTCTGGAATTAAACGCCACCTACAATCTTCAGGAAAACTTCCTGACAAGTTCCGCTGCTCAGATCATCGGCAACAACACATCGGATATACTTGGTGAGGCGACCGTTTATACCAATCCTACGGACAACATGAATTTCGTCTTTGGATTCCTTCAGGAACAGCGTGCGAGCTACCACCCGGATGACGATAAGTACCAGTCCATTGCCTCATATCGCCACGAGCCTAAAAGTCTTTATGCTCAGGGAGACTATAAGTTTGACAAGTATCTTAAACTTATCGCCGGGACGCAATGGAACAAATCAAGTCACGGCAACAACGACTGGATATCTCGATTTGGTTTAATCATAACGCCGTCGGATACATGGGGTGTTAAGCTGCTTCGCGGCGAGGCCTTTAGAGCTCCGACAACCGTGGAAACCGACCTTTACGACCCGGGGATTCTTATGGGTAACAAAGACCTCGAGCCCGAAGAGATAACAACCTATGATGCGCAACTGTTCTATCAAGGCGAGAAAACATATGCCGCCGTCACATATTTTCACAGCGTTATAGACAAGCTGATCATTTACGATGTCAGACCTCCACTCGATACAACTTATAAGAACGGAGGCGAGCAAAGATACGATGGTATTGAGCTTGAGGGCAAGCGCTATCTTACTCCACACTGGCATATGCTTGGCTCAGTTAGTTATCAAAATAACAAGGCTGATGCAGGTCTTAACCCAAGCGTAGTACCCGACAAGATGGCAAAGCTGGGCATAGCTTATACATGGAGTAAGGGTAGTGCGTCCATATTCTACAGTTATTTCGGAACGCCGCCCCGAATTAACATCCCCGGCGTTACTCTTTTTGCAAATCCGGAACCTGAAGAATTGAATCTGATTTCCATGAATGTTCGTATGGACGTATCAAAATGGATGGGCTTCAAGAAAAAACGCTCCGTCCTAACCCTGCGGGCTGAGAACCTCTTAAACGAGAAGATTTATGTGCCGACATTGGCATATACCGGCACACCAAACTCTTTTCCATACGGGCCGGGAGCGACGTTCTATGCCGGCTTGACAATTCATTTCTAACTACAGGCTCTCTTGCACAATTCAGCAATTAGCTCGGGTGATTGATAGCTGCCGGAAGTTCGAAGAAACTATCTAAAAATTCAAAGAAACAGTATTTTACGGATGTTTCTAAATTCAGTGATTCCTGCCTGCAATTTGAGGTCGGTCGATCGTGCTATTTATGCATTATCCTGGATAATTCAAGGATTTGTGTAAACACAGATAGTTGGTCTGTAAA
Source organism: uncultured Pirellulales bacterium (assembly GCA_964508785.1). Lineage (GTDB taxonomy): Bacteria > Planctomycetota > Phycisphaerae > Sedimentisphaerales > Anaerobacaceae > JAFGPS01. Next base: position 6,400 of record CAZDVE010000065.1, on the reverse strand, counting down.
TAGGTGAACTTCGTTAGGATGGGATTCGTATTTATAAATAGCCACGGGCTGAGGTTCTTATACTTCACTACCCTCCTCCTTGCCTCAGCCCTTTTTTATTTATCGGGATTATTAATTCATGTTTGAAAGTAAGGAAATTGCTTTTTTTGGGATAGGAAAATCCTCGTTTATCCCGATTTTGTACCGGCATGGGTCAATAATTGGCGTTTATGATGTGATTTATTAGCTATAAACCACGCGAACCTTTGATATGACCCGTACGTATAATTTAATGATGGATTTCGGGCTGGGGTTTTCAACTCTCCTTTCCTCCTTGCCCCAGCCCGTTTTTTTTATAAAGAATTTTTGAGTTTTTTTCGAAGATTAATGAAGATTTGAGTATTTTCAGAAATATTTTTTATTTTATACTTGACAGTTTTATGGAGTCGGCTTATTATTAATTGAGAACGAATCAATGGTGGGTTAGCAAACTTTGTTTATGCGGGAAGTAAAATATTTTTGAATAAGAATTGATTTGTTTAGAGCTTTTTGATATAATTAAATAAACACATTCACAGGGCTGAGGATATCTCGCTTTTTCCTCTCCCTCCGCACCTCAGCCCTGTTTCCTCTTTAATTCCTTTTGGGTTGAGGATTTTCTTTCTCCGTTTCCTGATTATACAGGCTTTATCGAGTAAAAAAGGGACTGTCTTAACTTAATTCTGCAAAAATTAGAAGTTAACATATAACCTGTTAGATTCTCATATTTTTGTCTGTATAATTTCCAGCTCAATATCGTCTGGCGGTGGTTTTGGCCGGTCGTGCCTGATTTATGAAGAAATACCGCAGGGCGTCGATTGGGTGGTCGTACAGGCCGTCTTTAAGTGGCAGTTCATTAGGAGCAGCACCGGATTCAGGGTAGTGATAGCACTGCATCGCCTCAATTAGGCGGGGGCATCTGGGCGAGATAAGCAGTGAGCTTTTGCCGTCGCCGGAGCGAATCGCCCGGCGGATTAACTCGATACCTTCGGCAATTCCGCTGCGTTTATATTGCACCGCCAGGCCCAAAGCCCGAAGCTCACGGACCGCACTTGTGCCGGTGACGTCGTTGACGCTTATACCGGCAGGGTCGCAGAAAGTAGCGGCGACTTTTTCTTCATCTATCGGCGTGCGGCTTTTGATCTCTTCTGCGTGGACATCGATAGTCGCACGGCTGCGAATATATTCATCTATCACGCGCACGTTACCCTCTGCGTCAGACTGAATCCACAGGCATACGAACGGATTTACAAAACCGAAATCCAGCGACCGGTACAGCGGCAGATTCGCATCGTAATCAATCTGCCGAACATGCACTGCCGGCTCGAACTGGTCGAAGACGACGTTTTCCCGCGATGGTCTTTTGCAGAGCATCTCCGCCTCCCAGCCTGCTCTGCTTGCCCGCCGCATTTGCGTAATGCAATCGTCAATCTTCAGATAACCGGCGGCGTTTTTCGCTTTGCCTTGGCAGTCCGGCCATAACGGGCAGTGCGAACAATTCCGGCCGGTGCATTTTTCAATCACTTCCCAGATGCACCATTTGAAGATCGGCGTGCCAAATTTCGGGGCCGATGAGACGATTCTCTGCATCAGGCCGTAAGGCTGGTGCATCGTGCTGATTAGTTCCATGCCTGCGGTAATACCCGCTTTGCTTTGCGTGGTGAATTTGGCTGCGTTGAAAACATCCTCGTCGAATAGCTCAACCTCATCGCAGCGAAGCTTCTGAATATGCTGGCCGCGAACGCTGGTGGCCGATTGCGTCAGCACTTCGGTGGCTGAGCCGTTGATGAATCTGCATCTGGCTTTCAAAGGCGGTTCAGCGAGAAATTCCTCGAAGCCGTTATACAAAAAGCCGAGCAGATATTCGTACATCCTGTTTGACTGCTCGCCCGAGCCGCCTAATATTCTGACTTGGCAGGCCGGCTTGAAGATACAGTCCAGAAGTGTAGCAACTGCTGCCAGCTCGGTCTTGCCCCCGCCGCGATTTGCCCAGACGATGCAATCGCTATTCGTGCTTTGTGATTCGTATTGCGTATTGTGTATTGCGTATTGCGTCCCTGAAACCGCTGAACACGGAACGCCGAACTCAGAACTAAAACAATGCCAGAGATAATCCATCGGGCTGTTATGTTCCGGGCAGATATTCATATCGGGGACGTTCAGGCCGAGGAATACCTTGACGTAATTCTTCAGGTCGGCCTTTGTGGCGGGTCGGAACCGCCGAAGCTGGTTGTAAATATCGGCCGCCTTTTCGATGTCACTGCACCCTTGTAAAGATATTTGATTACTCATGATATCCCCCATGAAAATTGAGTTGTTTAAACCCCTCAATTAATTGAGAGGCTAAGCGTTGGAATCTTTTTCGTTTAGAAATTGGCCGAATTCGTGGTCAACGTCCCTGATGTGCTTTTTGAGCCAGACGAAAAGAAAGTCCCTGATATGGTCGGCGATGTCCTTGACAGCACCTTCAGCCTCGAAATCCTCCACGAGCTTCTTGACAGCGGTCCTGAATTCTTCGTGCTGTTGCTTTTGCAAATCCAGTCCGTGATAGTCGTGCCCGGCCATGTGTTTTTCTTCTTCGTTGAAATGGAAATCGGCATAATCCAGTAAAAAGTCAAGCGTCTTGGCTATCGTCCCCTCGCCCTGGTTTGATTCGATTGCTTCACAGACGGCCTGCAGCCGCTCTATCAGCATTTTATGCTGCTGGTCGATTGAATCTATGCCGATTGATAGATTGTCGTCCCACTCGATTTTTTCCATTTTATATGTCCCTGTGTTATTTTCAAAAGTATCAATGTCATGTTCCGATTCGTTACCGTTCGTTGATTTGTGTTTGATTTTATTTTCGTGCAGAGTTTTCTGCAGGAAATGTCCCACGATAATGATAACAACCAGCACAGCCATTAGAATCATCGCCGCATACGGACTATAGGAAGCCACCTGCTGATGGAGTGTATGCAGGAAGAAGGCCCAGCCGATGATGGCCATATACGTACCACCGAGCACAACGAGTATATTAAGCCATGCCGGCAGACCCATTAGAAATCCAATCACACAGCCGACTACCGGCCCGGTCATCCAGAATGGAAACCAGACAAAGACGAACAGCCCGACTATGCCGTATCTACGGACGATGTCCTGATTGGTTTCAGCCGATTTCTGGATTCGCCCGAAGAATTTTTTAAGCGGCTTGAGGACCATCAAATGCCGCCAGCTAAAGACAAACAGCGGATAGAAAATCATCACAAGAATCGACTCGACAATCATGCTGACCGGAATAACCGTGAAGTTGTCCAGCAGAAGGGTGTATCCGAAGGCCATACCTGCTGCTCGGCCGAACATGATGGCGGTGGCAGTCATGCCGATAAGGACCTGGGCATCTTCCGGGGAATATAGAAATTTGATTCCAAGCCACAAGGAATATATCAATGCCAGTGCGACCCCTATCAGGAAAATGCAGCCTTCGGGAGTGGTTAAAAGGCCTGTTTTTAACTGTTTTGCACGGGGCAAGGGTGTCTGGCTTTGTTGTTGTTCCTGGTTTTGGTCCATATTATCCATACCACACCGAAAATCTGATAGTCTTTGCTATTATATTCGTTCTCTTTCGTTTTACAAGAAATGTGACAAAATGATATTCTTTGTCATCCTGAGCGTTAGCGCAGGATCTGGACAACGAATGAAAAGTCGTAAGCGAGATGGAATTAAAATCCTTGGCCCAGATTCTTCGGCTTCGCCTCAGAATGACAAAAGAAAGAAATCTCGGATTGATTAAAGAAAGAGATTCAAATTTCATATTATCGATTCTGTTTTTGCTCTGCGAGCAGGGCTAAGATTTTGCCTGCGATTTCTGCAGATAGCTGCGGTTGTTTGTCGTCGGCCGCGGTAGGGCTGTTTGTCGGCGTCGGGGCTGGGCCGGACGGATTTTGATTGTTACTATTCATAGATATGATATCCAGACAAGCTTTGCGGGCGGTCTCTGGTTTTTCCGAATCGGTCAACTCGACGAGTTTGGCCGCGGCAATAGGTGCGTAGCGTGCGAGCATGGCGGTACTCTGGCGATAGGATGCGGCTATTCGCTTGTCGAATTGCTCGGCGAAGGCATCGTCGACCAGCCATTTGTTGTAGAGTTGCCTGCTGACTTTATGTTTATCGAGAATATCCTGTTCTGCAAGCTCGCCCGCGAACATATCCGCAATCACTGCAAGTTGTCTTTTGCTGAGGTGTTTTGTTTTTGCCATCTGCTTCCCCCCCATCCTCCGCAGTCCCTTGGGGATACCTAACGGCACTGCTACGGAGGGTGGAATTTAACTCGTTTCGCATCGATGTTGATTTTACTGCGTCAATGTTGCTATTTCATCTACGTTAGCCATCCAGAGCACGGCGTTTATAAAGACGTGTCTGCCGATGTCGGTCATCTTCTCCGGCGATTCGGTAAAGCCCCAGAGCAGGTATCTGTCGTGCTCGATTGCCAGAGGGTAGTAACCTGGATTGCTGGATTCGATGGCAAGTGCTACGACTGTTTCGGGAACCTCCGGCCAAAGATAGATTGAAATATTGCGGGTTTCAGTATATAGTTGAAGCATCCCATCCTGCGGAATATCGATTGGATACGGCGTGGAAAATAATGAATATGTCGGATCGATAACGGTGATGTCGTTGTAGTTGCTGCCTGCCCCGTTAGGAAAGCCGATGGAAAGACCGAATTCACCAAAAAGATAGTAGCCACCATCGCCCAATCCGACTATCGGCTTGCCGGAATCTTCTATCGCAGCTATGGCATTGGGCTCTGTCCAGGCATGGCCGAGATAGGTGTCGTTCGCCACTATTATCAGTTCGCAGGAATCCAGCGACAATGCCGTCACGTCATCTGTCTTGATGAGTGTTGTCGGGCAGCCGTAGGACTCGAGCAGGGACCGAAAGCTTTCCGCCGTGTCATTTTTGGCTAAGCAGATAAATGCGACGTCCGGCAGTGACAATCCGTTTGTTTGCTGTGACTTGCTCGCTTCGGCGGTGCAGCCGTGGGCACCCATATTGATTCTGCCGCCGTTCGGAAATAGTTCATCGCCGACAGGGCTATTCGGATCGCCAGCGTCGATGCAGGGACTGGTTGCATCATCCATTACCCAGCTTCCGCTGTTCGGGTCCCATCTTCCAGCCTGTGATTTCAAATGATAATCGCCATCAATCCAGACGGCATTCGGCTCAGTTGGTTCAACAATAATATTCGGATCATTGCCATCGGTCCAATAGCCCGGCTCGGCAAACAATGGATCTTCGTCGATATTCCCGATGCCGCTTGCTCCACCTTCAATTTCACAATATGAATATGACGGATAGGCATTGTCATTATATATCTGATCACCAGGTATATTGTTACCCCAGACAATGCAGTTGCTTAGAGTGGGACTACACTGGCCGTCACTTGAAGGTTCGGAGCCGCAGTTGTAAATGCCACTGCCGTTTTCAGCATAGTTTCCACTGATGGTGCAGTTGTTTAGAATTGTTTTGCTTTCGCCACCATATTCTCCGGAGTTATATATTCCACCGCCCGTACCATCAGTGCTGTTGCCACATATGAGACAGTTGGTTAAGGTTGGGCTGCTGATACCATCGTCGGCGCCATTGTTGTACATACCGCCACCTGTCGCCCCGGTAGTACGGTTGCCGCTGATGATACAGTTGACTAAAGTCGGACTGCTCCGGCCCTCAGCCCTGCCGGCATTATATATACCCCCGCCGGAGAAACTCGAACTGTTGTGACTAATGATACAATTCTCTAAGGATGGGCTGCTGTTACCTGCGTAACCCTGGTTATACATCCCGCCGCCAAGGGCAGCGGTATTTTGAATGATAATGCAATCAACCAATGTCGGGCTGCTATCGCCCGAATTGAGGCCATCGTTAAAGATTCCGCCGCCGAGTCTGGCATTGTTTCCATGAATGGTACAATTGATGATTTGTGGATTGCTTTTTTTGCCGTCACCTGAACCGTTGTTGTAGATACCGCCGCCGTTATTAACAGGCGAACCATCTGCATTTCCTGCGGTGATTGTAAGGCCGTCCATGATGGTCTGTTCGCTGACATGGTTAAAATAGACGACGTGATATGCGTTGTCACTGGTCCCGTTGCTGTTGTCATCGGCCAGCAAGTCACCACTAAGGATCGTCTCATATACCTGAACGTCCCTTGCATTGGGGTCATTCGCACCAATACCTGCATAGCCGCCGGTAAGGGTCACGCCGTCACTGAGCCAGAATCTCGCATTGCGATCCAGCAGTGATACAGTTCCATCCTCGCCCGGCCTGTAAATACCCTGTGCCACTCGGATTTCGACCGGCTTATCCAAATCGTTGGCATCGGCTAATGCGTCTTGCAGATAGA
>CAZDVE010000064.1:15523-17940 GCA_964508785.1 uncultured Pirellulales bacterium | reverse complement strand
TCGGCGTCGTCTTCGAATCCCGCCCGGACGCCCTCGTGCAAATCTCCACGCTCTGTCTCAAAAGCGGCAACGCCGTCCTGCTCAAAGGCGGCAGTGAAGCGACCGAAACCAATCGCATCCTCGCCGGGATAATCTCCGACGCCTGCGACCGGGCCGGCCTGCCAAAAGGCTGGATTCAACTTCTGCAGACACGCCAGGACGTCGCCGAAATGCTCGCCCAGGACGAATACATCGACCTTATAATACCCCGAGGCTCCAACGAATTCGTCCGCTACATCATGAGCAATACCAACATTGCCGTCCTCGGCCACGCCGACGGTATATGTCACGTCTATATTGAAAGTGACGCAGATGTTCAGATGGCTGTTGATGTCACCGTCGATTCCAAGTGTCAGTATGTGGCCGTCTGCAACGCCGCCGAGACGCTCCTTGTCCATAGTGACATTGCCGCGCAATTTCTGCCCAAGGCCAAAACTACCCTGGAGGCCGGCGGCTGCCGGTTACGCGGCTGCCAAAGGACCGCTGCGGTTATCGAGGTCGAGCCGGCGAGCGAGCAGGACTGGACAACCGAGTACCTCGACTATATCCTTTCGATAAAGATTGTCGATAGCCTCGACGAAGCCATCGAACATATAAACCGCTACGGCTCGGGACATACCGACGCCATTGTCACCGCCGATAAGAACAAGGCCGAGAAGTTCATGTCACTTGTCGATTCGGCCAATGTCCTATGGAATTGCAGCACTCGCTTCAGTGACGGCTTCCGTTACGGCCTCGGCGCAGAAGTCGGTATCAGCACCAACAAAATCCACGCCCGCGGCCCGGTCGGACTCGAAGGACTCATCATCTACAAATACAAACTATTCGGCACCGGGCAAATCGTCGCAGACTACGCCGGCGAAAACTCAAAAAAAAAGTTTAAACACAAAAAAATAGATATTTAGCCCGCCGATTTACTCGGCGGGTTGTAGTATATGGAGGGTGAGTAATAATATCGGCGTTAGTTCGCAAAACGGTACAGGCGGAAGGGAAAACTTCTGTACAACACAAGAAAATCGACACCATTTTTCGCGAAATGCTCATAAAGCTGCCGTCTCGTCTGGTACAGGGCGTAGGCGGGCCGGCCGTACAAATCGAGTGACTCGAAGAACATGCACATTGTTTTCGTTGACGAATTTCCCGCCTCGTTCGGAACCAACGGCGCCACATAAAAAGCAACGCCGCCGGCTCGGAAAAGCCCGATTAAATCGTCACTGGCACCCATAGAGCACGAGTCGAAATAGACAAGTCTGGGTTTTAAGTTCGCCAGAGCTTTTGCCGTGAGCCTTTCATCACCGAACTCTATATAATCATCCTCATCGTCAAAGATATGGCCGTGAGCACTTATCAAAAGCAAATCAACAGGTCCTGCCGTTTCGAAATCTTGCGGTTTGACCTCGGTTATATCTTTATAAGTATTCCTTTTAATGAATTTTCGAACTTTCGCAACGGCTCGCTCAGGATCCGCCGTCTTATCTGAAATCAATAAGGCATGGGATATTTCTTTCAGGTCGATTTGTCCCGGGCCAACTTTTTCGAAACTGTATGCCACAGGTTTCTGAATGAACAGAGGCTCGCCCTGAAAGAGCAGCAAATCGAAAGGATACGAAATCAGCGAGTCATCTGCGAGTACGAACTCGATTTCAGTGCACTGCCGGATAAAAGTTTCAATGGGACCGAATAATTTTTCGCCGTACTGTTCCAGAAGAGGTGCCACCTCCGCGTATTCGTGATTTGACGTCTCACAAGAGATATCCAGAAAGTCCTTCAGTTGTGACGCCGGGAAGGCAGTCACCTCGAATGAAGTTTTCCGGGATTTCAGTTGCGCCTCGATAGAAAGTCCGGAATCAATGGGTTTGACATATACGTACAAAGTGACAACTTCATCCGGAGGGGCTGCTCTTTTCAAACGGAGCATTTCATTGCTGCTATCCGGTCTGCCGTAGTAATAGCCTATCGCGAAAATCAGGACAGAAAGACCGATTACACCAAAGGACAACCATTTATCGATATGTTTATCTCTCATTCCAGATAATCTTTCCGAACGCCGTGATCTACGAACTGTCATTGCGAGGCTTCGAAGCTTTCCGGCCTTCGCAGCCGCTTCGGCGAAGTAGGCTAACGAAGTAGCCGTGGTCACCGGGACGGCTCACGCCGCAATCTTCGTTGTCATTTAGAACTACAGGGCGGCGGCTTTCGACTACGGCTTGGCCTCTAACCATCGGTGTAGCCAGGTTGCCGAGACGATTAGCCCACCAAACAAATCTACCTCAATCCTGCTCAAAAATCAATCCATATAAACCAGCGAATCTATATGAAGCGGCGAATTTGAATAAACCAGCAAATCGATAACAAATCCTTAAATAACAGGCTCATAG
>CAZDVE010000064.1:0-15423 GCA_964508785.1 uncultured Pirellulales bacterium | reverse complement strand
AGCAAATCGATAACAAATCCTTAAATAACAGGCTCATAGTCCTTTTGACTAATTAAAAGGACTACGAGCTTTGTGTGAGACTTTTTCAATATTAGTAGTCACTTGGGATATCTGTTAGATAAGTCTCTTTATTGGAAAAAGGACTCACTGAGAATGTTTAGTGGAGGTAATGAATGGAACAACATGTTATATCAATTCAATAAAGGCTAAATTTAAATTTTTTCAAATCCTCATCGGGCTTAGGCTTGCGAAAGACGAACAAATGCTCGTGCATAATCAAATAGGTGGCTATCCCTAGTATCCTCATAGTATCCTAATATCATTCCAACAATCAAATCCACATCAGCCACGTGCAGAAATCAATCTATATTGAGAAGCGAATCGATAACAAATCCTTATATAACAGGCTCGTAGTCCTTTTGACTAATTAAAAGGACTACGAGCTTTGTATGATACTTTTAAATGTAAGTAGTCAGTTAGAAGATTTATCGATTAAGATCTTTTATAAGAAAAAAGATTATAAGAAGAAAGTTCAATAAAAGGTTGGGTATGATAAACCACATTTTTTTTTCGCAGTGCGATATGTTTTTATTAAGGAATCCATAGGTTTGGTGCGAAACTCGTGATTCTTTCTTTCCTCCCCTGTTTCCTATTACAGAGGACCGAAGCGTACTTCGCAGAGTAGTACATCGCATCCTGCGAAGTCAAAATATTGTGTTCTGCCTGTCGTTGATTGATTTATGCCGAAGATTCAAATCATTATTCCAAAATCTCATATTTGCTCTGTCATACAATTTTTGGAAATCAACGGGAAAATCATTCAAAATTTCTTTTTGAACATACATCACAACCGGTTCCAAACCAAAGCCTAACTCAACCCAGGCTTGTGTCATTCCAGGTTCCATGCCCCTTTTCACACAATTCCCACACCAAACAAATTTACATCAATCCTGCTCAAAAATCAATCTATATAAAGAAGCGAATCTATATGAAGCGACGAATTTGAATAAACCAGCAAATCGATAACAAATCCTTAAATAACAGGCTCATAGTCCTTTTGACTAATTAAAAGGACTACGAGCTTTGTGTGAGACTTTTTCAATATTAGTAGTCACTTGGGATATCTGTTAGATAAGTCTCTTTATTGGAAAAAGGACTCACTGAGAATGTTTAGTGGAGGTAATGAATGGAACAACATGTTATATCAATTCAATAAAGGCTAAATTTAAATTTTTTCAAATCCTCATCGGGCTTAGGCTTGCGAAAGACGAACAAATGCTCGTGCATAATCAAATAGGTGGCTATCCCTAGTATCCTCATAGTATCCTAATATCATTCCAACAATCAAATCCACATCAGCCACGTGCAGAAATCAATCTATATTGAGAAGCGAATCGATAACAAATCCTTATATAACAGGCTCGTAGTCCTTTTGACTAATTAAAAGGACTACGAGCTTTGTATGATACTTTTAAATGTAAGTAGTCAGTTAGAAGATTTATCGATTAAGATCTTTTATAAGAAAAAAGATTATAAGAAGAAAGTTCAATAAAAGGTTGGGTATGATAAACCACATTTTTTTTTCGCAGTGCGATATGTTTTTATTAAGGAATCCATAGGTTTGGTGCGAAACTCGTGATTCTTTCTTTCCTCCCCTGTTTCCTATTACAGAGGACCGAAGCGTACTTCGCAGAGTAGTACATCGCATCCTGCGAAGTCAAAATATTGTGTTCTGCCTGTCGTTGATTGATTTATGCCGAAGATTCAAATCATTATTCCAAAATCTCATATTTGCTCTGTCATACAATTTTTGGAAATCAACGGGAAAATCATTCAAAATTTCTTTTTGAACATACATCACAACCGGTTCCAAACCAAAGCCTAACTCAACCCAGGCTTGTGTCATTCCAGGTTCCATGCCCCTTTTCACACAATTCCCACACCAAACAAATTTACATCAATCCTGCTCAAAAATCAATCTATATAAAGAAGCGAATCTATATGAAGCGACGAATTTGAATAAACCAGCAAATCGATAACAAATCCTTATATAACAGGCTCGTAGTCCTTTTGATTAGTCAAAAGGACTACGAGCTTTGTATGATACTTTTTTATAAGAAAGACGGTAATTGAGATTGTTTGACAGAGATAAGGTTTGAGATACCAAGGGACAAGGAACGACAAACTGCGAACTATTCCGCATAGTGAATAGTCGTTAGTGAATAGTATTTTGCAGAAAAACCAAATACCAACGATGGAGTAAACAGGTTCATAGTCCTTTTGATTAGTCAAAAGGACTACGAGCTTTGTAGTAAGTTTTTTATAAAAATAAGCAGCCGGTGAGGGAATTTTTGAGTTCATTTAAAAGTAACCTTTTATAAGTTCATGCATTAAACAAGACGGTTATTTGATTTATTTATAGGTAGAGTTTTGTTGGCAAAGGAAAAAAGTACCGGACACCTTAAAGTGCGCTGTAGCGGATACGGGAGAGGTCTTCGTCCGGCTTAGGCTTGCGAAAGACGAATAAATGCTCGTGCATAATCAGATAGAACCGGCCCTGGATTGCCTTCGGCCGCCACCGCTCGGTCATCGTGCAGTTATGCTGGATTTTGATAATGTCCTCCTTTAGCACAAATCCGGCCTTCAGGAACCGCTGCATTACATTAAAAGCCAACGGCACAAAATGCCTGCCTTTGCGGGTATCGCCGATGAGTATCGCGCAGTACCTGTCCGGCCGGAGCACTCGCAGAAGCTCGCCTGCGATTTTCTCTATTTCATCGCAGAATTTCGGCAGGCTTCCGATATTGGACAGGTCCCCTTCTATTTTGCCGTCCGAGTATTTAATTATATTCATATAAGGCGGATGAGTCAGGACCAAATCGATTGAATTGTCTTCCAGGAACGATAAGTCCCTCGCATCGCCTAACTTTACCTGCTGACGGCTTGCGGGGGTATGTTTGAATCGAATTGCTTCGGCCGAGAGTTTGACTGCATCGGGGTTGATATCAACTCCGACGGCGTCCCTCACCAGCAGTTTGGCCTCGATGAGCGTCGTCCCGGCCCCGACCATAGGGTCGAGCAGGCAATCCCCTTTGCTGCTGTACATCTCGATAATATTGCGGGCTATCTGCGGCGCGAAGTTGCCGCGATAGTCGGATTTGTGCGTCGCCCACGCCCCTCGCTCCGGAAATGACCAGACCGTCGTATATTCAGGTGAATAATTATCTAAAGTTGTCATTTTGAATTAATTTTATATTTTGCAGATTTTACAAGTTCAATGCTGTTGTAATCTTCGGCATTCTTGAATTCAAAATTCCAAATAGAATATGTATCTCTATCTTTCTCAAAGAACAATGTAACGACAATCTTTTTTGTGTGTGATTGCCATTGTCTAAAGGGATAATATAATTGTCGTATTATTGTATTTCTTTTTGCTGAATTTTTTGCTTCTATCAAGACAACCTGAGTATGACCTTCATATCCGGCATCCACTTCTGTTTGGACACTTTCTACTTGTATTACGTGCGGGCCTATATTGAATGCAAATTTAGGAGTAAATTTCCTGCCCCTAATAGTTAGAACCAAAGAATCGTCTTCCATGAAAGTTCTAATTAGACTGCAAGCATATGCAAAATCTACATGTTGCATCTCAGAATTTCCGATAAAAGAAGTATCTAAATGGAAATTAAGTTTTGATAGATACACCTCACTTGTTGTTTGAATTTCAGGTATATCTACGTATCCTTCGCCTTTTACAATAACATACTTTCCATTTCTAACTGGTAGAAGAAAAAGACCTCTTTCGATAAAAACTTGCGGTCTATTTTCTCTACTATCTTGCTTGCATAGAATTCTTACTTCTTTTTGCCCTACCGCTGTGAAGTCTTGGCAGGATTTTTTAATTTGATTAGCTGTTATAGGAAATGGGGCATAGTCGAAATTGTGATCATATATATTATAATCACTAAATATTTTTTCCCAAGACTCACTGTTTGCCACTTTTATCTCCTATCGAAACTAATAATTTGTTATTAAAAGTTCGTTAATTTCGCCGCGATTTGATCCTTTGCAATTTATTACTCTTGTGGCTTTAACTTTTTCGATTGTGAAACCTCTGTAATGTCTTTCGAAGAAGGTGTCATTTGGATTTTCATTTTTGGGATCAGAATTACTTAGAAGGAATTTTGAGCCTTTGTCATCTATGTGTCGGCAAAAATTGGAAAGTCTGATCTGTTCGCTCTCGTTAAAGTCTTCTTTGGAATAGGAAGTAAAACTTGCAGTTGCACTTATTGGCCTATATGGTGGATCAAAATAAACAAACGATTTCTCATCTATAAATTTGTCACTTTCTTCAAAGTCACTACAAATTATTTCGGCCTTTCTTAGAATCTTAGATACAGCGTTTAGGTTTTTTTCATCGCAGATGCAAGGATTCTTATACCTACCAAAAGGAACGTTAAACTTGTTACTCCGGTTAACTCGATAAAGACCGTTGTAGCATGTTTTGTTTAGGAAGATTAATCTTGCCGAACCTCGGTATTTGTTAAATTCTCCACGAACTTGGTAATAGAATTCCTCTCGTTGAGTTTCATCTCGCTTGAGATATTCTGTTTCAAGTATTTTTAATTCGGAAATCAAATTTGTAGGATTATTCCTAATAGTTTTGTAGCATTTAATTAAGACTTGGTTTATATCCAATAAATAAAAATGTTTGAGCTTTGGATATCTCAGAGCAATATGAAAAAAGACCGCCCCCCCTCCAACAAACGGCTCAACATATTTATCAATTTGGCCCGTTTCCAATTCTGGAGGTAACCGCCTTTTAATTTCTTCAATAAGCTGACCCTTTCCACCTGCCCATTTAAGAAAGGGCTTGGCTGTTTTTTTCTCTAATGCAACTGTCACAGCAAATCCCTTGCGTTTACTTTCAAAGCTTTTGCGATTTTTCCGAGGTTTTTTAGGCCGATGTTCTTTTCATTTCTTTCGATTTGGCCGATATAGGTTCTGTGAAGACCGGCCAGCTCGGCGAGTTTTTCCTGCGAGATTCCCTTTTGCTCTCTTAGCTTTCTGATGTTCAAACCAACTTCTTTGTTAATGTCATCCATGGTTTAATCTCCTTTAACGAATTTTATGGATTGACGCTTATTGGTCGACAGCCTAAAGGTAGCATTTTTTGGATATTCCAAATTGGAATATTTGGTGGCCGATTGGAGGATTATTTTTATCAGATTCCTCGACTTCGCTGCGCTGCGCTCGGAATGACAGGTAATGGGGATTCACCCCGTGATGAACTTGGCCATGCCTTACGCTAGATAAGCCAAAGGCTGCCCCGTCCTCCGTAGCATAGCTACTGCGGAGGGTGGACATCTCACGGGGTAAATACCATTGACTATATACCGACGGCTGCATATCATAGACACCGAACAGCGAAAGATGAGCTTAACATGCGGTTACGCCGCAGACTAGCCGGACACAGGAAAATGCGTGATTTTAGTAAAGCCAAACGAATTGTAATAAAAATCGGCACGAACATCCTTACCAAAAAAGGCGGTGTCGATGCCGGTTACGTGCGAACAATCGCCGGTCAGGTCAACACCCTGATGGCGGACGGCAGGCAGGTTGTGATTATCTCTTCCGGTGCAATCGGTATGGGAGCGGGCCAGCTTGAAACGGCCGGCGTAAAGAATATCAAAATGCGGCAGGCCTGCGCGGCCATCGGCCAGCCGTTGCTTATGGCCGAGTATCGAAAATCGTTCCTGCGTTACGGCGTCACCGTCGCCCAGGTCCTGATGACCGCCGAGGTGCTAAGCAACAGGAAGACCTACCTGAACCTTCGCAATTCCATCGAGACGCTGCTCAAGCTCTCCGTCGTGCCGATTCTGAACGAGAACGACAGCGTCAGCACCGCCGAGATAGGCTCGGCCTTCGGCGATAACGATAAGCTCAGTGCTCTGGTCGCCAGTAAAATCGACGCGGACCTCCTGATTATGCTCAGTGATATCGACGCCCTTTACGACAGGAATCCGCAGAAATTTTCCGACGCTAAGCCGATACGGACCGTTTTCGAGATTACCGACAGTCTTATTCGAAGCGCCGGCGGCAAGGGCAGTACGCACGGGACAGGCGGTATGAAGACAAAACTGGAAGCTGCGAAAATCGCCTCGAACGCAGGCTGCAGAATCGTTCTGGCAAACGGCAGAGCGAAAAACGTCATTGGACGTATTATCAAAGGTGAGGAAATCGGCACTATCTTCATGCCCAGACGAAAGCTGTCCAACCGCTCGCGCTGGATTCTCAACAGCTCTGCAGCAGGAACTATCGTTATCGACGAAGGCGCTCTGCAGGCTATAAAAAAACGCAAGAGCCTTCTACCAAGCGGTGTAGTTGATATTAAAGGGACATTCAAGGCCGGTGACGTTGTGATGCTCTCCGTAAGTCCCGTGAGGGACACCTTACGGCGGAGTCCCGAGGACAACGAAAACGCCAAGGCCGTCACCAGTATCGGCAGCAGCCAGCTAAAAGCCCTGGCAGGCAAACACAGCTCCGAGATACGCACCACCCTCGGCGCCGGACACCGCGACGTCGTCGCCATCCCCGAAGACATTGTCTTTATCGATTACTAAGTTGTGTAAAATCCTGCACGCCGTGCTGAATGCACCGAAGACAACTTATCCCCGGAGCTTTTCAGATAATCATAATCCGGCCCGGACCTTAGTATCTCGGCACATACACACCGGCTGGAGTACTCTCCCAGCTTTTGACTTCCTTCGACATAGACATCTCTTCTTTGGTGCAATGCCCGCATCCAGCGAGCACAAGAGCCAAAAACACCAGAATTAACGTGATTTTAAGAATTGCTGCGTTCATGATAAGAATCCTTTCAAATTATTGGTTTTTCAACTTCAACATAAAATATATTGCCTTTGTAAGACTAATATAGTCCTATATATTCAAACAAGTTCACATAAATATTTTTTATTCCGGGAAATTGAGGGAAGCGAAACGGCCGTGAAGTTTCTTTGCGGCGTCATCGTAAGACTTTGCCGCCTGCGTTTGGTCGGTAAAAGAGCCGAGGAATCTCTGCCTGCCGTCTTTTTTTATGTAGGCGACCCATTTACCGCGTCGGCGGTTCCATGAAACACCTTTGTATTTCGATGTGGAGGTCTGGGCGGCCCGGCTGTTGGCATTGTTCTGCCGGATGGTGCAGTTGCGAAGATTTTCTTTGCGATTGTCCAGGCCGTCATGGTTGATATGGTCACAGACCAGATGTGCGGGCGTATCTGCAATCAGACGGTGCATGAAAATTCTTTTAGATTTACCTGCAATTGTAACAGTCCGCACGGCATAGATGGTTTTCATGTTGCTCTTGCAATGCCATCGAAACTGCGACAGCCAGATGTAATCTTCCGGGTCAACTTTCGCGTACCGGCCCTGGGTCAGCGGGATTTTGCAGTAATCGCCGAATCTGTCTATATAGATGGGCAGCTCGCTTTTCAGCCGGTGACTGTCGTCTATATGCTCGGCCCGGCCAAAGCGAAAGCAGCCGCAGAAATCAACCTGCCCGACAATGGGCCAGCGGGCAAGGCCGGTCTTAGTATCAACAGCAGGAGGATTCTTAATGCAAACTAAATCGCACTTTATTCTGCGTGAATAGTAACAGTTGCAGCATTGTCTTTTTCCCGGTGTTTGCAGCATTGCAATATCCTGTCCGGGGGTCGGAAGAAAAAAACACGCCCCCATAATGGTGGCTACTTGAGCAAACGTGTCGAAAAAAAGCGTATTTTCAGACAGAGCCGGGAGCGCAAACAACATGTATGAAATGAATTAAAAAAATTTTCAATTTTTCGATTTTAGTTTCCAAATACTTGCGCAAACGTGTCGAAATCAGCGAGTCTAAAAGGCAAAAACCAAACAATAGCAGTTCTAAAGAGTGCTGCAAATTTAGTTGACAAAGTTTTGCAGTACTTGAATAATAGTCTGTCGATTCGATTTAGCCGAAGTGGCGGAACCGGCAGACGCGCGGGATTCAAAATCCCGTCCTGGCAACAGGGTGAGGGTTCGACTCCCTCCTTCGGCATTTTTCGTGTTAAGTGAATAGTGGTTCGAAACTGATGATTCGGATAAAAAATGAAAATTAATGCAACGATAGCTGATATTTGGCGCCCCTTTGAGAAGACGCGGGCCTGCTTATACGATATTTCACTGATTCTCGGCGGCTCACTGCTAATCGGCCTGAGCGCCCAAATCGCCGTCGGCTGGCCTGTGCCATTTACGATGCAGACTTTCGCCGTGCTGATGATAGGTGCATTGTTCGGAGCACGGTATGGCAGCCTGACTGTTGTTGCATACCTGATTGAAGGTGCGGCGGGATTACCGGTATTTTCACACGGCCAAGGCGGATTGGCGGTATTGTTCGGGCCGACCGGCGGATTTCTCTACGGCTTTGTAGCCGCCGCTCTGGTTACCGGGTTTCTGGCGCAGAGGGGATGGGACCGGCATGTTGTCACCACCATTCTTGCGATGATTATTGGTAACCTGCTGATTTACACTTTTGGTTTGCTCTGGCTTTCCCTATTGGTCGGCTTCAAAAGTGCGCTGGCAGCGGGCCTGTATCCTTTTATTGCCGGTGACTTAGTCAAAATCGGATTGGCCGCCGCCCTGCTGCCGGCCGGCTGGAAACTTCTCAGCCGTTTCGGCTCGGCTGACTGAAACAAAATGTCGGATATACATATTAATTGAGTATTATTTTGCTTATATTCCAGCAAAAATGAACAAAATTTAGTAATGAGCAGTAATTTCATAAGGCCCCCTTAAACTGTACAGGCCGGTTAAAATATTTTCTGGAAAGCCGAGCAATCGCATGATTCAATGTATATCTGAACGATTACTATCTAATCAAGTAACCGCATGATTGTCCCAGCAAAAACAAGAGGAGAAAGTGAATGAGAAATTGCATCTTTTTTTTAAATATCGCATTAATATCGTGCTTATGGGCTGCTGTACCTGTTAAATCGGCCTCGATTTCAATTGAGAACGCCTCATTCGAGTTGCCGGTTGTAGATCCAAACGCCTTCAAGGCATTGCCTTACGTGGACGGCTGGATAGAGACAGACCTCGATATACTATCCAGTGCTAATACCGGCGTTTTCCCAAATACTCCAGCGGGCAGCCCCGACCACATTGCAAACGCCGATGGTAACCAGCTTGCTTTTCTGGGTTCACAAACAGGCAACGCTCTGGAGCAGAATCTTACTGCTGTATATAAGTCCGGCTGCGAATATCGCCTGAGCGTTGCGATAGGAATCTCCAGCCTATTCCCGCCGTCATCTGAAGAACCAATCGAGCTGGCTCTTTACTACTGTGATCCGAACGATCCTAACGAACATCTGGACATTGTCTCCAGGACCATTGATACCGAAGGTTTATCATCTACGCAGTTGCAGGATTTCTCTGTGTATCTGCCGAGAATAAATTCCAGCGACTCATGGGCGGGCATGTCTATTGGAATAGCTATTCGTGCGACCGGAGAGGCCGGAGGATTCTGGGACATTGACAATGTTCGTTTAGAGGAATCAGTCTCGGCGTCAATATTTATCGAAAACGCTTCTTTCGAATCACCCCTTATAGATTCAAACACTTCAGATACCATACCCGCTGTGGATTTGTGGACAGAACTGGATATCGATAACATATCCGGCACGAATACCGGTGTATTTCTAAATACATCTGCGAACAATCCCAACCATACAACCAACGCCGACGGTAACCAGCTTGCCTTCCTCGGCTCTCAGGAAGGTAATGCACTCAAACAAGACCTCGAAGCCCGCTATCAGCTCGGCACTGGTTATCGCCTGACCATCGGGGTAGCTATTTCCGGTATGTCCTCTCCATCTGTTGTGGAGCCGGTTGATAACCTCGAACTGGCGCTCTATTATTATAATGGTAACGAGCCAATAGACATCGTACAGGAAACGATACCGGCCACGGATAAGTCTTCTACAGTTCTTGAAGATATATCGGTACATTTGCCGACCGTCATGCCCGAAGCTCTGTGGATAGACCACCCTATCGGAATTGCAATACGAGCCGCCGGCCAATCCGGGGGATTCTGGGACCTGGACAATGTTCGCCTGGAGGAATTCTACCCGGTGTCACTACCTGTCGCAAACGCCTCATTCGAATTACCTGTAGTAGATCCTGAAGGCTACCCGGCCTCGCCCGTAATAGAGATGTGGACAGAGCTGGACCTCGATGTCTTTGCCAGCGCCAATACCGGCGTGTTCCTGAACACCCCGGTCGGCAGTGAAGACCACATGAACAATGCCGATGGTAAGCAACTGGTTTTTCTGGGTTCTCAAAAAGGCAACGGACTGGAGCAGGATTTGAGCGTTTCTTATAGCCCGGGCTCAACATACCGTCTGACCGTGGGCGTTGGAACATCCATGAGATTCCCTCCGTCAATGACGGAGCCGGTTGATAACCTCGAACTTGCGTTCTATTTTCGTGACGGTAATGAACCTGTTGATATCGTAAAAGAAATCGTTCCGGCGACAGGCCTTTCTTCCAGGTTCCTTCGGGATTTCTCGGTATATCTGCCACCAGTAGATGCCAATGACCCCTGGGTGGGAAAGCCCATCGGGATTGCCATGCGCTCGGCAGGTGCGGCCGGCGGGTACTGGGACCTGGACAATGTACGACTCGGCCAGTCACTTACATCTGAAGATTTCATAATGGCAAAAAAGGAATAGATATGTCGCAAATGCACAACAGGCACAGGCAGCTAAAGACAATCCCATGCCCGGTAAGTGAAATGCCCTCGTTACGCAGAGCTAAAATCTGTGACAATATCCAGCGATGTGGTTTTACTCTTATCGAGCTTCTGGTTGTAATAGCGGTTATATCGCTGCTAATGGCGATACTGATGCCGGTGCTTTCTCAAGCCAGACGGCGGGCCCGTCGTGCGGCATGCGCAGCGAATCTGCGTCAGATAGGTGTAGCAATCCATATCTATGCAGAGGACTATGATAATACTATCCCCTTCGGCCCGGAAGGCCGTCCAATCACAGGCTCGAATTTTTATACCGTAACCGGTAACGTGACCAGCCTACTGTCACTGGAAGACGGCGCTCCCGTGGGTCTGGGACTAATGTTGGACAATTATCTATCAGACCAATCCAAGGTGCTGTTTTGTCCGGGGGCCGACCAGCCTTCCGAGGCGGAGGTACAACTCTCGCGAGTCGGAACTGCCCAGGCACAAAGCGACTATTACTATCGTCATGCATCGGTGGCATTGCTTAGCGGCACACCGGATAAATTCCATATCAAACTGAGTGACCTTGGCAGGAACAGCAAGGGACGTCCCATTGCGGCTCTGGTATCGGATGTGCAATTTCTGGCGCACCATTCACTGGCGGCGTTCCAGGTAAAGACCAGAACAAACCATAAAAAAGCAGCCAGTAATATCCTGTTTGCCGATGGACGCGTGACTACCGTCATTAATAAAGACGACATGCTGACGGTGGACGTCGGGACGACTCCTTATGATGCACTCGAAAAAATTATCGACATGTTCGAACTGGTAGATGACTATAAGTGAAAGAAGAACAAGGCCAAATTCCATAAAGAAGACAGAGAGCTTAACTATAAGACATGTTCGGATATTAATATCTTGTCGATATTCTCATCTTATGCCGTGCTGAATACTACAATTGTTTTTCCACCGCCTGGGTATGAATCAGCTCGAATACTGCTTTAACAAATTCGCCGTTCAAACCGATTTTCTCCGCCCTTTCGATGTGGTCCTTAAGCAGGCTTTCCCATCGACCAAGCTGTAAAACCTGGATATTGTGCTCATGTTTGATTCCACCGATTTGCTCGACCAATTTCATTCTTTCTGCGATGTCTCGTATAATTTTAATATCCACCTGGCTGATTGCAGTACGCAGACGTGCAATTTGCGCCTTGAGCTGTTCATCTGTCGGCACTTCATCCGGCGTCCTGAGCCTGCCGAGTATCTCAAATAATACATCAGGAGTTATTTGCTGCTTAGAATCGCTCAGCGCTTTGTCGGGCTCGGTATGTGTTTCTATCATCAATCCCTTTATGCCGAGGTCCAAAGCCATCTGAGAAACAGGCTCAATGAGAGTCCGGTCGCCGGTTATGTGACTTGGGTCGCAAATCAAAGGCAGGTTCGGCAGCAACCTCTCTAATTCAATCGGAATCTCCCAATGTGGATGATTACGGTACTGCGTTTTGTCATAGGTCGAAAAACCTCTGTGTACGGCGGCAAGTTTTTTTATACCTGCATGATAAAGTCTCTCAATAGCTCCCAACCAAAGACCAAGTTCGGCATTAACCGGATTCTTTACAAGTACGGGTACATCAACTCCTTCGAGTGCATCGGCAATTTCCTGAACAACAAAGGGATTTACGGTCGTCCGTGCTCCAATCCAGAGGATGTCGACATCATTCTTTAGACAGAGTTCGACATGCCTTGCGTTTGCCACTTCGGTTGTTGTCATCAGTGAAGTTTCTGCCTTGACGGCCTTGAGCCACTTAAGACCGATACTGCCGACGCCTTCGAAGCTGTCCGGACGCGTGCGAGGCTTCCATATACCGGCGCGGAATATCTTCACGTGGTCGGAATCCGCCAGTTCCCCTGCAATCGATATGACCTGCTGCTCGGATTCGGCACTGCAGGGACCGGCAATTACCCAGGGGACTTTTTCAATATCCAACCATGTCGAAATATCCGCCAGACTTCGATTCAGCTCTTTTAGCTTATCAGTCATTAATCAACACTTCCTTTATTTGCAGGAGCAGTTGCTATTTTTACCGTACCGTTCGGATTCAAAGTACTTCTCTGTAGATACCTTTGAACGACGGTAATACTTGTCTTATCACCTTTCGTTAAGCTCGGAACATACTTTTCCATGACAAATTCCACAGACTTTTCCTTCGACCATCCGATTTCTGTGCACAGAATATCGACATATTCAGTTAAAACCGACATGTACTGTCCGGCAAGGTCATATTCGCTTCCATCGCCTTTATGATTCTCCAGCTCCCGGCTAAATAAAGTCACCTGCTCTTCCGTCAGGTCATCAAGTGCCGGGAAGAACTTTGCAACAGACGCCCGCATTCCGGCAACCAGAGTGCCGTCCGAATCTTGAAGAACCGGTATCAATGCCTGTAATTTCTCCGCCGTATTGTAAAGACGCAGGTCTGTGCTGAGCAATCCTTCATAAGCATTCGTCACATAAGGCTGAAATCCAATTCCCAATTCATTCAATAACTGCATCAACACATCAATATCCTGCTCTACAACATCCCGGCCTTCAACTTTGCTGCGTATCTTTAGTGCCAAAGGCTGCGGTGGTACAAGCGCTACAGGATTGGTCAATGCAACAATCCCCGCAGAGGGTAATCCCCCTCGTAACACGTATGTTCCATCAAACCATGTTCTTACCTCCCCTGGATTGCTCGCATAAGGCAGACGAGGTGGTGTAAAGTCACCGCCACCATTTATGACTTCCTGCAAAGTAGCACTTTCTCGCGACACAACTTCCAGCCAGTGTGACACGCTAAAAGCCGAATTCTTAAATGTGTCTCCAAATCTAACGGTGTCGGATGCGTCAATAACCATCGCCCCATTAGATCCAATATTCGTGACCATTGAATTGACTTCGACTTTCGGCACAGTTGTGCTTCCTATATATATTGCAACATCTATAGAATCCTCGGTATCAGTGGCCGAAGAAGTAAAACCGACACTGACGCGGTCATCATTACTGGGATTAGTAGGATCATATATGCCGTCGGCACTCAGTGTCGCATTCACACCCAACGTCAGGTTTTCACTACTTGAAATCACAATCGCCGCCTTCTGTCCGTCATCAAGGGGTAGTCCGACTCCGATACCACCGCTTTGGTTCGAGTAGCCGGATATAGGTGCATCAAGATCTCCACCGGCACCGGGTGTGGAAATTGTACCGGTGTTGGAAACTATTTTGACACCTCCTGCCGAAGACGATAAGCCCGCTGATGCTATGTTTACATTGCCGTCGCCCCACAACTCTATATTACCATTCGCATTAGCAGTTATGGATTTCCATTGGTCAGCGATGGTAGTATAGATTGAATTTTCATCCGACTGCAGCACTAAGTCGATAGTGGCATTATTAATCACATTCGGATTCCAGGGAGTGCCGGAATTGCCCATTTGCCCATCCTGTCGTACTGTGAGCGTATTGGTCACAATCGTGGGTGTGTTGCTTGTCAGATCAACCACGGCACCTGAAGCACCACCCGACCCGTTGCCTGCTCGTAAATATATGGTCGGAGCGTCAAGAGTAATACCGGCTCCAAAAGTAATATCCCCTATACCGTTAGTGCCGGCATGAGCGGTCAAAGCCCCTCCTGGCGAGAGAGAATCGTTAATTTGAAGATTTCCCGTGGTCGTCGCGAGATTTAATGTGCCACCCACATTGGAGGCAGCAAGTTGCAATGCCGTGTCGTTGGTAACAGCCGCATTGCCCACTGTATTCAATGTTACTGTGCTATCGGCCTGTAAGGTATTAAGATTAATACTTCCACCTGTACCATTGGCTATAAAGTTCGATACCCCCCCTATAGAAACGGCTCCGGAATCGGTTATAGCTCCGGTGGTAGCGGTCACATCGAGATTACCGCCTACATTCGAAGCAGCAAGGTCAATGCCTGTAGCATTGACAATAGCAGCGTTGCCGGTACCGGCGGTGCTCAGGCCTATTGAGCCGGTCACCGCAAGGGTATCCAGGTCGATATCATCATCCGCATTGCCGGTTGCAAAGTCGGCCGTACCGCCGACCGTAACAATCCCGCTGTCGGTTATATCGCCGGTAGTGGCGGTCACATCGAGATTACCGCCGATATTCGAAGCAGCAAGATCTATGCCGGTAGCGTTGACAATAGCAGCGTTGCCGGTACCGGCGGTACTTAAATCGATAGCGCCTGTCACCGCAAGGGTATCGAGGTCGATGTCATCATCTGCATTGCCGGTCGCAAAGCTGCCGGTACCGCCGACCGTAACAATCCCGCTGTCGGTTATATCGCCGGTAGTGGCGGTAACATCGAGATTGCCGCCGATATTCGAAGCAGCAAGATTGATGCCTGTGGCGTTGACTATCGCTGCATTGCCTGCACCGGTAGTACTCAAATCAATCGCGCCGGTCACCGCAAGGGTATCCAGGTCGATATCATCATCCGCATTGCCGGTGGCAAAGCTGCCGGTGCCGCCGACCGTAACAATCCCGCTGTCGGTTATATCGCCGGTAGTGGCGGTAACATCGAGATTGCCGCCGATATTCGAAGCAGCAAGATTGATGCCTGTGGCGTTGACTATCGCTGCATTGCCTGCACCGGTAGTACTCAAATCAATCGCGC
>CAZDVE010000063.1:0-18243 GCA_964508785.1 uncultured Pirellulales bacterium | reverse complement strand
CGGCAATGACCCCGGCAACTGGCTCGCCGCTTCACCTACACCTGCCGAATAAATCAAGGAAAAAAGCAGGAACATATCAAAATAGCGTTAACTATATCATTAAAGCCAGTGTTTATAACATATCCACAGTATTTTTATTGACATAACTCGCTATAATTTGATACATTTATATCCTCAATATCAAAAAAGGCATTT
The DNA here is from genome assembly GCA_964508785.1 of uncultured Pirellulales bacterium. Classification (GTDB taxonomy): domain Bacteria; phylum Planctomycetota; class Phycisphaerae; order Sedimentisphaerales; family Anaerobacaceae; genus JAFGPS01. The sequence goes on along the minus strand of CAZDVE010000063.1, from coordinate 18,048 downwards.
TCCTATTCGCTAAAGGGGGGAGGAGGTAAGAAAATGAAGGAGGCGGTCAATGTGCAATAATCGGTGAAAGTAATCCATGGGAGGATTACAGTGGAGACTTGGTCTTTTACAAATCCCGACAACTGGGAGGGGCTGACTGTAATTACAAGCGACCTTAACCTGAATATTAGTAAAGATATCGAGAATTCTGCCGATGAACTTGAAAGTATCGACCCGAACGATATCGTTACTTATATAATAAAAGTTGACAGCAATGATTTTACCAACGAGGTAACGGATGTTACAGTTGTCGATATCCTGCCGGATGAAGTAAGCTTTGTATCGGCTGACGGTAACGAGGTCTCCGGGGAGTATGATCCTGATAGGCACACTTATACATGGTTCTTGCCGTCTTTGGCGCTTGAATCAGCGATTGAATTGCAGTTAGTTGCACAGGTAAATACAAATGTAGCTCCAGGCACGAATATAACCAATTTTGTCACTATCAACAGCAACGAAACGCCACCAATAACAGCGAAAAATGTTGTTGTTACTAACAAAGTCACATTAATAAAAGGTAAGTTGCAGATAGTCCCCCGATACAATTAGACGAGGCGGTACAATAACAAACATAATGATTGTGTTGGAATTACCAAAAGGTATTTATCCAGGTGATGTTAAAGACGAGCCTTTAATACTGCACCCGGCTAACATCCCTGCATGCGAACAAATTGTGAAGGAGAAAAATGGCAAGACGGAAGTCATTGCTGTTTTTGATGCGATTACGATGATGGATGCTATACCTGGTTATGGTCCAAAATCGCTGGAGATTGTTGGTCAACTCACCTCAAGCCGGTCTTTCTACGGAGAAGGAACTATTACAATAACCAGATTTGCAGTTAGCTAATTTGTCAAATAATTATTGTCTGAAATATAAAACAAAGAAGTTTTCTTTTTTATTGTGTTCAAGTTTGTATACTGTAGCTTCTTTCCAGCTATTCTTATGGAATGGACCACAACATGCCTTGTGACTCCAGCGGAACAAATAGAAGATTGTTATTAAATGCGTCCGATAACATAATCGTATCAGTTTGAATAAAAGATATATCAATCTTCTTATAGAATTCCTTGCTGGCTTTATTGTAAGTCATTATTATTACTTATTATCAGTATGGGTGCTCTTGTTTGAAAATCAAAGACAGAAGGAGTCGAAAATTGAGAGTCATTCGTTCATCGCAAAATCCGCTTATTGAACCTAAAGATGTTAAACCTACCAGGGATGATTTTGAGGTAATAGGTGTATTTAATGCCGGCGTCGCTCGTCTTGGTAATGAGATAATTCTGCTACTTCGAGTAGCAGAAAGACCGATAAATAACCATCCTGATATTTTATTAAATGCTGTTTATGATATTAATGCTAATGAGTTTGTCATAAAAGAATTTTCAAAAGATGATCCTGATAATGATTATACCGATCCGAGGCTGATAATAACACCTAAGCAAACTTTTTTGACATCAATTTCCCATTTGAGGCTTACCCGCAGTAAAGACGGTACTAATTTCAATATTGAAGATGCGCCTTCAATTTTACCGGCGAGTGAATACGAGACTTTTGGCCTCGAAGATCCAAGAATCACTCTTCTTGATGGTACATACTACGTCAGCTATGTTGCAGTTTGTTCTATGGGAGTTACAACCTCCCTTATCTCAACAAGGGATTTCAGCTCCTTTCATCGTCATGGGATTATATTCTGCCCGGACAACAAGGATGTAGTGATTTTTCCCGAGAGAATAGAAGGGAAGTATTATTCTCTGCATAGGCCTGCTTCAAGTTTATTTAAGAAACAGTGGATGTGGATTGCGGAATCATCAGACCTGTTATATTGGGGTAACCATCGTTGCTTAATGGAGCCTCGCTTTGGCTACTGGGACGAAGTTAAAATAGGTGCCGGTGCTGCGCCTTTCAGAATCGAACAAGGATGGCTGGAGATTTATCACGGAGTTGACCTGAATAATCATTATTGTCTTGGTGCTGTGTTGTTGGATAGCCGAGAGCCTTGGAGAGTAATCGCAAGAACGGAGAAACCAATCCTTGAACCACAGTCAGATTATGAATGCAGTGGGTTTTTTGGAAATGTTGTCTTTAGTTGCGGTCTGCTTTGTGAGGATGATAAGCTTAAGGTTTATTATGGTGCAGCCGACACGTCAATTTGTTATGCAGAAATTTATCTGGAGCAGATTATTGAATGTCTCGGGGCTGTAGTGTGATTTTAACTATGAATCCTTGAAGCTATACTGTATGTCAACGATTTATCGGAACTACTTTTTGACGGTTTAGCGCCCACTTCTTTTTGCTGTATCTTTCTTTTTTTTAATATTTTTTTTTCTGAACCTCCAATAGTTTATCAGCCTTTTGTGCCGATAAACATGAAAAGGTACTTTGGGGTTAGTCTAATGATACAGAAAAGGAATCTCTTACTAATTACTCTAACTGTTATTGCCGGAACAATAGCAGTCTGGTCTTTCACATCAATTCAGGGTAGTCAAAGAACTTATGAGGTCCAGCCTCAGATTACTATGCCTGGATACAGAACCGATGCCGTCCGTGTTTTAGATGCTTATGAACGATTGATGGAACGGTATATGGACCTGGTTGATAAGAATTTAATTAGTATTGACAGAGATATTAGTAGTATCGCGGGAAAAATTGATTCAATTGACGTCAGGCTAACGGAGCTTTGTGAAAGAATGTCAAGAATCGAAAAAGCACTCGGCATAGAACAATCCAAGGAACCGATAATGAGTCTCTCGGAAGACAAGAAGGCGGATATAGCAAATAAATGAGACTGGATGGAATTAATCAATGTATCGAATAGCTCACAAAACCGGTCAAGATGTAGTTCAACGCTATAAGTATAATCCATTGATTTCGATTCATGACCTGCCTCTGGATTGCAGTGATATATGGAATGCTGGTGTGATACGTTTTTATGATAAATATCTTCTGCTGTTAACTGTCGAAACGCTTGAAGGATCAGGTTGTATATATATGGCCCATAGCACAGATGGATATGGATTTATCATTGAGCCCGAGCCGTTCATGGTCGCTTCCAGGGAAGAACCATTTGCTCGATATGAAACGTTTGGTATTTTTGATCCACGTATAACTCAAATCGGCTCGAAATACTACATTACATACTTAGCTGAGAGTGAATATGGCAGACGGATAGGATTGGCTCGAACAAATGATTTTCAGACGGTTGAGAGAATGCAATTCATTTCTGAACCGGACACTAAAAGTGCCTGCTTATTCACAAGGTCATTTGAAGGTTATTATGCAGTGCTGGAACGCCCATCAGATGGTGATAGCATCTGGATTAGCTACTCCAATGATCTGATTCATTGGGGCTCGTCCACGGTTGTTCTCACACCGAGAGGCGGATACTGGGATTCACACCGGGTTGGTGCTGCCGGTCCGCCAATAGAGATCGAGCAGGGTTGGTTGCTTATTTATTACGGCGAAAAAGATACGTCCGCTGGACCTTTGGTTCGTCTTGGGGCGGCAATACTTGATGGTAATAACCCTTCTCGCGTATTAGGACGCTCAAATATTCCAATATTAGCCCCTCGTGAAAAATATGAACGCATCGGTGACGTTGCAAATATAGTTTTCTCTTGTGGTGCCTTATTAGAAGAAGCTGGACAGGTAAAAATATATTACGGTGCATCTGATAGCTGTATCTGTTTGGGTATTGCTGCTATTGACGAGATTATTCAAATATGCCAGGAGAGCCGGGAGTAATATTAGTTATGATAGTAAAACGAGGACGAGACTTGTTGCGCCGATGGGAACATAATCCCATTATCACCTATGATAACGTACCGTTGCAGAACAACACTGTTTTTAACGGTACTCCTGTAAAGTTCGGTGATACATATTTGCTTTTATTACGTGTTGAAGGCCAGCAGGGATACTCATTTTTTTGTCTGGCACGAAGTGAAGATGGATTGAACTTCAATGTGGATGACCAGCCTTGTATGCTTCCTGCCAGAGATGGACCTTTTGCGATGTGGGAGGAGAATGGACTTGAGGACCCGCGGTTAACATTCATTGATGGATGGTATTATATTATGTACACAGCCGCGTCTGGATACGGACATCGAATAGCACTGGCTCGGACAGATGATTTTGAAAAATTTGAACGGATTGCTTTAATTTCCGGACCCGGAAATAAAGACGGTGTCCTTTTTCCGAAAAAAATCAATGGTTACTATGCTCGGTTGGATCGCCCTATCGGCAACGGCATTGGGAGTATATGGATCTCTTATTCACCTGATTTGAAAAACTGGGGACGTAGCGAATTAATTATTTCTCCAAGACCTCGATGTTGGGATTCAACACGCATTGGCGCCTCTGTTCCGCCTATCAGAACCGACTGCGGCTGGTTGGAAATATACCACGGCTTTAAGATGACTTCTGCCGGTCCTATCTATCGGATTGGTACTGTTATGCTTGATCTGGAGGATCCCTCTAAGGTAATCGGACGCTGTCTTAATCCGGTCCTTTCACCGAGAGAAGAGTACGAGCGAATAGGCGATGTTGGTAATGTAGTCTTTGCCAGCGGCGCTATTGTTGAGGATGATGGAGAAGTTAAGGTCTATTATGGGGCAGCAGACACTTCTATTTGTGTAGCCACAGCACATATTGACGAGTTAATTGAGTCATGCTTTGAAGAAACTGATTCATTGATTGAAGATTTTTGTAAATCGGTCTGCCCCTACCGTAGAAACTAAAAAATTGGTATTGTCAGGTACTTGCGTCAAAAATATCAACCGAAAGTTTTACCAGTCTCATCCACATAGATATCTCCCTTTGCCTGTTTTATTATTTTGCTTGCTTTGGGTACTTCGTCCAGCTTGGGAACTTTAAATAGCGTACCGCACTTGCGGCAGGTTATCCTCCTATCGGCGGCACTACCTTTGAGCATCCAGGTGTGATTACAATGGGGGCATTTTACAATAATCTGCATTTGTACATTCCTAAGCCCAATTCTTAAAATATCTTATCTATAGATATGAAAATAAACCAGTAAAATTTCTTACTACCTATAATATCGCCTTACTAAACATTATACTTCGGATTCGGTAAAGCCCCCAAATCGACCCGCTAAATTGCTCTTGATTTTAATCCTGAAATTTGATAAAATAATTCTAATCGGAGAGGTTAGATGAGGAAAACTGTTTCGTGTAAAATTGTCAAGTCGGTATCTCTAAGGGATAATAATCTATTTGAGTTATCACCGGAAGTGTATTACCCAGATGACATGCGCTTCAATTCAAACAAAACCTTTTCCGGGCACTATATCTATTCAAAGCAGTTACGTATAATAAAAATATCTGACAATAGCACTTTCATGGCTCGGATTCTTGATTTTTATATCTGATCTTCGTTTTTTTTACACTTATATACAATAAACTCTCGAATCAGACAGGAAATTTAAATCAAATCTTTTAAGTAATGCCTAAGATAATAACGGCATTGGGAAAGTATCAATGTACTAATCGTTATCATAATAAATACTTCAAAGGAAACTTCATTTATTACGACAGCCAAAGCAGTAGCCGCTGCAGGTGGATGTTCAAAGTCCAAAGCTACCATAACGAAGATAGCAATTCCTACGGCAAGAGGATATGCAATATAATATGGTATAATAGGAATGTAATAAAATATAGAACCTATGGTCAGACCTACTAAATGTCCTCCAATAACATTTTTTGTTTGTGCCGAAGCTGTTTTAGGCATTGCGAAGACAATGAAAGCTGTGGCACCCATTGCACTGATTAAAACCATCTTATCCTTGCCAAGAGCAAGAACAATGGCAAAAATAGAAATGCTCGCCAGTGCACTTTGCCAGATATAATATATCCAAAGCTTTTTGAATTTTGCCTTTATTGAGGTTTCAATTTTTTCTTCCGGTGGATTCATTACAATTCTTTTATTTGTCCATATTGCAGCCGGCCACGGATTAGGTATGGGTCCGGACAAAATTATAAGAGGTATAACGTTGAATAAGAATAATACATCAAAGTAGTTTTTTTCCCTTTACATTATACATGGCTGAATACTGTAAATTTTTATATGCCGTATTTCGCGATATTCTCAGCGGCTTCGTAAATGTTTTCTGTAGTATCAAGCTGGCCGGTCAGTAAGATCTCGCGTGCCTTTTCGATGTGCTGGGGATCCGATTGAGGCAGTCGCATTGCCATGTTAATGAGAGAAGCATAGTCGACATGTACAGATGCATCCATATTGTTATTTGGGACAGCATTGTTGGTGTTCGACTGCTTCGATGATATTCCTGATTCAACCAGAGGTTGATTTGGTTCTATTTTATCTATCATTGTTTTAATATTCTTTTTAACAATTCATTATTTTAACTTTATTTTCGTTCTTTTTTAATACAACTTTAGGTTTTTTTGAAATCTCGTCTGTTTTATTAATGTTTTAAAGGCCCTTACAGTGTTCTGGCAGCCTCATAACATACAAATTTGATAAATTCAAGCGGGCTTACTGATGCCAAATGGCCCTGTAATGAGATTGAATCCGTTCTTTTTTGGGATTGATAATATTTTTCAATGCGATACTCGGTTTTTTTATCATCAATATCCCATACCTGCTCGAGGGCCCATAATAACGAACCATCCCTCAAATCCAGCAATTTTAAACGTAGCCCGATAACCATATGAGGGTGAGGTCTGAATTCAGTGATAGTTCCAATCAATACTCCATTGCATTTCAATGTCTTGCGAATAGACTGCATCTGATCGAGTGTATATGTTGATTCCGATTCCAGTTGTAAACTACGCCACGAAGGATCATGTTGACGAACAATAGTTAGACTAAAAACCTGTTGTTTTTGCAGTGCTTGGAACAGGGTCTCGGTTATCTCGGATGACATTTGAGGGTAACTTGAATCGTTATTGAGTTCTACAACAGCCACTCTGCCAATTGTTGTTAAGTCTTTATTCGGATTATGGTAATAGAAATTTGCTGCCGGCATAAAGGTTTGATCAGTTGTGCAACCTGGCAGAATAACAATAGCCAATACAAGTATAAAGGGTATTCGCCGGTATATGTATTGCGATAATGATATTATCCTATTATTCATTAAGATTACCTCAACAAGAATTCTTTATAATCTGGACTAGCCGGACGGATTGAGCGATGCAACTGTTGAGCCTAAAGTCTCACCTTGAGCTGTTTCTGTGTTATACTCTCCACCAAGAACATGGAGTATCTTAAGCAGTGCTTCCAGTTGGGCTGTTTCGGCGTTGCGCATTTCGTTACGGAATCCAAGCACATCCCTTTTCCAGCTGTTTAATTCTATACGCATTTCGATTAGAATCTCATTGGCCTCGCTTAGTTCTTTTTGTGTTTGTTTTAGTTGTTTCTCAATAGCAACGACCTGCTCCTTAAACTTTTTGCTCTGAGCTACCAAATCTTGGTTTTGCTGGCGCAATACAGATGCTTCATCAGAAAGTCTGGCATATTTTTCTGACAATTCTATTGCAGATTCTACTACGGTTGGACCTTGTGTGGAAGATTCCTGGAACCTTCTTGAGAGCGAATCATCTTGTAACATTTCCGTCAAGTCTTGATGGACGTACAATTCATCAGGATTTTGATTGGTTGTGCAACTCTGTAAAAGACATATCGAAATTAATAAAAGCAATGAGCAGATTATTTTTTTGTTGATTTGCATTGTTTTTACCTCCATGTCGATTAAATTCATAAGCATTTATTAAAGGATTCCATTCAATTCTTTTTAATTGTTTTGATTTTCCATCTCTTGAGTTTCTGCATAATCGCATCTTATTGAAGTTTCCGTGCCGCATGAGCAGGTTATACTTATGACTGCATATTCCGGATTATTCTCCAGGATACGAACCTGTGGTGTAGCTCGAGTAGGATTATTTTGTCGCGGTTTGTTTGACTGAGACTGAGCTTGTGAGGCATTGAGATGGAACTGGCCTTCGAGTTTAATTTTATCGCTTTTTAAAACTTGTCCTGTTTTTTTCTCCATTTGGTATTCTAATCCTTTCAATTGTTGTTTTTCAGGCTTGATAATCAATTTTATTACCCGAAACATTTTTATTTACATGCTGTTCTTCCTGAAGATTTTTATGATTTTTTTCATCTGCTGATTCGTCCGATTGCTGTTCTTCGTTGTTTTCATTTTCTTCCTTTAACTGCTGTCGGCGGCTTCTTTGCTCTCTGCGTCTGGTTGGAGCTAAACCAGTTATATTTTGTAAACCTTCGACAGGCTTTATCATATTCGAATCAAAATCTGCCATCGTTCCAATGCCTCAATTTTACAGATAAATTAAATAAAGCACTTGCATGTAATTGACTAACACGCGATTCAGTTATTTCCAATATCTCGGCAATCTGCTTCATAGTCAGGTGTTGTTGATAATAAAGAAGAATGATCTGTCTGTGCTTTTCCGGCAGCTGTTGTATCGCTTCAGCTAACTTGTTGATGAGTTCTTTCTGTTCGATTTGCTCGTCCGGAGTATATGCTCTGTCTGCTGCTAAAAGATTACCAAGCGCAGGTGCATCCTCCTCAAAGCCATCAAGTGAAACGAAATGTTGTGCACGGGCGTTTTCAAACAATTCTGCGAGTTCATCCACAGTGATTCCAAGTTCTTCGGCTAATTCTACGTCAGTAGGTGTAGTACCTGTCTTCTCAGTGATTTTTTGACTAAGAAACTGGGCATCGCGCAACCGTTTGCTCAAATTTGCAGGCACAAAAGACCAGCCTCTGAGCTCATCGAGAATGGCCCCCTTGATTCGAATATAGGCATAGGTTTTAAATTCAGCACGTTGAGAGGGATCAAAATCACGAGCGGCTCTTACAAGCCCGACAGTACCTGCTGAAACCATATCTTCAAATGATAATGGTGGTTTCAAATATGTAATCACCTGCCCGACAATTTTATGAACCATAGGTAAAAATTCGGTTATTCGCTCATTGGTAACTTCACAATCGACAGACAATTTTTGGTCTGAATATGCGCGCAGTGCGACACCATTTAGATACTTTTTTTCCTTGCGATTTTTTTCAGTTATGACGGTCACTGCCGATATCTCCAGTCCTCATTTTATGTGTTGTAGGGAATTTGGAATCTTCTTGCTTGCTCATCTGATTTAAAATGAATGCATCTATCAATATTGCGTTTATAACTTTTACGACAATGGAACTGGCAATGTATACAAGCAAAGATCCAATAACGGCACGCTTACAGCAAACAAAAGGCGAAAGATTGCTGATCCACCCTACTATACTCAGACCAAAAAAGGATATCACTGAGATGCTTACTGCAATTGAGCGAACATGTAGCGGCATATTTACCTCATATTTCAAAAATTGATTACTTAGATACCATAGCAAGTTCATGATCTGCATTCTCTCTTGGTTCAATCAGGCTGACGGATATGGTATCTATCGGTTCAACCTCGGTTCCAAGAACAATTTCGTCGTAGGCCACAACGGGTAACATTGAGACAGTTCGTGATAACATTAATGCAAGTGGTGAGCGTATTCTCGAATCACACAATAAAACTACCTTATCTCTTCCAGTGTCCATCACAGACTTCCATGTCTGAGCAGTCTTTCTACTTATGTCCATTGCTGTCTCTGTAGGTAAGGCCAGAGTCATTCCATCTTTTTCCTGTTGCAGTGTTGCAACCATCTGATGTTCAAGTGTAGGATCAAGAGTTATGGCTATTATTTTGCCGGTTTGGTCTTTATATATTTCAGTAATCGTTCTGCTGAGACGTTTGCGAACCATTTCTGTCAGGACCGCGGGATTTTTTGTTTTAGAAGCATGTTCTCCCAAAGATTCGAGAATAGCGGTTAATTCGCGAATAGGTATTCCATCCTTAATTAGATTTTTAAGGATACGCTGGAGCAGTCCGATAGGCACATCTTTGTCCGGCCCAACGACTTCTCCTACAAGTGACGGCTGGCTTTTTCGAAGTCTGTCAACAAGAAGCTGTACATCTTCACGGGTTAATAAATCATCTGCATGTTCTCGTAATACTTCAGATAGGTGTGTGATAAAAACTGATTCCGGATCGATCACTGTATATCCGTTAAGCTCCGCCTTTTCCCTTTTAGCCGGTGATATCCATAAGGCGGGTAATCCATAAACAGGTTCTGTGGTTTCAATGCCCTCAATTTTTGTTTGTACGGTTCCGGGATCCATAGCGAGAAACATTTCAGGTTCCAATCTGCCGCTTGCAACGGGTAGTTCTGCAATCCTTATCTCGTAAGCTGACGGTTCAAGTGTAATATTGTCACGCAATCGAACAAGGGGTATAATTATACCTTGTTGTTGAGCGAATTTTCTCCGCAAAGCCCCGATACGGTCGAAAATCGTACTTCCCTTACGAGGGTCCACCATATTGATTAAACGCACGCCTACCTGGACGGAAATCCGGTCGACATCCAATAACTCTTCAATGGGTTGCTTATCGGTCTTCGGTTGTGGAGTGGCTCCGTGTTTTTCCTTGTGACCTTTTTCAAGTTGGGCTATTGTTCTTGCAAAGATGGCGGTCCCAATCCCTAATGACAAAAAAGGTATTTTAGGTAAGCCCGGTACGAGAGCTAAAGCAATGATAATGAAGGATGCTATGACTAATGGCTGGCTGGATTTGAAGAACTGCCTTGATAAATCCTGACCTACGCTGTAGCGCGACGATATTTTGGTCACTAAAAATCCAGAGCTTACTGCAATTATTACAGAAGGTATCTGACTAACAAGACCGTCACCGATGGAAAGTATAGAATAAGTTCGTAAGGCACCGGTAATATTCATACCACGTGAATAACCCATAGCTATACCACCAACTATATTAACAGCGGTGATTATCAATCCTGCCTTGGCGTCGCCCCGAATAAATTTACTGGCTCCGTCCATGGCTCCATAGAACTCGCTTTCCTTAACGATTTTTGCTCTGCGTTCATTTGCCTGTGTTTCGGTTATTGTTCCTGCGTTAAGGTCCGCATCTATAGCCATTTGCTTGCCGGGCATAGCATCAAGTGTAAAACGAGCAGAAACTTCGCTTATTCGCTCGGCACCTTTTGTGATTACTATGAACTGAATTACAACAAGGATTAGAAAAATTACCAATCCAACTACGAAACTGCCGCCTGCAACGAAACCTCCGAAGGTTTCAATAATCTTCCCTGCATCCCCCTGTAAGAGTATTAATCTGGTTGAAGCAACATTTAGTGAAAGACGAAAAAGAGTTACAAAAAGAAGCAATGAAGGAAAAGTAGAAAGCTCTAATGCCTCCTTTGATGACAGAGTGACAATGAGAACGGCGACAGCCAGTGATATGCTGCAGGCCAAAAGCATGTCCAGAATTTGTGTGGGAAGAGGGATTATAAGAGTTCCAAGGACCGTTACCAGTCCAAAAGCCAAAATATAATTACTATAGGACACCAAAGGCGTAATAAAGGTATTCGATCCTTGTGATCCCGCTGGTTTTAATTGTCCAGAACCTGCCATTACGATTCTTCTTCCTTAAATTCAGGACTCGTTGGTTTTATCAGCAGAATCAGCGACTCCATGAATCTGCTTTATTTTTATGGCAAAGCATTCGTCCACTACTACTACGTTTCCGGTAGCGAACTTTGTATCACTTAAATACAAATCTATGGGCTCATTTATTGGCTTGTTGAGCTTCAATACCGACCCTGGGCCAAGATGCAAAAGCCTTCGGACAGTTATATCCGTTTGACCAATAATCACTGTAATTGGGACATTCATATCCAGTAGAATGTCGACACTTCCACCGGGACCTGAGACCTCATTTTCAGCGGTTTCAGGAAATTCTGCTGATTGTGCCTGCTTCTTTGAATCATCCTGTTTTTCTGTGGCGTCTTCTTTAACTGCCTGGGCTTCATTTGCCATATTATTTCCTTCTACTCGACAAAACCATGTTTGGATTTACTATATTTCAAAATGCTGTTGTTGAAATTGTGACAGCATACTTGCCGGCTGATTGTGCAGGCCAACCGTAGCATACCGTCCGTTCTTCGACCACAATTTCTAACGGTTCATTAACTTTCTTGTCTAACAGAACTATATCATCGGCCTGTAAATCCATCATTTCCTCAAAGCTAAGTTCAACAGAAGCCAGTTGGACCGTAACACTAATTCTTGTTTTTTCAAGGTGTTCAAGAATCATTTTGGAGATATCCTCGGGGGAAGTCTGACTTTTGGATTCAGTTATTTTGCCAGCCATGGTTTCCAGTTTGCTGCAAGGAATTAAAAAATAAGCCGTTGTGTTGTTCTCTGTATCGGTTTTTTTGATATTAAGTGAAATCTGACACAGTTCTTCCGTACCCTGAAATTCAAGCGGACATCGCTCATATTCTATACCGCCTGCCGGTTGAAGGTCACAGGTCGTATAGAGATCTGAAAATGCTTTAATCACGGCAGAAGCTAGGTCTAAAAGGAGTGACTTTTCTAATTCTGATAATTTCCTATCTGCATTCTCTTCCGCTTCAGTATCACCAAGCAATAGTTTTGACCATAAAATTGCAGTTTGCTCAGGTATACAGAGGAGCCCAAATTGATTCTCCTGGTTTGAACCAAACGGCAAGTAAAAAACATTTTGTTCTTCATTTGTGGTTTTTTTAACGAATTCATCTGCAAAGGATTGAGTAATCGGGTCGATTGTAACCTCGAACTGAGAACGACAAGAGTCAACAAATTTTTCTGCTATTGATTTTGCCAATTGTTCTGTAAAGTCGGAGAGTTTTGTAAGTTGTTTATTACTAAAGTAGTGAGGCACAGACCAGTTGTGTTCTTCAGCTTCAATATTTGAGTTATCTTCTGCCGGCGCTGTACCAACAGCAGCAAGTAGCTGTTGTATCTTCGGTTTTGTTAAATTGTTCTTAATGCTATTGCTCATTGGACCGGGAACTTCTGAATCAAAACATCTTTGATTTGGGGTTTGGAATCAGGAAAAAGTTTTTCATTAAGTGAATCTCGTATATTTGATTTAATGGTCATCAGATTCTTATCACCTCTGATATCGTCAAGACCAAGGCCCGAAAGATAAATGGTTAGCCAGTTTACGATAATAGGTATTTTCTCATCAAGAAACTTCCTGCCTTTCTTTTCATCCAGGCTGGGGCTCATCTCGAAAGTTAAAGTGGCGCTTACGTAACGTGTGATGTTGGGCTCATTTAAATTTGCGATTATAGGCTCTAAATTATAATACCAGGATTCTCCAGAACTATCTCCGGAAACAATATCCGCAAGGATATCATCTGCCGTGTCCAATTCATTTGCCTCTGAATTAAGTTCAGATGGCGAACCGGAACCACCTAAAAATCGGCCAAGCCCAAAACCAGCACTGGCGCAAATACCCATTACGATTACTATTATTACAAATGGAAGTAACCGACTGATTAAAGACTTCTTTTTTTCTTTTTCTGCCTTTGATTCTTCTTTCTGCTCTTGTTGTTTTGTCTCTTCATTATCTGCCATATATATGCCTCATTATTTCTGTAAAGGCTATGTTATGCCGGCTGCAGGCAGCCTTCCTTTCGATACCGATGTATTCTGTCTCGTAATGTTCTGTCACTAATTCCTAAGACTTTTGCAGCTTTTGTCTGGTTGCCTCCTGTCTGATGTAAGGTCTCCAGAATAGCTCTTCTTTCAATGTGCTCAAGAGGCAGTCCGCCCAGTCTAAAATTGCTGTTTGTATTAACAGTACTATGTTCAGGACTTTCAGTAGAAGCCTGCGATGTGTCGTTGTAAGTTGAATCATTAGCTAATTGAGGTAAAGGTTGCAATTCGTCAAACAGCCATGAGACATCGGCTAATGACAAGACGTTTCCGACTCCCAGCATTAGTGATGTCCTTACAACATTTCTCAATTGACGTACATTACCGGGCCAATGGTATTTTGCAAAAATGTCCATCATTGCCGGATCAAGTTCAGTAATGTGACGTTGCACTTCTCTGGAGTACATGTTGACAAAATACCAGACAAGGTCGGACAAGTCATCCGTACGCTCTCTTAGAGGACAGAGAGTAAGCCTGACCGCGCTTAGACGATAGTAAAGATCCTGACGGAATTTTCCCTGCTGGACTTCATGTAGCAGATCTTTATTCGTTGTGCTTATTATGCGGACATCTACTCTGACACTTTCATTTCCACCAACGCGTTCAAAATCCTGCTGCTCAAGTACTCGCAGTAGTTTTGCTTGAAATCTGATAGGTGTTTCAGTGATTTCATCCAGGAGCAGGGTTCCGCTGTGTGCCATTTCGAATCTGCCTTTTCGTTGAGTATAAGCACCGGTGAAAGCGCCTTTCTCATGGCCGAATAACTCACTTTCCAGGAGTGATTCGCTTAAAGCCGCACAATTGATTCTAATATATGTGCCGTCGGATCTTCTGCTTTTGTGGTGGATCAAATAGGCGATCAATTCTTTTCCGGTACCACTTTCACCACTGACTAATACCGGAGCTGTGGTTGGGGCGATTTTTTTGGCTATGCCAACGGTTTGAATCAGCTTTGTGCTTCTGCCCACAATCTGGTACAGACATCGTGTTCCTTCATGAGCCGATACTATCGATGAATAACTGTGGTTAGGAAGATAAGTATCCAACAGCTCTTCCACTTTTTTCTCGTCGAGAGGCTTGATAAGGAAATCATGACAGCCATGACGAATTGCCCAGACCGCCCTTTCGACAATCAGTTGTTGGTTCTGTGAATTTTGTTGTTCGGCCTGTGCCATCATAATAACAGGCAATTCCGGGCAATTAGTCTTTATTGTTCTAATCAATTCATGGAAATCCTGATGTTTATTTGCCTTGCCTTTTTTACATATTGTGTCACTGCTAAAAAGAAGATCGCATGAGCCCTTATTGATAAAATCTATCACGCTTTTTTCATTATCAACAATGTGCCCTCGTATTCCTTTTCGAGCCAGTATGGCAAGCATAAGTCGAGTCGACTCGGGGTCGCAATCAGCGATTAATACGTTCGCTAAATTTTCTGTATTTATATTTGTTTTATCTTTTTTATCAATTTTATCATGTTGCATAATCAAATTTCTCTGATGAATAATTCAATTTTGTCCTTATATTTCATTGTTCATTTTTTGATGTTAATTTTTGTGGTTCATTTGTCTGGTACCAGGCTATGAATTGACTTTGAACCTGAGCTAATTCCGACCACAGTGAATTAGGATATTCCATAATTAGTTGCCTGTACGTTTTCGCTGCCTCATCCATGTCTTCATTCCTCAAACAGTTGCCTATTTGGAATAAAAGCCAGGCTCTGTCAGTAGCCATGACCGGGTCATTCGGATCTGTGCACATGAGGGCTTCCTGATAGAATACGGCAGCTTCTTTTAGGCTTCCGTTGGTAAATAAAATCTCGCCCAATTCAAAGCAATTGTCTATTTTTTCAGGATTTTGAGTCAGGCTTCTGAGTATTTGTAACGTTTTTTCGGTAATTGATGTATGTGTTGGTTTCGACTCAATTTCTTCGGCATCTTCTTTTTTTTCTTTCTTTGGCACGGTTATATTTACAGAAGTGTTATTAGGCTCAGTTGTTGGTAATGCCACTGGAGCAGCAACGGTCTCAGGGGCTTGTTGTGGTCTAATTTCAACAGCGCGAATTTGCTCAATTAGTCGATTTAGATCGGTTTTAACTTTCGGGTCTTTTTCATCTTTGACAGCAGTGATATCAGATTTCAATAATCTAAGTCTGATCTGATTGCCCGATTCACTTGGGACGTTTGAACTGTCCTGAGGTAGTTTGTATTCAATCAGTTCATTGGAATTCGCAGAGACGGTTCCCGTTACAAATGTTAAAAGATCAAAAGGCAATAACATAAGGCAATAAATGCAAAACACGTACTTCAATCCGAAAGATGTAAGACCTGAGCTATAAGCGTATTTTGAGCTTTTATTTTTCATTTTTATTGCCATTGACCCGATAAAGCCAGCACCGCCTTGTCATAATCTTTTTGTTGATTGTATGCTTCTGCCAGCATTTTGAGTGTTCTCTGTTTAATTTGATCGGAAATATCCATATCCAGGAGTTGTAAACAGACAGATATGGATTGAGAACTTTGTTCGAGTCTCAAACAAACATCAGCCAATTCGAGAGCTGCTCTTTCTGCAAGAGGCCCGGGCTCAGCCATACGCAGCACTTCGCTAAAATGACTGCGGGCCAATTCCAATTCTTCGTTAACAACGTAGCATTTCGCCAATTCAAAAGTTATTTTTATTTTTAGCTTAGTATTAGTAACAAATTCACCTCGATTACGAAGAAGATCTATGGCTGTATCAACAAGTCCCGTCATTCGATATATTTCGCTTTTAAGAAGTAACATATCAATGGATTGTTGCTCTGATAAAGCAACCATACGAGCGTTCTCTAAAGCATCAAGTGCCTCAATGAAATTTTCCTGCTCTATATGACCCTTTACCAAAGCTTTAACGGCTTCAATATATTGCTCTCTTGAGTTCTGTTCTGTTATGGCGTATTGAAAAGCTTCTGAAGCATGCTCGTATTTTCCTAATGCCAGGTTGGTTTTTCCCAGGAGAAAGTAGGCGGAATAAAGGTCGTTACTATGGTCGTTTTTGGCAAGATTTATATATCGGGTCAGCCACATCGCAGCTTCTTCGTATGCTTCAATCTGGTAGAAAGATTCAGCGGCTCCGAGAGCTGAAACAATTTTAGAATCCGTGGACAGCCCGAAATTATAGATCCTGCAATAGAATTGTGCCGCTTCGGCATTCAATCCCGCCTGCTTTGTAACATCGGCTAAGCTCAGATAGGCCTGGCCGTAAATATCGATATCCGGATATTGTTCAATTAGTTGCTTTAAATCTTCCCGGGCACTTCGGTAATCACGCAAATTGGATTTTATTTTGCTTGAGTTTAACAGGGCGTACGGCGCCAGAGAAGTTTGTGAAAAACGATTAGCTACCAGCTTATATTCTGCAATCGCATCTGCCGCCATGTCGGTTTGGGATTGTAGAAGACCCATTGCAAAATGTGCATTTCCCAAGCGATTATCACTATTGAAGGTAAGAGCGAATTTTCGCCAAAGTGAGACAGTATGCTCCCCGAGAAAATTTATATGTTCATGTACAGAAGAATAATCAGCAGGATTGTATATTGTAACAAGTCTTTCGCCGCTATTATCATCGTTATGAGCCAATAGCCCGGTACAGCCAGCCGCGATTAAGGCAACTTGTTGAAAGTTAGTACTCGGCAGATATAAAGTAGCCGGATTAAATCTAATCATATCGGATTGTGGATTCAATCTTGTTTCTTCTCCAAGTGACCAGCGTATATCAACTTCCGCGGTTGCTGCAAATTTTGCCAGCAATTCTTCAACTGGTGCTCCGTAGGATGTTACAGACCATCGAGGCAGGAGACTTTGGCCTTCAAGCCTGGTAATTATGGGATTGAGTAGTGCTTTATTTAGGTTTTCCGAGCCTGAACGCAAAATTCTGCGTAATTGTGACTCACTGAGATTAGCAAAAGGCTCCAGAGAGACCTTTGAATCACTCCACAAGGAAACAGGAATGTCAGAGTCTGAATTACTTAATGAAAGCACATAGCGAGTCAGACATTCTGCAGCCAAAAAATAACAATCGCATTCAAATGCCAGGGCCCAATCATGGTCAAAATCAACGACCTTAATTAAAGCCAAAGCTTTGTAAGCTCTGGTTCTGGCTTTTAAATATCGTTTTCTCTGTATTTCAAGCAGACTAAGGCGATAGTTGGCGATAATTCTGATGATTGGTGAAGTGCTTTCAGAAATCAGAACTAATAATTGGCTTGCTTGTTCATAGTCCTTGGAATTTATTAAACACAAAGCCATTTGTAGTTGAAGAAAATCCCTGAGCATTTCTTCACTTATAGGTAGAACTTTATAAAGCTGATTATAGATAGCATAAGCCATTTTATAATTTTTTTGTTAGTAAAAGTCCCGGGCAACCTTCAGAGATACCGCT
>CAZDVE010000062.1:0-19074 GCA_964508785.1 uncultured Pirellulales bacterium | reverse complement strand
CCCAGTAACGGATAAAAACCGTCAAATCCTGCATATCCACCACGCCGTCGCCCCAGGCAAAAGGCCCGATGTCACAGAGTGCCTCGTTTGTATTCCAGTTGTCCATCAGTATCAGCAAATCATCGGTGTCTATATTTTCATCGCTGTTGAAATCAACAACAGGGATAATCGATGCCTGCCAGATATCGTAACCACCGAATCCATCACGACAATTTGTTGTGTACAGCAGTGTCCGGCCGTCTGCAGTGACGTTTGCCGTGGCCTGGTTTCTTGTACGGTTGATAATCGGTCCGAGATTAACTGGCGTCGCCCAGAGCTCGAAGACAGTCGTGCGTGTAGTCACCCACAGGTAAGAATATCCGTTAGAAGACCGCCCGGAGGTAAGGAAGAGCGCCAGCCCATCGGAAGAAATGCTCGCACCACGATCAAAAGATTGGCTATTTATGGTTTGCCCGAGGTTCACAGGCTCAAGCCAGTTGTCATCTTTTGTCGGACGGGTCGATATGTATAGGTCATAATCACCAAGGCTGCCTGTTCGGTTTGAGTCGAAGTATAACGTAAGGCCGTCAGCTGATATGCAAGGCTCTGTCTCTGAAGCCGAAGAGTTAATCACTGGTCCAAGATTTACAGGTATTCCCCAGATAGATTCTTTTGTTGAGCGTCTGGTCATCCATATATCGAAGTCACCGTAGCCGCCGGGTCGGTCGCTGTTGAAATAGAGAGTTAGTCCGTCTGCTGATACGCATGGCTCCATATCATGATATGAATCGTTGACAGTTGGTCCCAGATTTATCGGTGCACTCCAGTTGTCTTGCGTTGTTACTCGTGTTGTTACCCACAGGTCGTTACCGCCGTAACTACCGGGCCTGATTGGATGGTCGTGGTGATCAGAAAAGTAAAGTGACAAGCCATCAGAAGAGATAGATGGTCCAACTTCTGTATAGATGCTGTTTACGATTGGCCCAAGATTTTCTGGTTCGACGAAAGTAAAATCAGCCTTTGCGCTTCCACAACTTACGATAATCACAGCTGCAAATCCGATTAAGATTAATCTGATTTTTTTATAATATGCCTGTTTCATAACTCACCTTCTTTTCTGCTATTGCTCGCTTTGCGGTTCATCAGATAAGTTCTCCCGCTCCCAGTATTTGATAAAGACTTTCAAATCTTCAAAATCCACTACGCCGTCGCCCCAGGGCAGCGGGGCGATATCGCCCCCTTTTCTGTCTTCGCCGGAAGACAAGGGGGTTTTCCAGTTGTCCATCAGTATCAGCAAATCATCGGTGTCTGTATTTTCATCGCCGTTGAAATCGACGACCGGCTCAATGGACGCCTGCCAGATGTCCTCTGCACCGTTTCCGCCCGGTCGCTGAGTGGGCCAGTCGGAAAAGTACAGCGTCGAACCGTCGGCTGAAATGTTCGGGCAATACTCCGAGAAGGCGGTATTGACATTCATTCCGAGATTGAACGGCTCGCTCCAGTCGGCGTCTTTACCTGACCGCTTTGCGAACCATATATCGAAGTCACCGTATCCGTCCGGCCATGGCCAAGCAGTAAAAAAGATGGCCGAGCCGTCGGCGGAAATTACGGCGTTGGATTCCAAAAGCTCGGTATTGATGTCCGGCCCGATATTGACCGGCTCGGACCATGGGTCGAGTCTGCTGCTGCGGGTGGTCATCCATATATCGCTGTCGCCGAAACCGCCGGAGCGTTCGCCGTTCCAAAGCAGCGTAAGGCCGTCGCCGGAGATGTTAGAGGATTCCTCGTAATTCGATGTATTGATTTGCGGCCCGAGATTTACCGGTGTTCCCCAGTCATCTTCTATACTGTCACGCTTTGAGACCCACAGGTCCCAGCTCCCTTGTCCGCCGGGCTGGTCGGAGTCGAAGTACAATTCCAGACCGTCTGCGGTGAGGCTCGGGTGCCATTCGAGACTCGAAGAATTTATTGTTTGGCCGAGGTTGACTGGCTCAGACCACGGCTCATCAGTCGATGTCCTCGTAGAGACCCACAAATCGAAATCACCGGAACCGCCGGGTCGATTGGATGCGAAATACAGCGATAGGCCGTCGGCCGATATGAAAGGACTACTGTCGTCGTAATTGCTGCAGACAGGCGGCCCAGTATTGACAGCACGGCCGAACGTAAAATCGGCATTCGCATTTGCAATCGATAAACATATTAGAGTCGCACTGCTGATTATTGTTTTGGTGGCTTGCTGCATTGCCGCTCCTTTCTTAAAGCAATATACCAGATTATCGTTATCTTTGCAAGGTAATAAGTGGATTTTGTGGCGTAGGAATTTCGCTGTCAAAACCGTCGGGCTCAATATACAAGGGCGGGAAAAGGTAACAATCCTGCATCCACTGTCTGATTTCCGGGCGACAGTGGAAGTTCAGACATGCGAACTCGCCGAACAGCTCAATCGCCATGTCATCGTATGCAATCGCGGCGTCCTGTTCGTAATCGTAATAGCCGATGTGAATCAGTTCGTATTGATAACAAATCGTCGCTTTCCATTTGAGATTGTTCTTGTCCCAGCTTACGCCCTTGTATCTGCTGGAGCAGTGCTTTCTTGGCAGTCTGTTTTGTGCATTCTGGGAATACGTGCAGCTTCGCAGGTTGCACTTGCGGTTGTCCAGCCTATTGTGATTAATGTGGTCGCAAACCATCCCCTTTGGGACATCGATTATCTCATGGGACATCAGGACAAGCGAACCATGGTCCATTCTTTGAGCACAGTATTGCCCCTTTTTGCCGCTGGCGTACCATTTGTGCTGTGCCAGCCGTTCGTAATCGTCGGCGTCAACGATGGCAAACTGTCCCTGAGTCAGCGGAATGAGTTTGTACGCGAGGTCCGGCTCGTCACGGCCGAGTTTACGGCAGCCGGGTTTCTTATTGTGTGCGTCTGTGGACCCCTCAATAAATTGAGGTGTGCCGTTAGGCATCCTGTGGACTAAATAATGTCGTGGTTTTACTTTTAAGTTTTTCATGTTTTCCTGTACCCCAATTCCTTTTTGAGCAGTGCCATAAAAACCGCTGCCGGCTTTTGGCCTGCTCTTGCTTCCTTTGCAAAATCCAGGACCATGGCGAACGTATCGTTGTCAAACCGCCCGCAGGCGGCGCCTTCGGCCAGCCACTTAGTGACATTGTGGAAGCACGTACGGTCGGAACGGCTTCTCGGCGGGATGATGCCGATAAGCGCCTGGTTGAAGTTCAAGGCCTTGTTCTGGGTTTCGGCCGATAGACGTCCGCCCTCCGTAGCAGAGCCATTAGGCATCCCCCAGGGACTGCGGAGGATGGGAGTTCGAACCGGATTCGAAGAAGAACAGGATAAATTATTCGAATTCGTATTCGATTTGTTATCTTTACTTTCTTTTTCGATTACGTTTCCTTTTCTTCGCTTAGCTTCGGCATGGGCTTGGCCATCCCTTATGGGAGTGCCTTCGGCTTTGTTATGGCTTTGCCATGTCACTCTGGCACCTTTTTGTCCCGCCTTTCTGCGGGCCTGATACATCTTTTTGGCTTTTCTTAATTCTTTTGTTACACGTTTATGTTTAATCTGGCCGTTGCGGACCTGGAACTTTTTCGCGACTTTTTGCCAGAGCTGCTCGAACTGCTGCACGTTGTCGCAGTTGCACAGTCTGCTCAGCGCCTCTGGATCGAGCTCACATTTGCCGTCGTTGGAGGCCAGGAAGAAAATCAGACTGCAATAGAGCCCGCGCTCGGCCGGTGCGAACCGGATAAAGTCCAGGTCCGTCAGGAATGCATCACTTTCAAGCTGGAGGTATTTGATTTTCATTTATTAAGACTCACTCATTTTTTTGCGGATTATATTCTTCGTCCTTTCGATAGCCCTGATGTACTTGTCGTCGATACAGAGCCGCATCAGTTCGGTAAAATAAAAATCCAGAGTTTCTATGAATTCAAAGGTACTCACCTCCGACGCAGCCGGGTCGTCCTGACCTTTTCTGAAAAGCTTGATTATCTTCTCGATGTCATCAAGGGTTGAATTAAACAGCTCTCTGTTTAATTTCTCTTCCAGCTTCTGCAGCCCGTCCTCCGCAGTCTCAGGGGAATGCCTATGAGCACTACTGCGGAGGGTGGTCAGGTCCGTGTCAAGTGACATTAATCTTTTGTGTAATGGAGATTCCTTCCTTTTTTTCATTTTCAGCTCCTTTCGTTTGAATTAGTGTTTGTTTTGTCTCGATTTTCGATTCGAAAATCTAAAATTTGGAATTTCAGTTCTCAAATTGCTGCAGGGTGTCTTTCTTTTGTCATTCTCAGTTGTAGCCGAAGAGTTTGTTTTGATGAAACTCTCTGCGATTCGTGTCAGAGCGGCGGCCCTGCTTCGGCTGCCACTTGCGCCGTGAGGGGCGGCAAGTGACATCGCACGCCGAATTGTTTCGCACTGGCTGTCGTTTACGAAAAACGTCAGCGGATTTAAAAAGCTCGCTTGTTTGATATTGGCCGCAGCACGGGGTGGTTTCAGCTTATTGAGCCGTTCGATTTGTCTTGCTCTTAGCGGCAGGATTTTGGCCAGCTCGCTTGTTTTGGTCTTGTGACTTAGCCGCCGCAGAAGTGCGAGCTTCTTATCGAGTTCGTCGGTGCCGGCCAGCCGATTCAGCGTGGCCAGCAGGATGTCCGCCTCGTTATCGTCCACGTCCCAGATTAGACAATCGGCGGTTTTGAATCCAAGCTGCCTGAGTGCCTTGACACGGTGGTGGCCGTTGATTATCTGGTACTGAGTTCCTCGTCCTGCGTTCTCCGTAAGGAGTCCCAAGGACTGCGTATTCGTATCGTTTCTTGAGCTTTTAGTTTGCTTGTCATTTGACGCCATCCTTGGGGCTCCTAAAGCAGAACGCGGCACGCTGCACACAGCACGAATAACAATCGGTTCGTATCTGCCGGTCTGCTCGATATTACGCACCAGCTTGGCGAATGTGCCGCTGCTCATGTGGTTCGGATTGCCGGGATGGTCGATGAGCTTTTCGATGTCAATTCTTTGGATTTTATTATTTTTTTCATTCATTTATTTTGTATTTAGCCCGCCAATTTATTGGTGTGTTTTTATAAATGGATTGAACCAGATGTAATAGACCGGCCGTGTTGTCAGCTTGTTCAAGACGAATGTCATCCGCTTCAAAGTCGGCCAGCTGTATCTGAGTTCGCCGTAGCTGGTTAAAAAACGCCGGATTTCATTTTCGATAAATTCAGCCTGTGCATCGTCGAGTGACTCGATTCTTCGCTGCACCGACGCCGGGTCAATGAACATGTTCTCTTCGATTCCTGTTGCACTGAGCGCTTCTTTTAGGCAGATGTTCTTCTTCTTTTCTGGCCCGTGGTATGCCGTCATACCCGCTTTTTCTAAAAAGGGATTGATGTTGCCCATCACAGCGGAGGCCTCAATGATCGGGACATTCATCAGCGGCATGGTCTCACGAACCAACTTTGTTGCAAGTCCGAGGCTGCGGAAGCGAGGCTCGATTATGACCCTGCTTATCCTGCGCACGTATTTGTTTAGAAGTGATAGTTGTGTGTTTCTGTCGTAGCCGATAAAGAAATTGTCGGTGGCGATGTTCCGCAACTCCTGGCCGAGGGATGCAGTTGAATATACAATCACGCCGATACAGGCAATCTGAGATTTCAGATTTGAGATTCCCGACCGAGCACGAAGGGCGTAAATCCTGGTGAATTGTCCCGGGCCGTTGTCACGATAGTGATATTGTGCAAGCTGCTTGTAGTCGGCGTATGTGCCAGGGACGATTTGAACTTTTCTGCATAAGGTGCACGTTCGCATTTTACCTCCCTGATTTTTTATAAACAACATCCGTCGAACCTGCAAAGTGTTTGGTGACAAGCACGTCCGGTGCCAAATCCAGCAGTATGTCCTCGTGACTCGATGCCATGATAAAAGTGGTGCCGGTTTTTTCGGCGAATTTGCGGATTTTGTATGAAACCGATGCCGCTGTAACCCGGTCCAACTCGGAACAAAATTCGTCTGCAAATACGAATTTCTTTTTAGCTGCCAGTGCCATCGCCAGACGGAAGCGATATTTTTCGCCCTCGCTCAAGTTTACCGGCTGGTTCAGGATGCAGAAGCAGTCGTTCAGACCAGCGGCCGAGAGCATTTGCAGACTGGTAAGTAAACCGACGTCCGCTGAGAGAATTTCATCATAGAAAAGACAATCAATTACCGTTTTGTCCTTGGGCAATTCGATATCTGCCAGATTGATACTTTGGCTTTCAGGGAAGACTTTTTGCAGTTCATTTAACAACACGCTTTTGCCGGCACCCGATGGGCCTGTTATATAGACAATATCACCGGGATTTATATCCAGTCGGCAGCTATGGACAGGACTGTGCTTGGCCAGCCTTTCGATGGTAAGGCCGAACATTCTGCAGACTGATGCTACACGATCTGTGATTTTTCCCTGCCATGGAAAACTTTTTGAAATGCTGTATGTTGCCATTTTTGACCTCTTTTCTCTTGTGCTGCGGTTTGTTGCTTTGTGGAAACGAATTAATTTTGCGTATGACAGGGCGGATATTTGGTGAATCTGCTTTGAAAATTGCCCTGATTTCTCTGAGAGTGTTTCGAACTCGGTAAATGCTGCATTTTCGCTTTGTGGCAATCTGCTTGATTGACAAAGCCATTAAGAAGTGATCCCTTGCAATGTTAATCTGTTCGGGTTTTAGCCTTTTACGGTATTTTCGATATGTTTGGTAGGGCTGGCCGGTTAGATGTTTGGTTAATTTGTGAATTCTGCGGGTAATTGTAGCCTCGCAAACGCCGAGCAATTTGGCGATTCGATAGCAGCTGTTGCCGTTCTCGAAGTACATTAGCATCAAGAGCTTATCTTTGCCATCGAGAAGATTCAACCTGCGACGTAATAGCTCAATATTTTCACGTTGATGTCTCGTTTTATGCGTTGATTCTTGTGGTATGTTGTAGTTTATCATAATCAATATATATAGAAATGTATTTTTTATATATACCAAACATAATATTATAATTAACTGTACAGTAAACGTTGTCAAGTGATTTTTATATTTTTTTACAAATATTTTTTCATGTTGAGCGTTTATAAAACGTTAAATGTGTTTTTTTCTTTTGTTCTGTTAAAAAAATTCATTGTCTTTAGGCAATGCTTAAGAGCTTTCAAGCGGGTCAAATTCGAAGTTTTAATTTATTGTAAAGAGTTATTGCAATGTGCTTATTGGACGATATAGTGGACAAATAGGTAGAAGATGGATGATAGATGTCGCCTCAATGTAAAGGTGATTGAGAATGTTTTCGGGAAGGACGCCAAAAGTAATCGTAGTAGGCGGGACATACGTGGATATGGCGATACGCTGTACACAAATCCCGTCGCCTGGTCAGAGCGTAATAGGCAATTCACTTTCTTATGCCGCTATTGGTCCGGGACCAAATCAGGCGGTTGAAGCGGCTTTATGCGGATGCGAAGTCTATCTGATAAGCAAAATAGGAGGCGATCCGTTCGCACAATTGGCAAAAGCGAGCTTGGCTGAATATAAAGTCAACACGGACTATCTCTTCACAGCAGAGGCAAAAAATACAGGTGTAGTTGTAACACTGGTCAATGCAGAGGGAGAAAATGCAGATTGTTACTATGCAGGGGCTAATATCGCATTATGCCCGCGAGATATCGAAGCCGCCGAGCAGATAATCTCTGAGGCGGATGTCTGTTTGATTCACGGCGGCCTGCCGCAGGATGCAATTAAAGAGGCAATTCGGAGCGCAAAGGTGCACGGCAGCAAGGTCATTCTAAATCCCGCAAAACCGATAGAACCAAAGGGACAGGAAAGCGACGGATTTCCAATGGAATATTTCTCGGTCGATATCCTTATCCCAAACCTCGATGAAGCCGCCGAAATAACCGAACATTCGGCAGCGGGAATGCGTCAGGCCAAGCTCATTGGTTCCGACTTGGTTGCACGCGGTGTGAAATATGCGGTTATCACAATGGGAAAACGCGGTTGTATGGTCGTGGACAGGGATGGTGCGGACCAGATTCCGGCCTTTGAAGTTGAGCTGGTTGACCAGACAGGCAGGGGGGATGCCTTTACAGGGGCTTTGGCTGCATATTGTGCCGTCGAGAACGATGTAAGAGGAGCGGTCAAATTCGCATCGGCGGCCGGCGCTCTGGCCTGCACGAAGTTCGGCTCAATCGAATCTATGCCCACCAGAGCCGATATAATCCAGTTGCTTCAAAGAGAAGACACCGATGCCCAGACGGGATTGTAAAAGAACTCGCTTTATTATTCATCTTCACTTCGGGTCAACTGATATCATATTCGAATATGGATAGAATTTGTCTCTTTCCTGCGGCAGTCTCAACACTAGGCCGGAGGTTTCTACGGCTATAAGCCGAGCCTCGATAATCCTGCCCTTATCAGGCGGTGCAGTAATGAAAGTGACTGTAACCGGGCCGTTTTCAAACTGCATCAGCCAGAGCCTTGCGTTTATCTGGTTGCTGTAAAGCGGCCGGGCCAAAAATAACGCAAGGATTATAAGGACAAATAGAAACAAAACAACGGGAACGCCGCGGGTAAATTTCTTGTCTTTCATGTCGAGTTTCTCCTTTCCGAAAAGATTAAAAAGTTCACTTTTAATCGGGGTCATACCGTTTGAAATTCTATATACAAAAACGCTCTCCGAACGGTAAATATTGCCTGATTTTCGACACGTTTGCGCAAGTATTCAAAAACAAAAATCCGAATTTTGAAAATTTTTTTTATTTCATACCCTGCAAAGAGTTAGCATTTCGGCCGTCTTGAAAAATGCCATTTTTTTCGACACGTTTGCGCAAGTAGCCACCATTATGGGGGCGCGTTTTTCTGCTCCCCAGGTTGTTCGACGAGAAAGAAAAACTGAAATCGGAGAACCAGAAAAATGGCATTTGATACCGACATATTCAAAGACGGCTCACTCGAACCTGATTACATCGACTGGCTCATCGAAACTCGCTGGGTAGATATCCAGGCCCACTTCGAGCAGCTATGGAATTATTACGCAAATCCAAAAATAGAAATCAGCGACTCCCGGCTGGCCGAATCGGGCCGGTGCTATCTACAGACGCAGGAATTCGGTCTGCCTTCGCGAATAACCGGATATTTACATACGGGCAATGCAGGACAGCTCGGCACGAGGGCCCTCAAAGACGTACAGCGAAAAGAAGTCGTAATTGAAAATGACATCGCCTGGCGAGTCAACGCGGCGGTGGATTTTTTGTTCGGAAAGCCCATCGATATTGTTTCCAAATCACCCGATGACCAAAAAAGTGCAGAAATTGAAGTGTTGTTAAAGGCACTGTTTTCGGCTAACGGTGCTATAGGTTTTCTCCAGGATATGGCAGTGCTCGGAAGTGTTTACGGTTTCGTCGATTGCTTCGTCAGGCCTGGCAATGAAATCACCGAACGAGTTCTCTCCTCCTCCTTCCACAATCACCCACAAGGTTCCGACAGAACCGGCTCCCTTGAAGATGCACAACGATTGATTCAAACAATCGCACTGGAACTGATTGAAGCGCCAAGAGCACTGCCGATTCTGGATGAAAACGACTACAAGAAGACAAATTTTTACGTGCAGCATTTTTATCAGAAGAAAAACTCACTGACCGGCAAAAGCTCGTTCTTGTCGAGGGTTTTGTCCGGCGGCCGGAGCACAGGTGAATCCAGAGAGGTTATTGCAGTTACCGAGATAACCTCCGCCGATGCCTGGCAGAGATATGAAGATAAGCAGCTTGTCGCCGAGGGCCTGATGCCGTGGGGATTTCTGCCGGTGGTGCATATCCAGAATATCGCCCAGCCGTATTTTTACGAAGGGTGCAGTGACGTTGAGCCGTTGATACCGTTGCAGGATGAATTGAATACCAGACTAAGTGACAGGGCCAGCAGAATCACGTTCCAGTCTTTCAAGATGTATCTGGGTAAGGGTATCGAGGGCTTTGAGGACAAACCAGTTTCTCCCGGCAGGATGTGGTACACGGATAATCCGGATGCCTGCGTGGAGGAATTCGGTGGCGATGAGGCGACACCGAGCGAAGGGCTGCACATTGCCGAAATACGCGAGGCCATGGACAAGGTAAGTTCGGTCACGCCGTTGGTGGCGGGAATATTGAAGAACAGGCTCGGCAATCTTACAAGCGCCGTGGCTTTGAGGCTGACGCTGATGGGGATGCTTTCGAAGAACGAGCGTAAGAGATTCACCTACAGCGAAGGGATAAAGCAAATCTGCAAAATGGTGCTGACGATGCTCGATATCGCCGGCATTTATAAAAGCGGCCCTGCGGAAAGGGAAGTCGATGTCATCTTCCCCAGCCCGCTGCCTGAGAACATGACCGAGAAGCTCGAAGAAGCTCGGATTAAAAAAGAATTAGGAGTTCCGACTGAGCAGGTGCTCAGAGAGTTAGGATATGAAGTGTAACATAAAGTTGTAAGAGCATAAGTTATGAGTGCAAAAGTCACAAGTTCTTGTGCGCTTGTGCTCGTGGCCGGTTTTAATACGGATTTGTTTGTTTCAGCAGGCTATAAACTTTTTTGAATAAATTACGGATTAACTGTTGACCGTACTGTTTTTTAGCAGTAGAAAAGGATTGTGGAGAAATCGGACGATTGTGAAGGAGATGGATTGTCGGTTGGCTTGGACACTGTTGTCGGGCATAATAGGAAAAAGCGAATCGCCTTCCAAAGAATGCGGCTGCTTATTGATTTTAAATAAAGAGGTTGATATTGAAAGGGGACTTAAAATGGATTGTTGTGCTGAATGCAAATATTGGGATCCAAGAGGTGATAAGACTGGATATTGCCGAAGAGAGGTAACACTAAATATTGGAACAAATTGCCCAATTACAAAACATACTGATAAATGTGATGAATTTTTACAGAAAGACAATAATGAAGACTATGAAATTTAACAATTTTATACAAGGTTAGACACGGATTAACATGATTAACACGGATTAAAAATGAAAGGGGCTAAAAATGGATGAAATACAAGCATCAGAAAATCCTCTACCGTTACGACAAACAGAAGATGGTACATGGGAAGTACAAAACACGCCTGGTCATTGGTTGTCATGTGATAATGAAACAGATGCATAAGGGTTATAACTACGTTTTATATTTTTGGGTAGTAGCTGATTATGGTAGAATAAATCGTGATATAGTAGTGAGAATCTAAGATGGCAAAGAGAAAACACTCCCGACTATATAAAATAACCATCAAAAATAAACGTTTTGGCAAACTTGATGGCGTAACCATTTATTTGAATAATGATCTGTTTCAAGCACTCAAAAAAAAGAAAAATCGTGCAGGCATAAAATATTTAGATCTTTTGGGGACAGGGCGAGCAATAAGGGGTTTTAAGCATATGCTTGAACATATACAGGGTAAGGGGAAAAAAGCCCAATTGGTATTAACGTCAGGGCCAACAAAAAAACAAAACCAGCAATATTTTATTAATTATCAAGATTATATAAGCAAAGGCCAAGGTCGCTTTTTATCTTTATATAGAGCTACAGGTCTTGATGTCTCATTATCTTATCTCCATACATATTTCCCCAAAGACTTTAAGTCACCCAGAGAAGAGATATCTGCGGGCCAACTGGCTCAAATACGAAGGAATTTGCCTGAGGTTATTGATAAAACAACACAAACCAGGAAAACCCAGAAAGAACTTATCAATAAAACATCACAAAAGATTGCTGGCTTACGAAATGAAGAAGAATCACTGAAACAAAATGTTCAGGTGCTTAGGAATTTACTTAAGGAATCGAGCATTTCCTACTATCAATCTAAACTAAACGAATTAAAGAACCGCTTAACATCTGATAAAAAGTATTCTGAAACCAAAGGCAATAACTCTTGGCAGAAGTGGATATATGATAATAATTGGATTTTCGGCATACAGTATGGAATGGCTATCGAAAAGGAAAAGGTTGGTTTTGATAATATCCCTGATTTTCTTTTTCCAACGATCGATGGCTTTTTAGACATTCTTGAAATCAAACTTCCAACAAGTGATGTAATTAAGGAAGACACAAGCCATACAGGATCTTTTGTTTGGTCTTCTGACACTAATAAAGCAATTGGTCAGGTAGTAAATTACATTCATCAAATTGAATTAAATCAACTACAGATACAACAAAAAATCAATCGACATTACAGTAAGGAGATTGGCAAAGAATTGTTCATTATAAAACCTCGTGCTTTTATCCTAATCGGAAAATCAGAACAGTATGAACCAGAGCAAAAAGAAGCCCTACGAAAGTTAAATTATTCCTTACATGGAATTGAAGTATTAACTTATACGGATTTGTTGCAAAGAGGAAATAATATTATCTCATTATATACTAAGAAATTTGAGTAGCTATTAGGATAACCCAATGGAACCAGAAAAGCTAAAACCTTACAAATCCTTTCTATTTTGTTCGGTCAAGGAGAAAAATATACAAAAAATACGTTCAGACATAGAGGCTTTAGCAAAAAAGTCAGAAGGCAAAATCAAAACAAGAAATACGTTTATCGCTAACGATCTGGAAGTTTCTCTATTCACCTACGTCGACAAAAGAACGCCCTCATGGTGTAAAGATTTTAGCATCAAAGATGTTATTAATCAGTTAGTGGTAATTGCGAAAAAAAAGAATCATGTAGTCATTTATACATCCAATCCGGCAATTAAAGAAAAAATTAGAAATTACATCGTTGACCAAAAAAAAGAAAAAGAGAAAAAGTTTACATACTTAAAACTTATTTCACGTGGGTTTCTTAACTCTGCATTTGTTAAGGGGCAAACGCAGACATTGTGGTTGTCCGGAACTCACAAACGCGTCGCCTCAAAGGTTGATAATAAAGTTATTACAGGAATGGATTTGCAATACGCTTTAGATCCGCTTGGAGACCAATCCTTTTTCTATACTGCAGCCCGATGTAAGTTATCAACTGATGTTTATGATGACCCTATCGGGATATCCACAAGAAAAAGCTCATTATGGGCAGGCATCTCAAAAAGCTGGGATGATTTTATCAAAAGCATAGAGCTACTATTAAATCTTTTAGAAGAAGCTAAAAAACCAATCGATAATCCACTACCCGTGTTAGCTTCAAGTATTAACTCTGCAGAAGAATTAAAAAGTATTGGCAAGTCCTATGAGGCTGCAATTATTCCTCCGATTTTACTCGCAGAAATCGACACCGATCCAGATGAAAGAAAGAGAGCTGAGAGATGGAGCAACCTGACCTTTGATATAACACCGGAGAATAACTCATTAAATTTCACAACTAAGGTTTCGTTATTGGAAAACGGGAAAGACAGTGTTATTGGCACCTTTTCATTTTCTTTCAAAGATTTAACTAAATTGCCTAAAATGGATTGGAAGGTCGAAGGAGAAATTAGTAAGACAGGAGAGCAAGACGTTTTTGATGAAGCTCTTGCAATGTTTAAAAGCGACAAAGACTGGTTAAAGGTTTGGTATGATTCGGGACATGTGATTGCAGAAAGCGAAATCTTTTTGCCTCGTTTCAGAGATATTCCTTTCGGAAATTATAAAGGTATAGATTTAGATGGCTATGACATAGATAAAGAAAAACCGTCCAATCCAATCGAAGATAACATCGGAGCAGAAAAATCTCTTTTTTGTTACACCCAAAAAACTCTCAAAACAGGTTGGTTGGCTTGCGACGATGGTGCATTGGAAATAGCCGACTTTATTCACTTTGATGAATCAACCCCTGTGCCATGTTTATCTCTTATTCATATAAAAGCTTCTCATAGCAAGAGCCCAACTCGTGAAGTTTCCGTTTCAGATTATGAGATTGTTGTGAGTCAAGCTGTCAAAAACATTAGGCACTTAAATAGGGATAATTTGCTTAAAGAATTGAAAAGTAGAATAAACAGGAAAATCCAAATAGCAACGTGGCAAAATGGGAAAAAACAGAAAAATGGACGACTAGATATGCTCAAAGCAATTGAACAACACGGAACGAATATAAAATTTCATGTAATAGTTTTTCAACCTCGAACGAAACACTCACGAATAGTTGAAACACGACAGAGACCCAAAATACAAGAATATAAAAGATTGCAACAACTTGATACTTTGTTGTTAGGGGCAAGCGTTTCCTGTCAATCAGCAGGTGCAGAATTGGTTGTATGGATAGACAGGTGACAAATTAAGGATTTTTAAATGAAAAAAGCAAAACAGCGATTATTAGTAAGTATTCGAGGCAAAAAAGAAGCTCTTGCAGCGATAAAAAGCGGGGCCCATATTACTGATGTCGAATTTCCGGCCTCGGCATTAGGAACACCTTATCCCTTAAATATTCGAGTTGTAAGAAGCGCTGTCCCCAAAGGAATAAAGGTTGCTACCAATATCGGCGAGGAACAAACTGGCCGATCAAGTGCCTGTCAGGCGGCTTTAGGTGTAGCTTTGGCTGGTGCAGATATCGTAAAGCTTGGTCTTGCTAAGATGTCTCTTGGTGAGGCAAAAGAATTCGGACCTGCACTTGTTAGAACGGTGAAGACGTGGTTCCCAAGAAAACAATGTATCCCTGCCCTTTTTGCCGATGAACGACTTGCAAAATGGTATATCGACCCAATCAAACAGGGACCGGAATTGGCAAAACATATGAAGTCCGACGGTTTGCTTGTGGATACCTTTGACAAGACAATCGGAATGGGCCTGATGGATTATTATTCCATTAGTGATATTAGGCGATTAGTCAAAAAATGTCATGACAGAAAGATTGAGGCGTGGTTAGCCGGGAGTATCACAAAAGAAGAACTGCCCGACCTTTGGGCTGCAGGTGTAAATGTTATTTGCATTCGGGGAGCAGCTTGTCGAAAAAGTACCGGAGCCGGACGGTTCGGAGAGGTTGATACAAAACTGGTGAAAGAATTGGTTAATACGATTCCAAAGCAAAAATGAAAAAGAGAACAAAAAAGAATTACTTAAATGGTGCTCGTGTATATTTATCCGGTCCGATGGATTTTGTAGCTTCTCGTGTTGAGGAAAAGAAAAATGGCTGGCGGGTTCGTGTAAAACAATTTCTTCAATCTTATGGCGCAACGGTCTTTGATCCTTGGGAAAAGCCAAAGGTTCGCGGTTTACATGAATATGGCAGGGAAGATGTAGCTTCGACAAAAACCAGAGAAAATTGGATGTTTGAAGAAGGCCGTGAAGATGCAAAAACCAGAGCCAAATGCGCCCAGAATTTCTGGGAAACAATGCATATTGATTTGAGGATGGTAGATATCAGCGATTTCATAATAGCGTATTGCCCCACTAATATTTACAGCGTCGGTACACCTCATGAAATAATAACAGCAAGAAATCAGCATAAACCTGTATTATTTGTTAGCACGCCGGTTGTTTTCCCTGCTTTGGAAGATTTAAAATGTCACTTCGAGCAAAATAAGGACAAAACGGGGATGCGGTTGTTAGTGCAATTGGAAAGGCAAGTACCAGTCAAAACTAATCCCAAAGGCATTCCCAGTTTGTGGTACATGCCTTTGATTGGAGGTGATAACTTTTTCGACGGCTTTGGCTTTTCGAAGTTTGGCAAAAAGTTCAAATGGTCCAAGTCTCCTTCAGATGAAAGTGAAAAACACAATCCACCCAGACGGCCATTATTAGAATTTCTCAAAAACTTAAACGAAAATCTGCCCCCAAGATGGAATGTACATAAAGAGAAATTCGAGCAGGATGATGATTGGTTGTTATTGGAGGTTAAGAAGAAATGATAGAGAACCTTACAGCAACAAAAGTTAAATTAAAAATATCATCCATCAACCAAGAGAGTAGTTAGGTTCATATAACAAAGAAGACCTAATAGAGGCCATGCGATACTATGTTGAGCTTAAGGATTATTATGATATATTAGAATGGATCAACCAGTATCGCCCAAACCCTAATGGCAAGCTCTACATTAAAGATAATAAGCTTGTATTGCCATATGATTGAGTTTTTCAGGGTTATCCGCTTCAGTTCCATATAAAGCCTACTTTCTAAGGAAGTTCCTAAGGAAATGGAGATTGGTCTTTAATCTCATCTTCATATTTCCAAAGACCATAGCCGTTCGAAGGCAGGTCATATAATCCTTTTACATCTTCAGCCGATAGCAATCTTTCGTATGTAAGTAAGAATTTTTTTTCTACGAAGTCGATATGATCAATATGGTTTTCCTCTAAGGTCAGGTCAGAAGCATGAAGCCAACCCAAATTCGGAAGATTGACTACCGTACCGGTTTCTGTATTTGTCATAATTCTTGCCTGTTGTACTTTTGAACAATAGGAAAAAATGAATATTGCTTCAACGCTAGGTTCCCAGTTGGAGGGGTAGTTGGCCGTAAGGTCGGAAATCTCTTGTCCTTTTTTATTGACAGTGAAACTTATGCCTTTGGGAGTTGCAGAACAGAAAATTTTAATATCATTGACGTATGAATGAAACAAAACTAATGGTATTCTCCCGGCTAATTGCTGCTTGACACGCAGGCGCAAGACAATGGAGGTATCTCCATAATCGGGTGTGTGATGGTCTCTGCGAAAGTCAGTTTTCTGTTCTCCGGCAACAAGTACACGTTCACCTATCTCAAGGGTAAAGTCGGTCACCGTGAGGAATGCTGGTATAAACGGTTCCACTCCGTTAATAAGTATTGATTTTAACTCTACCAACGCAGGTTCTAATCCATCATCTTCATGGCCTAATCCCATTTGCTGGGCGATTGCTTTTATCAGGTATTCATATGTTAAAGGGCCCCCCCCTGCAAAAACGGATTCGCACTCTTTGACAACATATTTGAGCGAATGATTCTTGGGGGCAAGTTGTGGATGTCCTTTGCCTCCTCTTAGTATTGGTATAATGTAAAAGCCTAATCCTTGTACCAAAGGATGATTTTTCTTTAATCGTCCCGGAACATGCAGGAATATTTCATCATCTACCTTCAATTCATCGACCAATCGCCACAACAAACCTTCTGTTTTACTTGAATAACAAATAAGCGCGCGCAACGCTATAGCTATAACTTTGAGACTGCTCCTGCTGTCTGAAAGATTGTTTCGATGTTCCCTCAGCAAGAAGAGATCTGAATCAAGGTCTTTTAGCTTCTCTTCTAAAGTTTTTGGTATTCGTGACTTTGTCATGTGCTAATTTCCTTTTATACATTCTCTAAGTGTGTCATTGTAATTAAAACACAATTTAGTTACAAGCGTTCGTAATGGCCTTTATGCCGTCCTAAAAAATCTTTAATTTTACTATTATGCCGCTATACACAGCCCCCGCGGCGCATGAGCGGGGCAACCGCTTCGCGCAAGCGGCTGAGTGGCTCCGACTATGCGGCTGAGAGATGCCGCGCATCGGCGATATATGGAGAGCGTATCGGTTAAGTGTGTTTCGCGCATCGGTTATGTTGGCGTCGCGCATCGGCGAGATAATTAGCGTATGGCATTTAGGGTATAGGGGATAGAGGGGAAATATTGTTTCGTGGCTCGTTGCTTGTCACTGGTATTTAGTCAATAGTCGTTCGTTGCGCTATGAAGTGCGCATAAGAAAAGCCCTGAACTTTTTCAGTTTCAGGGCTAAGAGTTATAGTAAGTTAATTGCAGCCGATTCTATCAGGCTTGTCCCACAGGCTCTTATGCAATTGCCTTGGAAAGGGTATAGTCAAGCCTTCCGCTGCGCAGTTCGCCATCTTTGCTGAAATGCTTTCGAACCTCGATATAAACGCTCATATAGTTAAAGTTCGGTACCATAAAGATCAGCTCCGAGGGTTTGTTCTTTTGCAGGGCGGTAACTTTCATTTCATCACCGCTTGATGCATCGATTATGAAAATGCCTTCGGTCTCATCGGCTGCATTAAAGGCCAGCCTGCTGCCTTTTAGCGTACCGATATTTTCAGGTGTGATCGTGGTGTTTATTGTGGACGAGCCGAGGTCGGAATATTCCAGAACCAGCGGTTTCGGCAATACTGTTTCGAGCTTGCCTACAGCAGCGTTTTCACGGACGTACTTGCGAACTCTGCTGCCCGGAGTAGCACCGATATCTATCTTGTGACGCGCAGGATCGTAGTGGTCGGTTATGCTGTTGAACTTGCCCTTTATCTTCGGGTACAGGTCGAAAAGGCCGCCGAAGTTGACTCTTGCACCTTCCAGCAGCATGTTTTGGACGGCGATTCGGCGTCACCGGAAGAGATTGAGACAATCTTTGCGATGGGAAAGTCGATTAGCATTCGCAGTGTGTACAACGGTGCCGCACCCGGGGCAGCGGTTTTTAGTTATGCTTTATTTAACGGCCGGATAGAAAGTATTGATACTAAACTGCGTTCCGATAGTCAAACCGTGGAGGTGATAGCCAGAGACTTTAGTGTGAATCTGGAGCGGATTACGGTCTTCGGCCAGCGAATTGAAAACTCCGATGGCACTAATGTGTTCCTGAAAGGATTTGATACCGTATTTAATCCTGACAGTAAACCGAATGCGGGCGGATCGCCGATAAACCTCGGCGGGAAAAGTTACACGGTCTTTTGTCCGGAAGGTTCACAAGGCGGACTTTGGACTTATGCCAAAGTGATTGACTATCTTCTTAATGAATATGTGCCGGCAGGTCGGTTGCAAACGCCGGACTTGAGCCGGTTACAGGCTTTGACAGACAATCAAATCGCCCGCGATCTCGATATCACCGGATTGAATCTTTTGGAGGCTCTGCATCGTTGCTGCGGGAGAATAGGTCTGTATTTTAAGTTCGTCCCCACCAACGAGCCGATTGGACCTTATCAGGCAATCGTGTTTTATAAAAACGACACGGGCAGGACAGTCGAACTGGATTGTCAGAAGGCCGGTGATCGGTTTAGTATCTCCAGGACAAATATCGTTGCTCTGGAGAGCAAAAGAAATTTCTGGCCGGTGACACATAAATATATCGGCCTGGGAGATTATAAAATATTCGAGGCTACTTTCGATTTGACGATGGGCTGGGACAGCAGCCTTGAAAGCAACTACTACTCTGTCCGAGCTAAACCACAGGATATAGCTTTCTCAGTTTAATTCTGGCATC
>CAZDVE010000061.1:0-20156 GCA_964508785.1 uncultured Pirellulales bacterium | reverse complement strand
CAGGATCGAATCGACCTCATCGATAATGGCATATTGCAGCGATCCCTGCACCATTTGTTCGAGCGAGGTTTTCATGTTGTCGCGAAGATAATCGAAGCCGAACTCGTTGTTTGTCCCGTATGTGATGTCACAGGCGTACTGGTTTCTTCTATCGTCACCAGCGGTGTCCATATCCGCCTGAATAGCACCTACTCTCAGCCCGAGAGCCTTATAGACCGGCCCCATCCATTCTGCGTCGCGCTTGGCGAGGTAATCATTAACTGTAACGATATGAACTTTTCTTCCGGTCAGACAGACCATATAGGCTGCCAGTGTTGCCACTAAGGTTTTGCCCTCGCCGGTTGCCATCTCGGCAATTTTGCCCTCATAAAGGACATTGCCGCCGACAAGCTGGACATCGAAGTGCCGCATTTTGACGTTTCGCCTTGCCGCTTCGCGAACAACCGCAAATGCTTCGGGCAGAATGTCCTCCGCTCTTGTATCGGCCTTAATAGCTGCTTTGAATTCGTCGGTTTTTGCCTTTAGGGCTTCATCGTCGAGCTTTTGAACTTGCTCTTCGAATTCACCTGCCTGTTGAGCAATGACCGAATAGGCTTTT
This sequence comes from uncultured Pirellulales bacterium, assembly GCA_964508785.1. Lineage (GTDB taxonomy): Bacteria > Planctomycetota > Phycisphaerae > Sedimentisphaerales > Anaerobacaceae > JAFGPS01. The sequence goes on along the minus strand of CAZDVE010000061.1, from coordinate 19,558 downwards.
ATCAGTCTCTCATTGCGAGAACCAAAGACTTTTACAAGAGTTTTGTTGATTTTACCTAATGGCATAATATTGCTTCAGTTAGAATTTGGGTTTCCACTTTTGTGGGAATGACATTTAACAATTTATTCCTTCACTCTGGTTACATATTCTCCTGTACGAGTATCAACACGGATAAGCTCACCGGTCTTGATAAAAGGCGGAACCTGCACAATCAGACCGGTTTCAAGCGTTGCCGGCTTGTTCTGATTTGTTGCTGTTGCCCCCTTAATTTCAGGCGGTGTATCGGTAACCTCCAAATCTACCGTAATAGGTATACTGACAATTACCGGTTTACCTTCGTACATACTGACCTGGAGTTGAGTATTCGGCTTGAGATATTTTGGGCCGTCCCCGAAGGCGTCATCGTCCAGGGCAATCTGGTCGTAAGTTGTCGTGTCCATGAGGATGTGCTCGCCGCCGGATGAATATAGGTATTCGTAGGTTCTTTTATCCAGATAAGCCTCTTCGATATTTTCTTCGGAACGCAGGCGTATATTTTGAATGGAACCGTCGGTCAGGCTCTTCAATTTTGTTTGATAAACCGCGCCACCTTTGCCTAATTTGACATGTTGATAATCAACAATTGCATACAATTTGCCGTCGATTGTTACGGTCTGACCTTTTTGCATCTGCGATGCTTTCATTTTCTCTCCAAATAACAATAAGTCTTAAATTCATTTTGTTCTAAAAGGGTTAGTATGTCAAAATTTTGTCGGTATGTCAATAAAACAAGGAGATTGCTGAGGCGATGCTTATCAACGGCGATATTTTCGCTTGTTTGTGTATTTCTTTTTGTTTCGCGATTTAGTTTGGCTTTGCTGTTTGGATTCTTTAGCCAGAGATTCGATTGGATTTAGATTCAATTGCCTGGCCGGGACATTCACTGAAACGATATTAACTTTCATCGCCTGACCCAAGCGAATACCGGCTCCTGAGCGCTCGCCAATAATGGATTGAGCCTTCGCATTGTATTTCCACTGATCGGGTCCCAAATCGCCCATTCGAACAAGACCTTCAATGCCGAACTTTTTGCATTGTACGAATACGCCGAAACTTGTCAGTCCTGTGACAACCCCGTCGAGCTGCTCGCCGATTCTCTTTGATAGCATTTGCAGTATTAAAACCGTTTTTAATTCCTTTTCCGCGTCCTCTGCCCGCTGCTCGGTAAATGTAATATGTTTACCAATTTCGACTAAATCCTGCGATGCTGCATCCTGCTTGGCTGCTTCCATACGGTTTTGCAGATAGAATTCGAGGACACGATGTACAAGCAAGTCCGCATATCTGCGAATCGGGCTGGTAAAGTGGCAGTAATGAGTCGAAGCTAAAGCATAGTGGCCGATATGTGATGGTGCATATTGTGCCTTCTCGAAACTTCGCAGGACGGCTAAATTCACTGCCAGAGAACAATCAGAACCTTTGACGGCGGCTAACAAATCCTGAATAGTCTTGCGGTTGGGATTGCGCGGCAGATTATATCCGAATGCCCTTACTAACATGGCGAGATTTTTCATACTCAAGGCATCCGGCTCCGGGTGAATCCTGCGCATGAAGGGTACATTGTGTCGGTCCAGAAAGGAAGCGACTGCATCGTTTGCTTCGACCATGAACATCTCTATCATGGTATGCGGGTAGCTGCTGTCTGCCGGCTGAGCATCCACAACCCGGCCGGATTTGTTCATGATTAGCTCAGTCTCCGGCAAATCCAGATGCAGCATTCCGTTTTTCGTTCGTCGCTGCTCGATTGCCCGGCTGAGTGTCTCCATGTTTGTTAGTAACTCAATCACTTCGGGGCTGGTGTTTTTTGTATGACCGCGGAGAATCCTGTCAGCTTGTTGATAGGTCAGACGCTGTCTCGAACGGATGATACTGTTTGCATAGCTGCGGGAGATGATGTTGGCCTTTTGGTCGTAAGTTATATATGCACTTTTAGCAAATCGTCTTTGGTCCGGCTGAAGACTGCAAATGCCGTTGCTAAGAATCTCCGGCAGCATAGGAATTGTTTTGGCGGGCAGATATGTGCTGTTGCCGCGATCCTTCGCCTCGATATCCAGCGGGGAGTCGGTCATAACGAAGAAAATGACATCAGCAATATGAACGCCCAGCACCGAGTTACCGTCGGAATCTTTTTCGAGGCTTATGGCATCGTCGAAATCTTTTGCATCGGGCGGGTCGATTGTAATAATAACTTTATCCGTGATATCCTGACGTTTATCCTGCTGCTCGAGATTGAATTTTGCCGCGGCGTTGCGGGCCTGCTCGATACAATCGGCATCAAATTCGCCCGGCAGATGATACTGATGGATAATCGATTTTATCTCGGTGTCATACCGTCCCGCCTTGCCGAGCACCTCGATAATGACGCCGCGTGCCAGATATTTTTCTGTCGGGTAGGTCAGTATTTCAACGACGACTTTATCTTTTTCCCTGGCTTCTTTTGCGCTAACATCATCGACGGAAATAGGCTCGAAGAAACTCGTCCCGTCCGGCTGAACGAGCCAGCCTTCAGGGTGTTTGTAAAGGGTGCCGACAAATCTGTTTTGTGCCCGTTCGAGGATTTTGATAATTTCGCCGCTGAACTGCATTTGCCCGCTGCGCTTGCCTTTTCTTTTAACTTTGGCAATAACGATGTCACCGGTCATCGCCTCGGCAGTCTCGTCCGGCGGGATAAACAAATCGCCGTGTGTGTTGGCCTCTCGTGGGATTACGAATCCGAATCCCTTGGGATTGGCCCGGAATGTGCCTATGATTTGGCCGGACAGTGACGGTAGGCTAATCAGATTCTTTGCACCGATAACTACATGACCAGCCTGGCGCAGTTGCTCGAAAGATTCTTTGAAATGCGGATAATCTTCCGAATCGACGCCCAGTGCTTTGGCCAACTGGCCGAGTTTGAGCGGCTCATAATCGCTATGCTTGAGCAGCTTGATGATTCTATCTTTGTATATTTCAGCCATTTCGTGAAGTGTATTTCGCAACTTTTGTTTTGATTCACGAATCACCAGTCGCGATTCACAAATTAGCTCTTTTTCGCCTTGAGGGCGTTGAGTCTTCTGGCCAGTCGGGATTTCTTTCGGGCGGCGGTCTTTTTATGAATTGTGCTTGTAGACGCAGTCTTGTCAAGCTTCTTGGTGACAAGACGCAGTTGCTTGGTTGCCGCTTCAACGTTGCCGCTATCCAGAGTCTCTTCAAAGTGTTTGATTTGTGTTTTAACCTGGCTTTTACGCGCTCGATTTATTGTTCTGTTTTTTATGTTCTGTTTTGCTCTTTTTTTCGCCTGTAACGAATGTGCCACAGTATTCTCCTAATTCTTATTCATATTTCTCATTACTTACTGAGAGGTTGGTTCCGTTTTATTACTTCTTAACTTGTCAACTCGCTGGCTGACGTCTTTATATCCAAAATCGGCCTGGGCGATTTTACGATAAATATCCAAAGCCTTTTGCGTATCATCCTGCTGTTCATAAGCCAGCGCAAGATTATAGCGTAATTCCTTGCCGATTGCATCATCTTTTAATTGATGCGAGTTGATTGCCTTGGTAAATATGTCAATCGCGTCCGGTAGCCAGCCCTTTTTGAAAAAGCAGTAGCCAATTTGATTCATCGCCGCAATCTTTCGTCTCGGGTCTTTTTGTGCCTCCTGCAACAGAGGTATAGCCTCGTTATACTGCTCGTTTCTGACCAGACGCAGAGCATATTCAAATTTAGCTCGCAGGTCGGTCGGATAATTTTGCGTACAAAGCTTGTAATGTTCCAGTTCGGTATTATTCAGTTTTTCCGACAGCTTTTCGAGCTCGACCATAGTCTGCTGGTTATCAGGATTAGACTCGAGGGCGGATTTGGTTTCCTTGATTTTTCTTTTGATTTGTTTTATCATGAGTTGGCCGGCGCGCTGTTTAAAGCTAAAATCACTCTTTGCTTCGTAGTTATGTTCCAGCAACGCAATAGCGTCGTTTTCGTCCTTGTCGTTGTCCTGGTTCGCGAGGGCGTCGGCCAGTTCAAAGATATTGGCCGATGAGTCCGGATTCCGAGCTATTTTTTTTCTGGCTTCTTCAATAGCCTTAGCTCGGTAATCTTCTGTTTTGATAACGCCGGCCTGGGAGTGAAGTTTTTCCTGACTTTCGCGGTCTTTGATGGCTTTGCGAAAGTCCTCATCGGTTTCATATTTGCCTCTGGCCATGGTTAATTCCGCCGAGAGATTCTTGTATTCGTCCGCCATTTCTTTGTCATTGGGTCTGAGCCTGACAACATATTGTATTGCAGCAACGGCTTTGTCAAATTCGCCTATGGCCCTGTAAGAGTCTTTTAAGAGGATGTATGTTTGTATTGAGGGTTTCCCGGATGCATTATTTTTCTGGAATATCAAATTGGCAATCCAGTGAGCGACTTTGTTATGACCACCTTCGACTGCGGCCTTTAACATTGTCTCAGCATAAGGCAAATGGTCGGGATCTTTCGCATAAAGATATTCGGCGTTTAGCATTTGTTCGAGGGAGTTTTTCCCTCCCATACGTCTGACTTTTTCTACCATCGAAGGTTTTTTGCCTCCTGCTCCCTGACGTTGCAGGGCCAATTCGCAGAGCGGCAGATGTCCCTGCTCGAGTGCCTCCGGTTCGTAGCGCAGACCTTCAATGTAAAAATCAATTGCATAATCATAATTTCTTGTCTCGGCTACTTTTTCCGCCTTATCAAAAAATGCCTTGGCTTTAGCCGATATTTGACCGTTTTCTTCCGGCATAAGTATGTACCGATTCTCTTGTTAATTTCATTTAATCCGCATATCGTAGTCTGAAGCTGAGTTTTGTCAATAAATATTTACTTGTTGGCAGGGCCGGTCTATGCTATAAGAGAATCCGAGCGGAACGTAAGGCGTTTCGGAGCTATAAAACAGCTTTAATAAAGTAATTTAGCGAGAAATTGATATGATAAATGCTCTTGAACAGTATGATCCACAGATTTACGAACTAATCAGGCAGGAAGCGGCCCGTCAGAGCGGCTCAATCCGCCTGATTCCATCTGAGAACTACGTTTCCAAAGCGGTTATGTTGGCAAGTGGGAGCTGTCTGACCAATAAATATGCAGAGGGTTACCCGGGCAAGCGTTATTATGAGGGTCAGCAGGTAACAGATCTTATCGAGAGAATGGCCCAGGGTCGTGCTAAAAAATTATTCAAAGCCGATCACGCCAATGTTCAGCCCTATTCAGGCTCGGTGGCAAACCTGGCCGCCTACGCAGCTTTGATAGATCCGGGTGAAACAATTATGGGTATGTCTCTTTCTCATGGCGGTCATCTGACACACGGCTGGAAGGTATCTCTGACCAGCAAATTTTATAATTCAATCCCGTATCCTGTAAACGAAGAGACGGGCAGGCTGGACTTCGATATGATTCGGGACCTGGCAAAGAAACATCATCCGAAAATTATCATTTCCGGTGCAACTGCATATCCGAGGGAGATTGATTTTGAAATATTCGGTCAAATAGCGAAAGAAGTTGGGGCATATCTTGTCAGCGATATTGCCCACATTGCAGGTCTTGTTGTAGCCGGTATACATAAAAGTCCGGTACCTTTTGCCGATATTGTCTCAACTACTACACACAAAACCCTTCGCGGGCCTCGAGGTGGTATGTTGCTTTGCAGACAAGAACATGCAAAGAAAGTGGATAAGGCGGTTTTTCCCGGTTTACAGGGCGGCCCTCACATGCATACATTGACCTCTATCGCTGTGGCAATGGCCGAAGCCGACACGCCAGAGTTCGTGGCTTATGCCAAGCAAATTGTCAAAAATGCAAAAGCTTTGGCTAAAAAACTGCTGGAGTACGGTTTTGACTTAGTGACCGGCGGAACGGACAATCATTTGATTTTAATCGATTTGAGAAGTAAAAACATCCCGGGTAAAAAGATGGCGAAGGCACTGGATCGGGCAAGAATTGTCACCAATTACAACACGATACCGGGTGACCCGGCTCCTCCGATGAATCCTAATGGTGTTCGGCTTGGAACACCTGCTATTACCACGCGCGGGATGAAAGAGCCCGAGGTAGAAAAAATAGCCGAATTTATCGGTAAAGTTGCTGATAACATTGATAACGACTCAGTCATCGAACAAGTAGGTAAAGAAGTATTACTGATGTGTTCGCATTTTCCTGTGCCGGAGCATTTTATTATACCAGGAAAAAATAACGTTTAACTAATGGTTGTAAAATATAGAATTCTGGAGTCGGAGGACGGAATTCAACGGTGGAAGTAAATAATCTGAGTTCAAAAGGTTATGTTTTTGGATTATAGCACAAGTGCTCTTAAGGACTCCGGAGTGGCCTATTCTGCGAAGTTTATTATCGAATAATTAGATTCAAGTAAAATTATTTGCATAGTGCAAAATTAGTTCTTTAAAATTTTTATCAATATTTTACTCCCGGGGACGCCTTTTACTTGGGGGATGGTTAAGTGTTGTTTTATAAATGCTTGACTGACGGTTTTTGAACAAGGGGTGTGTGAAGTAGTAGATTTTTATAAAAATAGTTATTTTGCTTGTGAGAATAAGGTGGATATAGTTATTTCATTGCTTTATTTCACTGATTTTTAACGGCTGCGCGTCTCGCGCTTAGACAAAAGGGAGGTCTAGATGCTGACAGCAAAAGATTTTATGACTAGAGAAGTAGTAATTGTCAGGCCGGGAACACCGGTGGAAGAAGCATTTGAGCTTATGCTGGCACACATGATTTCAGGTATCCCTGTGGTTGATATGGATATGACACTGCTGGGTATTATTACGGAGAAAGATTTGCTCAAACTGTTTTATGAGCCACAGAATATAAAGGGAAGGAAGGTTGAAGAGTATATGACACAGCCGGCCGTGCATTTTGACGAGAATGAAAGCATAGAAGATATATGCAAGTGTCTTCACGATGTCTCTTTCAGGAGGGTGCCGGTAACAAGGGAGGAGAAAGTAGTGGGGATTATAAGCAGACCCGATATCCTTAAATACCTTCTCTCGTTGTGCAACGGAAGGGTTAATGTGTGAATATTCTTTGATTATTGCATCTAACTTTCATGCCTGTGAGGGTGGAAATCCGCACGATATAAGTAATGTGAGTTGTTATTCCAGGCTCCTTGGAGGAATCCGTCGGAGTTTGAGATGCTTGAGAAGCTGATGACCATATTATAGCAATAATTAATTGGTTATTAGTTGACTTAGTTGTTGATTGTTGGTATTATATGGAGCATTGGTGGTAAAAGGAGGACATGGGTCCCGAGTGTCGGCGAACTGTAATTGCAGAAACACAGAGGCGATGGAATATAGGCGGTGAAATTAATCAAGCTGCACGGAATGAAGATTTTTTGAGACGAAATGAAGTTGTCTTTGGCGGGCCTTTCTGCGATAAATATATTAGGTGTAGGTGTGGGATAGTTTTATTGTAGTTTTATGGTGACACAATGAATAAACATAAAGGTTTTACATTGATAGAGCTGTTGGTTGTAATTGCTATCATCGCGTTACTAATGTCCATATTAATGCCAGCATTGAATCAGGTCAAAGAGCAGGCAAGGGTGGTTGCCTGTCAGGGAAAACTAAAACAATGGACTTATATTTTTTCAATGTACACTAATGACAACAACGGCTGCTTCCACAACAGAGCCTTTGGGACTGAAGAGGGTTACAAAAGAATGTGGCATCAAATCTATAAGGAATACTATAGTGACCCAAAGATGCTTTGCTGCCCAGCCGCTGAGAATCCCGACCGTAACTTAGGTCCGTTTGCCACCTGGGGCAGTAGTAGGCAAACCGCTGACCCTCAATGGGGCTGGGGTGGCACCTGGACCCCTGAAGAAGGTGTGTTTGGAAGCTATGGTTTTAGCAGATACATGCTGAACAGAAAGAATGAGCCTGAATATTGGGGGAAAACCGGAGTAAAAGAGGCAGAAAAGGTCCCGGTCTTATTAGATTGTCAGTATGTGGCACTGAATCCCACTTCCAAGGACTCGCCTCCTCAATATGACGGCGACCGATCTAATCAAATGCAATACGCATGCATGGATCGTCACATCCAAAACATCAACGGCCTGTTCCTGGATTTCTCGGTAAGAAAAATCGGATTAAAAGAGCTATGGACTCTTAAGTGGAGTCGTACATTCAACAACGCCGATATCTATACTACAGCCGGTGGCATGCAGCCCGAAGACTGGCCGGATTGGATGAGAGATTTCAAGGATTATTAAAAATCAGATCGCCTTTCACCTTATGTCTTACATAAGCTGAACAAGCGATTTTTTTCTTTGGCGAACTGGGAAGTAAGATAGTTTGTGTTTGCCATCGTAATATACCGAAGCTTCTTATTATCAAATATATAAAAGTCTTCGTCGAATCATCGCAGGATATGAGGGGAGGAGAGTTCGGTTTGTTACGATTAAAAGTCGGTGTAGTTGTGAAGGAGGTGTAATTTTTGTAAGCAGAAGAACAGAACTAAATTGAGGGGCAGGGTTTTTATCGGTAGCTGTTTAGAAAAAGTACATGCTAAAAAATTAATAATCCAGAACTAAAAAACTTAGATAATTGATGTTTAATTAAGACCATGGGTGTTTTCGCGTGTGGTAAGGGCGTAAAAGTGGCTTTTTGTGCTTTTTATGAAGGAGGAATTATGTGTAAATTCATTTTGAATGGCAGGAGTTTTGGTTATTTAATCTTTTTTTGACGATATATGTCTTTGCCTGTCGTGGTCAGGCGATTCCGGCAAAGACGCTGAAATATTAATGAAGGGTTATTTAATTAAATGGAAGTTATTAATTGAAAGGGTGAGAGTATGAAAATCAAAGATATATTAATTAGGGAGATAGTAAAGCAAACAAGAGGTAAGAAACACGTGTGGTTATATGTGTTGTTTGCTGCGGTTTTTGTTTGTGGGATGACCGTTGAAACGGCATATGCCCAGGTATATTATCCCTTCCTCAAGCTGGATATTAGCAATAGAAATGTTGAGTCACAAACAGAACCTGGCTTCACTTCTTTTACCCTGCTTGATAGTGGCTCGGAAATAGACGGCGTTACAATTGAACTTGCTGCTACCGTTGACGGTGGTGTTCTTGATGCACGCTGGCGTAACGCACCGACCGACATAGGATACGAGTTGATCTATCGCGATTTTGTTTTTGCGCGGCCGGGTGGGATGCTACTTACATTATCAGGTCTTGAGCCTAATGAAAACTATCAGATAACTATTTATTCTTATGATACAGGCAGCGCTGGCGATCGTATTGCGGATTGGATTGACTCAAACAGTGAGCTTGTTCTTACTACTGAATTCAACGGTGGAATAACACCGACAAGCGAAACTTCCCATGCCTTTAGCGGTGTTACCCAGTCGGATGAAAACGGAACAATCGTTTTGGAATGCACTCCCAATGAAAACACTGTTGAAGAATCGGGTGCGAGTAATCCATATGCTTTTATCAACGCTTTAGTGGTCTCTTCAACTACTCCGGTTACGAAGTCTAGCAAACCAAACCCGGAAGACGGGGCTATTGTTACATCTACCTCGTTAGAGCTTAGCTGGCAGCCGGGAATGACCTCAATCTCTTCCAATATTTATATCGGAGAAAGTTATAACGATGTGGATAATGCCACAACGGCAAATACAGACATATTCCGTGGTAATACGGAAGCTACTTCCTTCGCCGTGGGTTCTGCGGGTAATCCTTATCCGACAGGTCTTACCGAGAAAACGACATATTACTGGCGGATTGATGAGGTTGAAGAAAATGGTACTGCCTATCATGGCGATGTCTGGAGCTTTACAGTAGCCTCGAGGACTGCCTTTAATCCTGTTCCCATTGATGGTTCTGTTTATATTGACCCGAATCTCACGGTAAGCTGGATTCCGGGTGCGGGTTCGGTTGAGCATCATGTGTATTTTGGTGACAACCTCGAAGATGTTCAGGCAGGTACAGGTGGTACGGCCAAAGGTTTTGTTTCGGAGCCGAACTTTTACGCGGGCCTGCTCGAACGAGAAAAGACTTATTATTGGCGCATCGACGAGTCCGACGGCCTGGATGTATTTCCAGGTGAAGTCTGGAGTTTTACAACCACTCTTAATAGCCTGGGTACTATTACTATGGATATGTGGGATGACATCTCCGGTTCAACTTTGGATGCTCTTCAGTCGGATATTCGCTATCCCGGCTCACCAAGTTCGAGCCAATTGCTAACAACATTCGATACCGGCGATAGTATTGGTGACAACTACGGCGCCAAAATATACGGCTGGCTCTATGTGCCGATTTCAGGCGACTATACATTCTACCTCACCTGCGCCGATGAAGGTCAATTATGGCTGAGTATTGATGATAGTCCCGAAAACGTACAAATGCTTGCTTCAGAACCGGTCTGGGGATGGTATGATACTTTCAGTCACAGATCAGATCCTGTGTCTCTGGTTACCGGTAATAAGTATTACATAGAGGCGATATGGAAGGAAGGCGGCGATTGGGACCATTGCCAGGTGGCCTGGCAGGGTGCCGGTATTCGCGAGCAGGAAATTATTAATGGTAGTTTCCTTTCACCGTTCTTGCCCTTAGCTTCCTATGGTGCGGTCCCCATAAGTGGCAGTGTTGACGTGCAAACTAATACTGTCGTGAGATGGCTGCCGGGTGTCAATGCTGAGATGCACAATGTGTATTTTGGCACCGGTATGGATGATATTAACAATGTCAACGTAGGAAATCTGGCGGACTACTCGAATGTCACCTATGCCAGTGTTTCTGAAAGCAGCTTCGAACCGGAACTGCTGGATTTCAATACGACCTATTACTGGCGAGTTGATGATGTTAATTCAGCTCAGCCGGATATGGTGTGGAGAAGTGACATCTTTAACTTTACAACAGGCAACTATCTTGTTATTGACAACTTTGATACCTATAACGACCTCAACCTCGACCAGGAAGGTACTAACAGGATATATTTAACCTGGTCGGACGGATTTGATAATCCCACGGTCAACGGTGGGACGATTGGTTATCCTGACCCGGATTTTGCAAATGGTGAACATTTTGTAGAGACCGGGGTTGAATATGTGCATGGTGGTAACCAGTCAGGTCCATTATTATATAATAACACCGTTGCAGGTTACTCTGAGGTATCGTTGAGTTCGGATCATATGCCCACCGGGAGTGACTGGTCACAAAAAGGCATTGATACTCTGAGCCTGTGGTTCTTTGGTGATCCCAATAGTCCTGATGCTACTGGTCAACAGTTGTATGTGAAGGTCAATAGTGCCAAGGTAGTTTATGAAGGCGATGTAGCCGACTTGACGGGTGGAGAATGGATACAGTGGGATATCGACCTGTCGGCATTTGGCATCGATCTGACTAATGTTATGCAACTCAGTATTGGTGTCGAAAGAACCGGCGCAGTCGGAACCGAAGGTATGTTATTCATGGACGATATTCGTCTATATCAACTGTCAGAATGAGTAAGAGTGAATAGATACATCGAAAATGTAATCGACGGTTGATTATATTATTGATGTAACTGGTTTGTATAATCTTGGGGCCTATACTTATTCAACAAGTATAGGCCCCAATTGTATTTGTTTATAGCCATCACAAGAAGATTTGTTATGCAGCGCACAGTTTACCTTTACGAACACAAAAGGTCGGATATTTTTGATTAGGTCAGATTGCCGCAGTTGTATGCTAACCCTTTTTTAATTTTTGACATCCAGTTTTAGTTTAATTCTTTTTGTTTTCCAATAAAAATTCGGAATCGAGCAAATCCGGTAACAATCTATAAACTTCGGCAGGTTTAGTGCGAACTTGCTCAGCACGGGAACTGGAAGATATGATCGGCGTGTTAAATGGTAAATTCAAACGGGCTCCGGTTTTACCGGAGCCCGTTGGTTTTTCGGTGTCCTGCTTTGAATTAACCAGGGATTACGTTGGTTGCACAGGGTCCTTTTTTACCCTGTCCGACCTCGAATTCTACCCTCTGGCCTTCCTCAAGAGTGGCGTAGCCGTTAGTCTTGATTTCCGAGTGGTGAACGAACAAATCTTCGCTGCCGCCATCAGGTGTGATAAATCCAAAACCTTTTTTCCCGTTAAACCATTTTACTGTACCTGTACTCACAACTTTGCTCCTTTGGCCTTATAACAGCCGTAAATTTTGTCTCTCGTTTTTAAATAGGAATAATCTTGAGAGACGAAAGAGTATCCCTAACTGCACTTGATTATACCGGCAGGTTGGACTTCAATTCAATAGAAATAAAAAAAATAATCGTATCAGTCTAAAAAACAGATTTTTTGATTATCTTCCCATTAGTGGAACGGTGACCGAGTCATTGGCTGATTTGTCTTGTTTTGTTTAGAAGCATTGGTTTGAAATGGACTTATCACTCGTCAGTTTAATTAAAATCGGGCCACTGAATTCATAAAATATCTCGGTGTTTTTGTGATTAAAAATTAAAAATGCCCGTTCAGGGCGAGCTTGTGAGTTGAACATGGGTGAAAATGTTTTTAAAAAGTTTCTTTTTTATTAGAGGAATGTAAAATGACATTTGTACTTAGCCTTTTGCGGGCGATTTTCAATCGTAATTTGGTGGGGCAAATTTTTAGAAGATGGCTGAAGAGAAACTAAAGGCAGCGGTAATTGGTCTCGATGAACGTGGCCGGTTTCTGCTTGAAGCGGCTAAGGCGTCTGGCTATTTCGAGATTGAAGCTGTTGCCGATACCGATACAAATCTGGCTGAGAAGACAGCAGAGCAATATCAATGTGCCGCATATGATGATTACCGGCAATTAGTAACAGCGTTGGATTCCCACATAGATCAGAAGAGCCGGGCTTTACTGGTGGCGGCCGGTATGCATTGTTGCGACGAGCATATAAGAATGGCGATAAAGAAGAATTTCAATATACTCAAGCTGGCACCGGCGGCGAGGGATTTTGAAGAAGCTGCGGAGTTTGTCCGTTTGAGTGAGGATGAAAATGTCAAATTTGCGGTTGCCAATCCTGGTAGATATGCAAAAAGCTTTCTTACCTTACGCGAGTTTCTCGAACAGGGCAGAATAGAGCAACTTTTCCTATTGAATGTTTTTTGCAGCTTTGGCGATGAACGTTGTCCGGGCTGGCAAAGCGACCCTAAATTAGCTGGTGGTGGTGTTCTTCTGCACGACTGTTATAAGATTATTGACCAGATATTGTGGAATTTCGGACTGCCTCAACAGGTTTATTCTTTGCACAGCAACCAGGCACAGGATAAACAACAAAGGTTATATCTGGCTGAAGATACGGCCGTATTGACAATGAAATATACCGATACATTCATTGGCAATTTAGTGGCTTTCAGACGTAGTGGAACTGGACAGGGACAGGAATATTTGCAGCTATATGGGAAAGACAAGATTCTGACGGTTAGCCATAGACAACTAATTCTCACTGACGGGCGGGGTGAGATTTGTGAGCATTTCGATTACGATTATGATCATATAAATTGTATGGTAGATATGCTGAATGATTTTGCACTCGGCATAATTTCGTCCGATAATAAAAAATTTTACAGCAGTGGAAGGGAAAATCTAAAGAATATGGCTGTGATTGAATCGGCTTATCTTTCGGCTCGTACTGGTTTCCCTGAGGAACCGGCCAAAATCCTGCAGATGCCTTCAGGCGCAACCGGAATGGCAACGGGAATATAGCTGGCTCCGTGAATCAGATAAAACTATTTGACAAATAATACAAAAAATAATAACCTGACAGCGTTGTTCTGTGATGTTACTGTCACATGTTATTTGGAGGCCCAAACATGAGCAAAAATGCAGTTTATATCATCGTTATTGTAGTATGCTTGTTAGGTACGGGTTTCGTAGCTTATAAGTACATTTTTTCCGGGAGCTCGGGAGGAGTTAGCAGTATTCCAGAAGGCCAGATGGTCTGGGTCAAGTGCAATAATCCGGCCTGTAAAGCAGAGTACCAGATGAGCAAGAGGAAATTTCATGAAGAAGTGGAAAAACGCTTCAATCCTTTGGTTCAGACTACACCTGCTATAACCTGTGAAAAATGCGGCCAGGAAAGTTTATATGAAGCTGTAAAATGTTCCAATCCGGAATGTGGTATTGTTTTCTTCAAAAACATTGTTCGTGGCGACATAGAAGACCGTTGTCCTGAGTGCGGACACAGCAAAATCGAAGATTCCAGAAAAGCAAGGCTCGCCGAGAGAGAGTAAGCTGTATAACCTCCTGAGTAAGTTTGATTATATTACAATCTGCTTTGCAAACTTAGAAAGGAAGTCTTGTGTAATTTTTAATTTATCCAGATGCCCGCTTTCATCACCGTATTCGGAACAAAAAATTGGTAATCGGTTTGGGCCCAATCATAATTATGGTTGGGCTTTTTTTGTATAATTAGATAATTTCGCATGGCCTGAATAAATCCATGCCGGTCTTGTCCGGCTTCGGACATACAGCCCAGGCTGCTTGAATTAGAGTTCGTGTGAGAAGATAATTTTGTCCTGCTAATTAAAATTTCTATTTGAAAAACTTATTTTATTTATTATAAAATGTGTTTTTGCATACGGAAGTTATATGATTCAGCAGGAATTTTGTCAAAATTGCCGTCAGAAGCACGATTGCCAGGAAGTTTACCGGCGGTTGGGTAATTCTGCATGTCCTTCGATTTTATTTAAAACCATAATAGCATTTCTATTGCCGTTGGTTGTTTTTATCATTTCTTTAGCGGTTTTAGATAAAATTTTTGCAGCAACTGGGGGAAACATCCTGAGTTTTTCGCAAGGCAACAATCCGACAAATGAACATGAGCTGCAAACCGTCGTCAGTTTTCTCATAGCACTGCTGATAACTTCTGTTTGCGTGTTGATTACAAGAGTGATAAGTAAAAGGTATGGTTAGGATTTTAGAATTTTCCGTAAATGAGCATTATTACAAAGAGCAGATTAAGTTTTCCCGGTGGAATACACCCGCCTGAAAAAAAAGACCTGACAAGTGACAGTCCGATACAGTCCGGGCCTGTTGTTAAGCAAGTTGCAGTAATGCTCAGTCAGCATATAGGAGCAATCTGCCGACCTCTGGTCAGAAAAGCAAACATGGTCCAGGCGGGGCAGAAAATCGGTGATTGCGATGCTTTCGTTTCGGCCCCTGTTCATTCTCCCATAACCGGTAAAGTGACGGAAATAGCTCTGCGGCCTCATGCAGTCATGGGCCGAAGCCAGGCAATAGTTATTGAAGCATATACAGGCAATCCAACAAAGCGTTCATACTTTAGACTCAAGGACGGTTTTGATGTAGGCAAATATTCAATAGAACGGATATGTGAGGCCGTCCGTCAGGCCGGTATTGTCGGTATGGGCGGAGCTGGATTTCCTACGAGGGTAAAGATTGAGCCGAATCCAAGACTGCCCAAAAAGATAATGATTGTCAACGGATGTGAGTGTGAGCCGTACATTACCTGTGATTATCGTATTATGCTTGAGTGGACCAGCGAAATTATTGCCGGTATCAAGCTTGCTCAAAAGGCTTCCGGTTGCCCGGAAGTGATTATCGGCATCGAAGATAACAAGCCCGAAGCGATAGAGGCAATGAACACCGCTTTGGACAGTTCCGGCCGGAACGATGACATTAAAGTTGTACCGGTCAAGACTAAATATCCCCAGGGCGGCGAAAGGCAGCTTATCAGATCGATTCTGAAGAGGAATGTCCCCACAGGCGGTATTCCGCCGATGATAGGCGTTTTAGTGCTAAATGTTGCCACATGTGCGGCTATTGCCGAAGCGGTTATTGCCGATTTGCCGCTGACTCATAGAGTAGTTACCGTTACTGGGGAGGCAATTGCCAGGCCGGGTAATTACTATGTTTCCATAGGAACGTCGGTGGAGCAACTGATTGAATTTTGCGGAGGAGTAACTCAAAAATCCGCAAGAGTGATTCTTGGTGGACCCATGATGGGTATAGCAATTGCCGATTTAGAAACGCCCATTACAAAAACCACAGGTGCTATTACCATAATAACAAAGGAACAGATGGGCAAAGCCAAATTTGCCGGGCGTCAAACCGCTTGTATTCGCTGCGGCAGATGCCTGCAGTCCTGCCCTGAGAACTTGAATCCTACTAAAATTGCGCACGCTGTTAAAAACAACCTTCTGGATGTAGCGGAAGATTGTTTTATGAGCGCGTGTATTGAGTGTGGCTGTTGCAGCTATGTCTGCCCGGCCAATATCGAGCTGACGGGGTATATCAAAACCGGCAAAATCTTTCTTGCTAGGCAAAGGAAGAAAATGCCTAAGTAATGTTCATCGTGTATAACGTTATATGCACGATGAAATACGAGAATAAATATGCTAAGGGATATAACAGTTTCGTCCGGACCGCATATCAGCAAGGGGCTTTCCACCCGCAGCGTGATGATTGATGTCATCATCGGTCTTGTCCCCGCGATGGTCGCAGCAGGCTATTATTTCCGAATACACGCAATCATCCTTGTCGTAACCTGCATTGTTTCATCGGTCGTCACCGAGTGGATTTGCAATTTGATTCGTAAAAAGCCCAATTCGCTTGACGATTTTAGTGCTGTTGTTACCGGTATAATTCTTGCGTTTTCACTACCGCCGGGCTTTCCCATTTGGGCCGCTGTAATCGGTAGTATGTTTGCTATAGCTGTTGGAAAAATGGTCTTTGGCGGACTCGGTGCTAATATCTTCAATCCGGCGATGGTCGGCAGGGCGTTTCTTACAGCCTCCTTCGGTATGATGATGACTACCTGGACGGTCCCGGCTACAATAGACTCGACGATGCCCAAGATATCGGCAGAGAACACAATGGACGCACGAACACAGGCGACGCCGCTGGCTTTAAGTAAAGAAGCCCAAAAAACCAAAGCCGGAGCACTACAGGTTAAACAGCAGATAGAAGCTGCATTTATCGGAGAAGTCGGAGGCTGCCTCGGTGAAACGAGCGCTCTGGCTCTTTTGATCGGGGGGATATACCTGCTGATAAGAAGGACAATAAGCTTCCATATCCCCCTGGTTGTAATAGTCTCTGCTTTTGTTTTTAGCACAATTGCTTATTTAATAAATTCGCAGGCTTATATATCGCCTTTAACTCACTTATGCAGCGGCGGTTTATTAATTGGAGCGTTTTTCATAGCGACAGACCCAGTGACTGCACCTTTGACACGCAGGGGAATGTGGCTTTTCGGCTTCGGTGTAGGGACAATAACGATGCTCATAAGAATCGTCGGGGAGTATCCCGAAGGTGTAATGTATTCTGTTTTGTTGATGAATGCAGTGACACCACTTATTGACAGATTATTCAAGCGGATTCCCGCAGGAGGCAGGCCGGGTGCTTAAAATAAAATACTTTTTTCAACAAAGCTGGCTTCTGATTTTAGCATCGTTCTGCTTCGGCCTTTTGATAGCGGTGGCGAACGCCGCCTGGCAGGGCGGAATTCTGCAGAATGAAGAAGACAAGTTCAATAATCTTGCAAGGCAAATGCTCCCGGATGCTAACAGTTTTGAAATTTTAACCGAAAGTATCGAGGTGGATTTGGGTAAAGGCAAGCAAAAGGCGACTACTATCAAGAAAGCCATTGCTGACGATGGTAGATGTGTCGGCTGGGCCTTTAAATGCGAAGGATCCGGATTTGCCGATAAGATTAAACTTGTCCTGGCGGTAGATGCCGGTTTCGAGCAACTCAAAGGTTTCGGCGTGCTGGCCAGCAATGAGACTCCCGGCTTTGGAGACCAGATAAAACTTCCCTTTTATCGAAATCAGTTTATCGGTGCACCGGCTGAAAAACTTTTGCTCTCCAAAACGGGCGATTCGGAAAAAATCGACTCGGAAATCGTGGCGATAAGTGGAGCTACGGTTAGCAGTCAGGCCGTAGTTGATATCATCAACAGGTTTCTGCCGCAGATAAAAAGTCAAATCCAGACAAAGGGGCTTATTGGTAATGGCGGATAAAAGTACAATTCATGCCGGTCTTTATAAGGAAACGCTGCTTGCCGGATTGTGGCGTGAAAATCCTGTATTCAGGCTTTTATTGGGGATGTGTCCGACTCTGGCAGTGACCGCCGCGGTCAGGCCGGCATTTACCATGGGCTGTTGTGTGATTTTTGTATTATTGTGCAGCAACATTGTGGTCAGCCTGATGAGGAATCTTCTAAAACCGCACCTGCGAATCCTGATGTTCACTTTAACGATATCGACGTTTGTGACAATAGCAGATTTGTTCCTCAAGGCGTTTCAACCGAAGATGAGCGAAGTGCTGGGGCCCTATGTCCCGCTGATTATTGTTAATTGTATCATTATCTGCCGGGCGGAGGCCTGTGCCAGCAAGAACGGCCTTATGGTCAGTATTGTCGATGCTATTGGTATGGGTTTGGGATTTACCTTTACTTTATGTGTCCTTGCCGCTGTAAGAGAGCTGCTGGCAACCGGTGCGATATTCGAAGTACAAATTCTCTCGTTGCTCAAAGAAGGTGGTTGGTTCGTACCATGGGCAGCGATGAGTATGCCGGTGGGTGCATTTATAACTTTGGGACTTTTATTGGGAGTGGTGAATCTCGTTAGTAAAAAACGGAGCTAAAAGGATAGTTTCATGGATACATTTAATACTTTGCTTTTAGGCTTTATCTCGGTTGTTTTGGTGAACAATCTTGTATTGACAAAGTTTCTCGGCATTTGTCCTTTTCTCGGCGTTTCGGGAAGAATAGATATGGCCTTCGGTATGGGCCTGGCGGTGACCTTTGTCGTAACGCTAAGCGGAACTTTGACGTGGTTGATCGACCATTTGCTTCTTATCGGCACGCCGCTGGAGGTGACACGTTACGTCTGCTTTATTTTGGTAATTGCCGGTGCCGTGCAGCTTGTGGAGATGTACATTCGCAAGTTCTTCCCGTCACTGTATGAGAGCTTCGGAATATTTTTACCGCTGATTACCACCAACTGTGCGATTCTGGGACTGTGTCTGTTTATCAATCTCTGGGAGATTGACAGTCTGCTTGATGCGGTCGTTCGTAGCTTCGGTGCGGGGATTGGTTTTACGATGGCGATTTGCATCATGGCTGGCATTCGCGAAAATCTCAATCTCGCCGACGTCCCCGACTGTCTCAAAGGTGCCCCGATTACACTGATTACCGCCGGCTTATTGACCTTAGCATTCATGGGTTTTGCAGGAATGATACGTTGAGAAAGTAAATTAAAGTGAGCTAAAATGTCTAAAGTGAGCTAAATTTGTGGACAATAAGGAATTTGCCAGAAAACTTGAACAACGGACTCGAGAATTTGCCGTGCGCATAATACGTCTATCGAGAACTCTGCCAAATACGCCCGAGGCGAGAGTTATACGGACGCAAATAACAAAATCCGGGACGTCCATTGGAGCAAACTATCGAGAGGCAAATCGAGCAAGAAGCAAAGCAGATTTCAGGAATAAAATTAAAATATGTGAGAGTGAAGCCAGTGAGACGCAGTACTGGCTGGAAGTGATTGTAAAGGTAAAATGGCTTTCCTGGGCAAAAG
>CAZDVE010000060.1:0-20453 GCA_964508785.1 uncultured Pirellulales bacterium | reverse complement strand
GCTATAAGGGCAAGTGGTCAAATCTGGGCGTTCATATGGCAAGGATTATAAAACACGCTGGAGTTGAACCGTGGCCCAAGATATTTCAGAACTGCCGTTCAACGCGTGAAACGGAATTATTCAAAATGACCGGCGGAAATATTAAGGCAGTATGTAGCTGGATAGGAAATTCGCCGGCTGTTGCTATGGCGCATTATGCACAGGTGACCGAAGTTGATATGCAGGAAGCAGCTAAGATGTCACTGTTATTTGACGACAATAAAAAAAGGGTGCAGAATCGGGTGCAGACTACAGCGGAATTAAGTTGCACCGACTCGCATGAACTAAAGGAAGAAAGTAACGTAAGGCCTTATAATTACAAGGATAAGCGTGAATTTACTGTTCAGTGCGAAACAGTGCAAAATATCACCCACTGGGCGGTATAGGACTTGAACCTACGACCTCCTGCGTGTCGAGCAGGCGCTCTAGCCAACTGAGCTAACCGCCCCGAGCTATCGTTTACCTAACTTTATAAAAAACAAGCATACATTACAAGAAAATTAAATAGTAAATTCCGAGATTTCAGAAACCAATAACAACAGGCAATATCATGATATAAGGCTTGATTTGCACTGCCGTCTCGATCGTATAATTATGTGATTCCCTAACCAATACAGGTTTGGAACCTCACCAATAAGCATTACCTCAGCACCGCCGCCAAACATTCCCGATAACTATTTAATTTCCAATACTACCACCGACTTTGCCGGAAGTGTTGTTGTCAAGATGTTACCTTCAAGTTCAAAGTCGCTGAAAGTTGCGGGTTTTACCCTCTGCGGATTATCAAAGGTATTATGAGCAGTAATAGTTTCGGCGGTTAAAACTCGCCCGGATACTTCTTTGGGTTCGGCGCCTTCAAGTGCACAGCGGACTTCAGCGGCATTGCCCGGATCAAGATTACAGAGCGATATATGAATCCTGCCCGAATCATCTTTTGATGCCGAAACATTCAATGCCGGAACACTGTCATTTCTAAACCGGTAATCATTGCACTGTAAGTCAACAGGGAGCATTGTGGTATCATGATGGACTTTGTACATTTCAAAAACATGATATGTCGGCGTAAGAATCATTTTTTCGCCTTCGGTTAGAATCATTGCCTGCAAAACATTGTTAGTCTGAGCTATATTGGCCATCTTCACGCGTTCGCAATGCTCATTGAACGCATTAAGAAATATGCCAGCAGAAACTGCGTCACGAAGTGTGTTTTGCTGGTAAAGGAAGCTCGGATTCGTTTCGGGTTCGGCATCCCACCACGTACCCCATTCATCTACATACAAATCGATACGTCCACGCGGGTCAAACTTATCCATGATCTCTATATTACCATCCAGCAACGGGTAGATTGTAAGAGTGTTCTTCATCAGAGCGAACCACTCCGCATCATCAAATTTTGTCGCGCTGCCTTTTTGGTTATGTCCCCATGTGCCGGATCCACGGACATAATGATGTAAACTAATTGCATCCATATTTCGATGAGCGTGTTCCATTACAGTTCGTATCCAGGGATAATTCTCGCTTCCGGGTCCACACGCCACTTTTAAAATCCGGTTATCGGAGTAGCTGCGTACATAAGTCTGGAAGCGCATGTAAAGATCGGCATAATATTCGGGAGTCATGTTACCACCACAGCCCCAGTTTTCGTTGCCCACACCGAAGTATCTCACCTTCCATGGTTTGTCACGACCATTGGCCCGACGAAGATTAGCTATTTCGCTATCTCCATCAGACGTCATGTACTCGACCCAATCCTGCATTTCCTCGACCGTACCTGACCCGACGTTACCTGCAATATAAGCCTCACACCCGAGTTGTTCACAAAGATCAAGGAACTCATGTGTTCCAAAGGCATTGGTTTCGGTGACCATGCCCCAGTGCGTATTAATCATTTTGGGCCGTTTATCTCGTGGGCCGATACCCTCTTTCCAGTGATACTCATCGGCAAAACATCCACCAGGCCAGCGCAACACTGGTATTTTCATTTTCTTTAACGCCTCGACCACATCATTGCGGATGCCGCGGGTATTTGGAATCGGTGAATCCTCGCCTACCCAGAAGCCCTCATAAATACACCGCCCCAAATGCTCGGAGAAATGACCGTAGATGTTTCTGCTGATCCGCTCTGTTCCTTTATCAGTGTGAATAACCATTCGATTTACAGCGGACTCCTCCTGAGCAAAAGCGTCCGACGGACATACCTTAAAACAACCAACAAACAGAATTAGAGATATAAAAGCAATCCCCTTAATCAATCTTTTACTAAATAACATTGTAGGTTTCATTTTCTTCCCTTTCTCTTTACTTTTACTCACTCTAAAAATCCTGGTTTCAAATAGGAACTTTTTTCCCCTGCGATTTTAGATAAAGGAACTCTAGCCTTTCAACAGAGTACCAAAACAAATGATACAATAGGGAAAATTTTTTCATAAGGAACTCTTGCTGTCATTCAACATGAGATCTTCAAAGAAAATCCTTAAAAGGCATTGTTCGCAATCATGTAATACATATCATTCCATCGAATTTCTTTTTTAAATTCTCGGATTGTGGTCTTGTCATCGATAAGCAGATATTCAATACCCGCCATTACGGAGAAATCCTCAAGATACTCTTGGTCTATTGCCATACTAAAACCTGTGTGGTGTGCACCCCCTGCATGAATCCAGGCGGCTGCGGCAACCTCGAGATTTGGTTCCGGAATCCACAAAACACGTGCAACTGGAAGTTTTGGCAAGTCCGCTTCCGGAGCAACCACATCACAGGGATTAACCAGAAGACGGAATCGGTTGCCCATATCCAGAAGAGATGCGTTAACACCGGAACCGGTAGCTGTGTTGAACACAAGGCGTCCCGGGTCGGCCTTTCCACCAATTCCAAGAGGATGAACTTCCAGCTTAACTTCTCCATCAGCAATCGAAGGACAAACTTCAAGCATGTGTGCTCCGAGAACCATTCTCTTAGCGGGATTAAAATGGTACGTATAATCTTCCATAAATGAAGTTCCGCCTTTAAGACCGGAGGCCATGACTTTCATTGCTCGAACAAGTGCAGACGTCTTCCAGTCCCCTTCTGCGCCGAATCCATATCCATCGGCCATAAGACGCTGTACCGCCAAGCCGGGAAGCTGTACCAGACCATGAAGGTCTTCAAAGGTTGTAGTAAAAGCATTGAATCCACCTTCTTCGAGGAATGCACGCATACCGAGTTCAATTCTTGCCGCTTCGCGAATGGCCTTTGCTTCCGACCTTATCACTTCGTACTGATCGTTATATTTCTTTACCAGAGCATCGCTCTCGACATCAGTGACTTCTTTAACTTTGGCAACCAGGTCACCAACACCGTATCCTGAGACGGAAAAACCTAACTTTATTTGCGCTTCGACCTTGTCACCTTCAGTAACTGCAACCTCGCGCATATTATCACCGAACCGTGCAATCTTTCCACCCTGCCAGTCGTGCCATGCAGCAGCGGCCCTCATCCATACGGCAAGCTTCTTTTGTACAGCTTCTTCTTTCCAATGGCCGACAACAACTTTTCTGTCCTTACGCATACGGCTTAAAATAAACCCGTATTCGCGACCTCCGTGGGCAGACTGGTTCAGATTCATGAAATCCATATCAATAGAATCCCAGGGAATATCACGATTAAATTGTGTGTGAAGATGCACGATAGGTTTAGTCAGTGCCTTAAGGCCTGCTATCCACATCTTTGCAGGTGAGAATGTGTGCATCCAGGTTATCAAACCAATGCAATTGGAAGCAGTATTTGCTTCGGCACACAATTTTGTTATTGCATCAGGTCCTGTTAAGACAGGTTTGAAAATAACCTTGCACGGAATGATGGCAGATTTATCGAGTGCCGCTGTAATTTCCGCAGAATCTTTATCTACTTGTTTCAGTACCTCCGGTCCATAAAGGTGCTGGCTTCCCGTCACGAACCAAACCTCGAACTGTTTAAGATCTATCATCTTGAATCTCCTTAAAGATACCCCATCATTGCAGGAATATCTTTCTATAACCATAAAATCTAAATCTCACAACTCCTTAAATTACAATTACTTATGTAATTTATATCATAATAACCTGACTTCAGAAGGCTCTTGTGGACAAGTATATTGGATTTCAAATAGATAGCAAGGAAAATTTAGTCCCTCTAATGCAAGTTGCGGAAAAGACGTACAAGGAAATTTCGGAATTAGTGAGAATATTTATTTGTTGGTTTTGTTAAATGTATAAACGTCATTCAAACTAACTTCACATTTAAAATCAACACTCAATCCTATTTAAATGAAGGTATTTCCAAGTCTATATGTCCTTTGCAAACGATAAAAAAAAGCCTTTGCTCAAGTTTTAAGCAAAGGCCACAGATAACACTTATCTCGAATCAATCGCCAATTCGTACTTCTTACTTAGCGCATTGTGGGATTGTTTTAACTCATTTTAGGTATAAGCTCATTGATTAAAAAAAGTTTTGCTACCAACAGCTCCAACTTTTTCGTTAGATTAGGTTTTAAGCTTTTCCAATCCCTTTTCGAACTTATCGCGTTCAGCATGAAGATCGTAGTAGTCAACCGCCTGCTTTAAAATCGATTTAAACTCTTCTTCCAGTTTCCAAGGCTTGGTAATAAATTTAAATATCTCACCCTGATTGATTGCCGTAAGCAATGTATTGATCTGAGTATACCCTGAAAGGACAAGTCTTACAATATTAGGATATTTTTCTTTAACAATTCCAAGAAGTTCCAGCCCTGACATTTCCGGCATTCGCATGTCAGTAACAATTATATGAACTTCGTTCTTTTCAAGTATCTCTAAGGCCTCTTTACCACTATTGGCGTATAAAGTCTGATATGGTTCATCAAGAAGGCCCCTCTTAAGTGAATTAAGAACTTTTTCCTCATCATCCACGAATAGTATAGTTCTATCATACATTACACCGTCTCCACTAACTTCTCTTGTTTTTTGTCTACTATGTTTTCGACATTTATCGGTAACTTAATAATAAATTTTGTTCCTTTACCAACGGTACTCTCTACCTGTAATTGACCTTTGTGTTTACTTACAATGATATCATGGGAAACACTTAATCCCAATCCCGTACCTTTTCCAATTGGCTTTGTTGTAAAGAACGGATCGAAGATTTTCTGCAACTTATCTTCAGGAATTCCGGGGCCATCATCACTTATTTCACAGACGACGTAATTATTAATTGCATAGGTTTTTATTTCAATATTTCCGAGGTCTTCTTTTTTCTGGGATTTTATCGCTTGTGAAGCATTTACAAGTATATTCAGAAATACCTGGTTTATCTGGCCGGAATTGCAGTTAATAGATGGTATTTCACCGAAGTCGGTTTTAAGATTACAATCATATTTAATCTCATTTTTTGCAACAGTCAGAGTAGCAGATATTCCGTCATTAAGATTATATTCTGCCAGGTCTCCTGCCTGGTCTATTCTTGAAAAGTCTCTAAGGTTTTGGATAATATTTGTTACCCTTTTAAGGCCTTCTTTCGATTCACTAAATAATCCCTGGATATCTTCGAGTATAAAATCGATTTTCATTTCTTCCCGAGACTGTTTTATGCTTTCTGCCTTTTCGAGCAGTTCCTGTTTTTCAAACATTTCTATTTCGTCGATGAATTCTTCATACAACAATATCAATTTTTGAAATTTATTTACATACTTGCCTAATGTATCGAAGTTGCTTGCCACAAAACCAACAGGGGTATTCATCTCATGTGCAACACCGGCAGCTAACTGACCTATTGAAGCGAGCTTTTCATTTTGAACAAGTTGTGAATGCATTTGTTTTAATTCATGATTTGCTGCTTCTAATTCTTTATATGCCTGTCTTGTAGCTTTCTCAATCTTCTTACGCTCTATAGAGTACTGAATTGCCTTACTTAAGGCATAGGAATTAAATTCACCTTTAATAAGATAATCCTGGGCACCGTTTCCAACTGTCTCAAGGCCAAGTTCATCTCCGCCTTCTCCGGTACAGACAATTATTGCAACATTTGGGTATTTTTCATTGAATGCCAATAACGTCTCCATTCGTTCACTATCGGGAAGATTGAGGTCGAGCAGAACGACATCAAATTCATATTCATCCATAAGTTCAAAGGCAACATCGAGATAATCCGCAATTTTTACCTCAGAAATCTTCAATGAAGATTTAGATAATAGTTTCTCGAGTTGCTTCCGGTCGATTATGTCATCTTCTACAATAAGTATTTTCAATGAATTTTCCGCTGTGATGCTCATTGCCCATCATTCCCCAATAAGAACATATTTCGCATTTTTTTCGATATAAATCCTACATGATGGATCAACCATGTAAGATAATATCGAATTCTTATATCGGATAATATTGTAATCCATTTAATAATGATATTTGATCATCCAAAAATATTTCAATTCACTCCTTCAATAATGTAAAATAAGAATTCTTATAGGACTTACGTAATATTTGAATTTTAATATTATTAGGACTATAGAAAAACAGGTTCTTACTTTACTATTCAATAAAATTACAATAGTTAACTATGTCAGTTTTAGAAAATAAACATTTCAAAACTCCTCGTATATGATATGGCAAGTATATAGAGTCAGTTTGGAATATTGTAAAATAAGACAAGATATTTCAATGTAATCGGGAGTAAACAGGAGAGAACGGAATTCACTTCGCAGCCCGGCTTAGAACTTGTACCATACCTGCATTCTACTGCTTCGAATCAGGAATATTCTTATCTTACCTTATTCAATAATTAATTTAACGGAGAGGGCGGGATTCGAACCCGCGGTAGGGACAAGCCCTACACAGCCTTTCCAAGGCTGCTCGATAAGCCACTCCGACACCTCTCCAATATATTTTATGATTAACTATTGACTATTTACCTTCCCGTTTCTTGGAAGATGTCCTTTTTATCCAATTTTTATTAGTATAGCAGCAGAATAAATAGTCTGCAATCACAATTCACTACAGAATCGGGGCTTACCAGTAAAAATTTATTATAAAAAATGAACCAAAACACAATAAAGAAAGACTATGATAAATAGAATGGATAAAGCAATCGAACAAATCATCGATGAAATTTTGGTAATGGATTGCCAAGACGGCCGTGTCAAAGCTCTGGAAATGCTGGTGTCTCGATGGCAGAAACGTCTTTGGCAATATGCCTATCACCTGACCAGGAATACTGATGCGGCATGGGACATAACTCAAGACAGTTGGCTCGGCATTATAAAAGGTATCAGGAAATTACGCGATCCTGCGAGATTCAGACCATGGGCTTATAAGGTTGTTACTAATAAGGCGAACGACTGGATAAGAAAAAGCAAAAAAACAAGAAAGATTCGTATTAAAGAGATTCACGACCACCAACAAAAGGAGAAAAAAGATATCGGTGTTAAAGAACTTCTACAAAAATTGGATTTCGGGAAAAAAGTGGTTCTGAGCTTATACTACTTTGAAAAGCTTAATATCTCGGAAATCAGCTTGGCTCTGAAAATTCCAAAAGGAACTGTTAAATCACGACTGGCCAGTGCAAGAAAAGAATTTAAAGAACTTTACAAACAACATTTTGAATAGACGCAAGGGGAAATAAAATGAACGATGAAAAAATCAAAAAAATAATCGAAGACACTTACGATGAGTCACGAGAAGACACAATATGGACAATGGTAAGTGACCTCTACAGCAGGAAAACTATCTCTGTGATAATCGTTCTCTGGATATGGATGATTCTATTCATGGCCGCTTTGGTTTATAGCGGCATCAAGTTTTTCAAGACCGAACAGGTTCAATTCCAGATTATGTATGCTACTATTTTTATCTGCTGTTTTCTTGGCGTTAATATAGTGAAGATATTTGCCTGGCAGATGGGTCACAGACACGGCATTAAACGGGAAATAAAACGACTCGAGCTTCGCATCGCAGAACTTAACCAGAACATCAAAGAAAAATAAATGCTTACACTCTCCCGGATTTCATGTGTAAATCGTGCAACAGGCCAAAATATGATAGTATATTAGAATCAGAAAGCTGAGAACTATATTGAAAAAGGGAAATGGGAAATACCAGTTAGAGGTTGGATTAAAAGCCCTGGTGGGACTACTCGATGAGTTTCGAAGAGGAAACATATCTAATAGAAGTGTTGAAAGGGAGATGTTAGAGCAACATCTGGGAAAGCTATCAAAAAAATGGGACCAAAAATTTCCGGATTTTCCAGAGAGCCGATTTCCATATGCGTCTTTTATGGGTTTACTCCTCAGGGGCAGAAGAGATGCGTATTTGAAGAAAATCACCATAAGATTACTCGAAGCCTACGAACAAGAGCATAGAAATAGAATAATAGTCAATCCTGCCTGTGTCATTGGACGACATACACGCGATCTTGCATCACGTCTGCCACATTTTAGGGTAATAGGAACAGATATCGATCCCAAGGGAAATTGTACCTATGAACATCTTTTAAGAAGAAATCCTGGAAACTTTAAGTTTATAAAAGACAATATCTTTGATCCACAACTAAATGTAACACCTACAGCGGTTGTGTTCTTTGGGGCATGTGGTTCCTTGTCCGATGGTGCAATAGACTACGCGATAGAATCAAAGTCGCCTTATTTGATGTGCAGAACATGCTGCCATAATATTATCGGAGGAAACATACAGATTATAAAAAGGTCTAATTTTATGAATTGGTTCTTTAGGTTTTATAACCGGAGTTTATCGAGAATGCTACAAAAAGAAAAGTATGCCGGTTTCTATTTTTCAGATAAATACTCGAAGGAGCAGTACCCAAGAAGCAAAGCGGCACAAGGCATCAGTAACTCAGATGAATTCATGGAAGTAAGTCGTAATTCTGTTGATACCGACACCTGCAGAACGATTATCGATTTAGATAGATATTTACTTCTCGCGGAAAAAGGATATAATGTATGGTATAGAGGGGAGTTGTTAGTTGCTGAGAGAACCGCTAAGGCAATATGAAGCAAGTCCCTCATAAACCAGCCCCAAGATAAAAACAAAACTGCCAAACTTAGTAATTGAAACATATTTATAGAAACGCCTTGTCAATATAATTGGAAGATTACAAGGTGAGTGAAATTATTAGCTGCTGTGGGCATCGATATAACTTATGCCAATTCGTAAGAAGATATTTTAGATTCTTCGACATTGCTCAGGACAAATTTTGGCGGTACAAGAAAAATGACGGCTAAGAAAACATTTCGACATATCAGCTCACTGGACTTTATGTTTTGAGTGTTTCCACCTACTTATCTTCTATCAGAATTTTGAAACGTCTATTATGGTGTTATTTTCACCCTTCGATATTTCTTCTTGCCTTCTTTATAAAATCAAACAATAATATCACTGTCACAAACAAGTTGAAATCCTTTAATGAGCAATTGCAGAAGCCTGCTATGATATTCGAATCGACTGTTACACATAACCGCAGCATCTATCGTGTTATGATTATAATCATTATTGCCACTTTGATTATCACTTACGGCAACTATCTCGGGGAAAAAACGCAAGCCGACTCTGAATCTTCCACTAACTTGAATGGGACCGGCACCGAACAAGTGACATATCAACCTGAATGGGAATCGCTGCAAAAACATCCTGTGCCGCAGTGGTTTCGAGACGCCAAATTCGGCATCTATTTCCATCTGGGGCCATATTCCGTCCCGGCATTTCAATCGGAATGGTATTCCCGCCTGATGTACAAACCAGACCAGAAAGCATTTAAACATCATCGAGAAACCTACGGCGACCAGTTGAAATTCGGTTATAAAGACTTTATCCCGATGCTGACACTCGAGAAGTTCGATGCCGAAGAACTGGCGGTTTTATTCCGTAATTCCGGAGCCAGATTTGTCGGGCTTGTCGCCGAACATGCCGACGGATTCGTCATGTGGGACAGCAGGCTTACCGAATGGGACGCCGCCGAGATGGGGCCGAAGCGGGACATTGTGGGCCTGATGGAAAAAGCCGTTAAAAACAGAGGTATGAAATTCGTCACCACATTCCATCACGACTGGAACTGGGATTGGTATCCGGTCTGGGACGAACGATTCGATTGTTCCAATCCCGCTTATGCGGGGCTGTACGGCCAGCCGCATAAAAAAGGTGACAAGCCCAACCGCGAATTTTTCGACGAATGGAAAGCAAAAATTATTGAAGTGATTGATAAATATCAGCCGGATTTGGTTTACTTCGATAGCAAGCTGGATATTATTAACGACCAGCATAAACGTGACACCCTATGTTATTACTACAACAAGCAGGCCGAATGGGGAAAACAGGTCTCGGTCACATACAAAGGAACGCAACTGCCTGTCGGGACCGGCATACTTGACATGGAACGTGCCCGTTTGGACTCGTCACCAAAGAATGCATGGCTCAATGATGACCCTATCGACTGGAAATCCTGGTGTCACATCCAGAATCCCTCATACAAATCAGTCAATCATATTATCGATGGCCTAGTTGATGTTGTCAGCAAGAACGGCACTTTTATGCTCAACATAGGCCCAAAATCAAACGGCGAAATCCCAGAACCAGTCTTACAACGGCTCTCAGGCATCGGAAAATGGCTCAAAATTAACGGCGATGCGATTTATGAGACAAGACCATGGATAACCTTCGGCGAAGGACCTACCAAAGTCGAAGGAAAAAAACAGGATGAAGAGAATAACGTCTATACGGCTCAGGACATTCGCTTTACCACAAAAGGCGACACGTTGTATGCAATTGTACTGGACTGGCCAGAAAATACGCTCATTATCAAAACGCTGAATTCAAAACACACTACGAATAAAAATATCCGTTCGATCGAGCTTCTCGGGCACCATGGTGAACTCGAATGGTCACAGGACGAAACCGGCCTGAAAATCCGGCTGCCCCAGACAAAACCGTGCGAACATGCGTTTGCATTCAAAATTTCGTTTTAGGAATTCCAATAGTAGAGTTCCGATGACGAAATAGTCTGCACAAGCTTCAAAGAAACCATCAAGGAGTATTTCCAGCCATTGTGTTCTTAAAGATAGGAGAAAAACCACAGCTCATGCCGTACTTTGTATTCTTTTACCTTGCTTTTCTCGATAGTGCGGGTCATAATACCTCCGTTTAAGATACGTCTGAGGTCTTTGGCCAAACAAGAGAAAGAGCCCACACGTTACATTTATTGCACATTAGAAGATAATACCAAACATAAGAAATGGAGGTTTTCATGATTACAGAAGTCACGGCACAGCAACTCGATACTGAGAGTTTCATCAACGAAAAAATCAAAGAAATTAAGGATACCGTCGGTAATAACACAGCGATAAATGCCCTTTCGGGAGGAGTAGATTCGTCCACAGTCACCATGCTCGGGCACCGGGTACTGGGAAATCAACTGAGAACCGTTTTTATCGAGAACGGTTTAATGCGCGAGGGTGAGCCGGAACAGGTTGTGGATTTTTTCCGGGAACTCGGCGTAACCGTCGAAATTGTAGATGCACGCGAAGAATTTTTCGCCGCACTTAAGGGAATAACCGACCCGGAAGAAAAACGTGAAGCCATCACTCAGACTTTCTACAAAAAAGTGTTCGGCCGAATTGTCAAAGAAAGCGGTGCCAAATACCTCCTTCAAGGAACAATTCTTACCGACGTCGATGAGACTGTCGCTGGGATTAAACGACAGCACAATGTCTTCGAGCAACTTGGAATCGACCCAAAAGATACGTTCGGCTATAATATAATCGAGCCACTCATCCAGCTTCGTAAGGACGGAGTAAGAAGAGTAGGCAAAGCCCTCGGGCTTCCGGCAGAACTTTTCGAACGAATCCCATTCCCCGGCCCTGCCCTGTCTGCACGTGTAATAGGCGAAGTGACGCCGGAACGCATCGAGATTGTTCGCAAAGCAACGGTCATCGTAGAGCAGATGCTTAAAGATACAGATGCTTTTCAGTATATGGCGATTCTGCATGAGGACCGCGTGACAGGAATGCGGGAAGGCAGACGCGACTTCGGTCAGCAGATTGAGGTCCGCTGCTGGGATAGCATCGATGCACGAACAGCAACACCGACACGGCTTTCTTTTGATAAACTCGAAAAACTCGCCGATGAGATTATTAATAAGGTACCCGGAGTTGTAAGCGTTACATACAACATAGCTACTAAGCCACCGTCCACATTAGAAGCAATCTAAGTTTGTAAAGTCAAGTTTAATTCATGTAAAACAGGAATCGATTTGATAGAAGAACAGCACAAAATGCTAATACAGAGACTTAGAGAAGTTGACATGTAATTCGGAAAAACCCTGAAGAATAAATAACTTCATAGACAAACATTGTTTTAGAATTATCAAGGACAAACAGATGAGACGCAGACTAACAGCCATTATCGTCGTATTAACAACAGGCATTATTTTTTCCGGATGTGCGAGTCAGCAGGAGATCGCCTTCAAATCGGTCGAAGGCAAAACTCATTCGGCCGTCACACCCGTTCAACAAACCGCCGAATGGGCCGTGTCATGGTGGAAGCCGCGTCACGAAGTAGTTAATAAGCGGCTGAAAGAAGGAAACGTAGATTTGTTGTGGATAGGCGATTCGATTACTCACGGCTGGGAAAACGACGGAAAAGAAGTCTGGGATACCTATTATGCACCTCGCAACGCAGTCAATATGGGTTTCGGCGGGGACCGCACACAGCATGTCCTGTGGCGACTGAATCACTCCAATTTCGAAAATATCACTCCGAAACTTGCCATTGTTATGATAGGCACTAACAATTCCAATAATGAGGACAATACAGCCGAAGAAATCGCCGATGGAATAATCACCATTTGTAGGCGTTTGCACACACAATTTCCGAAAATGAAGATTCTCCTACTGGCGATTTTTCCGCGTAATCCGGAACCTTCAGCCCAGCGTGAAAAGAACGCCAAAGCCAGCCTGCTCGCTTCGAGAATCACAGATTGCAAGACAATTCATTACATGGATATCAATCAGAAGTTTCTTACGGATGACGGCACACTGACGAAGGATATCATGCCGGACTTTCTGCATCCAAACAAGACCGGCTATAAAATCTGGGCAGAAGCTATAGAATCCAAAGTAGCCGAATTAATGGGTGAGTAAAAATAATAGGAATTGATTATGAAAAGACGAGAATTGCTGAGCCGCGCCTGTGGCATGGGAATGTGCTCCTGTGCGGCCGTCGTAATTATCGATGATTCGTGCATAGCATCACAGGAAAAACAAGGCGAAAACATAGAACTTCAAAAAATACAAAAAGAACTTTTTAGAAAACAATGGTGGCTGGAGCATACCAAAAGGCAAATAGCACAGCTCTGGAAACTGTTGGAACCACACCTGGACGGCAATCAGCGACTTGAAATCATTGAGCAACTTGGCAGGAACTGCGCCAAATCACTGGGATGGGGCGAAAAGTATAAGGGTAATCCCGAAGCCTTTTTCAAACACATGGAACAATCACAAGGCGAGAAATTCGAGTACGACAAAGCCAACGGTATAATTAAAATAACAACACCCGAACGCGACTGCGTATGCGGTATGGTCAACAGTAAAATTACGCCGGCGTATTTTTGTCAATGTTCCATTGGCTGGCAAAAACAAATGTACGAAACGATTCTCAACAGAGCAATCGATGTTGAACTCAAGGAATCCGTATTGAGAGGATCAAAGCGCTGCGTCTTCGAAGTTCGGATACGAGATGAAAAGCCAACGTAGTATGATGCCCGTACCATGATTGTGTCGATATACCACGATCTTTGGTTGAACTAAAATGGAGCGGCAAATGAAACAAAACAAAAATGCCAATGCCTTTGAGAATGTCAAAGCCCAAATCGGTTACTGTGGGATATGGTGCGGCAGTTGCGTTGTCGGAAACGGGACATTGCGGGAAATGACAGAAAAATACAAAGACCTCATAGATGCATACGATTTGAAGAATTGGGGTCCGAAGGACATAGATTTTGCTCAATTCTACAAGGGGCTTGATTCGATACAGAACATGGATTTATGCGCGGGGTGCCGCAAAGGCGGCGGCAGAGACAATTGTGAAATGAGAAACTGCGCAAAAGAGAAAAATCTTGAGAGCTGCACCTTTTGTGAGGAGTTTGAACAATGTAAAAATGCCGAGATTCTCAAGCACATGCGTTCGGGTGCACTTGCAGCCGGACTTTATGTATTATCGAAAGGCCAGGAAAAAAGAGAGTTTATTAAACAAAAGTACACTGAACTAAAAAGCAGATGGCCATGCTGTATTTTATTTACGAATGGTCAGTCGTAGGAATTCCTTTGAATTGATTACCGATGCTTTTGAAGCTTCGGTTGTTTTGAACTCGGCGCCGCAGAAAAAAATCCTGAAGAATTTTACCGCATTCATCTGCCAAAATACCGGATGTTACATCCAGACGATGATTCAATCTCTCATCCTGAACGATACTATACAAGCTTTTGACCGCTCCAGTTTTGGGATCATCGCAGCCATAGACTAATCGATTCATTCTTGCCAGTACCAGGGCACCGGCACACATACAGCAAGGTTCCAATGTCACGTACATTGTACAATCATGCAATCTCCAGTTTTCTAAAAACGCCGCTGCCTGAGTTATGGCGATTATTTCCGCGTGGGCGGTTGGATCTTTGAGTTGCTCCCGCTGGTTATATGCTTTGCCGATGATTTGGTTTTTATAAACGATAACTGCTCCGATAGGCACATCGCCGTTTTCTTCTGCGATCTTAGCCTGCCCTATAGCTATCCGCATGAATTCTTCATCTGACTTATTAGGCATTTCACTCAAGATTTGGTCCAGATATTTAAAAATGAATTCATAATTCTTAAGTAGTTTGAATTAAGTATTATATTCAGAAGGCATAAGATTCAAGATAGCCACATTCCGGGCATCTATAGGTTGTTATTTGCGTTGACTTTTTATCTGTCGATGGCAAAGCAAAAGACAGTATCTTTTTAGGCTCTCCGCTTGACCACTTTGAGGTAGTAGTAACTAAATTTCCATACATAGAATCAAGGATATATCCCTGCTGCATTTGCATATTGCATTTAGGGCAGAAGATTTTGTTTTCTTCCTTCAAAATACACCTCCTTAGCCATCGACTTAATGCTCTATTCCAAAAGTCTATAAAAAATACCCCCAAGGGGAGTCGAACCCCTGTCTCCAGGATGAGAACCTGATATCCTAAGCCACTAGACGATGGGGGCAATATCGAAAAACCGAAATTCTAAGTCTCAAAATCCTAAACAAATTAAAAATTCAAATTTCCAAAATAACTGTTTGCGTAATTTGAATTTAAAACATTTGTTATTGTTTTGAAATTCGATATCCGGATTTAGGATTTACCGATTCGCTCAGGCGAATCGGCAATAGCGGCGGTTGGATTCGAACCAACGACCCTGGGCTTATGAATCCCATGCTCTAACCAACTGAGCTACGCCGCCAAAATTCCCAACTGCTGTAATATATCGGTTTTCTACACACGCCGTCAACCCTTTTTTCGCACTAAAAGGGGAGTGTACTAAAATGTAAAAAATTACAACGCAGCCCCAAGAAATTGAGATTTTACACGGTGGGCTCAATCGTCGGATTCAACATGATAATGCAATAAAACTTGCATGTCTTGCAAGAATAAACACATCATGCTGATTCATTTCCATTGGCAAACCACACAGTTTTGGTCGGCCTCCGGAATCCATGAAAAGCTCCCTTTTGACACTGGTTTTCCTTTCAGTCCATAAATGCATAATCCATAACGTGGCGATAGAGAGAGTTCAGACGTACTGAAATTATGCCAAAAAAAACTACCGTCAGGGATATTTATCCCCGACGGCAGAATCAATTTCAAAAACAAGAATATAATACGTGCCTGTTGTTATCCTCCAAGAGAAGTCAATCTCGCAGAAACATAGGCAGCAAGACCGACATTGTCACCCTCGGCCAACGGCGCAATATACTTATCCGAAGCAACTGTTATCGAATCCTCCGATGAATAGCCCAAATCTTCCAGAACGCCGACATACGCAACCAGAGCATCAATATATTCTCCGGCCAGAGCATAAGCGTTACCCGCTTCTGTATTGTTCGCTATGGCATCGGCAATCGAAGCCATTTGCTCCTCGGACGGTGGTGCCGTACTCGAAGCGAATTCGTTAATCACCTGCGCCATAGCTGCTATATGAGTACCATCGGCATCCTGCAAGACGGTTGCAGCCGCTCTGAGATTTGCACAGGCATCGCAGGGCTGAATATCCCTCGAAGAAGCCAGAGTATTAACTATCCATATCTGAGCCATTTGTCCCTCAATTCCCAGCTCATCAGCAGCCCACTGAATTAAAGCCGGACAACCTGAAACACCTAATTCCACGTTTTCAGGAAGTGGCGCCGCAGCTACTAAAAAGTTTTCAAGAATCCAGGCTCTGGCATCTGTAATGCCAATATTGTCAAGACCGGCACCACGAAGTACATAGTCGCCGCCAATAATGTCCTCAAACGCCGCTATCGCAAGCGAATCGCCGGCAAATGGGAGATGTCCAACAGCCTGGTACAACCATTCGGTTATACGGGAAACGACCTCCATCCGGCTGATGTTAAATACACCGCTATCAAACACTCCGGATTCTCCAAAAGAAACAGTATCATATGCATCAATAACCATTGTTCCCTGGCCGTCTATTTCAACTGAACCAACCTCAAGATCGATATTACCTTGTCCGGCATCAGTATCGGTTCCTGTGCTCGCTAAATAAACCGCCACATCGATAGGGTCACCTTCATTCCTGGGGTAACCACCGATAGTCGCTGGAACATCCAGCAAGCCCACGGCTGCCCGGTCGTCAATTATTGTAGCATCGTATATTCCATCAGCATACAGTTCAGCGTTCTGACCCAACTTCAAATCATCATTGCTCTTGATTACAATGGCTGCTTTTTTATCCGGATCGAGAGGCAGCTCTCCGTAAGGATTCCCAAGGACAACACCAATGTTATCAGCCTGACTGGAAGCTCCTTCAATAGCTACATTAAGGGTATCGTTATCTATGTCGTCTTGCGTATAAATCTTCCCATTTTCAGAGATAACTGATACACCGCCAATTCCAATCGGCTCGACAATATCCTGGCCTTCGCCCACCTTCGGCAAATCCGGCATATCCCAGTATAAACCGCCAAGCGCCGTCAAATCACCGGCTATTTGTATGTCACCATTACCAAGAATATACAGATTGCCGGCCGTAGCTACTGCAGCATCTTCCTCATCTAAATCACCCGGATACTGAAGGTCTACCGCCAGATCAGCACTGCCGCCATAGATAAATAACTGGCCCGGTGTTTCCTTCCATATCCAGCTTGTGGCTGTCACCGTACCAGAGGAAGCGGTTATCGACTGGTCGCCGTCTTCCCAGCTCCAGAGGCCGTCATTTAAAACCCAGTCACCACCGTTAAGAGTCAAATCAGAATTAATAGTTACATCCCGACCAGCCAGTAGATCACCAAAAGCAAACGTATTATCATTCAGCACAATATCAACAGCAGCAGTGACATCGTCATAAAGATATTGTGTATCATCCGACGATGAAATATAAACACTGCCGGTCTCTGAAGTGAGCGTGCTGTGGGCACGTATTTCACCGTCTCCATTATCATCAACGTCGGCATCCATTGTCAAATCACCATACGCTGTTACAGGACCGTCGAGTTCAATATGCAGATCGGCAACGATTTGCGTGTAGCCGGTCAACGAGCTGAGAGAATCTTCTGCATACACATAGCTATCATAATCACCACCATGAGCGGACATTGTCAGATTGCCGTATGCTTCTACAGGTCCGCCAAGTTCAATATAATAAGTTGAGGAAATATCAATATCACCATTATTTGTCGTAAGAGCACCATCGACGGTTATATCGCTGTCGGAACCATGAGCGAACAGCGTCATGTTATCCTGCGCTAAGGCATCGCCTTCAATATGAATGCTCTCTCCGGCTTCAGCGTACAAATCACCGCCGCTGGTTATGTTACCTCTGGCCTGCAATACACCGCCGTCGATTCCATCAGCATCAGCAACCAGGGCAATACCACCTGAAGTCTGAACATCGTCACCGAGATATATGTGTCGACCTGCATCAATCGCCAGGTCGCCTTCTCCTGTCAGTGTCTTATCATCTACCAATATCATATCCTGACCCGCTGAGATTGTTACACCATCAGCTACAACTGTATTGTCGTTAAGATTAACGTTTGTCCCGGCAATGATATCACCGTCGGCATCAATCCCGTCAATTCCTGAAAGATTAACATTGCCGGTAGCAGCTTCGATCATCTCGCCTGCCAGCAATTGTCCCGCTTTGGCATTTACTTCAATATTTCCCGTTTCCGAGGTCAATTCGCTGGTTGTTATATCTTTGGTATCACCTGAAATTGTAATGTCTGTATATGCTGTTGCCCCTATGGAGGCCCACATATCAGCGGCATTTTCCGGCTTGGTTCCGGTCTCTACCGCCGTCACGGAACCACTGTTACTATTAGCAGTAAGATGCGTGTCCTCCTGATTTACGAACGTAAAACTATCCAGATTCAAATCAAGGTCCTGTTCCAATATCAGGGAACTACCCGTTACGCTTATAGTAGTGTTTTCTGCATATATTATACCATCGTCAACACCTTCAGCAGTTCCAGCTATAATTGACAGTTCTTCATATCCTGTCAATTCGCTGCAAGCACCATCATACCCTTCCGGATAATCGCCGTTTGCAAGAACTACATCGCCACCGGCTTCGAGCTTAGCTCCGGAAGCTGTCATATCCGTGTTATTGTGAAGTATAAGGTCTTCACCTGCGATAGCATCACCGTTAAGAGTTATCTGGCCGGTACCGTCGATTGTATCATCAGTTAAACTTTCTCTTACTGAGACATCAAGAATACCTCCTGACTGGAGTGTACCAGCGGAAACCGTGCCGCCACCTTCAAGTCCCCAGTCACTCATAGCTCTTATTGTCATATCACCATCGGCAATGGCATCGCCATCAATATCCACAATCCGACCGATAAGTTCGACATCGCCATTTGTCGCTTCTATGTTTTCTGTATTCAGATTACCTCGACCCAGGCCGTCACTATCGGCCATGACATATATATGCCCGTTATCGGCTAAAACGTCACCATCGAGTGTAATATGTTCACGAGCTGATGCCACGATATCGCCGTCTGTACTGTGCAGCACACCGTCAATATTAATATTAGATTTTCTTGCTGTAGAGTCCTCTGGATTACCAGCTTGAAGCGTTATACTGCCGGCAGTAATATCCCCCTCGACATTAATAGTAGAATCTGACACACCTCCTAATCCGGAGTAAACTTCCGCTTGACCTGTTACTGTGATATCTCTAAGCTCAACATCATCTCTTGCAATAACCGCTACTTCATCGACATTGGCGATAGCTTGTGAAAAAATATCGCCGGCTGCAAGGACCAGTTCTCCTACAGGTGAACCATCTTCTCCTACTGTACCATTATTCGTGACATCATTGTCGCTATCGGCAACTAAATCCGTTTTAATATTACTCACTTCAACAATGGTGTCACTACCGGGCTGGCCAAGACGCAAAGTGTCACCGGCTGCCATTACTACCAGTCCATCCGGACACAAAATGGCCCCATTATTCGTAACATCGTATCCGACAAGATAAACGCTATTAATAGCATTGATTGTACCATCATTGGTTACATTACCGCTACCTCCGGAAAAAACCATCTTATTCATTGGATTGTCTATGGCATTGCTGAAGTCAGAGTCTGACATTCCGAGTCCGGAAGCGACCAGTTGGTTGACATTAACTGATGAGCCCTCGCCAAAGAAAACACCGGCAGGATTAACAATGAAAATACGCATGTCAACACCGTTGAGCGTACCATCAAATTGTGTTGGATTTCCCGACATTATTCTGTTCAGCACGGCGGAATTGCTCAGACCCAAGCCTTCCTTTTGTAAGAACGTCAGACTTTCATTCGAACTGGTGTCTATCCCGCCGCCCCACTCAATAACCGACTTCGCCTTATTAACAGTTACAGTACTATCTACTCCATAATCAAAATTCCCGTCACCTACCATAAACGATCCACCGGAAGGTGCCGCAAGTACGACAGGCAACCATGTGTTCAAAACCAAGCAATATATCAGAAAGTATATGACCGTACTTCTAAAATAATGCTCTCGTGAAGTTGTTCTAATACCTTTCATTTTTCCTCTCCTTATAATCAATAACTATTACCATTTTTTCATTCTCCTGTATTTTTTATTTCCATCCCGGCCACGCAGCCGGGCAAAACTTTCACCATCGCAACATGAAGCTGACATTCAACCGGCCCTTACCTCGCCTGGTCCCGTC
>CAZDVE010000059.1:12515-21098 GCA_964508785.1 uncultured Pirellulales bacterium | reverse complement strand
CTGATTTTAGGTCTGGATTTATTTTACCCCGGTCTAAGCTGAACATCATACCTTATTTCCCTTTTAGTTTGTTTTCTTATTACACTTGCCATAATGTCCCCTGCTCTATAAAAAGGTGGCCGGTCGTTGTGAAAACCCTAAGAAACTTAGAATCGGCTGCCCCTTACAGACAAACCACGCCCGGCCATGCTTTTTATTGTTGAATTGTTTCTTAAAGTTTTCACAATAATAATTTATCCTTGATTTAAATGTTTTGCAAGTTTTTTCCCGTGCTATTAAAAAACACTAATGCTATTTATAGAGTACATAAAAAGTAACAAGTGTTTTTTCGCTACCTTTTGCCTTTTTGGGCGTTTGTAGCTTTTCTGGTCGAACTTTAGATTTACCTCGATAAAATAGCCCTTTTGGACAGCGTCTGCCATATCGTCGCTCATCGCATTATATAGCCTTAATTTCTCCTGCGTAGCGGCTTGCAAAATGCATTGAAGTAATGACTATTTTGTCACTATCAAAAGGATTAAGTTTCCCAAAATCTCTTGCGACTTTATATGTTTTAACATCTAATACCTCATATGGGAGATTAAACTTGTCTTCCAACTCTAAAGCCCATTGCTTACGAATAGAGGCAGGACAAATAACAAGCAAACGCCGTTTTCTTTCCGCCCAGTATTGACACATCACTAATCCAGCCTCAATGGTCTTGCCAAGTCCAACTTCATCAGCAAGCAATACACCTTTGGATATAGGAGAACGCAAAGAGAACAAGGCTGCCTCGATCTGATGGGAATTAAGATCAACACAAGCATCAAAGAGTGATCGAGAAAGTTTTTCTACACCTTTGCCGCCTTGGCGTGTCAATTCATGTGCAAAAAATTTTGCATGATACGGTGTTGTCATTATTTACCCTTTAGCAACGGTCTATTCAGATGATGTCGTTTTTAAATAATGTTGTAATATTTCTCCGCCATATTGTAATTATCTTAAAAACCTAAACTGAACGTAATTCCCGCAAAAAAGCCAAAGTATCACTGGATAAGCATTAAATCAAGAACAGTTTAAGCGTCAAAATATGTAAGCCAAAGCTGATAAAGGAATAACAACTTCTATATCTAATAACTTAATATTACGGGTAATTTTTACAACAATGAATGAGATTAGATATATCGTTGAAACAAACTAATATGCTCTGCCTCAATCCCTTCCTGTAAAATCCGCAAAACTATAAATATAATGCCTGTTACTACTTAATGTTAAAATATTTTTGGCATGTTTGACAAAGAAGTTGGCCAGACTCGATTCTTTTTCCTCTGCCTTTTTTGATTGTCGCCCCACAGGCTTCACATATTCGAGTTGTTTCTATATCGCTATTATTCACATACTTGTATAGAGTCCTGCAGCTGGAGTAACCTGCCTGGTCCTGGACGTATCTCAAGTCTTGCTCTTTATCATAAAGATGTGTGACATAAGTATGTCTTAATATAGCGGGGCTCAATTTACCTATTCCTGCTTTCACTCCGATTCTTTTCAACTTACTGTACAAGCTCATATAGCCTAATGGATTGCCTCTTTCACTCTGTAAAAGAGGTTCCTGTTGATTTGCTTCTTTCCTATAAAGAGTCACAAAACGGGTCAATAATTCAATAACTTCGTTGGATATTGATACCTTTCTAACAACTTCGTTTGTATTCCGGATCCAAACCGATTTTCCGCCATGTATTATTGGTAAATCTTGAATTTGGAGTACACATAATTCATTGGATCTCAGGCCGGCTTTAATCAACAATAGAACAATTATTTCGTCAACAACAGCTCGTGATGTCCCCCTTTTTCTTGCCGAGTCAGCCTGACTCTTGATATATGAGAGTAACTTCTGGACCTCTGGTTCTGAGAGGTATTTCCGCTTGATCACCTTTATACTCCTCCTAACATCGGTTGAGGTCCTTTCTTCTGTTGTATCAGATCCTGCAACCGGATATCTAATATATTGACATATATCTTAAAAAGTTTCAAGAGTAAACTTATAAGAATTGTGCATGAACATTACAAACTTGACCTTATAATCCTTGCGTCTATCTTATCAACCGTCATGAGAATCCATAAAATATTACAAACAATGAGCTGTTGGCGTTGATTTATGACTTTTATCAGAATTAATTGTTGGAGATATTACTGAAAAAAATACGTAGTCACCACAATTGACAATTTTTCCAAAAATTGTTATATTATAGGATGTTTAGGGATTAATGGCCTTTCTATGGAGGAGGCGTGTTCCCAAATACAATTGTTTCTGGATCGATGATTTTGCATCATGATCATAGAGACTATGAGGAGGAGGATGGGAATATTTAGACACATCATTGGTCGAAAGAAGGAATCTTCACAGACAAATTCAAAACTTAGGAACTCTCCAGTATTCGAGAACCTTGAACCGCGAATTATGCTATCGGCAGATGGTCTTCTTAACTGCCTAAATATTGTTGACCCCATCGATGATTCCCACCAACAAGTAATTGAATGTACAGAACTGCAGAAAACTAACGAAACTGTTGAGGCTCAACTAACAGTATTTGAAGAAGAAATTTCCTCCGAATCAAATGCCATCACACCTGCTCTTATCATGACTCTGGATAATAGTAGTATCAATTCTCAATATGAAGAAAAACTTGACGAAAGTTCGAATGATTTCAACAATGAAATTGTCGGTATTGTTGATACAAATAAAGACAATTCTGAGAGGTCAAATGAGCATGTTGGAGATATAAATAATAATATAATTTCGGCTTTAACAGTAAATATTACAGCCGGCGAAACTATTAAAGACAGAACTGCCGTTACAACAGAAGACGGCAGTATGCCAATATATGAGACTAATGCTGATTTGAGTATTGAATACACCACATCTATCGAGCCGCGAGGACCACCGGCAGGTGACATCGAGTCTTCAATTAATTCTGAGTTAGACACTTACAAAGCTTTAGACGAAAATGCGGGATCGTCTAAGGTGGAAAGTATATACACTCTTACCGCACCAGAATTGCCCGGCCTTGTTCTCGTTGATCCTGATATCAGTTCATGGAATGGGCAGATATTTTACCTTGATTTCGACAGTGCCGAAGATGTCATTTACAATGGCCCTGTAACTGTTGGGCCGTTTGATGTTCCCGCGTTTTCTCTCGAAGGTACTGAATTGGCCGGACAGGAAGATTTAATCATTTCTGAAATCCTATCCGAATTGGAACAGACCTTCGCTGGTACTGGCATTATCTTTACTATTGAGCAACCCGAATCTGGTATCGAATATTCCACCATCTACATCGGCGGTGACGATTCAGCCTTTTCACAATACGGCTCATTCCTTGGTTTAGCTGAGCAGGTGGATGTAGGGAATAATGATCATCAGGATGAAGGATTGGTATTCAGTGAAAATGTGATTGGAGGATCAACAGAGGAATACGCAGCAGGTTTAGCAGAAGTCATCTCTCATGAAGTAGGACATTTGATAGGGTATGTTCACGAATATTCTACAGAAGACAAAGGTATTCTTAATTCAGTTGCTGAACTCAATGATGATCCAAGTGGAGCCACGGATCTAACTTACCACAGTGGGTATTTTACATCACAGGCTACTGAGAGCGATGTTGATTGGTATAAAATTGATGTTGATGGTCCTGGACAACTAGACTGGAGAGTGGACTCCTTGGCTGGTGGACCCTATCTGACATTAGTGGCGTATACAAATGGTAACTCAACTAATGCACCATACGAATCTGTAACTTTGGAATCAGATGATTCAAATGGTATTTATAATATAACTGTTCCTTCCGGATACTGGACATACTACGCATTTGTACAAGAGAGTCCTGCACAACCAATGGGTAATGGGTATTATAAGATAGAGGCAGACTTTGAATATGTACCACCACCTGACACAACACCGCCTTCGCCTAATCCTACAGTTTGGTTACAAGAACCATTTCCAGTTTCTGATACGTCAATACAGATGAGTTGTAAACCTAGCACTGATTCGCAAAGTCCACCAGTCGAGTACTACTTTGATTTTTGGGAAGGTTCTGGCGGACATGACAGTGGTTGGATAACAACTAATGTTTACACTGATACAGGATTAACTCCCAATACAAGTTATGGTTATATTGTGAAGGCTAGAGACTCGTACACAACTCCGAATGAAACAACAGCTGCAAATAAAAGATCGTGTTATACATATGCAGCTATGTCCTCAACCCCGACCATAGGAAATCCAACTGAGACTACATTGGATGTGACCCCTTCTCGCGGAACAAATCCGTTTAACACAGACCTTGCCATCTATAACAAGACAGGCGGGTATTATATTAGCGCTGATGGTGGAAATAATGGTTTAACCCCTGTATGGCAGAGAGAGTATGACTGGGGAACAGTACCAGTGACTGATTTGTCTCCGGGAACTACTTATGAGTTTCAAATCAAGGCTAGAAATGAAGATTTTATTGAAACCGCTCTTGGACCAGTGGCTTCCGGTACTACCTCCGCTAGCTTCAATATTGAAGTGGAACTGTACATGGTTTCTGACGGATCTGGCACACCAGGTACTGATGACCCTGGCACGGAATTGACATCGGTGTACCAGGGAGATGTAGCAAGGATAACTCTGCGCGCTCGTAATACAGGATCAGCAAGTGTCGATGCCAACTGGGTTCTCAATGTGAATCCAGCGGGCAATCATTCGTCGCCTTACGCCTTTAACAGTGATCCAGTGGAGAACAACACAAATGACAAAACCATACCGAACGATGGTAACTGGTACTACTACAGCTTCGACTGGACTACAGACAGCGATGAACCCTTAGGAAATTATAATTTAATTGCTGCTATTCGCAGCGCTTCAGATTGGTACACCGTCTTAGATGACACTGAACCAGGCCCGAATACAACTTCTCTGGGCGATCCTCAAGCATGGGTGCTTGATGCTTTCAGCC
Organism: uncultured Pirellulales bacterium; assembly: GCA_964508785.1. Lineage (GTDB taxonomy): Bacteria > Planctomycetota > Phycisphaerae > Sedimentisphaerales > Anaerobacaceae > JAFGPS01. The sequence continues at coordinate 16,122 of CAZDVE010000059.1, read as the reverse complement.
TGAGTAAAACCGCGACAATATTCAAAGATCCCCCCACAATCATATACACCGCAGAGCTTAATTTCACCGATGGCGATGCAAATGATGCTTTTACAAATCCGGGCGTCCCCGTCCGATTTGAGGCGAAGCTTGAAAAGGATCAGTTATTTCCTTTCGTGTACCCTAATATCGAAGGAGAAAACATTTACTTTCAGATATATATTAACGATTCCTGGGAGACAGTTCTTGATGATGGAATCCATTACACAAATCTAACAACAGATAGCAATGGTGTTGGGAGTATTTACTACCTCCCACTTATGGATATTCCCACAGGGACTTGTCAGTCATTTGAGATACGTGCTGTTTATGATGGAACTGTAGAGTATGCTGGAGCAGTCTCAAGTGTTTCTTTGCTTGTGGTAGCCGCGCTCAGTTCAGATAGAATATTGGTCCGGGATTCAGTTACAGACAATCAAATTCCTCTGGTTCTGATCCACGGCAATAATAGCGATGCGGAGATAGAGTCACTTTACAGATGGGAGACCTTTCTTGACTATATAGTAAGCATACCTCAGCTTAATAATTTCGATGTTTGGGTATGGCGGCATGCAACTGCACAACCTATCGGTTTCAATGGCATGACTGGGAATGCAGCGGAATTAGCAGACTTCATTGATGATCTAACTGATCCAAGCATACACCCGGAATACCAGGGTAGAAAACCTATCTTAGTTGCACACAGCCGTGGTGGGCTTGTAGCTCGTGCGTTTATGAACTACAACAACCAGAGTGATGACATCGCAGGTCTGGTTACCTTAGGCACACCACACCATGGATCCCCTGAAGCAATTCCGGACTGGGTAGCAATGACTTGGGAGACAAATGTGGGAGGCTATGGCTTTGCTGAAGACACTTTTGATTTGTTGATTTCACCAGATGGGAGGCCCACTTTTGTCCTACCTGAAGAGTGGGAAGGACCACATGGATTTGATCCAGACCGTATGGGAAGTCTCAACTTGGCTTGGGATAATATGGATGGAGCTGTTGCTGGTCTGAAGAGCATTACTGGCTTTGAGGTTATAATATCCGCAAATGGCAACATTTATCTCACGCCAGCAGATATAAACAGCAATCCTTTAGATACAGATAGTACTATCTGGTATTCGGATCTTTATAAATTTGAATTCGGTACATTGCAGGAATTAAACGAAAGTCAAGCTGATTCGGTAAGTCTCTCAAAAATAGTCACCTTCGCTGTATATGATAGCACCCTGTCTGATAATCCAGAATTTGCTGACTTTTATGATTTATTCGAATTGCTGACAGGTTCGGTCTTTAGCAACCATTATGCTTTAAGTGCTTTCACTAGGTTAATGGTCTCTTCATCTGAGAGTATTGTCGCCAATGATGTCAATTACTATGCTAATGATGGGATGGTACCTGTCCAGAGCGCTCTTCTTTTAGATATATCTGAAGGATTATCCTTTTCCTCCCTATCAGGAGATGATATCAGTCTTAGCTTGGCAAATATTGTCGATAGATTTCTTGTAAAGCGGTCACACATCTACACTATGGATCAAGCAGTGCACCTTGATAGCATGGGTTACACGACAGCTTCGTACGATGTTGGTGGAGACGGATTGATTGATCACCTTGATCTGTTAGATACTCCCATTTATGTGACTGTTTACTGGGATCAGATCGCCGCTGAAATCCTCGAGTTCGCAAACATTCCTCCGACGGCGGTATTGTTAGAGAATACGACCACATCACTGCCAGAGGATACAGATACTAGTGCCCGGATAAAGGTTGCTGATATTGTGGTGACTGACGATGCGCTGGGCACAAATGAGTTGAGCCTCAGCGGTGATTATGCCTATTTGTTCGAGGTTGATCCTGTATCTGTTGTTGGTTCCGGCTCTTCAATACTATACTTAAAAGCTGGAGCTATACTGGACCATGAGATGAATCCTGTTTTCGATATAACAGTTGAAATTGATGATATTACCGTAGGTTTGACGCCTGATGCTACTGCATTGTTTTCGATTGATGTAACGGATGTGAATGAAGCACCGGTAATAATGGACAATCAATGGTTCAGTATTGATGAAAACACTTCTGACGGTGCCTCGGTTGACAATGTGGCAGCTTATGATGAGGATGCCGGGGACAGTTTGACTTACCTCATCATTGGCGGAAATACCATTGGAGCATTCGGCATTAATGAATCGACGGGTGTTATTTTCGTCGCTTACAGTCCGGCCCTGGACTTCGAGACCAATCCCAGCTTCAGCCTAACGGTTCAGGTGGAAGATACCGGGTCACTTACCGATACTGCCACGATAACGATTGATCTCAATGATCTTAACGAAGCTCCGGCCATAGACAATCAATCGTTCGCTATAGATGAAAACTCCTCAAATGGTACTTCTGTCAGTACGGTGACAGCTTCTGATGAGGATGCCGGTGATAGTTTGACATACAGTATCACCGGCGGTAATACCGACGGAGCATTTACCATTAACAGTTCAACAGGTGAGATTACTGTTGCCAACAGTTCAGTCCTGGACTTCGAGATCCATCCCAGCTTCAGCCTAACGGTTCAGGTGGAAGATACCAGTACGCTTACCGATACAGCCTTGATAACAATTAATCTTAATGATGTCAACGAGGCTCCGACAGTCTCATTGACAAATACGACTACATCATTACCTGAGGATACCGATACCAGCAGTCGGGTCAAGGTGGCGGATATCATCGTGACCGATGACGCATTAGGTACGAATGTACTGAGCCTGACTGGTGATGATGCTTCGCTGTTCGAGATAGATAGTTATGTACTTTACATCAAGGTCGACACAGTTCTTGATAACGAGACGAATCCTGTTCTGGATATGACAGTAGAAGTTGATGATGCTTCAGTTGGTGCTACGCCGGATGATACCGCATTGTTATCGATTGACATAACGGATGTGAATGAAGCTCCCACGGACATAGATTTGTCTAATTCGAGTGTGGATGAGAATCAACCGATTGGTACGACGGTAGGTACGTTCAGCACGACGGATTCCGACAGTGGCAGTACGTTCACTTACAGCCTTGTCAGCGGTACAGGTGATACGGACAACAGCTCGTTTTTGAATGCCGGCAATGACCTTCAGACAAATGCGGTGTTTGACTACGAAAGCAAGAGCAACTATAGCATCCGTGTGCGCTCGACGGACCAGGGCGGGCTGTACACTGAAGAGGTTTTCACGATCAGTGTGAATGATCTTAACGATGCGCCTGTGGCCGATGCAGGGGCGAACCAGACGGTAGAGGATGCCGACTCAGACGGCAGTGAGCCCGTCACGCTGGATGGCTCCGGCTCGTGGGATGTCGACGGAACCATAACAAGTTATCTCTGGACAGAAGACGGCAGCGATATTGCAACAGGGGTCTCACCTACTGTCGTACTAAGCCTCGGTCAGCATACTATCACACTTACGGTTAGCGATGATGAGGGACTTATTGATACGGATACCGTCGTTGTGACGGTCAATACACCGACAACCGGTACTGCGGCCACCATCGGTAATACTTCGGTGTTTTCGAATGTAAGCACTTTAGATAATCGACGTGCTAT
>CAZDVE010000059.1:0-12415 GCA_964508785.1 uncultured Pirellulales bacterium | reverse complement strand
CGGTTTATACGGACGATTCAGGCAAGCCCGGCACTCGCATTGGAGTTACAGATTCGACATTAATTAATGCATCAGAGGGCTGGCAAACTATCGCTTTACAGAGTCCTGCATTGATTTCTGCAGGCCAGACGGTCTGGCTTGCGTGGCTATTTGAAGATAATCCAGGTATTCATTATACATCAGGTGCTCCCGGTAGAGCCAGTAGCGGTTCGACGTGGTCCGGTGGTATGCCAGAGGATTTCGGTACTTCTACAATTGCCGATTACATCTACAGTATTTGTGCCATCTATAGCGTGATTAATGGTGAACTGGTCGCTGTTCCTGATAATTACAGTAATAACGAAGATACGGCACTTGTAGTATCAGCTCCTGGCGTTCTTAATAATGATTTCGATGCCGACGCAGATACTCTAACTGCAGAACTGGTCGATGATACCAGCCACGGCAATCTGGTCCTTAGCAACGAAGGCTCATTTACATATACGCCGGATGAGAACTACAACGGTACTGACAGTTTCACATACAAGGCCTATGACGGTACTAATTACTCTAACGTTGTCACCGTAACTATCTCGGTAGATCCTGTCAACGATGCTCCCGTGGTCACTAATTCAGGCGGAGATATTTCTTATACTGAAGGCGATGTAGCTGTTGCAATTGACACAGGACTGACGATTTCTGATGTTGATGATACTGACCTGGAAGGAGCAACAATATCGATCTCCTCCGGTTATGTTAATGGTGAAGATACTTTAGTTTTCACCGACCAGTTGGGTATCATAGGCAGTTGGAATTCGGTGACGGGTATTTTAAACCTCTCAGGCACTTCTTCAGTATCCAATTATCAGACAGCACTAACATCCATTTCTTATAATAACTCAAGTGAGGACCCGGTCACAAATACTCGAACTATAAGTTTTATGGTTAATGATGGAGATACCAACAGCAATATCGTCACAAGAGATATTACAATTACCGCCGTTAATGATGTCCCGGTTATGTCTGTGAACACAGGTGATATAATTCTTAAGGGCAGTTCCGAGACCATTGATAATACCGAACTCCAGGTGACCGATGTTGACAATACTTCAGCCGAACTACAGTTCACACTAACAGCAGTTCCCACAAATGGTCTTTTGAAACTCGATGGTAATGTCTTATCGATCAGCAATACCTTCACGCAGGCTGATATTAACAGTAATCTATTAACCTATGAGCATGATGATAGCGAAACTGTATCCGACAGCTTCGAGTTCACGGTATTCGACGGCTCTGGTGGTAGCACAGGCATTACTACATTCAGCATTGTAATTACGTCAGTTAACGAACCGCCGACAGTAACTTTGGTGAATACGGTAACAACAATCCCCGAAGATACTGATATAACCAGCCGGTATAAGGTGGCCGATATTGTGGTTGATGACGATGGTGTTGGTACGAACGACCTTAGTCTAAATGGAGACGATTCCTCACTGTTTGAGATATACGGATCGGATCTCTGTTTGATTGCAGGTGCCTTACTTGACTATGAGACGAATCCTGTACTATATGTGACAGTTGAAGTGGATGACACTACTGTAGGTTCCACACCGGATGATATGACATCATTAACTATTACTATAATCGATACCAATGACGCCCCGGACCAGCCCATATTGGTTTGCCCGGAGGATGAAGGAGAAGATGTCGATACAAATCCTACACTGGAAGTGACTGTTTCTGACCCGGATGCCGATACACTGGATGTAACATTCTACGGACGTGAATTTAGTACCGGCACAGGTGAGGATTTCACTATTATTGCCCTGCCGGATACCCAGCACTATTCAGAAAATGACCCGGCGATATTCACAGCTCAAACACAATGGATTGTGGACAATAAGGACACCCTTAATATCGTTTATGTCGCCCATGAAGGTGACATTGTTGATATAGCGAGTGACACAACCCAATGGGAAAATGCCGATGCATCTATGAGTCTGCTGGAGGACCCGATTACGACGGGACTGACGGACGGCATCCCCTATGGAATCCTACCAGGCAATCACGATATGCCAACCACTAATTACAATATTTATTTTGGTGTATCCCGGTTTGAAGGCCGAAGTTATTACGGAGGTCACTACGGTACCACCAACGACAATAATTATAGTTTCTTCAGCGCCTCCGGTATTGATTTTATTGTGATTAATCTTGAATACGAGCCGGGAACAGCCGAACTGGACTGGGCAGATGCTTTATTGAAGACTCATAGTGACCACCTAGCGATTGTTGTAAGTCATTCGATCATAAATACGGACAATTCGTGGAGAACAAAGGCCATCTATACTGAATTACAGGACAATCCCAATCTATTCCTGATGCTTTGTGGGCACATGCACTCTACTGATGGTGCAGGCATGCGAACTGAGACAGGGGAGAACGGGAATACCATTTACATTCTGCTGGCTGATTACCAGGACTATTCGAACGGAGGTAATGGTTATCTGAGGATTATGCGATTTTCACCGGAAGACGATAAAATCTACGTGCAGACATATTCTCCAACATTAGATGGATATCTCACAGACCATGAAAATGAGTTCGAGTTGGATTACGAGATGACCGGTGATAGCTTTAAAGTTCTCGATACGGTCAGCGGCATAACAAACGGCAACAGTGCATCCACTACATGGTCGGATCTCTCACCGGATACACAGTATGAATGGTATGTTGATATTTTCGACGGCAGCGAAACAACGACCGGCCCGACTTGGAGCTTCACCTCTGCATTAACATAGACCACAAGTATCACAAAAACAATGATTAGGAATATTACTCGACCATTAGCGGAAGTACCGAGGTAACAGGCAAAAGCCTGAGAATGGATTCGGCCACTGACAAAACAGACTCTCTGAACGAAGCTATTATGCATATTGATTTGACAGGCCAAACTAACATTAATCTGACGCTGGATCAGAACATAGCATCGGATAAATCACATACAATGCCCGCAAACTTTAGCGGTCATCATAATTCTGATGGCATTGCAGTAAGTATAGGCGGCCTAAGCTGGTTTAAGGTTGATGGCCTAACCGGCTCGCACATTACAGTAAACATCGACCTTGAGAGTATATTCGGTGCCAGACCTATCCGATGTGAGAATCAAGTTCCAGTAGTAAGATCATTATTCAGCTCCTAAAGATGACCGGGAATTCGATAATATCTTATTAATCCCCTTGACCTAAAATTTAGTAGCTGAGGATGGTACAAATTCTGATACACATCTTATATTTTCTGATTACCTTATTAGACAAATTCGCCATTTGTTCATCGGCAGGTATTTTATCGCCTTTTATTCAATAAAGATTATTTGGGAACTTTTTCGATTTTGTGCAAAAAAACAATCGGCTACATATTCGGTTTTTTTGTATTTTTGGTTTCTATCATTTTATCCCCCAAGCTGGAAAACAAATTCAATTTCTTTTAGTTGTAAGTCATTTATTATTTTGTTCTGCCTTCTTTTATGCCTCGTGGTGAGGGCTTGAAGCCTAGTTAACACCAAACGGCCATAAATCTTCATCTTATGTTTTAATAATATTCAACATGGCTCGTTTTTGAGATGCTGATAAGCTTGGCCAAGCGGTTATGATCTGCTCTAACTCGGTGCAAATTTCGGAGCTATGCACCCGATTCTGTACCCTCTCTGAATTGTTGTTTTCACTAATTTCTTTACTAGACGGAGGTTGTGGATTTTGGTTCAAGTCCTGTACCGCCCAATTATAGTGTTACAATGAAATTTTCTAAAATCTTGTTATAAATTAACTTAATTTTACTTGATTTTCCTTGCTCTAATTAAGGAATTCATAAATTCACCCTGATTTACTAATTCCACACCATTAAAGTTAGCCCCGTGCAGGTCCTGACGATATTCTTCCAACGAGTATGTACCACCCGCTTCAGTTGAAACCAACATATTTATAGCAAATAATGCACCCCCCACCGGACTTGTATGGGATGAATCCATAACTACATCCCGTATTATTAAAGTGCCGTTATCCTTCAGAGCCTTATGAACTTTGGCGAAAAGTTCGCTGTTTTGCCCTCTTGAGTTCTGGTGACAAATTGCTCCGAGCCAGGCAAAATCCGCACCTGCAGGAAGGTCATCATTATAGAAATCTCCTGCCACCAGAGTAACCCGGTCACATAATCCGGCTTCTTTGAGGCGCTTTTCTGCCATAGGTATCACAGGCGGGATATCAAAAAGTGTCGCGGTGGCTTCAGGAACAGCTTTAAGAAAAGCGATTGTCCATGTACCCGAAGCACCTCCGATATCAAGCAAATGGTTGAATTTCAACGGCTGTAAGTGACCTACAATCTTATTCGTAATTGGGCCGGAGCTATTATGCATAGCACCTATGAAAGAGATCAATTTATCTTCTTGCCCATGGATGCCCGGACCACAGTTTACAGGTTTTCCTGTTTTTAACACAACAGAAAGTTGGGCCCAACGATGAAGGCAATTACTTGTATGGCGAAGCATAGGCAGGATATTGTTCGCTGAAGTTTCTGTCAATAGTCCGGTAAATTCATCTGGAATGCTGTAAACATCCTTATCCTTAATAAGTAGTTCCATTGCTGTGAGAGCATCGAGTAATATCGTTGTCGCTCGCGAGTCAATATTTAGTTTCGTTGCCAGAGTCTGGGCTGTTATCGGCTTTTCATGAAGCGAATTAAAAACATCCAAATCCACGGCAGCAGCCAAAACACAGGCCGGTTGGAATGACCGTGCAATATGTAAAACATCCTCTGATTTCCGCTGTCCTACCATTAAGGACCTTTCCTCATTTGATATTTTCCGTTTACAGTGCAAACCAATTTTACTCAATATCTTTCATTGTTATTTAAAATATTAGCTTATACTTGCTATTTTTATGGATAATTTGCTTTCTTTCAAGGGAAGTTTATCACTTTTATCGGCTGTGTTTTGAGGGATTCTTATAATAAATATTCCAGACAACTATAAGCCGGCATAGATTGCTTCTTTTATCGTCGGGTCAACATGGAAACTTCTTTTTGAAGCGGAATTACTTCATATTATAGGTCTTTTATTTCACATGCCTGAATCTTTCAACTTGAATCTTTAAATATTAAACAAGTTTATCCTATATCATAAAAAGGAATCCTGATTCAGTCATTAATGGCTTTGGTCGATAAATGTCTAATAGGAAATCATTATGTAAACGCTTTTTAAAGATCATATTATGAGAACTACACATGGTTTTACAATTGTTGAGTTAATGATCGTTATTATTGTAATTGGTATTCTGGCTGCAGTGGTCAGTCCAATGATGCAAGGACGAATTGATTCAGCAAAATGGGCGGAGGGAAAGGCATATATGGGTACAATTGCACAAGCTTTACGTGCTTATATATCAGAAACCGGCAGCAATTTTACAGAAGAGCCTACATTAAAAGAGCTTGGTTTTACCTCAGGCGATTTAAACGGGAATTATTTCACCAGTGGCGAATCCGGTGTGGGGGATTTTTCTTGGGTGATAAACAATAATGATCCAATAGATTTCCTGATTACCGCTACTGCACCGGCCGGTATCAACAGCCCTTCTGAAGTCACTTTAGACCATAACGGACAATTTACAGAAACTCCATAAGACCCGCATAAGCATTAACAATTGCAGAATACTTGTGGAATAACAGACAGCTTAAAAAAACAATACGCCTGAGAGGATTCGAACCTCTAACCTTCGGTTCCGTAGACCGACGCTCTATCCAATTGAGCTACAGGCGCTTTGTATTTAACTCTTGCTAATATAGTAATTTATTAATCGCTCTGTCAAGACATTTAAAATCCTAAACAGACAATTAAATAAGAACGTAACAAAATTGCCTTTAACCTCAAAATTACCCGAAACCGAAATGCTCTGTACTAAATCTTTATGTGTCGTGGAATAAATCTGATTATTAGTAAAAAATGAATGCGACTGGTTATAAAATAAAATCCCAGACGATGTAATTCTGGGATCTGCTTAAGAAAAGATATATTGTTGTAGTAAAAATATATAAAAAAATAGGAGAGTCGAAATATTCGACCCTCCCAAACTGGAATTGTTGAGGACAAGGTGATTCTTGGCGGAACTTCGTGAAAGGACCAGCCACCTGACAATTCCAGCATCTTTTCTGAGCCTTATTTAATTTGCCGAAGGCTGTAAGCTTATAGATGTTGAAGCTGTTTAATCAGTTAATCATGGCATAAAATATGGCTCACCACTTCATATATATATTATCCTTAAGATTAGATATAAAAGTCACCTGTTTACTTTGCTGTATTAGTCAGACTGAAATTTCCTCCACATTATCAACCAGCACAGACGGAGTATGCAGATAACGCGTTGCATTTCGCTTGGCATCAATATCACGATAAACACGCTCAACCTGCTCAGCTGTCATTTCCGCTGCAACGGCGACCTCATCTGGCGGAACTCCATGGTTCTTTCCATAAAGGCACAAATCCATTTTGTCATAAGGAACAGAAAAATAGAATTCTTCCTGACTTTGTTGCATCGGATAAGTATCAGTAGTAGGAGGACGCTTGCTAATTTCCTCGGGTACGCCAAGGAATCGAGCCATTTGATAGACCTGGGTTTTATGCAGGTGTGCAATTGGTTTTATATCAGCGGCACCGTCTCCAAGCTTAACGAAAAATCCCTGATCATATTCCTGCCGGTTTGGAGTACCGGTGACGGCGTAATTTAATCTGTCGGCATGGTAATATTCAATCATCTTACGCACCCGTTGTTTAAAATTGGTAGCGGCCACGACTCCAAGATAGGCCTCCGGTGTCAATCTGACCTTTTTTTGTTTGCCGTCCGACGATTGAACTACTACAGAAAATATTCTGTACATGTCATCATCTAAGATGCCGGGTAGAACTATCTTACATTTATCACCTGGCCCATATTCCGGTACAACATTTCTTATAGCATCATCACGTCGCTGGTAACAGCGAAGGGATTCCAGAACATCCGTAATATCCTCGCGTACTGTCTGTATTTCCAGATGGTCGCTTATCAGTTGACTAAGTTTGTATGTTTCGGGGTCAGAGTCTTTCTCCGGCATAAAAAGACCCAAAACACGATTCTTGCCAAGAGAACGAACGCAAAGTGCACCTACAACGCTGCTGTCAATACCACCTGATAAAGCAACTACTACACCTCTCTTTCTGAATCGCTTCAGTACTATCTCACGAAGTTTACGCGTTATCTTTGCTGTCTCTTGAGCGCAATGTAGTTTCAGCAGCTCTGCAGAGAACTTTTCTTTGATACCCATGTTTGTCCCTTCAACTGTTTTTTATCGATTTTGCCGTTATGAGTTTTAGGCAATTCATCCATGAATTCGATATATTTTGGAACCATAAATGTTTCCATATTTTCAGTGCAGTATCTCAATATCTTCTTTTCAGTCAGTTCATACGATGGCACGATTACTATGAAGGCCTTAATTGCCTGACCGAGAATCTCATCCGATACTCCAATAACAGCAGCTTCGGCCACGCCTTCCAGAGCACATATAGTATTCTCCACTTCCTTGGCGCTGATTCGTTCACCCTTGCTTTTAATCATGTCATCTTTTCTGCTCAAGAAATACAGAAAACCTGAATTATCTTTGCGGAAATAATCACCTGAGTAGAGCATCTTCTCACCAGGATAGCGCCTGTCCCTATATGCACTTGCAGTCAGGTTCGGGTCTTTCCAGTAGCCCTGCATAACATTTGAACCTCTGATAATCAGTTCACCGGTTTGACCGGGAGCTACTTCGTTACCTTCCTCATCTACTATAAAAACCTCGCAGTTCGGCATAGCCTTACCCACCGATGAAGGTCTCTTGGCCAGCTCTTCCGGCGGCAGGTAGCAGACACGTATGCATTCGGTCAGGCCGTACATCGAGAAAATCCTGACATGGGGCAGGAGTTTTTGCAGTCTGCGAATATGCTCTACCGGCAGTGCCGCACCGGCATTGGTAATATATCGCAGGGAACAGAGGTTGTATTCGCTCAGATCGCGCATCTTCAGGAGCATAGCGACCATTGTCGGTACGATTGGAAAACCGGTCACTTTTTCTTTGCTTATTCGAGTCAGGATGTTGTGAAGATACATAAACGACTGTTCCAGCACAACAGTCCCACCAAACATAACGGCCATAATAACCTGATATAATCCATAACTGTAAGACAGTTGCAGTGCATTAAGTATGATATCATCTTGTTCGTTTCCGATATACTGGATGATACTTCGAGCGGCCGATATCATATTATGATGTGTAGACATCACCCCCTTCGGCTTGCCGGTGGATCCGGAAGTGTAGATCAGTGTCGCCAGGTCCACATCGACACAGCAAGGCAGTTGAATTTTGATTTTGCTATCTTCAACTGTTTCACTAAAGCCGGAAAATATTTCATCCCAGCTCAGGGAAGATTGTGTGAATCTCATCGGTATTTGTTTTTTCGGCCCGACCCAGATTGTTTTAATTTTTCTTTGTATTTGGTTCAATGCATCAGTAACTACTCTGGCTTTATTCGTATGAGTAATTAGAACTTCAGCTTCAGAATTTTCCAGAATGTATCTGAGTTTTGCCCCTTTGACCGAACCTGATAGTATGATAAAGACCCCTCCGGCTTTCAGAATGCTGTACAGTGAAATCACTGTTTCCGGTGAATTATCGAGAAAAACAATAATCCTGTCCTGCCTTCGGACCTTCATATCCCGTAAAGCAACAGCCAGATGGTCCGTACGCCGATCAAGAGCTTGGTAGGTCAAACGCTGCTGACCGTAAACAAGAGCTTCTTTATCCGGAAAACGCCGGGCAGAACGCCGAAGCCATTCATGTACCAGAATTGGATCAAACTCCATTTTGCTCATATTTCTAATAATTCCTTCTGTTATCGTTCAATTTGCATATTGAACTGCCTGTGACCTTTTATCTACAATAAGGTTCACTCGCGTTAGTGAACCGTTTTTGGTGGAAAAGTTATCTATAAACTGATGATAAATTAACTGAGATGACAGAATACCTACAAGGGCCATGCTGTCAACTTCACCAGGATTTTCCATGGTTTGTATTTTCCACAGCAATTTGCTTACTTTATTACTATCAAACAGACCTGTCCTTTTTAGTAAAGTCTCTGAGAGCATATCTTGTGTATATTGAACGTTATTTCCATTAAGCAGACTCTGCTTGATGGGAGCACGGTAAGGGTGTTTTGGTCTAAGGACAACTTCATTAGGTAAAATATCATTAAAAGTTTTCTTTAATATATGCTTCTCATTTAAGCCTATGATTTTCCATTTAGCAGGCATGTGGCCCATGAATTCCATAACTCTTGGATCGAGATACGGCAGCCTTATCTCTACTGAGTGGGCCATAGCCACACGGTCACCCTGTGAAGATAGAAGATAATTACTCAAAAAAATTACCATCTCAAGATATTGGGCCCTTGAAAGATAGTCCCATTTCCCATAATCTGCCGGAAGATTCTCTCTAACCTGCTTGTATCCGTCGTACCGGCCTATAGCATTTCTAAGTTCTGCTGAAAAGAACGTTTTGATTTTACTCGTATTGTTCCATCTGATGATGTGTGAAAAGATCGGGTCATCAATTTTGTCAAGACCTTTGGCAAAAAACGGCTGCAATGTTCGTCTGAGCCTTTGATTACTAAATATATACGGATAAAGTTCTCCGATTAGTTCGGCCCGTCTATGAGAATCGGGATATCGGGCCCAAAATCGTCTTACCTTAGCTTCCTGAAAAATGTTATAGCCACCAAAGACCTCATCCGCTCCTTCGCCGGTAAGTACAACTTTAAGACCGCATTGATTTACCAACTCCGAGAGCAAAAATAACGGAACCGGAGCGGTTCTTAAGAGAGGTTTCTCACAATGCCATAAACAACTCGGTAAAGAAGAGGCGATTCTATCGTTCGTTGCCTGAATCTCTGTATGGTCGGCTTTGAGGAACGAAACCATTCGGTTCTGATGTTCACCCTCATCAAATTCGGCCTGTTCGAAACGAATCCCGAATGTCCTGACGTCACTGTTAAAATTCCTTACAACCATACTTGTAATCGCCGAGGAATCAAGCCCGCCGCTGAGGTAACAACCTACAGGCACATCGGCTCGAAGGCGAATCCGTACCGCATCAAGAAGCAACTCTCTGAGACGCTCGCAGAGTTCTGACGGTGGTAAATCGGTTTGTTCCGCTTGTGGATGAAAAGGAATATCCCAGTATTTCCTGATAGAGACTGTTTGGCCCGATATTTTCATATAATTGCCCGGAGGCAACTCGAATATATTTCTGAAAACCGTTCGCGGAGTCAGAGTTGTCCAGAATGTAAATATTTGATCCATCGCCACAGGATCAATCTGACGCGATACCTTTTTATTTACAAAGATGGATTTTATCTCAGAAGCGAATATCAGAGTATTGTCTATGATAGTGTAGTATAACGGCCGAATACCCGTACGGTCACGGGCTAAAAAAAGTTCCTTGTTCTTAACATTCCATATTGCAAAGACAAATTGGCCGTTCAACATATCCAGGCAATCCACTCCATACTCTTCATAAAGATGGAGTATAACTTCCGTATCCGTTGCCGTAATGAATCGATGGCCTCGCCGTTTTAATTGAACACGAAGTTCGGGATAATTGTATATTTCACCATTGTAAACTATCCATAGGCTTTTATCTTCGTTATGGATCGGCTGAGTACCGCCGGAAAGGTCGATTATACTCAACCGGGCATGCCCCAATCCAATATAGTCATCAAGGTAATAGCCGGTCTCGTCCGGTCCGCGGTGATATAAAGCACCCACCATATTCCTGAGAGTTCTCAAGCTCACACCTTCCGGACCAATCATATTAAATGTACCTGCTATACCACACATATACTGCTCTTGGAAGACATATTCTTGATTGCTAATTTTTGATATAGGTGATTATAAGATAACACGAGATGTTTACCCCCAAGAAATTAAATGTTTACGAAGTTCCTTTTTTGATTTATCTGATCGACTTATAACAGCTTCTATTAGCCTTCAAGCCAGTTCAGGCTGAAAATTGCAAAATCAATCAGATTCACAATTCCATCCAAATCAAGATCCGCTACGTTTGATTGACATTTCGTACCCGACCAACCACCCAGTCTCGCGAAAAGCCACCACGCAGCATAAGCCTTCTGATTCGCATTCAATGGTTGACTGTGTGCAGAATCACAAACATACCAATCCACATCGACTGTATGACTATTCTGCCATTCCTCCGCCCAGTTTCCAAGGTATCCTCCGGTTCGCGAAGCATAATAGTTGCAATTATCATGTGGAAAAGGATAATAGGTGCCGTTTGGGTCATGGCTTTCAATGTCAGCAAAGTCGTAGAGCACCTTATTATTTGCGATGCAGTATTTTCGTATAATCTGATTGGCAGCTTTGTTATTAGCATCATCCGAGAGGTCCACATGCCCGGTCATATACACAAATGTGACATCCGGGTAATCTTCTTCAAGCTGACTCATCGGATTGATATATTCACTTAACAGACTATTATCCGCATACTTACCGTCAACTTGTCCACACCAGGACCACATAATAACATTGACATCCGCATTTTGTGGGTCATCCAGGTAACTCTTGGTACTATTGACCCACTGAGGATAATAACCAACATCACGCTCCATGGCACAATCATGTAAATCAAGTGCCCCATCCGTACCACCATTGTTCCAGGCGAAGATATCATCCGGTAATGACAGGCCTTTACCACCATCATTTGCAAAAGCCACCAATCCGCTCATCCCGCTTGCGATCTGGGAACCATGCGATGTGTGCCCATATGCAATATGAAGCGATTTCTTAGCTTGTAGGATTGCCGATTCAGGTATCTGTGTTATATCAGTGCAGGTATGATCGATAATCAACGGTTCTATGCGACTTGCCAAACTTCGTCCATTCAGGACATATAGAACGATAATTAATAATCGCAAAAATTTATTATTCATAATATTGCTCCTTTACAATTCCTAACAAAGAACTGTCTTAAGCATTCCGACAAAGGAGGAACATGAAGATGATATTGTGAATAATCGGAATGCTGAACTATACGATTGTTTTCTCATTCAACTTTTTCTCAACAAAATCAGATATTCTCCGTAATGAACCGAGGTTTTCCGGGATAACCTCATTATCTGCAATCTCAATGCCGAATTTCCCTTCCACAAATGTAATGATCTCAAGAAAACCAATCTAATCTAGAATCCCATTTTCTTGAAATGATGTATAAATATTAATTTACTATTATTGCAATATTAGTATTTTTTATTTGATTTAATTTCGTATATCTCTTTTTATTTGTTTTGCTTTGTAGATCT
>CAZDVE010000058.1:0-21425 GCA_964508785.1 uncultured Pirellulales bacterium | reverse complement strand
AGGCGTTTTTAACCATTTATATTAATACTTAAAACAATGCTGTTTTTTTGTAAAAAATAGTTGAATCGTATTTTTATCTGAGTATAATGCTTTGCTTGTGAACGCTCTGTCGCACGGGGCAGTTTCGTCACTCGTATCCCGTCGCTCGTGGTTCGGGTCGCGGTGGACGGATCGCGGGTTACGGCATTGGGTTAGCAGTTTTCACGGCATGGTTGACTCAAGCCTCCGATAGAGCCAAATCGGGTCCGTAAGGGATCTCCGTGACAATTTCATTGTGCGTCGCGTGTGATGAGTAATTGCGAAAATAGTATCAACGCAGTACGACAAACGCAATACGAGAGTACCCGATGGTGTAATTGGTAACACATGGGCTTTTGGTGCCCATATTCCAGGTTCGAGTCCTGGTCGGGTAGTTTGTAATGTAAAAAATAAAGAAATATAAAAATAAAGAAGGTCGAATGGCTGAAAGAGTAGCAATAATACTGGCAGCAGGTGTAAGCAGCAGGATGAACACCCAAATGGCAAAAGTGCTGCACGAAGTGTGCGGCCGGCCCATGCTTGCCTATGTTCTCGACGCATGCCG
The DNA here is from genome assembly GCA_964508785.1 of uncultured Pirellulales bacterium. Classification (GTDB taxonomy): domain Bacteria; phylum Planctomycetota; class Phycisphaerae; order Sedimentisphaerales; family Anaerobacaceae; genus JAFGPS01. The sequence continues at coordinate 20,842 of CAZDVE010000058.1, read as the reverse complement.
TGAAGTCGGGATTAAAAAAATATATGTTGTTGTCGGTTTCTCTGCTGACAAGGTTACAGAACAATTCAGCTCCCGCCGTTTTGCTTCGCATACCGAAACAGCAGAGGATGATCTGGTCTGGGTCCAACAGGATGAGCAACAGGGAACAGCCCATGCTGTGTTATGTTGCAAGGAACACCTAAAGGATTTCCAGGGCCAAACACTGGTGCTTTGCGGCGATGGGCCGTTGATTCGCACTCAGACTTTGAGGACTTTGATTGAAAGTCACGAAGCGGGACAATCAGCTGCAACTTTAGCAACTGCTGTTCTCGACAACCCAGCCGGTTACGGCCGGATTGTCCGAGACGAATATAACAATATTCAGGGTATTGTAGAAGACAGCGACTGCACAAAAGAACAATTGGCTATAAAGGAAATAAATCCAAGTTATTATCTTTTCGACAATCAAGTCCTTTTCGAAGCGATTCAGAACGTCAAGCCTGACAACGTAAAACATGAATATTATCTGACAGATGCGGTTTCCGGCATTATCGCGACGGGTCATAAAGTCACGGCAGTAACGGCGGTTCGGCCTGAAGAAGCCATGGGCGTTAACAGCAGAGAACAACTTAGCCAGGCAAGCAAAATTATGCAGCGCAGGATTCAGCAGCAATTGATGGAAAAAGGCGTAACGATAGTTGATCCTGACAATACATGGATTGACGCCAGAGCTCGAATCGGACAAGACACCGTCATCGAGCCGTTCACGTACATTCACGGTGAAGTTAAAATCGGACAAAACTGCAGAATCGGACCATTTGCATACCTGAGAAATGGAACGGTTCTGAAGAAAGATGTGGTGTTAGGCGTTTATACAGAAGTTAAGAACTCGACTTTGGCCGAAGGTGTTCGAGCACGGCACCACAGTTATATCGGTGACGCCGCTGTTGGAAAAAATGTAAATATAGGGGCAGGTTCTATAACAGCCAACTTCGACGGCAAACAAGTAAACAAAACAAATATCGGCGACAACTGCTACATTGGCTCCGGTGCCATACTAATAGCGCCACTTGAACTCAAAGACGGATCAAATGTAAGTGCAGGAACGGTGGTCTCTCAAGAAAGCGCAAGTGAATTGGGCGGAAAGGCGAACAAAGATGTTTCTCAATGATAATTTGAAAATATTTTCCGGCAGTAGTAATCCCGTATTAGCAGCAGAAGTTTGCAAATATCTTGGGATTCCACTGGGCGGCTCCAAGATCGACAGCTTCCCGGACGGAGAAAAAGTTATCAGAATCGAAGACGACGTTCGCGGCAGAGATTGCTTTGTTTTGCAATCGACTTGCGAGCCTGTGGACGAGCATTTAATGGAACTTTTAATTTATCTTGACTGCCTGCGAAGGGCAAGTGCCAAGCGTATTACCGCGGTTATCCCATACTTCGGCTATGCCCGGCAGGACAGAAAAGACGAGGGACGAGTACCAATCACCGCAAAACTGGTGGCCAACCTGATTACAACCGCCGGTGCAAACAGGGTACTGGCAATAGACCTGCATGCACATCAACTCCAGGGTTTCTTTGATATACCGGTCGACCATTTAACCGGTGAATTGGTGTTAAGCAGGTACTTCTGGGACAAGAAAATCGACAACCTGACGGTAATGTCTCCGGACGTTGGTAACATTAAAACCGCATCAAAATACGCATCCCACCTCGGTGGAGACCTTGCTATCGTTCACAAAAGACGCATAAGTGGCTCCCAGGTTGAAGCTCAGGAGATAATTGGTGACGTTAAAGGTAGAAATATCCTGATGTGTGACGATATTATCGCCACAGCAGGTACAATCTGCAGCGCCGCCAACCTGGTAAAAGAACGTGGTGCCGAGAACGTATATGTAGGTGCCACACACGGTGTTTTCGCCCCACAATCCTTTGAGCGGCTGGCTAAAGCACCGATCCACGAAGTAGTGATAACCGATACTATACCGTTGAATGACCAGGCTAAAAAGAAAAAGATTATCAAAGTCTTAAGTGTATCAGTCATGTTAGGTGAGGCAATAAAAAGAATTCACAGGAACGAATCAGTTAGTAACTTGTTTAGAAATATTTAACCGGGATACAGAATATGGCAAAAGAATTGCTCCTAAAGGCAGAAATCAGAGAACACGCAGGTACAAAGGCCGTCCAAAAAATACGGTTGCAGGGAAAAATACCCGCTATTGTTTATGGTCATAAGAAACAACCAATAGCTATTTCACTGGACCAACACAACTTCGTCGAGGGACTGCATCACGGGTATCGGCTAATGAACGTGCAGATCGGCAAAAAGAAAGAAAAAATGATTGTTAAAGAGTTGCAGTATGATTATTCAGGCAAAAACATCATTCATGCAGATTTGATGCGGGTTGACGTGACCGAATTGGTAAAAGTAAATGTTCCGATCGAGCTCAAAGGAACAGCTAAGGGCACACATGAAAGCGGTATTGTCGAGGAACATACAGATCATCTGGAAATCGAGTGCAAAGTAACAGAGATTCCTGAATCAATCGTAGTTTCTATCAAAAACGTGAATGTCGGTGACGCCCTGCATGCCGGAGATATCGAACTACCGGATGGTGCGAAATTACTGAGCCCACCGGAGACACTCATGGTAACCTGTCACTTAGTTGCCGCCGCCAAAACCACCGAACAGGTAGAGGAAGAAATACCGGCGGCTCCTGAGGTTATCGGTGAGGCTGAAGAATCTGAAGAGGGAACTTCAGAGGAATGAGAATGAGCCGGGTTGGACGCAAGTATGGACGATATGAAAATAGTCGTTGGTCTGGGTAATCCCGGCGATGAATATATTAGTACGCGACATAATACGGGATTTAAGGTAATTGATTCGCTGGCCGAGGTGCTGAAGATAGAAGTAAGAAAGAGAAAATTCAGTGCCCGCCTTGGTTCGGGTGAATTTGCAGAGAAAAAGTTAATATTATTAAAGCCGTGGAAGTTCATGAACCTAAGCGGTCAGGCTGTTGCGACAGCCACAGGATTTTACAAGCTTGATCTTAAAAACCTGATGGTAGTGACCGACGATATGGCCCTTGAGCCAGGCAGGATTCGACTTAGAGCCAAAGGCTCAGCCGGAGGCCATAACGGTCTGGCCGACATAATAGAAAAGTTCGGAACAAATGAGTTTTCACGTTGTCGAGTCGGCATTGGCTGTGATATCGATCAAGTCGGTCAAAGTCAGGTTGATTATGTTCTCAGCAGACCTACTGAGAACCAGAAAGCCTTGTTGGACAAGGGGATTGAAAATGCAAGAGATGCAGTATTGTGCTGGATTGAGTATGGCATCGAGACAGCAATGAATAAGTTTAATAGTAGCATTGAATAATTATTAGATATATGTATCGAATTAAGCTAAATACAAAATATGTGTTTTAACAGGAGGTAATTAGTTTGAAAACTATGACCAAGAATAATCTATATGAAGGTATGTTTCTCGTTGATTCCGCTTTGGCCGGTTCAAATTGGGACGGTGTTAATAACACTATAAAAACCATATTAGAAAGAGCCGGGGCCGAGATTGTCTCAATAAGAAAATGGGACGACAGGAAGCTGGCCTACGAAATTCACGGCAAAAGCAGAGGCGTATATATCCTCACCTATTTCCGCGTAAACGGCGAGAGGATAAAGGAAATCGAAAAAGCAGTGCAGCTATCAGAGCAAATCATGCGTGTTCTGATTCTCAACGCCGAGCATATAACAGAAGAAGATATTGAGAAAGATACACCGGCTTCCAAAATAGAAAAGGAAAAAAGCGATGAAAGAGTAGCCCAGGATGAAGAAGTAGCCCAGAAGAAAGAATCCGAACAACAAAGTGATTATGAAGCCGAGAAAGCAGAAGAATCTAAAAAGGCCGAAGACACAGAACAAGAGAATATAACCGAGCAAGAGCCGGAAGAAATCACCAAGAATAAACAAGAATCAGAACCTTCTGAAGTTCCAAATGAATAAAACAGAAAGAAGTCAAATATGGCCAATTACAATAAAATTTTATTGATGGGTAATCTTACACGCGACCCGCAATTGTCCTACACACCGAATCAGACGGCGGTAGTTGATTTTGGTCTGGCGACAAACCGCAGGTGGACGGCGCAGGACGGTAATCAGAGGGAAGAAACCTGTTTTATCGACTGTCGGGCATTCGGTCGGCAGGCAGAAAATATGAACAAGTTCCTTAGTAAAGGCAGACTCGTGTTCATCGAAGGCAGACTTACATTTGATACGTGGACAGCTCAGGACGGCACCAAACGCAGCAGGCACAGAGTTACAGTTGAAAACTGCCAGTTTTTACCCGGTACAGGTTCTGCAGGTGGTAACCAACAGTCAGCCCAGGGAACACAAGCAGACTATGAATCAACTCCGCAAAGAAGAGATGACGACGATATACCCTTCTAATGTTAGTCCAAGAGCCCTCTCAATGTGGATGGGCCGAAGAAGAAACCAATAGTTTATAATAATAAGTTATTAATAATAGAATACGGGATAATACAGACAGGAACAATATGGCAAGAAAAGTGAATAATAAAAGAAAACCAGGATTTGTAGGCGCTCGCGAACAAACCCAATGCCGTTTTTGCAGAAGAGGAATCAAATACGTTGACTACAAAGACATCGGAACTTTACAAAAGCTGCTGACAAATCGCGGCAAAATATACTCACGTAAACGCAGCGGCAATTGTGCCGGCTGTCAACGTAAGGCAAAGAAAGCAATCAAGCGAGCCAGATACATGGCTTTACTACCATTCACTGCATAATTTTTGTGATAAGTTATTTGGTTAAATGCTTAGTTTGTTAATGTGACTCGCACCACCCAGGGCTCACCATTTAACCAGAAAGGATTACCTGATGAAAGTTTTACTTTGTGAAGATATAAAAAAACTTGGCTGGTTCGGGGATGTCGTAGAAGTCAACAACGGATATGCCAGAAATTATTTACTGCCTCAAGGGCTTGCAAAGGTTGTCACCGAGAACAGCATTAGAGCAATAGCAGAGGAAAAGGCAAAGCGTGCTGAAAAACGTATAAAGGAGAGCAAGCGTCTCGAAGAAGCGGCTAAAGCAGTTGATGGAGCAGAAGCTGTTATAGCTGCAAAGGCAAACGAGCAAGGGCACTTATACGGCTCGGTTAGTGTCGAACAGATAGCAGCTAATCTGCGAGAGCAGGGATTCCAGGTTGCCAACGAGGTCGTTCAGTTGCCTGAACATATTAAGCAAGTCGGAACACACGCTATCACTCTTAAATTCGCGGGCAGCTTAACTGCTACCGTCAATCTTGTTGTTGTACCTGAGAAGGACGCTAATGAGAGCCCCGAGGAAGCTTAAGTCTTATTCAAAATACAAGTAAAGAGATTCTTAGGACCTCGGGCAACTCCAACAGTATGTATTAATTTCATTGCTTTAATGCTCCCAATTATTAAGTATTACCCGCAACATGCCTTTGCTGTTTGTTTAGCGATAATTGAATTAATATAGGTAATTAATAAGATATCACTGTAATAAGCTAAACGTTTTCAAGCACTTAAGTACAACTGCTCACTCTTGCATACAAGCTTAGCTAAATATTATTAATAAAAGAAGTTCAAAAATTAACATTGTCATTGTTAAAATAGCTAACATTCATTCAATATTTAATTAAAAACATAAATTCACCTAACTCCTAATCAAGCAGCTACATACTGATAAAATTACGAATAATATATAATTATTAATCAGAAATTTGGTTATATCCTTATTTTTTATCCTTGACAAAATCAAATCTGAGCAGTTAAATTAGGCCAAAAAGGTAACCTGGTATGGGGTCAAATCAAAAGGATTTGGTTAAAGAAAAGGATTGGAGAAAATGAAGGATTTATTTACCACCGGGGAAGCTGCGGAAATCTGCAGAGTAAGTCAACAAACCATCATCCGCTGCTTCGACTCCGGTCGGCTGGAGGGATTCCGCGTTCCAGGCTCAAGATTCCGTAGGATTCCCCGCCAGAGTCTGGTTAAGTTTATGAGGGAAAACAAAATCCCGCTTGATGCAATCGAGTCCGGTAAGAAAAAAATACTTATTGTTGACGATGACGTCGAAATTGTCGAACTACTGGTAGATGTCCTTGAAAGGGACGGCAGATTCGAAACGAAAACAGCATCAAGCGGTTATGAGGCTGGAATTGTAACTCAGCAGTTTCGACCCGAATTGATTTTGCTCGATTATATGCTACCAGATGTCAATGGAAATGTTGTTTGCCAGACAATCAAAAAAAATCCCGAATTCGAGAACATAAAAATTATAATTGTAAGCGGTGTCGTAAAACAGGATGAGATCGCACAACTGCTTAAATCAGGCGCTGAAGACTTTATAAGAAAACCGTTTGATATTGCTGAACTTACAAGCAAAATCACTGCGTCGCTGCAGATAAAATAAAAACAGTGCACCGCTATTGCTTCTTCGCCCACACTTGTTGTGGCACAGGCACATATACGCAGTAGAGCGAATGGGGGTAAAACTGTTTGAAATCTGGCGGACTAAAAAATCGAGACGGCTATATGCCAGAGAATCTAAAAAAAAACTCAATCACTTCTCAGCAGGTAGAGCTTGCTATCAATCAACTCAATTCTCTTTCAACTCTCGACTGCATCGCCGCACAATACCTACCCAAGCTCTTACAAAGTCAATTTCAGCCCTCGGCGCTGATTGATATTATTGAATCAGATCCGGCCCTTACCCTGACAATTCTCTCACTTATCAGTAGCAGCGGCATGAATTTACCGGATGGCAGATTCTCGCTTAGCAAAGCCCTTGATAAGTTACCTGCTCATCAGGTTCGTAATGCTATATTATCAATCAGGATTACTCATATTTTTAGCCAAAACAACGGTACCAGCTCTTACAACGTCTCTCTTAAAAAAGGGCTACTTATCCACAGCTTGGCAGTAGCCTGCTGTGCTAAGGAAATCGCTGAATTGGCAACACCTCAAATGGATCCCCAGCTGGCCTACTGTGCCGGATTATTACACGACACCGGAAAACTTGCAATGGATGAAACGATGCCAAAAAGTTTTGCCCGAATTTGCGAAGAAGCAAAAGACACAAAGCAATGTACTCAAATTATTGAGCAAAAACATCTCGGAACTGACCACACCATCATAGGCAAACATCTGGGGCAAAAATGGCAGCTGCCAAATTTAATCATCCTTGCTATCTGGTTGCACCACAGCCGGACTTTGACAATCTCCCGTGAGATGCCTGAAGCAAGGATAGCCTCAGTTATTCAGTTGGCGGATTTGGTGGCACGTCAAACCGGTATCGGTCATTCCGGCAGTTATGATGTACCGGAAGGGACAGAACCGATAGCACAGGCCCTTGCAATAAGCACTGAGCAGCTACAGCAAATCCGTAATAATTTAACTAACAAAGTTGAACAAAAATCTAAAATTTTAGGTCTGGATTTACCAAAGGCCCACGTTAAGTATTGCGAAGCCGTCCACGATGCCGCTGTACAGTTTGCTCGGCGGGACACAGAACTGTCCAATGAAAATCGGCGGCTACAAAGTGCTTCAAGCCATCTCGATTTTATCAAAGACCTTCTTCTCAACATAAATTTGAAAAACACTGTTCTTGATTTGGCAGAGCATCTGGCTGCTCGCTGGCAAAAGTTTTACCAGACGGGCAGAATATGTTTGTTTTTGGTTCCCCCTATCGGCTCACAAATTCTCGAAGCAGCGACTGTTGAGACCCTCGCTCAAAGTCAAGCAGTGTCTTTGAACATTCCTGACGAGATATCTGTCATCCCTAAAATGCTGTCAGATAACTTTGCTATTGTCAATGCACATGATCACATCGATTGGCTTTTTGAGCAGTTAGAAATCAGCTTTGATGCGAATCAAACTAAGTTATTACCGCTGCTGTGCAGAGGCAGGGCCGTCGGGGCAATTGCTTTTGAGCTTCATTACCCCTCTGATTCAGAGCTATTCGAAGAAAGTTTCAGAACTTCTGCTTCGATTGCCGGGACCGTGTTAGGCATGGCTATGACCTGGCAGAGAGAGCAGCAATATGCAGAGCGTTTTGCCCGGTTAATTTGCGCACCATCAGAAGAGGAGCTTCCACTTGAATCTAAAGACGTTGTTAATAGGCCAGGACAAACAAGCCCGGCTGAGGTCTCTATGAATGCTTTAGCCGAGATGGCGGCGGGCGCTGCGCATGAATTAAATAATCCTCTGGCTGTGATATCCGGCCGGGTACAGTTGCTCGCTGAAGCTGAGAAGAATCAGGAAAAGAAGCAAATCTTAGAGCAGATTCATGAAAATGCTAATAAGGCATCTGAGATTATTGAAGACCTGATGAGTTTCGCCGAGCCACCACTGCCTAAGCCTGCCCGGACAAGTATCGCCCAGCTCGTCGAAGAAGCTATACAGTTGGCCAGCCGTAAAACAAATATCGAAGAACTTAATGCACAAATAGAAATTGCCAACGGAATCGAGAATGTTTTCGTAGACTCTGCACAGATTGTATCTGCAATCGCAAATATTATTACAAACGCCATAGAATCCTACAGCGAGCAGATTGGGCCAATCCAAATTACTGCTGATATCGACGCAACTGTGGATATGGTCAAATTATCAATCGCAGACAGCGGCTGCGGAATGGATACTCAGACTCTGCAAAAAGCAATACAGCCGTTTTTCTCAGCAAGGCCGGCCGGGCGAAAACGAGGGATGGGTCTTGCCTACGCCGCTCGGCTCATACAACTAAACAATGGCTCGCTGAACATCGAAAGTGAATCCGATATTGGAACAACTGTTAACATTCATCTACCCTATCGACAGATATAATCTATCCTACAGCATATCCAACATCTCAACCCTGAAAAAACCGTAAACCAGGAACAACTTTGATAAAAAATGTTAGAATAAATTAAAATATTATACATTGACTGGTTTATTATAGCCCGGAAAAATGATATATGAATGATTATTTTCCGCTTTGTGTGTATGAAATATATTAGTCCTGAGAAAATTATGACACAAATAGCAGTAGATGCCGTATTGATACCCTCGCAGGAAATGATGGAAAAGGCCATCGAGGCCAACAGAGAACTATTGAAGCAATATCCCAATAAAATTATATTAAATAAGGATAACTGCCTGCCTCACATTTCCTTAGCTATGGGATGTATCAACCAAAACCACATTCCTGATATTGAAATAATACTACACAAAATCACCCAAAATTACCGTATTGGACCTTTACGCGCTGTCGGTATCCGTATCGAAACAAACTCAGCCGGTGAAAAAGTATCGGTTCTCCAGATAGAAAGAACAGAGCTGCTCCAATCGCTTCATGAACAGGCCATGCAAGAACTGGCAGCTTTTTTCAGTCACGAAGTAACGGCTGATATGATTCTAAGTGACGACGCGGTAAGCAAATCCACTTTATCATGGATAAAAAACTACCCCGAAAAATCAAGCTATGAGAACTTTTTTCCACACATAACTCTCGGATACGGCGAGGCAAAAATCAGGAACTTCCCTATAAAGTTCACTGCCTCAAAACTCGCTTTATGTCACCTTGGAAACAATTGCACATGCAGTAAAGTTCTTGCTAAAGCTGAACTTACAACCTGAGCACATAATCTTATAATTTTTAGAGAAAAAATCCTTGCAATATCAGGATAACTGATTATATTATTGTCACCAATTAGGATGTTGTCATTATCTGCAGACATTAAAATTGTACAGGTCAACATGCCCCGGGCATATTCCTGGTTTTTCCCAGGATAAATATCCTAATTAAAACCAAAACCTGTGGGGGGCCGTTTAAACAGCTGTTAAATACAGGCGGCGTAGCATTATTAGGAAGGAGGAGAAAAACGTGAGAATAAATCAGGATTTTGGAATGTCGGTCCAGACAATTCTTTTCCTAAAGGACAGAAATAGTACCGAATTCCTACAGGCTGGAGAAATTGCAAAAACTCTGAACTTCTCTGTAGGATACCTCCAGAAAGTAGTACAAACACTGAGCAAACACGGTATCTTAGAATGTAAACGCGGAAGAATTGGTGGTATAAGGATAAGAGCCAAAGTTATAACCTTATATGATTTATGGAAGGCAACCTGCGGAGATCTTAATGTTAACGAGCCGAGCCTTGCTATCATGAAAAAACCGCTAAAAGCCTTCGCCGATTCTATGAGAGAGATTGTAGTTTACAAAAAAAGTTAGAGATTAATACCTAAATCGCAAACAATTACCGTTGCTTTTGAGCCCACGACTTTCACAGTCTGAGCTCGGTAATTTCGAACAATATTGATTATTAATCAGTAGCCTCCGATTGCACTTAGGCAATCCGCCCTGATTGTATATATAAAACCAAAGGCAACTAACCTGTAAATCACAAGTCCGAAAACCACAGTGAAACGGCAACTTTCCATCAGGACCTCTCTGCATTCCTGAAGCGGTGTCAATAGTTGCATAACTAAAAACGGGCTGTTTATAGGGCCGCCTGATGTGTGTCTTTTTAATATCCCGTTAGTCTTAAAGCCCCGCTTTTAATCAGCCGAACTTAAAACGCTGTAAACACTGTAAATTATAGCAACCTATCAATAAAAGCGAGGAACTGTGCTCGATAAAAATAGACACAAAAGACTGCGTCTGCTTATAAAAAAGCTGAATAAAGAGCGCAAACAGCAGGCCAAAAAAACAGACATTCTTTGTAATGACCTGATTGCTGCCCAAAGAGACTTTTTGAAAAAACTGAAAACCATCAATTTCGTAGCAAATTTTTACGAGTCAATCATTGGTAATACCGACTTAAACAATCTTCTACACACAGCAAAAGGGATGATTAAAAATCAAATCGAAGGTGTGAATGTAACTCTCTTCTTATCTCAGGAAGAAAGCTTCCAAAAACACACGTTCGACAACGACCAGGTTACCACATCTGCAAAACAGTACTTCGAGAGTTGCTTCAGTCCAGAGTTAGTAGAAAATATATGTGCATCGAATAAAGTCTGCACACTTGAGGACATGTTTGCAATGGGTCTTCAAGGTAACTTAGTCGAGCTAAGTAAAATTTCAGTCGTCACGATTCCCTTATATGCTTGCCGCTCGTTATCAGGTTTTATATTGGTTTATCGAACAGCATCGAAAAAACTTACAGCAGATGAAATAAGCAACATTATCGCTGTTGGTTCCGGACTTTCCAAAGCGATTGCCTCCTGCCAGGCACTTTTACACACATCAGATTAGATGTGTTGATAATTAATCTTCCTCAAAGCTCCAATCACTTGTAACTCATCGCGTATCCAATATCATAATAAGGATATCTTCCAGATCCACTGAGAAAGTTACGGGCTTTGTCCAATTTGAAAATTTTTATATATCCCACCCAATAACCAACAGATATACTATGATAAAAGTATTGTGTATTTTTCTTGCAATGTCGTCTTTTTCTGCTAAAATCCCTGCTTTATTGCCGGAATCAAACAGTTCCGGGCAGGTAGCTCAGTTGGTAGAGCAACGGACTGAAAATCCGTGTGTCGGCGGTTCAAATCCGCCCCTGCCCATTAAAAAACGCGGATTTTCACCATACAGAGGTAAAGAACTTGTTTCTGGCTTGCTTTGTGTCATCGAAAATGACCAGGAATTGAGACTAATTATCGAGAGTTGGTCAGAATTGCCAGAGCATTGATATATAATTTACATTACAATCCCTGCGAACGTGAGACGCCTTAAATCGAAAGATAAGTACCTGTAAATGAGTACGCAGTTAATCATACAGCAGGCAGAAATATGTCTTGGCGAAATGCTGCTGGCTACAGAACGGGCGAAGAGGCTAAAGGTATCGGTCCTATTGCAGTAACATGTAGTGACAACAATATACCTACACTTTCCGAACTTGGCATTATAAAGCGGGAATCTCAGGAAATAGGCGTTTAAGCAAATGGACGCTTCCCAAAGCACCAAAACAGAAAAAGTCATTTCTTTTTGTTTGGGTAAGGTCCGAAGCCGTTCGTCGATTTTGCGTATCGCCCATGTGATTAAACAGCGTTAAAACGAAATTCCGTGAAGCAGTCAAGACTGGAAGTAGTAAACTTCTGAGGCTTATTCTGGGAGATTCTGTGGATACAGTAGGGTCTTGTAGGAGTTTAACTATAATGCACATCGAACCTAACGGAATATTGTTGAAAGAGAGATGAAATTATGTTATTATGAGACTTGAAGCGTGCAGGAGTGTGTCAGTGAAGTGTATATGGGAAATCTCGGGTTATATGCGTTTTTGGCCGAATTTAAGGGATTGATTTGGGAAATTACGGAAATTTTTCTTTACAAATTCGCAAATTTTGTATAGAATATTTACGATAAAGCAATTGCGACCCATTGTTTAACCTTATATGCCCGATGGAGTAGTATTCCGTTCGTAACTTATATAGTAGAGTCTTTGAATATTAATGCCGGTTAAATAGTCTATATACCGCATTTAGCTTTTATAAACAATCAAGAAAGGAGGTGGTTTCATTTCAATCGGTATTTTCTCAAAGTAAATGTACAGATCAATAAAAATACGATAAATGAAATTTTTATAGGGCATTTTGTTTGCAGTTACTTGAGACCGGCACAAACTAATTCATAAAAGTTATTGATACCTGTTTGGTATAAAACGTGTTTTGGTGTGTTGCCAAAGCATAGTTTATTATTGCACTTTTTGAAGGAGTAAGAGCTATGTGTAGAAATCTGTTATATTTAATTTCCTGTGTTTTTGTGGTTGGTTTGGTTATTGCGAATATCACAGAAGCACAGGATGATCCAAATCTTATTGGATGGTGGAAGTTGGATGAGGAATCAGGCACCATTGCTGCTGATTCATCCGGCTATGGTAATGATGGCACCGTTGTAGGAGGCGCGCCATGGGTTTCCGGGTATATTGATGGAGCACTGGATGTTGATGGTGACGATGATTATGTGGATTGCGGGTATGATCCAATCTTTGATACTGCTAACGAGATGACGGTGGCCGCATGGGTAACTATCAGGTCGATCCCTACTGCATGGGCATGTGTCATTGCTAAGGGTGAATACTCATGGAGACTTAGTAATGAAAATACGGAACCGAGATTTCACTTTGGTATTACTCTCTGGTCGGAGAATAATCCTTCGATTCCTGGAGATACTGCGGTTGGCTATGATGAATGGCATCACGTTGCCGGAACGTATGATGGCGCAAACATCAACGTATATTTGGACGGTTCGCTTGATGGAACTACTGATACTCCGTCGCCAATCGGTGTTAATGCAGCGAATGTGCTCCTCGGTGAAAATCCGGAAGCGGCAGGACGCAACTGGGACGGCCTTATCGATGATGTACGAATTTACAATCGGGCGCTGTCACAGGCCGAGATAGGCGAGCTTATGCCGACACAGTTAAAGGCTACAGCACCTTTACCGTATGACAAATCGATATTGTCCACAACAGAGGTAGAAGTTTCCTGGATACCCGGAGAAACCGCCTCTCGTCACCATTTGTATATAGGTGAGAATTACGAAGACGTCGAAAATGGGACCGGTGACACCGATATCGGCTTAATGGATCAGGCGATTTACGATGGTTACGAATGGGAAATAGGTAATACATATTATTGGCGAGTCGCGGAAACCACGTCCGACGGCACTGTTATCCATCCGGGTGACGTCTGGAGCTTCACTATCCTTCCGCTTACCGCTTCCAAACCAATTCCCGACGATGGAGCTGAATATGTCAACACGGACGTGTTATTAAAATGGACAGGAGGTGCAGGGGCGATTGAGCATCATGTGTATTTCCATCAAAATCAAATGGCTGTGTTGGGGCGTGATCTGGATGCGGACAGGGGAACTGTTGAAGATCCTAATTTCTCGCCGGGTCAGCTCGATTATAATACGGAATATTTCTGGATGGTCGATGAGTTCGACGGCACAACAACGCATCAGGGAAGTGTCTGGTCTTTTACCACCGTCGGTCCCAATAACGGTGCGAAGGCCGAGTACTTTAATAACACGGATTTATCAGGCGATCCTGTTCTCACACGTATAGATCCCACAATAGATTTTGAATGGGGAGAGGATTCTCCTGATCCGGTAGTAGATGGGGTTACCTTTTCGGCCAGGTGGACCGCTGAGATAGAAATTCCGGCTTCCGACACTTATACCTTTTTTTCTATAACCGATGATAACGCCAGATTGTGGGTAGAAGGAGTATTGCTTGTCGATAACTGGGCTTCGGACAATGCCTGGGCTTTTGAAGACGAGGGTTCTATATATCTTGAGGCTGGTCGGGCATCCCTCAGGATGGAATACTTTAATGAAGGCGGAGATGCAACAGCACAGTTAAAGTGGCAAAGTTCAACCATACCTCGACAAATTATTTCACCGGCCGTATTGTCGTTGCCTCTAAGAGCCATGAACCCGAATCCTTCTAATCGCGCAACGGATGTCGAAAACTCGCCTATTCTCGAATGGGCTCAGGGAGATAAAGCTGCCCAGCATGATGTATACTTCGGCACCGATTATAACGATGTAGCTCAGGCCGATGTGACAACATCGGGTATCTATCGCGGTCGACAGGATCTTGACAATACCCAGTATATACTCACTGAAGTTCCTCTTGATTGGAACACGACTTATTACTGGCGCATCGATGAAGTCAATGAGGCTCATCCGGATCAGTTATGGAAAGGTAGGGTCTGGAGGTTCACCACGGGTGACTATGTTGTTATTGATGACTTCGAGGCCTACAACGACCTTAATGAAAGCGAGGAAGGAACTAACAGGATATATTTAACCTGGTCTGACGGCTATGCCAATCCTAATGTTAATGGTTCGACTATAGGTTACCCTGCTCCTGATTTTGCCAACGGTGAGCATTTCGTTGAGACTGACATTGTCCATGGCGGCAAACAGTCCGGTCCTTTCTTATACAATAACACCACTGCAAGCTACTCAGAAGTAACATTGCCAATAAGCACACTGGGAGGTGACTGGTCACAGCAAGATATTCATGTTCTGACGTTGTGGTTCTATGGCGATCCGAACAATACCGGAACCGATCAGTTGTACGCCAGGCTTAACAACTCCAAGGTAATTTACAGCGGTAATGCAGCCGATATATCGGCGGGAGAATGGATACAGTGGGACATCGATTT
This sequence comes from uncultured Pirellulales bacterium, assembly GCA_964508785.1. GTDB lineage: Bacteria > Planctomycetota > Phycisphaerae > Sedimentisphaerales > Anaerobacaceae > JAFGPS01. The sequence continues at coordinate 5,659 of CAZDVE010000058.1, read as the reverse complement.
GTCGGCCTTTAATATCAATTTGTCGAATGTAACGCAGTTAGGTGTCGGAATGGAAAAAACCGGCGCTATCGGTGGCGAAGGAATTTTATTCCTCGACGACATTAGATTGCGTCATGTAGAGTAATAACTGAAAAACTTACAACTTAGAGACTCTGTGATAATTGATTGTGTGAAGATTTATATCCACCGATCACAAGGAGAATTATTTTAAGTCTCGTGTTATTCGAGGATATTTTATTATAAAAACATAGCGGGTCTTGATGTCAGTTTTCTGTGACAGAAACGTTATGTGAAAAAGAGCGTTTATCGCTAAGGGTGCTGTCATTGCTAATGTTCTGTTTGTTGAATTGTCGTTCAGGACTTCTAACCAGGATAGCAGCAATAGCACTGGTTATGCCGACAACAAAAGCAATGACGGCACCCTTTTCTTATCCCGGATAAAAGAGGATCATCCGTCCAAATGAGGGTGTCGCAGACGATAGAACCGGACAGATAGGCGTCTGGGAAGTAACCAGTATCAAGAGAATGACAATACTCAGGCATGAGTGTGGCGTCTACTCCATCGCATTCCGTTCGGACGGCACGTTTATAGCCGCAAGTTCATTTAATGAAATTTTACTCTGGCAAGCGGTAGAGCCTGAGGATGGTTACGAGCCACGATGAAAAGGTACAACAGTGAGGAAACTTGTGGACAGTTTGTAGGAAGAAAATGGTTTTTATCATTATTAACAAACATGAACCATCAGTGCTGCTTTGCGTACCGACCGATATAGCTTATATAGCACCATTTATTTATCCACTTTTCTAATGCAACTTTTCCAAATAAATTTGATGGCTCAATCCACCGAAGGCGGATAAATATTTAGCGACTCAATTTATTGAGGGACGCGAGAATAACCCTCCAACATTGCCTGCAATACACTACGCGCCTCGACGGAATTAGGGTCTAACTCAAGAGTGATATTAAGCTCTTTGATAGCAGCGTCTTTATGTCCCTGCTTATGTAAAAGAAGACCAAGACTGAAATGCAGAAGAGAACTATCCGGTATAAGCACTAAACCCTTACGACATATTTCGACTGCTTCATCAATCTTACCCTGCCGATAAAGAACGTCGGCTAAACTATTGTATGCAGCAACATAATCGGGCCGGAACTTTATTGCTTTGGCATAGCGCTTTTCTGCCATCTTTATTCTGTTTTGCCTCTGATATATCCACCCGAGATAATAATGCGCCTCGCCACAAGTGGGTTTTATTCCTATAGCAGTCAGATAATAATCGATAGCATTATTAAAGTTCTCCGTCGCTCTAAAAACAGAGCCCAAGGCGTTATACATTACATAGGAATGAGGTATGGATCTTTGAATGAACTGAAACTGTTCCGCAGCAGCTTTGTAGTCTTTCAAATCTTCAGCTAAAATCCTGCCATATTTCCATCTTAGGTATATATCCTCCGGGGCGTTTTGAATCGCCAAGCGGTATTGTGCAGCAGCTTCCTTAAGCGTCTCTAGATTTAGGTTAGCCTTGAGAGTCCTGCATTCCTGCGTCATTATTCTTACTCGTTCTTTATGATATAGCTGATTAGTAAATGGCGGCTTTGTAATAAATCTTTTAAAAACTTCATCAGCAATTATATATCGGTCCCATTGGGTATAAGCCAAACATTCGGCACATTCAGCTTCAGTTAAGGGTAAAGAATTATCAGCTTTATGATTTGCCACCTGCTGAGGAAGTATCTTTTCTACTTTCTCAAGTACGGTCTTAGCAAGCAGATAATTTCCCGTAAAATTCAAATGCACGTGCTCATAAAAAAGTTCATTGCCGGCAATTCCATGAGGGCTGTTGTTCTCGAATTTCGTTACAGCATCAACCATATAAACACCTTTACCAGCCCAAGAATCCGTCACACTACGAATAATTTCATTAATCCGCGTATCAGCCCTGAACCTCAGCGTATCCAGTTCACGCGCTTTTATATATTTTAGCTTCGCAGAATCATAATCCTGCAATGCCCAGTAACAACGCCCAAGGCGAAACTGAAGGTCTGCATAAGAATCATCTATCTCAGCAACTGTCAGATAGGATTCCACTGCCTCGGCAAATCTTCCTGCAGATTCATACTCCGCTGCTTGTGCGTAAAAATTATCCCATCGGGCTTTATCTTGTTCGGTCAAATCCGGACGATGAAATGACGCAAAGGGGGGGCTGTCTTTCAGATTGCAGCCCACAGTACTAACTATTACCTTCGCTCCAGATTCACTGCTAATCCGGACAATATCTTCCAGATTCCTCTGGAAATGCCTATAGACTATTTCCAAGTGCCCATCATCCGCGCGTACCTGATTTTCGAGAAACATTTCTAATCCGCGCCAGGCTTTTGGCCTACCCTTTCCGGCACCTACCCATTCTGTAACATCAGTAAATAATTGTCCCAACTTAGTAGCCTTAAAAGCGATGCCCATCCGAATCATGGACAAACTCGGTGATAGCGGTGAAAAGACCGTACCTGCTCCGTATGGGCCGGTAACCTCATTATTACCAAGATATACGATGAAAAGGTCCGGCTCATGCCTGGAACAATCTTTCGCTATTTCCAAAACAACATGCGAATTTATTGCTGCTGTTGCAGCTATGATAACTTCAAAATTCACCCCGGGATACTTGTCCTGCAACATCACCTTCAGGAAACGACCAAAACCAAATGCTCCGTCTGGCTCACCTTGAGCAGCGGATGCACCTAAGACGAAAATTCGATAAGAACCTTCTGATTTACTCGCAGAAATCTTAAATGGATTAAATTCTCTGGCTATTTCTTTCGGAAAAAACCGCCAGCAGAACTTGACATTATCACAATAAAATACCCTTCCGTTCTCCTCATATCTGCTCATAGCATTAGCAGGAAAACCGTAACCGGCGACACGTAACACCAGTTCCAGCAGAATAAATAGCAAGACCGGAATAATGGTAAGTGCAACAAAACGGAACATCCAGAGACGCCGGCCGGTTATTCGCTTATTTGGCAATTCTTTGATATCTTTGTGTTCGCCTTTGCCCACTGATAAGTTCCTGCTGCTTTTGTGGCGCTTGATATCTCCCTTAGAGTGGCTTTTCGATTTTTTTCTCTGCCTGGCAGACACTTAAAATCCCTTCAATTAGGCCCTTCAATGGACCTTAGTACACTACGCACCTTGGCGGAATTAGGATCTATCTGTAAAGCTATGCGTAATTCTTTTATGGCTTCATCTATCTGACCTTGTGCCTTGAGTATCACGCCCAGATTGTAATGCAGATTTAAGTCGTCCGGCATGAATTTCAATCCATTGCGATATGTCTCCAGCGCTTCGGTAACCTTGTCCTGCTTATAAAGTACAAATGCCAGATTATTGTAGGGTCGTGACTGTTCCGGAATAATGCGAATTGAGTTTGAATAGCTTTTAACAGCCTCATTATACATGCCTTTAAGTTGATAGGCGTATCCTAAATTAAAATATGCCTCGGCAAAACTCGGATATATGCTCACGGCTTTTAAATTATATTCGATCGCAGCATCAAGGTTTCCCTGGACACCATACAAGAAGCCCAATCTGGCGTAAGCTTCGTAATGATTCGGCACATAATTTATCACCATACGAAACTGCTCCGTAGCAGTATTAAATTTCTGCATATCTTCCAACATGAGGCCATATTTCCAATATAACCACGAGTCAGATTGTGTTTGCCGAATCGCCCAATGATATTTCTGCTCAATTTGATTCATCACTTCCGGAGAAAGAGCATCCTTGAGAATCCGGAGTTCTTGCTCCATTCGTATGAGCCGTTCGTTATGGTAGAGCTGGTTAGTGAAAGGTGGTTCCTTCATGAACTCATTAACAACCTTTTCGGCAGTCTTTTGCCGGCTCCAATCGTTATATGCCAAATAACGAGCACATTCTTCCTCCGAGGCCAGTGGCCTTACTTGGGCTGTTTCACGCTTTATCCGCTCTGGCAAAATCTTCTCCACCTGTTGAAATATTGTAACGGCCAAAAGATAATTTCCTTTGAAATTCATATGAACATGCTCATAAAACAATTCTTCACCAGGAATTTCATGAGGGCTGTTTTTTTCAAAAACCTGACATGCATTCACTAAGTAAACATCTCCGGAACTTTTTTCACCGGTAACATTTCGAATTATCTGATTGATTTGATTGTCCGCACGAAAGCGGAGGGTATCCATCTCACGTGCCTGGATATAATGTTCTCTGCTCTCGTCATATTCACCCATTGCCCAATAACATCGGCCCAAGCGAAACTGCAGATCCGCGTATCGATCATCGATTTCGGCAGCTTTCAAATATTGTTCTACAGCTCCAGAAAAATTCCCATCCCCCTCATTTTGAATCCCGAGCTGATAATGTCTGTCCCAGCTTTCTTTCTCCACATCTGTGATATCAGGCCGGTGCAGTGAGGAGAACGGTGGATTGTCTTTTAAATTGCACGGCACTGTACAAAAAATTATCGGTGTCCCAGTTTTAGAAGCAAGATGGCGAATATCCATAAGGTTTCTTTGGAAATGCCTGTAAACAACCTCCATCCGAGTATCGTCTGCTCTGACCTGTTTATCCAGAAACATTTGCAAACCGCGCCAAACTCTGGGAGCCTCACCGGTGCCTAATGATCCCAGATGACTTGTTAAAAGTTGCCCCAGCTTGGTTGATTTAAATTTAATTCCAAAGCGAATGAGGGCCAGATTGGAACTCAACGGGACAAATACGGTTCCGGCTCCATATGGGCCAACTACTTCGTTATTTCCCAGATACACTATAAACAGATCCGGCTGGTGACGGATACAGTCTTTTGCGATTTCCAATACCACATGGGAATTAATAGCCGGCATTGCAGCAACTATGACTTCAAAATCTGTTTGTGGATATCGGTGATTCAACATAACACGCAGAAACCGCCCGAAAGAAAATGCCCCATCCGGCGTTCCTGCTGCAGCAGAAGCTCCCATAATAAAAATCCGATAGGTCTTACTTGTCTTTTCTGCAGGAAAAACAAACGGATCCATAGCTCGGGCAATATCCGGATCAAAGAACAGCCAGGAAAATTTGACATTACTGCAGTATGAGTCCCGGCCATTGGTTTTACATTTGACAGTCATAGATGCCGGGAAACCATAATCGACGAGTCGTAGTGTCACCTCTGTTATTAAAAATAAAAGAGTCGGAACAATTGTTACCGCAATAAGACGAAATAACCAAAGTCTCCAGCCGGACAATTGCGTATCGGATACTTTTTTTACATCCTTCTTTCCTCTTCTCTCGAAGAGTTTGAAAATTGTCGTCTTTTCTACTGGTACGCGTTTCTTGGACCTACGCTGTTTTAGAGATTTTTTGCCTTTACTGGTAATTTTCTGCTTTTCCGTTGTTTTGAAAATATTTATTTAATCTTTTGTAATCTTTGAACAGCCATTCGATAGCAATTTTTTATCTGTCCTTACATATCTGTGACAATGTCTGTACATGACAGGCTCAAGTCAATATAATAATATTACATATTGATAGCTTGAATGTCGATACATTTGATTAAGTAAACTACTACGGGTTAAACCCTGTAGCATTTTAGAATTCAAGCTTCGCTTGTCCGCTGTCTTCTTCGCCTTGCTTATGAACATAAT
>CAZDVE010000057.1:0-22951 GCA_964508785.1 uncultured Pirellulales bacterium | reverse complement strand
ACTTCAAGGCCGAAGCGATTGAATGGGCGTGGGAGCTGCTTACAAAGGTATGGCAGATCGAGCCGGACCGTTTATGGGCGACGGTTTTCGCTGGCGACAAGGCCGACGGACTGCCCCCGGACGGTGAAGCCGCCGGGCTCTGGACGAAGGTGACATCCATGCCCGCCGAGAGGGTTATAGCATTCGGCAAAAAGGATAATTTCTGGGAGATGGGTGAGACCGGCCCCTGCGGGCCGTGCAGTGAAATACATATCGACCTCGGGCCGGACAGGTGCGATATGCAGGATGTCCCCGGCCACGAGTGCCGGGTGAACGCCGGCTGTGCGAGGTACATCGAGCTGTGGAATCTTGTTTTCATACAGTATAATCGCCACCCCGACGGCAGGCTATTGCCGCTTTCGGCGAAATATGTCGATACCGGCGCCGGGCTGGAGAGAATCGTAGCGGTACTGCAGAATAAAAAGAGCAATTACGACACAGATTTATTCATGCCCATTATCGATTACACCGCTGAAATTACCGGTCATAAATATACCGCTCGTTTGGGCAATAAAACCGACAACGCATTCAGGGTTATCGCCGACCATATTCGCTCGCTTGTTTTTGCGATAACCGACGGCGCGACGCCCTCGAACGAAGGCAGAGGATATGTGATTCGCCGGATACTCCGCCGGGCTTCGAGGTTCGGCAGGGAGTTGGGATTGCATGAGCCGTTTCTTTATAAACTTGTGCCGGTAATTGTGAATTATCTGGGCGAAGCATTCGGCGAGATAAAGGAAAGGGCCGAACACGTCTCAACCGTCATCGAATCCGAAGAGGTGAGTTTTGGTCGGACACTCGACCGAGGCCTTGAAATATTCGGTACCGCCGCTAAGCGGTCAAAGAAGTCAAAGGACAAGACAATCAGCGGTGAAGATGCCTTCCAGCTCTATGATACTTATGGTTTTCCACTTGATTTGACCGAGCTTATGGCTGCAGAGCGGAATCTGAAAGTTGATACGGCCAAGTTTACTGAGTTGATGGAACAGCAGAGAGAACGCGCAAGGTCGGCACAAAAAAGCGATTCCATCATGGCGGCGCTGACCGATACGGAGCTGCCGGTAACCGCAGATGTCCATAAGTATCACGCTGATAGTTGTGACAGTAAAATCGTCGGGTGGATAGATAAAGGAGGTTTCCGAAGCAAAGGCTTTGTTCCAACTGATGATGAAGTTGGTCTGATTCTCGATAAGACCTGTTTCTATGCCGAGGCGGGAGGCCAAGTAGGTGACTGCGGAATTATCGAATCTGAGGATGCACGGTTCATAGTTAAAGAAACTATAAAAGTAGCCAATTGTGTAGTTCATCAAGGTAAAGTTGCCGAAGGCTCGTTTGATGCTGGTCAGAACGTAAGGATAATAGTGAGTAAGGACAGGGCCGCGATTAAGAAAAACCACACTGCAACACATCTGCTCCAATGGGCATTGCAGGAAACGCTGGGTAAATCAGTCGCCCAGCAGGGAAGTTATGTCGGCCCGGATTATCTGAGGTTTGATTTTACATACCCAAAGGCACTCACGGCTGAGCAACTGAAACAGGTCGAGGAGCTGGTCAGAGAAAAAATAATCGAGGACCTACCGGTTACATGGGCCGTATTACCCAAGGACAAAGCGCAGCAATTAGGTGCGATGGCATTGTTTGGAGAAAAATACGGCAGCGAGGTGCGGGTAGTGGCCGTTGGCGCCGGCAGCGATGCCCGGATTGAAGATGCGTTCAGTAAGGAATTTTGTGGTGGAACACACGTTGATAAGCTTGGTTCTATTGGCGGATTCAAGATTATAAAAGAAGAAAGCATATCGGCCGGAGTACGCAGAATTACAGCACTGACAGGCCAGGGGCTGAACGACTACCTTGAAAAGGCAAGTGGTATAGTTGATGAGCTTTCTGTAATGTTGAAGGTCCCCACCGAAGATTTGGTTGAACGGGTGGGCCAGTTGATAAAGGATAACAAGGAATTATCCAAGAAACTCAAGAAAGCTTCCAGAGCATCAGGCTCCGATGTAATGAGCCAGGCGCGAGATTTACTTGAGAATTGCGAAAAAATAGGCGATTCGTCCATAATTGTCGGACGGCTTTCCACAGCCTCGATAGAACATGCGAGGGAGGCAATCGACATGCTCAAAAAGAAAGCCAAATCCGCGGCTATAGTTTTGGGCTTCGATGATGACGGTAAAGTAACGATTCTTGCGGGTATGACCAACGATCTCATTGAAAAAGGTCTCAGTGCTGGTGAAGTTGTGAAAAACATTGCGCCTATTGTTGACGGCGGCGGCGGCGGACGGCCGCAAATGGCACAGGCCGGCGGTAAAAATCCCGGAAAGATAGACGATGCTCTTATCCAGGCAACCGAGATAATAAAAGAAAAATTGAATTCCTGATTACCGATTCATTCCGCTTTTTCATCTTTCAATGCAATTATCACGGCAGGGAAAAGGCGGATTTTTTGACTTCAATTGAATCTTTCATTCTGACCTTATCGCCCCAGTATTTGTATGAAGCGAAATGATAGTTCTGAAGAACCTCGTCGTTGCGAATGTGGGAAAAATAGATATATACAGGGGCCATTTTGCTGAAGGCTCTATTTAGTAGTGTGATGTTTTCGACGTTGTCGATGCTCGGTTCAAAAGGGACCCAGCCGTAATCTTGAAGATAGACTTCAGCCCAATTGTGTTTTTGTGAAGTCGAATCAGGCCGCACGGTGTAACCTGTAACTACTCTGGCGGGAATGTTTTTTGCTCTGCATATTGCTACGAATAGATCGGAGTACTCGGAGCAGTCCCCCCTTCCTTTCTGGAGAGCTTTAACGGCTCCCCACTCTTTTCTGCCGTGTTTGGTGTATTTCATGTTATTAATGACGTAGTCATATATGTTCTTTACAATTTCTTTTTCTGTTTGTCCTTCTATGCCCTTTGCTACCTGCTGAATTTCGATGTGGTCTTTTTCTATATGTTGTTCGTGCTTGAGGAAATTGCTGGGTTCGGAGTTTTTAAAATTGTCTTGTTGACGGTTTTCTTTTGATGTGTGCAGGTCGTACCTGAATAACTCTGCCTTGATGCTTATGTCTATGCTGATATGCTTTTTGGGTTTATTAAGTATGAACTCGGCGTATCGATTTCCATTCTTGTGGAAAATTCTTGTTGGCTCCAAAGAGTAATTTGTGTCTATAATCTCTTGTCTGCTAGGTATGGTTTTTGGTAGTACGACGGTTAAGCTTATTTTGCGAGTTTCCCCCGGCACCGAGAAATCAAAGGTAAGATCGAATTCAACTATATTATTCTGAATTGACGTCATCCGCGAGGGAGGCTGGCCTTCTCTTATTTGCTTAGAAATTGGGCGTGCATTAGAATTTTTCAAGGATGCCGTACAGGCCAGCATTGACGCCAGTAACAATACTCGCAACTTCATCAGGTTTTCCTTGAAGGATTAAAAGCATCAATTAGAAGTGAATTGCAATGAGTTCTGAACCAAAAGAATCTGCTATACGCGCGATTTTTTGGATTGACCCTTTTACTCTTGTTTTTCAACTAAATATAAACCTCGATTTATTCAATAGCACAGGTGCTGGTTACAAATCCCCATTTAGCATTATGAATAAGGCCGGGTATTAATTTTCCAATTAAAAATATTATGCCTTATTTAACGGTTCCAATACAAGAATAAATACGCTACTTTAATTCAAAACATCTCATGCGTCACTTATTTATGAAGAACCACAGGAGACTCCGCCTGAGACAATAAATGCCATTGCCTGTGAGCTTTCGATATCCAGCGGTTTGATCGCTTCTTTTGGAAAGAGCAGGACATTACCGGCGAAGTTGTAGGATTGAGGCATGTACACGGCAACATAGTCTGCAAGTCCAAAGTTCTCAAGGCTCTCCCTTGTGATAAAGCCTACCACTTTTGTTTTCGAACCGGGGGCAATCGAAGCGAGTGCGGGTTTATCAAAGCTTTTTTTCTCGCCCGCGAAAGCCTCGATCATATCTTTCACGGCTGAATAAAGCAGCTTAACCAAAGGCAGTCCTCTGAAAATCTTCTCTATAAGTGAGAAAAACTTGCGACCCAGAAAATTTGATGCGAGAAAGCCAATTACAGTGATAAAAACGATTGTCAACAGGAGCCCAAGGCCGGGGACTTTTTTAGGCAGAAAATTACGAATGATTGAATCCACACTATTAAACACCCAGAAAAGCAGAAAAACGGTCAGGGCCATAGGGATAAAAATTAAAAGGCCTTTAATGAAATAGTCTATGAGCTTCTTCATTTTATTACTCCACAAAAACAAGTCTTAGGTTATTGGTTAAAAGTCACAATTATCAATTATGGTACGGTATCCATCTTATAGTATTTCATACTTCAATAGCATCCAATCAGGTTTCCTTTATCAGATTTGTTTGATAAATACAACACATTTGTGTTAATCGTTCATTGTTCAGAGTTCATCGATGAATAAAGAACAACAAACTGTTAACTATAGCGTTTTTGCGTTGACAGCAGTTTTGTGGGCTGTTATAATTGCGAAGTTCATTCAGGAGCACTTTTTTCCGCCTGAATGAAACGACGGCTAATCGAGAATTAGAGATTTTCTAAGACCTCGACTTGCAAAGTAATATTCTAAAAAGGGAGATATGATGAAAAGCGTTTCGGCTTTTGTATTTAAGGCAATCTTGGTTGTCATATTGTCTGCGTTGGTTTTTCTGTTTGTGGGTTGCTCAACCGAGCAGATGGGAGAGACGACCGCCCAGGGGCAGATAAGGCATCAACGCAACATCCGTATCAATCAACAAGAGTTGATGGCGGATATTGACAAGACTATGCTTCTTGATGAGCCCAGCAGGCTCACCGACAGAAGGATTCCCTGATATGCAGAGCACGGGTCAGAAGGATCATAAAAACGTAAAGAGTTTTTTATTGTTATTCTGCAGCGATTATGCACCTATAAAAGGGATTTGACTTGTGGAAACGCTTGTCGATTATTTCAGTCGGGTAGCGAGTTACGATTGGTGGCGAGTTGCTATTGAATTACTTTTCATTGGGCTGGTAGTATACTGGGCGGTGGACTTTCTCGAAGGAACTCGTGGGGAAAGGTTATTCCGCGGCGTTATTTTCATTCTCATTGTCGGATTTATCATCCTTAAATTGGTCGTCGGGAGTTTGGGATTAGAGCGATTGCAGTATCTTTACAGTGGTTTTTTAGTTGGTGTTTTGATTATTGCTGTTGCAGCGTTCCAGCCCGAAGTCCGAAGGGCAATGATGCGCATTGGTCAGGGCGGTTTCTGGTCAACCTCTTCACGGCAACTATCCAAAACGGTAGAGGAACTCACTTCCGCAGCGATAGATCTTTCCGCATCCCGCACTGGAGCGATTATTGTCATCGAAAGACGTGTGGCTTTGGGTGAATTTATCGAAACCAGTGTTAAAGTTGATGCTGCGGTGACGGCTGAATTGCTAAAGACAATATTCCATCCCGGGACGGCCCTTCACGATATGGCTGTTATCATACGAGGTGACAGAATAGTTGCCGCCAGAGTGCAGTTGCCTTTGGCAGAAGCTGGAGGTATGAGCGGCATCGGACTTGGCTCACGACATCGAGCTGCTATCGGCATAACGGCTGGTTCGGATGCCTCCTGTTTGGTTGTGAGTGAGGAAACGGGTATTGTTTCTCTGGTTGAGAACGGCAAGCTTACCAGAAATGTAGATGAAGAGGGAATAAAAAAATATCTCACAAAAGTGCTTACGTGAAGTGAACCATGCTGAGTGAGCAAGGCCAATGGTGACGACAAGAAAGATAAAAATTAGGAAGATAGCTGTTGTAATTTTTTTGACGGTGTTGATCTGGGTTTGGGCTGACTTGGCACTTGATGATGAACAATCTTTTTCGGGTGCAACGATAACAATAGGCAAGTCCAGATCCAATCTATGGATTAGCTTTGGGGGCGAATCTATCGTTGATATTAATGAAATTGTCCTCAAAGGACCTGTGTCTAAAATAAGTGAAGTAAGACAAATCATAAGTAATAACCCTGATAAATTGAAATTCACTCTTGATGCGGAACAATACGGTTTCGTCAATCCGGGAGAGCACCCACTGAACGTGCGTGAGTTTCTAAGGGAGAGTATCTGGATACGAGAATTGGGGCTTATAGTCGAGTCATGTGAGCCTGAAGTAGTTGATGTCAATGTTGTTGAGCTTGTCCAAAAGGAGTTGACTGTTCGATGTATTGATGTGGATGGAAATCCCCGCAGGCCCGAGAGTATTGAGCCGGAAAAAATACAGATGTTTGTGCCAAGAAACTGGGGTGGAGAAAGACTAATTGCGTTTGTGAATTTGACGCGCGGGGATATTGAGAGGGCCCGCTCTGAAGAAATTGTAAAAAAGCCGTATGTTGTTCTGGGCACCGGCCAACTTCTTAGACAGGCGGCGACAGATGTTAAAATCAAAATGCCGCCAGAAGGAGACCTACTCCAGCTATACAGTGTAAAAAATCCAAAGCTGGGATATTGCTTTAGTTACAACCTGCAAGGTAAATACAATGCAGAAGTTGAGAATTTGCCTGATGTATTAATCATTACAATCCGGGCTACTCCTGCTGCCATACAGGCTTACGAGGAAAATACACTGTATCATGTGAATTTGGACATAATCGACGGCGACGAACTTGAAGAAGGGATTATTCCACGGGAGGTGAGGTACAATTTTCCAAGGGATTTTGTCGAAAAAGGTGAAATAGAATTAGTTAATCCTAAAGTGACAGCTCGGTTTAAGTTGGTGCAGATATCTTCCGCTGGGGGCTCATAGAACTGTGTAGTCCGAATGTGATGAACGCTTCAATTGTCATCCATAGTGCCAATACAAAAATTCCTGCACCAATTGTAACAAGCAGCCAGTTCCCTTTATTAATAAAAATCAATTCGTTTTTTATCATTGCCCAGTTTGTTATGACCAGCATAATCAGGCACGGCACTGCTGTAACGACGAATTTCATACCTCCCTTGCGTTTGAGATAAAGTGTAACTACAAGCAGAGCCAGTGCAGCTAATAGTTGGTTTGCAATTCCGAACAGGGGCCATAGTTTCATGGCGCCTGTGCCGTCTGCTCCTGTGGCGAAGGCCAAGCCTGCGGCTGTGAGTACGGCGAAAGTTGTGGCTGTCCACCTGTTGGCAAGGAATGGGATTCGCAAATCGGTTGCCAGCTCACTTATTACATAACGCTGGATCCGCGTAGATGTATCCAGCGTTGTACCGGCGAATGATGCTATGAAAACACCCATTAGTGTAATTCCTACCGTTTCAGGCAGACCGAGCTTTCCTATCATATTTGCGGCGCCGATGACTACCGGGGCGATTTTGTCGGTTAATCCCTTCTCTCCCATCCATGTGCTGTATTGATGCTGCCATGCCTGGTTACCGGTTAGAATTTCACCGCCTTCAATTTTAAGAGCCATTCCGATACCTGCCGCTACACAGACCAGAACCAGCGTCGCCAGGAAGCCTTCCAGCAGCATTGAGCCGTAGCCCACGAATAAAGAGTCGGTTTCTTTGGAAATTTGTTTTGCACTTGTGCCGGAGGCAACGAGTGAATGAAAACCGCTGATTGCTCCGCAGGCTATGACAACAAACATAAAGGGCCAAATCGGCGGAGTGCCGGCTGGAATGGTTTTGTTTATTGCTGGTGCAACTAATGGAAGCTCGCCTGATAATGAAGCCGTAAATGCTCCGGCTACCAACAGGCCCATAGCGATAAAAAGCTGCCAGGCATTGATGTAGTCCCTCGGCTGCAGCAGTGTTGTTACCGGAAGGGTTGAAGCTATCCATGCGTAAATCAGGAGGATTATGACCCAAAGTCCTGTTGGCGGTATCCCAAAAGCTGAGCCAAGCTGTACAGGGACAAAACTTCCGATTGCGATGCACAAGTACATGCCGGTTACTGCTACTGCTGTTGCAATGACGACGTTAGCTGTTTTTTTATAAACTGCAAAACCCAACGCTACGGCTATCGGAATCTGTAGCCAGACCGGGATTACCGCACTGGGGAATCTCGTAAAGACCGCCGCAATAACTACGCCGAATATTGCGATGACAATTAGAAGGGCTAAAAACACAACGGCAAAAAATATGAATCGTACACGAATATTGATATATTTTGCCGCTGCTTCTGATATGCTTTTACCTTCGTTTCTGATCGAGACTATCAAAGCGCCAAAATCGTGCACAGCTCCCATAAAGATACAACCGAAGAACACCCAGAGTATCGCCGGCAGCCAGCCCCAGATGATTCCTATCGCCGGTCCGACAATCGGGCCGGTGCCGGCTATTGAGGTATAGTGGTGTCCGAAGATTATTGCTTTACGCGTGGGGACATAGTCGATGCCGTCGCGCATATCCACGGATGGGACTTGGATATTATTGTCGAGTTTGAATATTTTTTTGGCGAGAAATCGCCCGTATGTGTGATAAGCGATTAGATAGCCCCCGCCACAAATCAGTATTAGTAAAAGCGTATCCATTTTTCGAACCTCACGTTTTCTTAGCTGCTTAATACTGCCGATTATTTCCTGTGTGGTCGGGTAAGGAGTCTTATTGGCACTTCTTCTATCGGTAGCATGGTTCGCAGCCGGTTGATAATGAATCTACGGAAATTTTCATCGAAAAGTTCTGGTCTGTTTACAAACATGAGTATAGTAATCGGATTAATGGCAATTTGCGTAGCATAATAGAACTTCGGCCAGCCTTTCTTTTTACCTTTCGCCGTGCCGATTTTTTCTTCTTTTATTGCATCGAAAGCTTTGTTCAACCTGGCTGTGGGTATCCATGTATTAGCCTGCTTGAATAATTCCATCGATAGGTCCAGAACGCTTTGAATATTTTTAGCTTCTGTTGCCGTAGTAAAAGCTATCGGTGTATATTTTAATCCAGGCAGCATTTTAGTCAAATATTCTTGGTAGTCCTCGGTAACAGCCGAATCTTTGGCCAGGTCCCATTTATTAACAACGATTATGCAGCTTTTATATTCTTCGGCAATAAATTTGGCCAGCTTCTTATCAACCTGTGAAATGGGCAGGGTTGCGTCGATTATAAAAAGCACGACATCGGCACGCTGAATTGACCGTGACGCACGGACGTGACTGTAGAATTCAATGCTGTCGGTCATCTTGCTCTTTTTTCTTACTCCCGCCGTATCGATTACGATAATTGTCTTGCCATCTTTTTCGAACCGGACATCAACGGCGTCCCTTGTTGTCCCCGGTGTCTCACTGACGATGACACGCTCGGAGCCGACAATAGCGTTTACGAGGGTGCTTTTCCCCGCGTTTCGCTTGCCGACTATCGCCAGTTTCATAACCGGCTGTGTCGGTTTGCCTGTTTCCACTGAAGCGAGTTTTTCGAAAACCCTGTCGAGCAGGACAGCTTTATTGAGATTGTTTTGTGCCGAGATACACAAAAATTCACCGAAGCCGAGCTTTGTAAATTCTGCCGCAGCCGGGAACATTTTTGAAGTATCCGCCTTGTTGGCCACGCCGATGACGTCAAGATTGTTCTTGCGCAGCAATTGGGCGATTGTTTTGTCAAGGGGGACAAGCCCATCGCGAATATCGACCATAAACACTACAATGTCCGCCGATTCCATTGCCTGGAGGATTTGCTGTTCGATATGGCTGCTGAGCCGGTCGCTGTCAACGATTCCATATCCGCCGGTGTCGATAAGCTCGAAATATTTCTCATCTCTGCCGATAAAGGCGCTGACACGGTCTCTTGTGACGCCGGCCCTCGGCTCGACTATACTTATCATCTGTCCCGTCAGGGCGTTGAGCAGGCTGCTTTTACCGACATTCGGCCGACCAATTATTGCAACTACGGGTAACGCCATAAAATATCCGACTTTCTGTATTCATTAAAAAACCGGATTATACCAGAAATGGTGATAAATCTAAAGTTTGCATTCTATTTTTGAAAGTTAAGGCTTTTCGTTGTCATATTGGAAGACTTGTTCTATCGGGACGCCGAATGTCTGTGCGATTCTAAAGGCCAGCGGTAACGATGGGGCATATTTACCGGCTTCGATGGCGATAATCGTCTGGCGTGTCACTCCGACCCTGTCGGCCAACTGCTGTTGCGTCATCTGACCATTGTCCAGGCGAAGCCTGCGAATTTGATTGCTGAGCCTGTCACTGCCCATCGGCCTGCTCCCATGCATGCTGAGTTAGAATCGCTGTGGAATGGACGAACTGTGCTGTAAACAGGCTGGCGAGAAATATCGCAGGCGGTACGTAAACGGGTATGAGGCTTTTGCCGCCTGCAATAAAGAAAATGCAGAACGAAATAAAACAGGTACAAAAAATGAAAGCCCCGGCAGCAAGGGCAAACGCTTTATTGTAGATTTTTTTCTCGCGCTCGTCGAATTGGGCATAAGTTCTGATATTACCAATGTACGAAACCAGACCGGCAATCAAGAAAGCAGCTGTGAATGTAACGAGGCCGATGATTCCTTTTGCGTTAACGTGGACTAATACGGTCAGCCCTGTTGCTGCGATTATAACTGCTGCTACAACACCGGCTAATTCATACCAGGCCCTTTTCTGCAATTTATTCATGATTGTTCTCCTTTACCACCCCGACTATATTGAAGCAGAGAAGCCAGACCCTGTACAAGCGTGAATATAACAAGGCCTCCGATAAGAGTCAGCGGCATCACGTTAACCGAAATAGAGCCGTGAGGGCCGACGATGCACCATGCAGTCACACAGGCCGCAACGAAGTATAACCAAAGCGCAACGTATGCGACCATGACCGCTTTCTTGTGGATTAACTGGTCTCGCTCGTCGAAACTGATTTTTTGCTGTCCCTTGCGGAGCTTTTTTTCGATGAAAGGAAACAGCCAAAACAGGCCTCCCCAAATAACAATACCTGTAAACATAAACACCGTTGCGAAAGATATTCCCCTGTCATAAGCGATAAATACAGCAACTACGCTTGGGATAAGAAAACAAGATAATCCCAAAAGGAAGTAGAACCATGATCCTGTTTTTGTCTTACTCATGATTTTTCTCCTCTTGCATCCCGGCTGTATTGAACCAGGGTGGCTGTAGAATCCATCATGATCCAAATTCCACCCGCGGCACATACCATTAAGAGCAAAACAATAGGATAGTCCAGCGCCCGCCTTGGCCCGATCAGTAAGACACAAATCACGTTTTCTATAACTATTGCCAGGACGAATGACCATAATCCCGCATGATGAGATTTTTTGTGAATATGTATGTCACGCTCATCGAAATCAACTCGCCCGGATTTTTTGCGAAAAACATATTTCGATATCGCCACCAAAACCAACGAAGGAATAATCACTAAAGACAAAGGAGTGGGCGGTGTCGCAATACGTTTGGGCTGCATTATAGCTGCCAATATCAAACAGGCAAAAAACATACGATTACGATAGTTATGTTGAACCATGCAATTTTTTGCCATCTGTTCATAAATCTAACCTTTTATATCTGCCCTTTTTATTTATATATCCATTATTTTAGATGTAAAGTATACTTTACAATTTGTCAAGTTTATTTTACATTTTTTTCGGAAATTCTTCTCTTTTCTCGACGCCGATATGGTGAATATCTCTGTAAATCTATTTTTAATAAACAGTTACATAAATCGAGGTATGTGGTTTCCTTCGAAACGTAAAAATTTTTGGGTTATTCAGAAATATGAGGGATTTATTTGATAATTGGAAAGGGAATTGAGATGAGTTGACTTGGTTCTAAACTCACCGACTCAGGTAGCGGTTAGGGCAAAAGCCGGGAAGAAAGAGTATGTTTCCAAAGCCAACGGTCGGATTCGAACCGACAACCACTGGTTTACAAAACCAGAGCTCTACCGTTGAGCTACGTTGGCATAATGATTCTACAAGCTACGTACTTATTCAGCTTTTCAGACATATAACTTTACATTTAAGTAGCTGAAATTGCAAGAAAATTGATATTGAATTACGGCAAGCTCACCGGACAAACCGGGATTTCCAGAGTTATTGCAGGTTTTGTCATTATCTGTTAATCGCTTTAAACCGTGTCGTTTTCTTGTCACTAACGCCGAATGAAGGTAGAATAAAAGTTGATAGCGATCACTGGAGTGGCAGATTTCATGATAGAGTTTTACTGCGAACACTGTGGCCAAAAAATTAGTGCACCCAAGGTACATTCAGGCAAAAAATTCAGGTGCCCAAAATGCAGGAATTTGGTCGATGTCCCACAGGTGGGGAGTGCAAATCCCGTTCCGAATCAGAGCAATGTAGTTGAATCGACAACCAACTTGAAGTATTCGGATTTTGATTTAACCCTTCTGAATGTCCAGGAGCAGGATAAAATCAGAAATATTACGGCGAGTCAATCCGATGTTTCCGGAGAAGCCGCTGATATTCCACAGGATTCAGGGGAAAAAACAAGGCAAGCTGGTAGTGAAGCGGAGCGCAGATTTCACTGGCTTATAGACATATTTCTATATCCTTTTAGCATTTCGGGCATGAAAAATCTTGCGATTTTTGTTGTTGTCCCGCCGCTTATGTTTGTTCTGCTGTTTGTACTTCCGGGTATGTTAATATGTTTATTTTCCTTAATAAGGTTAATTGTTAACTGTCTGATTGTTTTATACATGTTTTGGTACTTCGCCGAATGCATCCGTGACAGTGCCGAGGGATGGGTGCGAGCGCCTCAGGGAATGGGTGCCCTTCCTGATATGTCCGATTTGTTAAGACAGATGGTGCATGCGGTTGGATGTCTTATGTTTTTTCTGTTACCGGCGGTGATTTATATCGGGATAGCCGGGAGAATTGATATTTATTTCCTGCTGTTGCTGGGTATAGCAATTTTCTTCTATCCGATTGGGTTTTTGTCGGTTATTTTATTCGATTCTGTTTCCGGATTTAATCCCCGTGTATTGGTCCGTTCTATTTATAATACTTTTATTCCTTACCTCGGACTTTTTTTGTTATATGTTTTTTTTGCCTGGTTGATTTGGAGTATGTTATCGACGGTTCAAGATTCTGTATTGTGGATTTTGGTAATGCGTTTTGTTGTGTTCTATGCGGCGTTTATAGTCGCCCATCTAACAGGACGGTTTTATTGGCGTTATCAGGATAAACTTCAATGGAATTTGGAATCCCAACAGGAGCAGCGAAGTAGTGATTGAGTTTCAATGTGACAACTGTGGCCGGAAATTCAGCGTACCCGAAGACCAAGCAGGTAAAAAAGGTAAATGTCCGAAGTGTAAGAATGTTGTATTTATTCCTGACGTACAAAAGTCGGATATTGTGCCGAAGCAGAATAATTCCGGTGAATCGCAAAACGGCCCGAGATATTCCACCTTTGATTTAACGCTCTTAGAAGTGCCTCAGCTTGATGAGGCTCAGGAAAAACGGACCGTTGAATCCGGTAACGCTGCCGGGCCAACTGGCAAGATTACACAAAGCTCGGAACAATACGAGGACGAATCCGGAACCGAACGCAGATTCCCCTGGCTGATTGATATCTTCCTTTATCCGGCCAACCGGTCTGGGCTGGTGATTCTTGGGATTATTATCACGATAAGGTGGTTTTCAATAATTGTCATAAGAAGTCTCGGCTTCTCGACACCGTCATTATCGCCGATGGTTGTTATTGTTATTCCATTGTTGTGTATATCCATTATTGTCCGGGTGATTTTATACATGTTTTTTTACTGGTATTTGTGTGAATGTATCCGCGACAGCGCCGAAGGCGGCATCAGGGCGCCGGAAACAATTGGCAAGACTCCCGGCCTCGGCGAAATGCTGTGGCTGTTGTTGAGATCGTGTGTTTGTTTTGCGGTTTTCGCAGCGCCAGTGCTTGGTTATTATCTATCCACCAGACGGATAAATGTGGTTTTCTGGGCCTTTTTTGCTTATGCGTTATTGTTCTTACCGATGAGTTTTTTGTCGTTTGTCATGTTCGACTCTCTATCGTCCAGCCTTAATCCTGTTTTCTTGGTTGGCTCAATTCACAGCACTTTTTTGCCGTACTGCGCAATGATAATGGTATTTTTGACGGCGGGTTTTTTCATTATTACTATTGTACGGGATATAGATTTTACACTCATTCGAAAGTTTATTATTCATTTCAGCATGATGTATTTGCTGATGGTCACGGCTCATTTATTGGGATGGTTTTATAATAGATACAGGCAACAATTAAATTGGAATGTGTGACGGCTGCGAAGGTTGTTAAATTTCGTGTCTGATTCTTACACTTCTTGCGTGGGCATCGAGCCCTTCGACTTCGGCCAGGCGAACGATATCGTCGGCGCATTGGGCCAACTGGTCGTTATCGTATTCAATTATACTGGTTGATTTAATAAAATCGTTGCTTGTCAGAGCACTTGCGAATTTCGCCCGCATTCCGGTAGGCAGGGTATGGCTTGGCCCGGCCCAATAGTCCCCTACCGCTACGGGTGTGTAGGAGCCTATAAAAATCGCCCCCGCGTTATTTATCCTGCCTGCGATTTCCCTGCTTTTGTCGCCGCATTGTATTTCCAAGTGTTCGCAGGCGAATTCGTCCGCCATTTCAACGACTTTTTCGATATTTTCCGCGACCACAATGGCGCCGAATTTCTGAAGGGATTCTTTCGCTGCAGCGGATCTCTGCAATTTCTTGACCTGTTTTTTTAATTCTGCAAGTGTTTCTTTTGCAAGCTGCTGCGAATCAGTGACAACAATAGCGCTGCTGTCTTCTGCATGTTCGGCCTGGCTTAGCATATCGGCTGCGATCCATGCGGGATTGGCATCTTCGTTCGCTATGATAAGGACTTCGCTCGGCCCCGCGATTGAATCTATCCCGACATAGTTAGCACAGACTTCCTTCTTGGCCGACTGTACCCATTTGTTGCCGGGCCCGACAATCTTGTCGACTTTGCCTATAGTCTCGGTCCCGGCAGCTAAAGCACCGACCGCCTGTGCACCACCGATTTTGTAGACTTCATCAACCTCCAGTTCGTGACAGACCGCCAGAGTTACCGGATGAATGCTTTCGTTATGTCTCGGCGGTGAAACAATGACTATTTCCTTAACGCCTGCCACCTGCGCCGGCACTGCGGTCATAATTACCGTGGACGGCAGTGGCGCCGAGGCACCCGGTACACAGATGCCGATCCTCTTGATGGGTGTGTATTTTATTCCAGGATGTTCAAAGTTGCCGATGAAGATTTCAGTTTGATAATTCCTGACGTTATCAATTGCCTGGCGCAGTGAAGTTAAAGTATTTTTATCGATTTCAAGATAAGCTTTTTTCGTTTCTGTTTTGGGTATCCGGAATTGTTCAGGTGTTAGCTTTACTCCATCGAATTTCTCCGTGTACTCAGCGACTGCATGGTCACCGCGTTCGGCGACGTCGCGAAGAATTTTTATCACCTGCCGGCTTTCACTGCTGCCATAAACTGCGAATTGTGCTGATAGTATCAAATTCGAGCGAAGCTTCCCGATTCGTTTTTCGAAGTCCGGCTGTGAAGAGGAAATGAGAATCTTATCGAGTTTGTCGGGCATCTGTTTATCCTTTATCTTCCAAAATTGCCATGGCCATAAACCCGTGTTGCCTTCTGTAGTAGCAGATATTCGTTGCCTTTATATTTTGTTACAATCCCTGCTATCTTGAAACGCACCGGCTCCGGCACGGTGGATTGTCTTCGCTCGGCCAGTTCCAGTACCTCACACGGCAGCAATCGGTAAGATACCTGCGGTACGTTTCTGCCAAAACCGTCCAGTACAAACAACAATTCGTTGTTTTCTTGCCTGTCTAAAAATGCGGTTCTGTCGACAAGGACAGAATTGATGTTTTGTGAGTAGCTCTTGGTATTTATTGACGGGATTTCTTCGGTCGCAGGTAGCATTTGTGTATTTTGTGTTCTTTTGCTATTCGTAGGCCTTTGTGCGATGGCCGGATTTTTTTCTCCGGCTGCTTTGAGCTTTTCGATAACTTCCTGTGGTATAGTCAGCAGGTCGTTCGGGTCATTGATAACAGGCTTCTGCCTGGTTTCTTCTTCAGGCGGGGCCTCTTTTGGAATGTGCCCTTGTTGTTCTTTTTGGGGATGTGTCTGGGATTTTGGCTGAGCTTTCAAAGGCGAGAAATAATCCGGGAATATGAAATTTTCACCCTTGTATTTAGTAATTATGCCCCAGAGCATATAACGTCTTTCGGAGCGTTTGTTCGCATCAGTGATAATGTTTTCCAGTGTCAACGACGGTAGAAGTTTCAAGCTTGTTCCCGCTTTGAGAGTAACTTTGTCATCGGTAACATCTGAGTCTAATTTAAAGAACCATACATCGTTGCTATTGTTGCCGGTTAATGCTCCGTCGACGCCCTGGAGAACAAATCCGTCACTCAACAAATCGGGACGGAATGTCTGTATGTCGGGTGTAGTTGCGCCGACAGAAAAGATTGAAATCATTATTAATAGTTTCATAATCATATTTCAGATTAAGTTTTTTAGTTTTAGAAGTTCATTTCCACCTTAAATGATATCGATAATTAGCTTTACTGCCTGTTTCGGTTCTTCCACGAACTTCACGTACCTGCTGCATTCGGGGTCGTCAATATTCAGAAGTTCGATCAACGGCTTCCAGAAATCTCCCAAGAGTATAATGGGTTTATCTGTTTTGAGAAAGCCTTTGTTTTTTAATTCCCAGACTTTTGCCAGTTCGAGCAGTGTTCCCGTTCCACCGGGCAGAACGATATAAGCCTGTCCCAGTTTTACCAGCTTATCGAGTCGTTCATCGAGTGAATCGGTTATAATTTCACGAGTTATATATTGGTTGGCTTTGCTACCCTTAAACGCCGAGCATGTAACACCGATGATTTTGCCCCCTGCTTCGTTGGCGCCTTTTGCTGCTGCCGACATTGTTCCGCCGTAGCCGCCGTTGGCAATTGCAAAACCGGCTCTTGCCATTAGCGTGCCTGTCTCCTCGGCCAGCTCATAAGCCGAGTCGCCCGGTTTTGCCCGGCCTGTACCGAAAATTGTAACGACTTTTTCATCCATTATTTATTTTCTTCTGCGTGTGTTCGCGTATGTAATTTAATAAACCGGCGGAAAGTAAAATCTCCCTGTCACGCTCGGAAAATTCCAACTTGCCGGTGAATTCGAACGAGCCGTCTGCTTTTGAGATTTTTACTGTATAGCTGTTTTTTATTGCTTCGTGCAGATTATCGATTTTCAGGTCATCGTCAGGTTCGATTTTTTCGTAATCTGTCGGCTCGGCGAATTCTATCGGCACGATGCAGAAATTTATCAGGTTCGCCTTGTGGATTCGCTCGATACTTTTTGCGATGATAATCCGGACGCCCAGATACATCGGACAAAGTGCGGCGTGTTCTCTCGACGAGCCCTGGCCATAGCTTTCACCCGCCACGACGATACCAGTAATTGATTTTTTCTTTAAATCAAGAGCTCGCTGAGCGAATGTGGGCTTGCCAGCTTCATTGAAGCAATTGAATACTACCTTTGCATATTCCGGCACGTTCGAGCGAAGTTTCAGGGAGGTCCCTGCCGGCATAATGTGGTCGGTGGTAATTTTATCTCCGCATTTAAGCAAAACTTGGCCGGTTAGCTTCTCCGGCAATGGGCCGGGCATCTCCGGCACCACAATCGTCGGTCCTCGCAGAACTTTTACTTTAGCGGCCTGGCTTTCGGGCAAAGGTTTTTCTATCATATTGTCGTTGATTATAAATTCGTCCGGCATTTCAATTTTTGGGTATTCAAGCCCGAACAATTCCTTCAAATCCCGCGGGTCGGTAATTTTACCTGTAATAGCGGAAGCGACTGCCGTCTCCGGGCTGACCAGAAAGGCCTGGTCGCCTTTTGTTCCGGTACGGCCGGCAAAATTCCTGTTGAATGTCCGTAAAGTCACCGTGTCATTCGCCGGTGAGAAGCCCTGCCCGATGCATGGCCCGCAACCGGACTCCAGGATTCTCGCACCTGCTGAAATTAAATCCGCCAGTGCCCCGTTTTCAGCTAACATGTTCAGAACTTCCTTACTACCTGGAGCGATTGCAAGTTCGACCATGTTGTTGATACACCGCCCTTTGAGAACTTTAGCCACCATCATCAAATCGGTATAGCTCGAATTTGTACAACTACCTATTACGACCTGGGATATTTTAAGGCCGGCAATTTCTTTGATGGTTTTTACATTATCCGGCGAAGAAGGACATGCTGCCATCGGTTCAAGCTGGTCCAGATTTATTTCGATGACACGGTCATATTCGGCGTCCGAATCGGCCGCTAATGGTTGATAGTCCTGCGGACGTTTTTGGGCGATAAGAAATTTTCTTGTTTGCTCATCGCTGGCAAAGATGCTTGTTGTTACGCCCAATTCGGCCCCCATATTTGTTATCGTAGCTCGCTGTGGTACGGAAAGTTGTTCAGCGCTGTGGCCGAAATATTCGGCTACCCACCCAACGTTACCTTTTGTCGAAAGAATGCTGAGAAGCTTGAGTATTACATCCTTCGCTGCCACCCAGTCATTTAATGTGCCGGTAAGTTTTACTCCCAATACCTTTGGACAATTCAGATAGAACGGCTCGCCCGCCATGGCCACCGCCACGTCCATACCGCCGGCTCCTATCGCCAGCATTCCGATACCGCCGCCGGTTGGTGTGTGCGAATCGCTGCCCAAAAGTGTAGCGCCGGGCTTTCCGAATCGTTCTAGGTGCACCTGGTGACAGATGCCGTTGCCTGGTCGTGAAAAATACACGCCGCATTTCGCAGCTATCGTTTGCAGGTATAGATGGTCGTTGTGGTTCTCAGGGCCGAAGCCCGCCAGATTGTGGTCAATGTAGCTGATGGACAAATCGGTTTTAACCTGGTCCGTCCCCATGGATTCGTACAACAGGAACGCTGTAGTTCCCGTGGCGTCTTGTGTAAGTGTCTGGTCGATACGAATCCCAATCCGCTCTCCGACAGCAAGCTTTCCTTCAACCAGATGTTTGCTAAGTATCTTATAAACTAATATTTGTCCCATTTTTTTAATACTCCTTGGAATCCACAAAATGTTAATTTACCACATTTGCAGACGAAGGACAAATTTTAGCTTGGGATAATTCTGTGTGCCATAGAGAATTGAAAAAACGAGAGGCTCTCTGTCAAACGAAGGTTGTTTGTTCGTAGTTTGTTAATCTGCCGATGTTTCATCAGCGATTCCTTCCGGGATACTGGATAAACCCAGTATTTTTTTCTCATGTATGAACTTATCCTCATTATTTTCGCCGGGAGCAATGCGTGTATTTGCCAAAATATCCAGCATCTTTGCCTGACTATAGATTGAAAACTTTTGGGGTTGTTCACAAAGCCGCAGCGCGCTGTTGTACTCTGTGTTTGCAGTATCCATGGATCCGATACGGCACAAAATAGAACCGAGGATGAAATGAGCATCTGCCGACTCAGGTGCCAGCCGGACAGCCGTCTCTGCCGCGACAAGAGCTTCTTGTAGTTCGTCTTTTTTCTGCAAAGACAGTGACTTAATCAACCATACCACCGCTGAGCCTGGATAGATTTCCAGCATTTTTTCTGCCTGGATCAAGGCATCCTCTGTTCTATTGGCATTTATCTTTCTCGAATAAATGGCAAATATCTCTTTCTCGGTCCTTCTTCTGAGGTTCATAAGGGCAGGACTATCCGGCAGGATGGAGAGTCCTTGCATGCAATATCTCAATTTTTCCAGCGAATTCAATGTCCCGTTCGAGGCAAGCAGGTATTTTGAAGCTTTATGTATAGTTTCGTATTCCGAAAGCCATTTTCTTTTTTGCTCTCTGTTGTACCCATGCCAATCAATATGTTCGTAAACAGAATTACCCCTGAGACATGAAATAAACCGCCGGAACATTGAGCTGCCTGAGGGTTTGTCGGCTGTAGTGAACTCGATAAATGGCCGGAGGTCGCTATTAATTGTGTACGAGTGTATGAAACGTCTTAGGTTGTTTTCGTCGCCAATGTAGCAGCTCATAAGGTCCATACTGTTATTGATGTTTATCTCAGAGAGGCTCTGGCGCACGCCATCTTTCGATAGTTCCGTTTCTATGTGCTTCGGAGAAAAATACTGTGGATGTTCCGAGCCGACCACAAGGAAGTATTGGGCCGGATCAGGTGTCATATACCATATTGTTACATAGGGAAATACTTCCATCATCGTTCCGATGATGCTGTTGATTACGTAGGCCGGCTCGACGTTGTATGTAGGTATCCATGAGATAAACAGACCGTTCTCATCGAGGTGCTTCTTTGCGTCTTCAAAGTACTCTCTGGAATAAAGGGACGAGTTCTCCGCAAAAAGTTTTGGGTGAATGGAGTCATTGATGATGGCATCATATTTGATTTCTGTCAGGTGGATATAATTTTTTGCATCCATATATATCATGCCGATTTCATTATTAAGCCTGTCGCCCAGGTTAATATGTCTGAAAAACCTGGAGGAAAGTCTCACAATCTCCGGCGCAATCTCAACGCAATCGGCCCTTTCGAGTTTATGCAGCGCCATACAAGCTGTACTTTCACCTGAGCCGAATCCGACGGATAGGACCTTTTTCGCCTTGCTGTTTAGTAATACTCCGAAGTGGCCCAGCATTTTCTGGTCACTGCGCCAAAAGTAAGTGTCACCTGCCACTCTCTGGCCGGATGTGTAAAGATACAATGTTTCCTCCTGAGGATCCCTGAAAAGTGACACGGTCGTGGCGACACCTTCCTCAGCCGCTACAAACTCAAGCTTTTCGGGGAGTCTCGGGTCGCTTTTAACCACGGTTTCGAACAAATCGGTAGGCATTATCACAGTTGCAAGCGTCGCCAGGACAGCCACCGCCAATAATCCTGGATGTGCCGTTGTTTTGTTGCTGCGGGCGAACAGCATCCATATCAATCCGGAAATCCAAATCCCCGCTAGAGAGATTATAGAAATTGTAAGCTGCAACCCCAGAAGCGGAATAAAAATAAAGCCGGTAACGATTCCACCGGTAACTGCCCCCATGGTGTTTACTGCGTATGTTGTTCCTGTGGCTCGGCCTACTTTATGCACGTGTCCGGCCCAGGCTTGTAATGCTATGGGAAAGCCTATCCCCATCATAATGGACGGCAGCAGGAACAAAAATGCACTTTGTACGAGCGGCCGAACAATGTATGTTGAAAATGAGATGCTCATTCTTGCCAATTCCATTTCCCGGTCGATACGCGGTAAAACATCGGAGGTCCAATGGATTAATAAAGGCAGAAAGAAAATTCCGCTTATTCCCAACAGGCATAATGTCACTGCAAATCCTGCGGCGGGAGTTTTCAACTCTTTGGCAAGTCCGCTGCCTATGCCCGCACCGATAACATTTCCAAGAAGATATATTGTCAGGACCGACGAGAAAACATAAGTATATCCGCTTAGCAAATGTACGATACTTCGCATCCAGATTAGTTCGTAGCTTATACTTATTAAGCCACTAAGAAAAAATGAGAAAAGCAGCATGTACATTCTGGCGCTGCATGAGGTCGTCCCTGTAATATCCATATTTACAACCTGAGCTTCTTGACCGTTTTCTCTGAAAGCAACTTTTGAAAATCGGGATAAAAACCAGCCGGCAAAAACCACGAAAAGATTGATTATTGCCGCCGTGTATAATGTGCCCATAATCCCCATTGAGCGGATCAGAACGAAACCGGCCAAAAAGCAGCCTGCGGCTGCACCGAGGGTATTTAGGGTGTAAAGTCTACCTACCAGACGGCCGGTCTGGTTTTCAAGCGAGGTCACATACCTGCCTAAAAGCGGAAACGTGCTTCCCATAAGCATTGAGGGCCCAAGCACAAGCAATCCTGAGATAACGACCTGTAAGACCAGCAGCTCTTTTTGTGTAGGACTGTAAGTTCGATAGAACCAGACATATGCTGTATCTGCAATCTTTAGTGCCTGTGGCAGTAATAAAGCGGAAACTGTTATAAGGGTCTCTATGAAGGCATACAATTGCAGTTGTCTTTTGATGCGGTCAGAATATCGGGACATGACCAGGGAGCCCAGTGCCAGTCCCGCCATAAACGTAGATATCACAATGCTTGTTGCATAGACCGTATTACCAAGAGTCAGCTTCAAGAGCCGTACCCAGATTACTTCGTCTATCAGTGAACATGTCCCGGAAGCGAAATATATCATCATCAGCAAGTTTATGCTTTTCCGTCCGGTGAATGTATTGGCTGAAGCGTGTGAACTTGATTCGGTTTCGGGGCTCAGTTGCAAGTTGGAGGCGATGTTTTTCTCCTGAGCTTTGTCTTGTTCGGGTACTTGATTTAAGTTCGCTGCATTCAATTTTTGTACTCCTGATAAATCTTTGTACACCACCAGACTTAAGTGCCCGTTAGGGATGTGTCAGGTACTGTCATTTGATGTACTCCTATAATTATCAAACATGTTTTTCAAAAAAAACGGGCGACCTTGTCCTCCGCCAAACAAAGCCGCCCTAAAACAACCAGACCAGGGTTGTCTCTTTGCGATCCGTCAATTACAATATTAGGATACAGTCAACACCTTTGTTTACCAATCACGTATGACTGCTCTGTCTTCATCGATGACATGCAACTCTGAATTTTGGAGATTCATCTTATAGAACTTGCGCTCACTATCGTTCTCCCCTGCCTACCGGTCCTGAAGGACCTTCCGGAAGGTCATTTACAAGGTACGAATCCTCTCTGCTCGAGGGTTCAGTACCTGCTGCCGGTGCAAGGCCAATTGAAGCGAGCGCATTAGATGTACTACCCCAGTACGTGTAGATGTTGTCATCATTTATGCCGCAGTTCGGGGTTTTCTCCTGACTTACATGGATATCCAGAAACAGTACGTTTTGTGACTCTCCCTGGTGTGCCGGTGAATTACCGTATGATATCTGCTCTCTGGTAGAGCTTT
>CAZDVE010000056.1:0-23391 GCA_964508785.1 uncultured Pirellulales bacterium | reverse complement strand
AATCGAATCAAGAATCCCATTTTCTTGAAAGGATGTATCAATATCAAGTAACTCGTCATCCCCAAATAGGATGTTTTCTATGATGTAATTTCGTATCTCACTTTGAATTTGCATCGCGTTCTCGCCCTTTCTCAATTCAACATATTTCACGAGATTATCCAGAACTTGCAAGGTCTAACAGTTTTATCAGCAGTTGTTCCGCCACATGTCGTCGGCCAAGTACATTGAGATGGTCTCCGTCGTCCGTATATGAACGGACGAGAATTGGAACCTCTTGCCCTTTCCAGAAGCTGTAGTGTTGCAGACCGTCTGGCCCCAAAGTCTCGTATAGAGCGAGGTCGAACAAAGGTTCCTTTCCGGAAAACCTCTCTCGCAGAAGCTCATTGTATCGCGCCCGCACGCGGTTATCGTCCAGGACAGTTGAACGACCAAGGACTCGCTTGATGTTCGCTTTCAGAATGCCCTTCGCCGTCTTGGGTGGTGCACACAAAGGGACCGTGACATGCACAAATACAACCTCTGGAAGGCGGACCTTCAGTGCCTCCATGGTCTCAGAGTACGCGGCCAGAATCGCGTCAGGATTCGAGTGGCTCACTATGTCCGCATAGCAGAACTTGAAGAAGGCAATATCCACCTTCTCTCCTAATCCTCCCTCCATAATCCTCTTGAACTCCGCGATCTTGGACTCAGCCTCTAGGTTCCGGCCCACCGGCGCATGAACGAGCATAGCACCGTCGACCCGGTCAGCAGCCTTGGTCTCGTTAATGCGAAGGTTAAGAAAACCGTGGCTATCCATAAGATCCCGTATTCCGTCTATGATGTTATTGCCCACGGACCTGTGGCCAAAGAAAATCGTTACCTCGGTCAATCGCGTCCAAACATCTGCAGGCATGTCCTCTATATGTCTGACCACCTGACTGTTTGTACCTTTATATACACGAAGTGATGTTCCCATGATCAGTAATCCCACGGCAATCACCTGAGCTATCCCTATGAGCATTAGTATTGGCACTGGTTTTGTTATTGAATTGATATTTCCACTCAAATGTTACCGCTTACATTTGCATTCTTCGTTCTTTGCCGTATTGACCATCCTGAGTGTGGCTTCTGGCCCTTGCCAAAGACAAGGTAATTTAGGCACGGACGATGTCGGGCGAATACCCATACGTAGTATCCAATTATCATTAGGAGCAATGCACCAAGCAGTGCAACTGTAATCTGTGGCAATGCCATCCAGGACAACATTGCGGATCGAATATGATTGAGCACCACACTGGGGCACGCATAGTGGACTACTCGGTGCATTAGGTAGATGTAGTAACTGGAATATGCGCCTTTGGCGAAGTATGCCCTCAGTCTTGATAATTTAGCTCCGATCATCCCCACCCCTGATATAAAGAAGAGTGCTCCCCAGAAGCGGCTCGCTGTAGCTATAGCGTAGGACATTACACGGAATGTTTCACTTGTGTCCACGTACACGGGAAACGCTCGGTACGACGGAAAGGTCTTGTTAAAAAGCAGAATCAGAAATAAGATATTGGTGATAATATAAAGGGAGCCAAAAATCCATCCCTGGCGCCAATGATTACCATTTCGTAACCAGCCTGCTCGTTGACCAAGATATATCGTCGCCACACAGTAGCAGCACCGTGACATAAAGTATGAGAGACCTGCTGGGGCCAAGTAGCCAGTGTAGTAGCTTATCACTAACAATCCGCCGAACACGATCCACACAGGGACACGTCGGACCAAGCCGGTCAACGGCCATATGGCCACCGCAAGGGCCAACATGTGCATGTACCATATTCCTAAGCTGCCGTAGCCACTGGCAAATATGTATGCGATTGCGATCTTTACAGGGTTAAAGGGTCCGTGTCCCATTCCCGACTCACCTGCGTCAACGTGGTAGTAGTACATGATCGCTATGGCAGTCTGAACAATGAAGAACACCGTGTACACACGTAAGTGGCCCAGTGCATAAACTCTTAGATATTTTAGATACCCACGAAGGTTCGCAGGCATCTGCATTACACCCATGGTCATGCCAGAGAACAAGAGCAACATTGTTAAAGATGGCACGCCAAAAAGCAGGTGAATGATGGCCTTTAAGTCACGAGAAACGCTGAGTAGATCCAGCGTGTGGTAGAACACAATACCAAACACCGCCAATGTTCGCACAAGACTAAGATCGATATGGGGCTTGTTAGTCCCGATACGAACTACTGCCACATGCCGACTATCAGTAGGCCAGTATACTTTGTCCCGTGTCAGGTTCATGGACACTCGACTTCCGTTAGAACACTCATTATCTCCTCATCCAGCGGTTACTCCATTGCTCCTAAGAATTCTATAGAAGCTAGATCAGCAGCTTTCCTGCCACATGATGTCGGCTCGTTGCATTGAGGGAGCCTCCGTTGCTCGTGTATGACTGCAGGAGAACGGACACAACCTTATCCCTCCACTGGCTGAATTATCACCGTGCATCCGGCCCTAATGCCTCGTATGCGGCAAGATCAAGCACAGGTTCACTTTCAAGAAACAACTCCTGAAGAAGCTTATTGTGTCGCTACCGCAGACGGCTAACATCCAGGATGGTTGAGCGGCCAAGGGCGCGCTTGAAGTTCACTCTGAGAACACTCTTCTCTGCCCTGATTGACGCACACATTAGGGGACTGTGACATACATAAGCAAGACATTCGGAAGGCAAGATTTCAGTGCCTCCATAGTCTCGAGCCTCACACTAAGCGTCTGCGATCACGTTCGGATCGGAACCAGTTCGTATATCTGCGTAACAAAACTTGAGAAAAGCGACATCCACTGTTCTGAATGAAATGATCGAGTGATGCTATAATATCCTTCTCAAGCCTAACACGAATCCACTCACCTAGCCGGAGATTTAGAGCTTCCTCGTACAATGACTTACTTTTATCAGGCCAACTATGGATTATTCCCCTTGTTGCAAGAAACCGTCTAATTCTCAACGCTACAGTTGAAAACGCTTTGCGTAAACCATCATTTTTAAGGTGCCAGAAAAACTTGAATACTCGAGTTGGACACAAGATAGACTTCGAAGATAGTATCAGAGTGCCAAACTGACCCTGACAAAATTCGAAATTTATTGATGTTTCCAAAATCCCTTAAAGCAATTTAATTCCCCTCTGACACACCGTTGAAGAAGATATCGCCAAATAACAAAATCAATACACCAGAAAGCTCGTTTTCCATCTGATTGTACTCAACCATTCAAACGCATGGACACATCTCTGCAAACATTCCCTTCAAAACCTACTCCTCTTTATTTACCAACCATGTTCAATCTCCGCTTCAGGGAAAACCCTGGTATTCTGACCAGAAATGACAATGTACCCCCAAACTTCTGCCTCACCCTCCGAGGTTGATAGATGGAACTATGGAGCCACTCAAGTCCAAGCTTCTGGATCCATTCAGGTGCCCACTTGACCTGGCCGGAATGATAGTCAAATGCCGCACCCACGCCAATCATCGCTGTTGCTCTAATCCGCCCGAGATGTTCTAACATCCATTTTTCCTGTTTAGGTGCACCCAATCCAACCCACACAATATCCGGCTTTGTAGAGTTAATCTGATCCACGATACTTTTATCCTCTTCTTCGGTAAGGGGTCTGAAAGGTGGACAATAAGTACCGGCCACATGCAACCCGGCGTACATCTTATAAAGTCGTTCGGCCAGTTTCTGAGCCACACCCTCAGCCCCCCCGTAGAAATAATGGCGATATCCATATTTTCGCCCCCAGTCGCAAAGTTTCAGCATAAGTCTTGGTCCTGCTACTCGGCCGTTGTGCGAATAACCCAGAAGACGTGCTGCAAGTATAATTCCTATACCATCAGGTAAGGTCATCTCTGCCCCTTCGATAGCCTTTCGCATTTCTGCGTCCCTATGGCACAATGAAACACAATATGGATTTGTTAATGTTACATAATGGAACTCTCTATTGATCCTCCATTGTTCAATTATTTCCATTACAACGTTATATGCAATCAGATCGAATCTAACTTTGACAATATCACACTTTCTTTGTAGGGAAGTTTTAGCGTTCATAAAGACATGACCTAATTAGAAGAATAGTTCAGAAATCATTGTCTGGACATTCTGGTCCACATACAATCGCTTTTTCATAAACAGCCATCAATCGTTTGTAATACTTCTGAGGTGAGTATTCTTGTAAAGCTTTTTCTTTTCCTGCTTGGCCCATTTGACGGCACAGTTGTGGCCTATCCCACAGATAACGGATTTTCTCCGTCAGGTCATCAGCGTTGCCAGGTTCAAACAACAAACCTGTTACACCATCATCAACTATCTCCGGCAAGCCGCCTATCCGGGAGCAAACCACCGGCTTGGCAAGAGCCATAGCCTCCAGCAGAGTATTCGGAAAGCCTTCATACCATATGCTGGGCAGCACAAACATTCGGCTATGTAAATAGAAACTTCGGAGTTCATTTCCGCTCAAATGTCCGCAGAACTCAAAATTCTTGGAGGCTTCCTTTGGTAAGTTTGGCATGCGGTTGTAATCTCCAGCTGCTTTGAACAGGATATCGCTATTGACTTTTGCTGCTTTGATAAGAGTTGCTACGTCTTTTTCCGGGCTGATTCGACCAATGAAACCAATATAATCTCCTATACTATCTTCATTTTTTCTTTCCTGCATATCTGACATGTTGGGTATGACCGCTAACCTTTCAGCAGCAAATCCTGCATCTATCAATCGCTGTTTCTGGAACTTTGTCAGGCAGGCATATCTCATCACATTGTTTTTGAATAGTTTGAGCTTTCGAGCAACGTAATTACGCAAGAAATAGCCCAGGCTCTTAAACAAGCTACCTTCACAATTATTCAACAGACATTGATATTCCTTGCCGCCGCAACACTTTTCACAGACCTTGCCATTGGTCATGTGCAACCCATTGGGACAAACCAGACGATAGTTATGCACAGTCATTACAACCGGCACACCAGCCTTGTTACATTCGGGAAGAATTGCCGGCGATATCAACGGGAAAA
Organism: uncultured Pirellulales bacterium; assembly: GCA_964508785.1. Lineage (GTDB taxonomy): Bacteria > Planctomycetota > Phycisphaerae > Sedimentisphaerales > Anaerobacaceae > JAFGPS01. The sequence goes on along the minus strand of CAZDVE010000056.1, from coordinate 18,353 downwards.
CGTTATGCACATGGACAATATCCGGCTTGTGCTCGGCCAGAAGCCCCCGCATAGCCTTCTTTGATGACAAACTGTATATTCCGCTGTAAAAAGCTCTAAGTTTTCCAAACGGCATATTGGGAATTTCTGCACTGTTGCGTGTGAATTGTAGCACTTCGTGCCCCTGTTCCACAAGCATCCGTGATGTGCTCTCTACAACGGCCTCCTCACCACTGAACTTAGCATACGCGTTGTGAACTAACAGTATCTTCACCCTAATGGTTTCCAAAGCTTTCCTAAATCTCTCGCTAAGTTCTTTAACTTGTATCTATTGGCTATGCTCAATGAAATCTTATCAGCATCTTTAAGAGCCAACGCGCGAACCATAGCTTCGGCAAAACACTTAGGATCTCGTTTTTCAACAACATACCCATTTTCGCCTTCAACAATCATATCACGCGCACCACTTACAACCGTAGAGACAATTGCTTTTCCACAGGCAAGAGCTTCCAACATTGTAACAGACCAACCCTCAGCCTTGGACCCAATAGCAACAACATCAGCAGCATTAAGGTATTTCACAACCTTCGTTGGAGGTTGAAAACCTGTGATCTTTACATGAGCGGAAAGACCGATTTGGTTAACATAATTTTCGAGTTTCGGCTGGTCTTCGCCATCACCGATAAAAATTAATTTAGCATCTTCTTTCTCTTGTCTAAGAATATTAAAACTTTCAACCAAGAATTCCCAACCTTTAACAGCATTGATGCGGCCACAGTTGACTATTAACTGATCGTATAAATTAATACCAAGTTGTCTTCGAGCTACTATTTTATCGATTGGCTGAAATAAGGATGTGTCAACGCGAGTTGGAAACTTAATAATTTGATCTGTCGATAATTTACCCTTTGATTGAATAGCAAAATTATTGATTGAAATACCGTCTGCAGCAGCAAGAATTAAATCAACTTCCGAAAGTATACTTACCCAATTGCTTAAGAACATACCGGCAAATATTTTCCCCCATCCATAACGCGAATTAATAAGGGGATTATTAACGCCCGGACTGCAATAACACATATTGTCCACCCCCCATTTATGGATAGCAAACAATATTTCAGGGGACTGAATAAAGGCATATCTGATGCCAAAATCCATAATCTCATTTTTGTACTTTCTGGTTTGTAGGTACCCTTTAATTCTGGCCGGAATAACGGGTTTACAACTCGACGGTTTCCAGCATCCCACGGTGAAGAAGTCGTAGACAACGCCATTAATCTCCTTCTTAATCCAACGCCCAACAGGCGTATCGTCAGTGGAGATTCCTACTAACGCCAAGTGATTACCAAAGGCCTGCATCATTTGTCTGGCAAATGAGAGTTGCCCCCCAACTGGATAATCTTCGAAATTACAATCTTCAATAAAGAGCACATCAGGCATAAAATACTTGCCTCCTGTAATTACCGGTCTGGCCAGCCCAGAATCCCAAGGCGGCATAAATCAAAGCATAAGCCGGGTCAGAGAACCCGCCTTGTCCGATTGAGACAAGAAAAAAAATAACTATAGCAGAGAACACACCTTGAAATGCAGCATTTTTAGTAGCACTCATGTATTTAGCTAATAGAAATAGTTCAAAGTACCACCACAATATTGCCAATAGACCAAATACACCGAATGCATGAGTCATATCTAACCAAGCAGTGTGACTCCCGATTGAATGACCAAAATCCTCATACATAACGTCCCGAATACTTCCCATCCCCTCTCCGATTATCTGGGCACTAATACTGCGGTCAAATATGTGGTTGAGCGAAACACGCCAGAAAATATATCTTCCTGATCCAGTTCCTTTCGAGGGATCCAAATTACTCATACGGGCCAATAAATCGCTGCCCGCCGGGCTCTGTAAGCCAATTGCGGCGAGCCCCCCCAGAGCCAAGACAGCCGATACTACCACTCGCGATGGCATATTTCGCCGAAGTTGATTCAAATTGCGAATCATAACAATGAAAGTCGCGCAAATAGCCGAGATTAGCTCAGTGCGCCGCATTGTGAAAAAGAGCGAGGTTAGAACTATAGTAATGCCAGCCACCGACCATCTCCTACTAGGAAAGAATCTGAGAAAAATGGGCAGGGTAGCAACTACAAAGGAAGCCGTAACTGATACTCTATCGGTGATACCTGCGGTGGCATATTTGCTGTACAGAGCTATCGTATGCCCAGTCACAAATCCAATAACTTGAGATACTGCCATAAAGATTAAAACCACCCAAGCATTACCAACAAGCCAGCCCTCGCCGCACAAATTGCTCTGTGCCAAATGAAAAGCACTGGCAAATATGAACGCCACAAAAGCTAACTTCACAGCAAATGCTATATTCTCATAGGGATAAGGACCCAAGAAGCACGTAATAATTGCATAAACAGAAAGGAAAATGATAGGTCGAATAATTGGGAGTTCCAGCAAACGAAGGCGTCTCAACAAGAACAGAGAGAGGAACATCATGAGACAAAGTACACCGTTAAGGGCTTGTCCAATACTAAAACTTCCGTCTTTAGCATCTTCTGACCGCAACAGAGAATACAAAGTGGCAACAAGTGGCCCAGCCATTACGGCAATAGTACAGGGTAAAACCTCCCAAACCCACTGAGCAGACGAAGTCTTTGGGCTCGTTATTTGATCAGAATAAAAGACGTGAACGCAATTTGCCATACAACAAATTAAACTTCATATGAGAAGAATCAAGTGTCAACTTTTGCCAGCGAGATTGCCTTGCGCAAGGATTGGGCAGCCGCCCGCGGTCTAATCAACCAAATCAGAAATCCCTTTGAATACAAACAGAGCCACAAGGTCATAATGATTCCGAATTCGTTTAACCTTCTCACTAACGTTTTTTTTGAGGTAGCTTGACATGCTTTGGCAAGAACAGCTTCCATTTGTTCTGCGCCAATCGCCGCATCATAGTATTTTTTCACAATACCAAGCCCGTACTCTCCCAATTGCTTTCGATAACAGGAAGACTCAACCAAAGGCTTGAGAACTTCGGCGATTTCGTATGGTCCCTCTCCTTTTCCGCTACCTCGGGCGGTAAAATTATAATACATAAGTGTATTAATGGTGTCTTTACAAACAACTCCACCTATACCTTCCTGGCCTATAACGACAACAGGGCGGCCACAGGCCATAGCCTCCCATGCGCAGCGTCCCACACCCACGACAATGTCGCTTTTCTCGATAATATTCCCCACATGAGAGGTTGCCTTGATAAGGCTAACCACAGGCTTACCCATTCCGTCATTAATCTTCTTTGCAATAGAAATCACTGTATTCTCATCTCTCCCTGATCCACAAATTCGGAGTCTAACATTAATCCTTTGCTGCACAAGCAGTTCGAGAGCTCTCATGACTTTGATAACTGAAGTGGTTTTCTCCAACTCCAGCCGCGACATCATAAAAATCACTACATGTGTCGACTGCTCTGTTTCACTGGGAGAAGGAACGTGGTGAAATTCCCTCACATCAACTCTCGCTCGCACAACGGGGATGTCCTTCAATCCTTTTCCCAACCAATTACAGAGCAGATCACGCGTTTCTTCTGAGTTAGCTACCGTCGTCCCATGGAACACCCGAGTTATATAGCGCATTCTTGGCCCAACTTCATAGTAAACGACCGGAATTGGTGGAAAAAAAGTATTATATAAGAACAACAGAGGTAATGGACCACAGGATACAGAGAGTACCACATCATGTTGTTGCTGGTGGATATAATTAATGCTTCTTATAACATTACCTAATGATATAAATCCCATCTGGGGCCAAATCAGGTTTACAGGAAGATCGCATATTTCAAATAATGACACATCTTTATGGGCACGGAATCTTTGCCGATCGAGGTAAAGAGTAATCTGATGCCCCCGGCGTTCTAACTCGACAGCTAAAGATATTGTCGTGTTTTGGGAGCCACCAAATCCTATAGATCCACAAAAAATGCCAATCTTCATTTTAGAGTGGTACCTCCAACGCATTGTTTGAATCTATGAAGCTCTGGAAGTTTAGCAACCATTGACTTTATGGTCCGCCAATCACCCGCGGGCTGGCAGAACATTTCCACCAGGTTCGTATCGCTCTTTCTTGCATAAATCCTTGCATACACTACCGCACCGGTTATGTAACTAATCGAGCTTGCTATCGCGGAGCCATTAACACCATAAATAGGTATTAGTAAGAAATTGCACATTATGTTGATTCCAAGTACACCTAAGTAAACCCACATCCCTGTAAGAGGATAACCTCGACCGGCCAGATTCGCGTTCAATACCTTAAATACGATGGCTGCCATACATCCAGGAAGCATTAAACGAATAAGCGGAACACTGGGCAGATATTCGGTGCCAAAAACGACACCCACAAATGGCTTACAAAATAAATACACAGAGAATCCACCAAGACTGCAGAAAAGGAGCGTTAACCGCATAATTTGAGAAGTTGTATGGACAAAGAACTTCGAATCTCCTGCAGAAGTGCTGTGTGAAAATACAACCATACCCACCGCAGCCGGAAGCAACCAGATTAGTTGGGCTATCTTCATTCCCAGGCTGAATTGCCCGATTTCGCTATTGCTTACAAATCTCTGCAGAATCAGAATGTTCACCTGGTAGTTCAGAGATATTACAAAGAGGGCCGTGGCAAATTTGAAGCCGTGTGTTAAAAGAGAACAAATGAGCTTCTTGTCCCACAACGGGACGAATAAAATCCCTATGTCTCCTCTCAGCCACCATAGCATCAATACGCCAGGTACTAAGGCGCTGATGACTTGTACTACAAGTGCACCTAAAACGCCCCTGCGTAAGCCAATGAGAAAGACCGTTAAAAGTAAAAGCCTTGTGAAAGCACACAGTACCTCTCCGATGTTGATTCTATAAATCCATTGTTTCCCCAGGGCAATTCCATTAGCGTAACGCGTCACTAAGCTGACTGGCACAAAACTTATACCCATTAACACATATACCATTCCATATATGTGCATTCCTTGCAGGCGGTAGGAAGCGAAAACAAAAACCAATGAAAACAGCGAAGTCATTAGCCACAGCATAATCAAGACTCTGGCCAGCTGAGTCTCTGGTGCGAGCTTCTTGCCGGTCATATACGCGGCTGATTGTCGTATACCAAGTTCTCCGAGGGACGTGAAGATCAAGGGAAATACCATAAACATTGTGTAAAGCCCAAGCCCCTCAGGGCCAAGCCATCTGGCTAATACCAACGAGCATGCGAATCCCATCGCAAGCCCAAAAATCCTCACGAAGCCCGTTGTCAGAATGTCTTTTTTCAAGGACACAGTTCAATTATCCCAATTATTAGGCTATAGGCGAAACTTGGTCATTAGAGACTTGTGATAACTCCCGTTGATTCAACAAACTGAATTTCACACTCGAGACTAAGCCCGATTTGTTGGGCAACTCGCTCGCGTATCATTTCAATTAGCGAAAGCACATCTCGGGCCTTCGCATTAGCTCTGTTTACAATGAAGTTCGCGTGACGTGCACTTACAGCTACATCACCCACTCGAAGCCCTTTGAGCCCAAGCTTTTCAATTACCGCTCCCGGGGGGGCCAGAGTTTCATAGAGTTCCTGAGTACATTTGAACACCGAACCGCAGTTTGGCATATTTAACGGAAACTTCCTCCGGCGTTCTCTGAGTATTTGTAGCATTTCTGTCATGATTTCATCCAGTCGACCAACGGTTAGTTCCATCTTGACCTCCACCACAATAGAATCCGCATTCTGAAATATGCTGTGTCGATAGGAGAAATTACATTCATCATGTCCTATTGTATGGACAGCCCCGTGTATATCTATCACCTTGACTTCAACAATGACATTACTGATGGTCTTATGCTGGCTGCCCCCATTCATTACTACAAGGCCGCCAAGTGTACCGGGGATACCAACCGTATGTTCTAGACCAGCAAGGCCTGCTAGACCGACAATATGGGCAAGTCGTGGTGTTGAAATACCACTTTCAGCCGTCACGGTTGTCCCGGAGATGGTCAGACGGGACAGCTTGCGACCGATCTTGATAACAATGCCTCGAAACCCTTCATCATCAAAGAGAAGGTTCGAGCCTTTGCCGATCACAACCGCCGGTATGCCATATTCGTGTGTAAACTGAAGAATTGCTCTTACATGCTGCCAAGAAGGAGGCTCAACAAGGAAATCAGCCGGTCCACCAATCCTCCACGTGCAATGATTCCGCAGTGGCTCATTTATCATAGGTATAAAGCCCTGTTCTCTCAGGTACTCGGTGAGCACAGTCTGTATTTCGAGATTATTCAAGTGTCTGCTCGACATCTGCCCCCAGAGTGTTCATCTTGGCGGCGATATCTTCATATCCCCGACCGATTTGGTACGCATCATCAATGATAGTTATGCCATCTGCTTTCAGGGAAGCAAGCAATAGGGCTGCACCACAGCGGAGATCCAACGCTTTGACCTTATTGCCCCGGAGATGCGATCCACCCCTAATGACAGCAGAATTGCCGTAGTTATCAATATCTACCCCAAGCTTCTGCAGTTGGCCCACATAGGCGAACCGTTCAGTAAATCTCTGATCTGTGATACTGCTCTCCCCCTGACACTGACTCGCAAGTGCTGCAAAAAGGGGCTGCATATCTGAATTCACAGCAGGATAGGGACCAGTGAATAAATCGAAAGGCTTTAATATTCGGCTCTTCGCGGAAGAGAAAACATTGCCCCCCCATTCGAAGATATCAACACCTGCTTGTCTCAAGATTGCAACGTCCTGTTGTACGTGCTCCAAGGAAAAGTCTTTTACACATAATTCCCCACCCGTTATAGCAGATCCAATAATATACGTGAGTGCTTCGTCCCAACCCGGCATAACGGAGAATTCGCATTCGTGCAGTTCACTGGGACCTTGTATCTCCACAACTCTGTTCCTGACACGAATCTTTGCACCCATAGCATTCAGGAAATCCCCCAAATCCTTGACCTCAGGCCGCGTATTCGCGTTAAATATGCGCGTGCGACCCTCTGCAAAACAGGCGGCGATCATAACATTTTCTGTACCGGTCGTCGTAGGCAGATAGAAGTTTATATCTGTCCCGACAAGTTTATCGGCCTTTGCCTCAATACCAGTGCTGTCACAGTTCACTTCGGCACCCAATTTTCTCAGGCCTTCAAGATGAAGGTCAAATTTTCGCTCACCTAAGCTGCAACCACCGGGCATAGAAATCCTGGCTTGGCCTACTTTTCCAACAAGAAGCCCAAGGAACAACAAAGAAGACCGTATCTTTTTGGAAATCTTCTCTGGTATATGGGTATTGCTAAGATCAGAATCCTTAAAGCGAACTGTATCTCCTTCAATATCATAGCGTACTCCCACACATTGTAATGCCTCAAGAGTAACCTTAACATCGTTAAAAGTTATTGGCACATTATGTAATGTTACCGATTCTGAAGATACAGCAGCAGCAATAAGAATCGGCAGCACAGCATTCTTTGCACCACATACAGAGACCTCACCATTTAGTGTGACGGGACCCTTAACAATTAATCTTGACATGTAGTAAACCTCAGATATGTGCAGATCTCCAATTTCTCCTCAATGGACTAATTGATATCGTGGAACTACATAGCTTTCGTTCCTTCCTCATTGCAACCAGGAATGAATTCCTTAGGTTTATCGGAGAACACACGATGTACTTAAAAGCTTTAGGGGGAACATTTTTTGCGACTACAGAACCAGCTCCAATGGTGGAGTTTTTCCCGACCGTAACTCCAGGTAGCACAACAGCATTAACCAATATAATGACATTATCTCCAAGCTTTGTTTCCAGATTATCTTCCATCATTCGCCCATGTGCAAGTATGTAACTCCCACTCGCTATCCGAACATGATTTCCAATAGTTACCTTGCCCAATGCAACGTCGATATGAGCACCAGAACTAATATAACATTTCGTCCCTATGGTAACTCCCATGTAACGATAATAAGAGATCCTAATCCGAGACATGTTCAAAGCCAAACGATATCTAATCTTTCTTCCTAACAACTCTATCCCTCCATGGAATTATCTGGGAGTCCCCTGAGAAAATACTATAAAAGATAAATTTAATATTCCTTCGTAATTCTACGGGTGTAAACCCGTAGATGGAAGTATCCGCTGTCTTCTGGTAAGATATTATGGATGGAATATAAGAAACAAGCTCATGCAGTTTATTATGCTCAATATCACATAGTGATATCGACCAAATACCGTCGTAAGGTTTTGAAAGGCGGTATGGGCGATTACCTGAAAAGGAAAGTATTGCAGGTTAGTAAATTTCAGTCGGAAATAGAGATAGTCGAGGTGAACACAGATACAGACCATATACATCTATTAGTATCGATACCGCCGAAGTTTTCGGTAGGTGAAGTAGTCAAAATGATTAAAGCCCATACCGGCACATCTATGCGAAGGAAATTTCCCTTTTTGGATAAGGTGTATTGGGGTGTTAATGGTATTTGGTCGATTGGTTATTTTGTGTCGACCGTTTGCATAAACGAGGAAACGATAAGAAAGTACGTTCAAAAGCAAGGCGAAGAAGACAGCGGACAAGCGAAGCTTGAATTCTAAAAATGCTACGGGTTTTAACCCGTAGTAGTTTACTAAAAAAATTATGGCTGTGGTCAGTAATGAACATTTCACAGGTATCCAAATCGATTGAAATACACAGACCAATCAGTAATTATGAGCGTTTCTTGCGGCTCCTGATTTCATTTACCGTAAAATATCCAACACACATGATTCTTAGCCTTGCTAAATGCGCATAAATTTAATATCTCAATCAAACATCTGAAATATATGTTCAAAGATATAGTTCAAAATAATTCTGCTTACTTATTCACATCCATCATAAATCTTTTATTAATTTGCAGTTTCGCAAGTTAATCCCGACATCCTTATTTATCTGTTATCTCAGAGGTTATGGCATCATGGGGCAAAGATACTAAAGCTTTATGAAAATATCGAAGATAACTAAGCGGTGACATAATATTTTACTCTGCAACAATTTCCCTTCTTTCTGATGATTGTCGTATTTTTCTGTTTTCCGATAAGCTCACTATGCCATGCTCCTCTATCATTCGAGTAAATAGAGCTATTCTTCTGCCGGCGGATTCAAGAGAACCGTTCCTGCATACTTTAATTTTCAAATTGAGCCCGAACCCGGCTCGGCGATCTCTAACAGGAACATTAACCTCCATTATTTCATATTTATTGTATTCGGACGATGGCTTTTCCTGACACCATGTTAGTATGCGATTCGAACCATCACGATTAGTCAGAGGCAGACTAAGATTTAAAAAATCCATTACTTCTGATGCCGTTGAAACTGCCTGCCACCATTCGTTAAAAGTTGCTACGTGACGGAAATATAATTCCGCATCCTCGAAGTTCTTTTTCTCTTCCTTCACCTGACGTGTTATTTCATATTTTCGTTGAAGGCCCGCCATCGTCTCTCTCAGTCTAATTGATCCAACAACATGGAACACAAGAAGCAATAGCAATAAAATACAGAGGAAAATGACAAGAGAATTAATGTCACGAGTGACCATCATAAACATACCCAAGCCTGCAAAAAGCAACGTTATGACATATATCGTAATAACCACATGACGCTGCTTAATACCCAAGTCAACCAGCCTGTGATGAAAATGGCTTCTATCTGCTGCAAATATTGATCTCCGTTCGAGAAACCGCCTGAGTATGGAAAAGAGCGTATCAAAGATGGGTATTCCCAAAGCTAAAACAGGCATAGCAAGACCAACCAGAGCGGAGGATTTCGTCGAGCATAGAACGCTGGCAGAAGCAATTGTAAAACCTAAGAATAAGCTTCCACAGTCTCCCATAAATATTTTCGCCGGATTAAAATTAAAAAATATAAAACCTGATAGACTTCCAAGCAAAGCAAGCATAAAAAAAGGCATAATGACATTTCCACTATGAACAGCTAAAACAACAATTACTCCACATGTAACTGCTGAAATTCCAGCGGCTAAACCATCTAAACCGTCACTGAGATTCACTGCATTGGTAATACCAACAATCCAAAAGATTGTGACTGGATAACTTAACCAACCAAAGTTCAATGTCCATTGCGCTGTGATAGCAATTGATGATATACGTACACCTATAAAGCACAATGATCCTGCAGCAAGCAATTCGGCTAAGAACTTAAATCGTGCAGGTAAACCTTTCAAGTCGTCAACAAGACCGATAAAGAATATGAAAGTCGATGAACAAAATAAGGTCAATAGTTGTAATTTCATATTACGAAAAGCATCCCCTAAAGCATTATTTAGGAACAAGATAAGAATGATAAGAGACATTGCCGAGAAAAAAATAGCCACTCCTCCAATTCGCGGGATAGGTCGAGTATGAACTGCCCGAGCTCCCGGACGATCAATAGCTTTGATCTTGTGAGCAAGCTTAATTACAAGCGGTGTAAAAATTACCGATAAAAAAGCAGAGCCGAGATACACAAATAAGTAGGTTTTCATGCAGAAATGCTTGTAGAAGAAAAACGGACTACGTTTGTTACTGTACTGTTTCCAAAAGGTCGGAGTCGATTTCAACTATGACGCCTTGGCCAAGGATGGTTACCTCAATAACAATGCGCGCCTTTATATTATTTTTTTCAATAATTACACCTTCTGTACCCATCAGAGGACCGGAAATAACTCTGCAGAGATTACCAACAGCAAGATGAGGATAATTATCGATAACGGATTTGCTTAATAAAGCTTTTTCAATATTAAGAAGTTCCTTGATAAGAATTTTCTGGTCAACCACTTCTATTATATGACACAAGCGATTGGTCGTCATTGCAGTATAGCGGTCTTTCTCTGTGCCGCAGAAAAAAACATACGAAGGAAACAATGGTGACATAATACATCGCTTGCGACCGCCTGAAAAGACGATTTTTTCCCGCATAGGAAGAAAGTATCCTATTCCGTGATTGAACATATCCCAGGCAAATACCTTCTCGAAACGTGCTTTTGTATAAGCTATCCACCAAATCCCATTCAATTCCGTTAGTGAATCTGCTTCTGGTGTAATAATAGCCGGATTTTCAGATAGTTTGAGCATTTTAGCAATAAATTCATTTATCAGACATAAGAGCCGGCGCGCACTACGTTCTTGTTGGTGCACGCTATTTTCAATTGTCTTATCAGTTTCGTCCGGTTATGTATAATTAAGCCATTAAAAACTGGCTGTTAAAAATTTTTATTGTATTCTAAGGCAATCGATCTTTTTCGCTCATCATTGCGCCCGGCATAACAGATAACCGTGCTATAAAATTTTCTGCCGCCGTGAACTGAGGATTAAGACGCAAACATATTCTTGCCTCATGGATAGCCTCATTTATTCTGTTAGCTTCAGCAAGAAGTGTTGCAAGAGTAAATCTCCACTGGACCTGACCATAATCCATTTCAAGTGCACAGCTATAATGCTCTATTGCCGCCTCACTATTTCCCTTTCTTCGATAGATATTCGCAAGAGAGGCAAACGCTGAAGCTGAGGCATCTGGACCGGAACATTTCTCTATTAACAACTCAATTACCCGTGCTTGTGCTTTTTCAAAAATATCTTGGTGCTCCTCCATATCTGCAAGTTGTCCTGCCACATAACTTAAACGGTCGCTATAGTCCTCGGCAAGATTTACAGCTAAATCGGGTCTGTTCACATGGTTGGTATATATGTCGGCAGCATTTCTAAAGAACCTATTATCAAGTTTAATAGCTCTGCTAAACTTATGAAATGAGTCATTTATTTGTTGCTTTTCGATATCAAGAAGTCCGTTCACGAAACAAGCTGTTGGATCGCAAGGTGCAAGTTGAAATCCTTTTCGTATAAGGTCTGCGCCATTCGGATCATTTAAAATAAACTTTTCAAGCTGACCCACAACACAATAAGTTGCCCCATAAGTAGGACAGAGCAAACGTACATTGTTAAGTTCATTAACGATACGAGGTACAAACTTCATTTCACGTTCAGTAATAACAATTTCACCGGTATTTGGATCCATATGGCGGCTTATAGATTCCCACCGGTATACATTCAACCAGTGATTATACTTTACATTCTCCGGTTGATAATCGGCAGCTTTGGCTGCATTGAAGATCAGGCCTGCATATTCATTATTGCTCGCCAGCCAATCTTCTTTCATAATATCCTGCTCAACTGCAAGTGCTTTTTTCCAATAGGACTCGGCAAGACGGGCATTATTGGCACCCCAAAGAGCCCATACACAGATTGCAGAGACACAAAGTAACGCAACAATTCGTATACCTCGAGAGCTTTGAGGTGAATCAGCAATTTTTGCTTCCGGATTAACCTTTTGTCTCAATCGAGCTATGCTAAATAAAAGTGCGCATGATATACCTGAAAGAAATGCATTAGCCGGCAAATGCTGACCAAAATCACTCAAGCTATGGAGCATAATTGCCAGAAGACCAAATCCAAGACCGTAGGTAGCCAAGCAAATTGGTGTAGACATATCTTTTATATTATAAGCGTAATTTAACCATACCAAAATTCCAAAAACCACTAACGACGCCAAACCTATCAAGCCGGTTTCCTCGGCTGTCTGGGCATACTCATTTTCAGCGTATGCAGCAATAGAGGCTATTGTAGAGCGGTCAAACATGGGGTAAACAACTTCGTGCGTTCCAAGACCTGTCCCAAAGAGGGGAAATTTTGTCCAGGCAAGTGATATATCTTTCACTATTTGCCACCGACCTCCTTCTGCCTGATGCAGTTCTCTGAGACTTGCCAGTCGGTCATAAACTGCATCAAAACCCATATAAAGCACACATATAAATGCGGCAAGTGCCATCAAGACTATTATCCAGCCCCGACTTTTCATAGACTGCCGCGAACTAAGAACCAAGGTAATAAATCCAGCTGCAATGAGCATGCTAATCATACCGCCCCGGGTCAATGATATGAAAACAGTGGCTGCCCCAAGAACTATCATTGCTAAGAGGAACCATATTAACTTAGAATCAGGGGAACTAAAATACTCGAAAACCATCGCTGTAGTAACTTTTCTTCCAGCGAATACTTCATATATGCTTACAAGAACAAGACCAAGGGTTGCCCCAATAGATAAGTTCATAAATTGTCCGTAATGACTGTGGTTTACGAATGTACCGGAATATGCTGCACCTAAGCCGGTGGAAACATGCCAGTATATTTTCCCGTTACCAAAAAGATCCTGTGCAAGAGCAAGCACAACAACCATACCTCCGATAATTGCAATTGCAGCCAAAAGCCGCTTTATTTGGTCTTCTCGTTGGTATATGTTTACAACTACGAAAAAAATTGCCACCACGGCAAGTACTAACCTCAGATTATGTTTTGTAGCGTTTGGATAAAAACTAAGAGTCATAGATTCCGGCAAGTACTCTGAATTCTGTAAATCACTTAAAAGCTTTACCTTCGTTGCTGCTGTTTGTGGTGAAATTATGTTAACAAGAGCAGATGGCAGAGGGATGATCTGCAATACTGCCACAATAATGAACAATGTCGCAGGAACATACGCCCAAGACCAGACCACACGTGTACTTTCTTCAAAGATAAGCTTCAGTAAAAAACACATCGTAATTGCTACCACAAGCAATATTACAACTTCTTCGCTCCAGGCCTCTACCGCGCCGAATGCAAAAGGCATAAATAACAGAAGCAATATCAGCAACCATTCAATCACTTTGTCAAATACACTAACCGGAGCATCTATAGAATTTATATTTATTTGCTTTTCCCTCATTATTCCATCTCCTGCTTGACATGGCTTGAGACAGATATTATATCCTGTCCGTTAATAACCCTAAGCGGATTTTCAAAACAGACTAAACGAGCAACATCTTCACCCAGTTTCTTTGTTATGAGCCTGAAAGCTGCCCTCATTTGAGGTTTGCGGGAATAAACATCATGTGAATCGGTCGCCACAAACCCGACCCAGCCGGAAGTCAAAAAGTCCCATGCAACTCTCTCGGCTTCATGACCGAAAATACCAAATAAGCTTGATGCTGTTATTTGTAAATTAGTAGAGTGCTCAAGCCACCTTAATAATATGTTAGGTTTTTTTGAAAACGTGGCGATCCTCTCAGCGTGAGAAATAACAGTTTGAATGCCCATAGATACAAGCTCTCGAATCAATGGTTCAATATCGAAGAAGACCTGATGTGGAAGTTCAAGAAGAATATACTTCTTACCGTCAGCAAGTGTCAATATTTCATCTGTTTCCAGAAGCTGGCAAATCCTTTCATCCACCCGCACCTCAGCTCCGGGAACAATCTTAATTGAAATTCCACGATTTCGAAGCGTTTCATTCAAACTTTGAACAGCTTCCCTAACGTGCGCTGCTTTGTTACGGCCTTCAAATCGACCGAGCTGGTGTGGTGTTGCCACTACAGTAGATATTCCTTCGTCAACCAAAGCTTGGCAAAGCATCAATGCCTCAGATATAGTAGCAGGACCATCGTCAACACCCGGTAGGCAGTGGCAGTGAATATCAATGTACATTTCACGTACCTGACCTTCAAGAGAATTGTTAAAGACGTCTTTCGCATTGTTTTTAACATAGTCCATCATTCGTTTGCTTTATTTTTATAAAATATAAAATTATTAAATCCTTAAACTACCGCTACGGTCTTTTTATCACTGACTTTTTTATTTCTTGGCGGGTCGTTATCATAACACTGTCTGCCGGTACTATAATAACCATATCTGCTTTTACTTCGAACATCGTTCACAACCGCTCCGAGAACATGCGCGCCCACACTCAACAGCCCATCACGGGCCTGTTGACTTACTTTTCGCGTGGATTTTTCCGCCCTCAATACCAGAAGAGTTATATCACAAATGGCAGCAAGAATTAGGGCATCAGTGACAGGCATAACCGGTGGTGAATCTACAATAACACGGTCATATTCATTTGATAAAAGCTTTAAAACTTTAGCGAAGCTGCTACTGTTTAATATCTCAGACGGATTTGGCACATCAGGTCCGCGAGAGAGAATATCCAGTCCCTTTATTTCGGTTGTCTGGATCGCTTCTTCTAATGTTATAGTACCGGCAAGCACGCTGCTTAATCCTATACGGTCATGGTTGATTCCAAAAATGTTGTGCTGCATTGGTTTTCGGAAATCCGCATCAAGAATGAGTGTTCTTTGACCTGCCTGAGCCATTGCTATTGCCAGATTACTTACAAGGGTTGTTTTACCGTCAGATGGCGCAGGGGAGGTGACAAGCATTGTCTTTGATTCACCTTTTGGGGCGCCAAAGAATACCGCTGTACGTATTGTACGATAAGCTTCCGCCCAGGGAGATTTAGAATCCAGGTAAACTTTCCTGCCCCGTTCTGCAATATTATCCCGTTTGGACATTGATGGAACCACACCTAGAACCGGCACATCGAGCACGACAGAAATTTCTTCTGCCGAATGCAGCTTCTGATCCATGAAGTCACGAAGAAGTGCCAAGCCTCCTCCAAGCATAAGACCTATGACCAAAGCCAAAGCCATATACTTTGCCTTTTGAGGTTCTGAGGGCGTCTCTGCCGGTCGTGCAACCTCAAGAATACTTATATTAAGAGCCCCGGCGTCCTCTGTGATATTAAGGTCCTTTATCCTATCATCAAGTATGTCACAAAATTCCTTTGTCTGATCCCAGTCGGACTGCAATATTGTGTACTGGGCAATTTGCTCATTAAGGTTGAAAGCTTCCTGACGCTGCTCTTCATAGTATTTAGTTATTTGGTTTTCTTTTTCTTTAGCTGCAAGATATTGCTGTTCTGCCACTGCCAGTTGAGCCTTTGCGAACTCGGTATCAAGATTATCAATCTGTGCCTTCACACCGTCAATATCGATCCTGAATGCAGCGATCACAGGATGGTTCGGTGCAACTTGGCGCATGCGATTTTTAAGACTTAGCTCGAGCTGGTCAAGCCTGGATTTGAGTTCTGCTCTTTGATTACTTACAGGCATATATGTGGTTGTGGCGCGCTGTGCTTCTATGAACTGCATAAGTTTGGTCGGATCGTTAACCATTTCCTTTGTAGATTCGTAAACAGATTTAGATTCAATGGTCGTTAACTGCGCCTCTGTTAAAACCATCGATAGTCTTTCAAGCCGATCGATGACTATATTACCCTGTCTGCTCTCATATGCCAGAGCTTCATTCTCTTGCCTGAAATCCATCATCGCTTTGAGTTTTTCCGCCAGCTCCTTGCTGCGTTTATTTTTTTCACTTTGAAGGATTTTCAGGACCTCTGCTGAGGTGCTTCGTTTGCGGGTCGAATGATAAGTTATAAAGGAATCCACAATTGCATTGACCATCTGAGCAGCCTCGGTGGGATAAGGTGAGTTGAACGATAAACTGATAATATCATCCTTTCTACCTACATCAACTTCCAAGGTCTTTTTCAAGTACCCAACTGGATTATCTACTCTGGTAAATGTCTGCATTTGTCTGATGCCGGGTGTATCAAGAACAGCAGAAAGAATAGGTGTAGATTTGAGCAATTCAGCTTGGGTGTAAAGGTAATTTCTAGACTGGGTCATCACACCCTCTTCCTGTGTGAGGATCCTAGGGCCGCTTTGTTCAACATAGATTCGAGAAGTGCTTGTATAGATAGGTGTAGCTTTGGTAATATATATTACAGCCAATATTAAAGCAAAAACCGTTGAAAGCAACACTATCCAACGGCTACGCCATATAACTTGAATTAGGTTCTCGGGCACTAATCCTACCATCGGTGGTGCATCTTTGTACAAGCCATTTCCTCCAACCATTTTGTGATTTTTATCTTGGCTTATCATTTTATTCACCATAATTTCTTTCGGCTGGATATTTTTTAATCATCCCATGCGTCACTTAGATTGTAATATGTGCCCATATTAATCCTGAAGACTCTGTCCAGAAATACTTTTGCGCGAGTTCTGGGTGTATGTTCAACAGAAACAATGTCACCGGGTTTTATTCGAGTATTCAAAGCATCCGTAAGTTGTGAGCTATTTCCTACACGTACAATTTCGAATGTAGCATCGACAATCGTACCATCCGGCTTCAAACGGTAAATAGTAGCGTAGCGTGGCTCAGCAGCGGGATCTAATCCACCGGCAAATGCAAGTGCCTGCATTAAATTGTAGCTAACATCTGGCGGATAAGAGAAGTTACCCGGTCTGCTAACAAGACCTACAACAGAAAAAAGGGGCTGTTCAAGTCGTTCAACTATTACATTATCACCATCCTGTAGTGCAACATCGACAAATGGGATATTGAACCCCTTAACTGGAAGAATGATGGATTCCTGCTCTTGGTATTCATTTGTAATGTCTTTTTCCACAGTATTTTGACTTGTTACCATACCCAGTATTTCAAAAAGTTCCTTATTAATTTCTTCATTTGTGCTCAAATTTCGTTTTAAATTAAAAGTTTTGAAACTCGCTTTTGAATATATATCCCGATTCAATATATTATCTGTACCATAGTGCTTGTTATAATCAGGTGTAAACGATTTTGGTTTTGCCGTTGGCCATGTCGCAGTGTTGTCTGAAAAAAACTTCTGTTCCTGGTTTTTCTTATCTTCAGGTAAAATCCCATTAGTATTGCCGGTATTTTTTATTTTAGAATTTAGATTTACATCTTTGTTTTTATTATTGCTGCCAGTTCCGGTTTGACCATAATCGGACTGTATCATTTCAGCCAATCCATAAAGCTCTCGCTCTACATCAGCAGTTGCAATCCTCGGTTCCCTCCAGGACAACTGTTTAAGCAAGACCAATCTTTCTATTTCGCTTGTAATATCCATACGCTCGGCGAGCAGGACTTTATCATTAAAAATTATTTCCATCACTCCCACTGTACTTTGCGCTGAGAGTCGTTTGTATCTTAGTTGAACACCGTTTTCATTTGAGATTGTATAAGGTGGGGTTGGTTCAATTAATCGGGTATTAGTCGGCTTATGGCTCTCTTCCTTTGTCTGTTCTATGACTTGTTCAGATACCTCTTTATCTTCGTATTCGGTATTATCTTCAGAGTGAATAATCCGGATGGAAGCAGCTCCGTCTTCGATTATGCCCCCAGCTTCCATAATAAGTGCAACAAGGGACATCTGGTCACTACGAAGCGAATAAACCCCGGGCATCTGAACAGCACCACATATAGAAACCCTCGCCATCTTATACTCCAACACTCTGACAAACACAGACGGAAGAGTTAAGGCGTACTTAGGATAATATGCATTAACAATAGCTGATTCAATCTGAGCAAGAGTCTTTCCGGCTACTTCGATTTCGCCGACT
>CAZDVE010000055.1:0-24831 GCA_964508785.1 uncultured Pirellulales bacterium | reverse complement strand
AATTACCAAAGATTGACCATTATATATATCGAGTAACCTGGTCCGAAGACGACAATGAGTTTGTCGGACTTTGTGCCGAGTTCCCAAGCTTAAGCTATCTGGCCTCAACTCAGCAAAAGGCATTGAACGGAATTCTTAAAGTCGTCGCCGAAGTAGTCAAGGACATGGCGGCTAATAATGAAGCTGTACCTGAGCCGCTCAATTCAAGACACTATAGCGGCAAGTTTATGGTTCGAGTTCCCCCTGAGGTACATCGCCAGCTTGCACTCGAAGCCGCCGAAGAGCATATCAGTCTGAATCGTTTGGTGAGTTCTAAGCTCTCTTGAACCGTGAACTGATTTTTCTCAAACTCGTTATGCTACCCGTTATTTATACATAGCAGTAGAAGTCCAACAAAATATATACGTAAAGCGCGTACGCGCTTTACGTATATGCTCATTCTTTTTAATATTTAAAAATTGTTTTTATAGATTATGTGTGATGATTTTGTAAGAAACAATTAGTGCGTTGTTTCACACCATTTCATTCTTTACGTTTGCTTATCGAAATATTTCGCTATCTGCACAGATTTGAACACAAGAATAAACCCAAGAACATTTTTTAATATTGAAGATACTATTTTTTGCAGTTCCTGATAATGAAGTGACATCACTGCAGCATCTCTATAGGTAAGATAAGTTACAGCAGAGCCAACGAGAACCGGTACTGCATATATTATTGTTCCAATACCAATTAAAATCAGGCCGGTATAAAGTATCGAATAACGATCTATCCCAGTAAAATTAATATCATCGTCCGGCAAACGTATTATGTCTGCAATTCTTTCGGTTTTGAAAAGTAAAATCAGGGCTAATAACAGAATCAGGATTTGAGAAATAACAGTAGATAATATCCCCGACCAGATGGAATGTTGTCTGGAAGAAAAATCTAAAAATAGATAGTACACTATATATGCCATATAAGTCAGAGGGCGATAGAACAAATAAATACCCAGTAATTTAACAAGTGGAATAAATAACTTTCTCATAATCAATCTTCCTAAGTAAAGAAAACCAACGATCAATAGCTCAAATCAATTAACAAAGAAACCGCAAAAAAGTTTACAGGTTAAATACTGCAATGGTGCTTTTTAACGCCAAATATCCGCTCAAGGTTGCCGACTGTATCATAAATCGTCCTCAACGAGCCGGCAAGAAATTATTTTCATCCACTGAAAAGATAAAAAAAGATGTCATTACGAGTTGTGCGAAGTCGCCGGGATGGCTAACGCCATAATCTTCAACTAAAATAAGCATTTGTATTTTTGGACTGCCAAAGCCCCAAAACCAGAAAAACAGCGAAAGAATTCCTAGCGCGAATAGATGCGAAATGATTGAAAAGTAATTGACGTAAAACGATAAACAAATAAATTCCCTCGCGAGATAAGCAAGAAGCTGCCATTATTCTGTCATTACCACTCCGATGGAATATCATTTTTGAGTCTGCCATAATACTCAGGTAGATATTCCTTGACGGGTCTGGTCAGGTTAAGTTTGATTTCTCCGGTATTTGGATCGTAATAGTAACCTCCTTTATCATTAAGTTCTCTATATTCCGGAACATTTCTTTGCATATCTGAGGTTAAATCAACATACAATTCGTCCAATTCAGAATTATTATTTGCCTGGAGCGATCGACGAAGTTCATCAAGAGAATTCGGATATCTCTCATGAACTTCATAAAAAAGCAAAATATTAATTCTCAAAGTAGTTAGAAAACTTGTGGTTGTATATATGCGGTTATAGATTTTTTTTTCGTACGAAAATTCTTTATAGATAATTACCACAAATAGAATGATTACCGCAAGAACAGCGTACTTGACAGCTTTTTTTAGGTCGAGTTTCATTTTCATCCCATTTCAAAATATAACCAATAATCTTACGGTCTTCATCTTCCATGGTAGTGAGATTATTTCAAATGTTTCCGTTATATATTATCGGCTGTGGGGATTAACTTCAATCATGGAAACTTAGTTGTGACAGGTAAGCAGGAACGCCTATGCGTTGGTAAAAATTCTTCCGTTTTTTCCCAAAGGAATGGATTTTTGCTTTGTTGGCAAGGTGAAACTTGACAAGGCGGTTGAACTGTAGAATAATCGACCTCAAAATGTAGGTTTTTGAGGTAGAACCTCTATATCGAGTTTCAAAATGAATCTTTTAGCAAATAAATGGAGAATGAAAAAATGGAAAAAGCGGATATCGGCCTGATAGGCCTGGCGGTAATGGGTGAAAATCTGATACTGAATATGGAAAGCAAGGGCTTTACAGTCGCCTGTTTTAATCGTACCGTCTCGAAAGTTGATAATTTTATCAACGGCCGGGCACAGGGCAAAAATATCATCGGCTGTCATTCTATCGAGGAATTCGTCGAAAACCTCAAAACACCTCGAAAGATTATGCTGATGGTCAAAGCCGGCCCGCCGGTCGATGCCTTCATAGACAAATTGCTGCCCCATCTCGAAGATGGTGACATCATTATCGACGGCGGCAATTCGCATTTCCCCGATACCATGCGCCGCACCGAATATGTCGAGAACAAAGGTAAACTCTATATCGGCACAGGCGTATCCGGCGGTGAAGAAGGCGCACTGCGGGGGCCTTCCATTATGCCGGGCGGCTCGCCACCTGCGTGGGAACATGTCAAGCCTATCTTCCAGGCTATTTGCGCCAAGACCGAAGACGGCGAGCCATGCTGTGACTGGGTCGGCGAAAACGGAGCCGGACATTTCGTTAAAATGGTGCATAACGGAATCGAATACGGCGATATGCAGATGATATGCGAGACCTACCAGATGATGAAAGAAGGCCTCGGCATGACAAATCAACAGATGCACGACTGTTTTACCGAATGGAATAAAGGCGAGCTTGACTCATATCTTATCGAAATCACGCGTGACATCTTAGGCTACAAAGACGAAAACGGCAATGAAGTCATCGACCTTATCCTCGATACCGCCGGCCAGAAGGGAACGGGCAAATGGACTGCTATCGAAGCATTGAATCTCGGTCAGCCGTTGACACTGATCGGTGAAGCTGTATTTGCACGTTGCCTGTCGGCCTTAAAAGAAGAACGCGTCAAGGCATCCAAAGTACTGAAAAAACGAAAAGCTACATTCAGAGGCGATAAGGAAAAGTTCCTGAACGACTTGCAGCAGGCCCTATACGCCTCGAAAATTGTCAGCTACACACAGGGCTATCAACTCATGCGCGCCGCCGCGGCCGAACACAACTGGAACCTCAATTACGGCGGTATTGCACTTATGTGGCGGGGCGGCTGTATCATCCGCTCGGCCTTTTTGGGTAAGATTAAAGAGGCATATACAAAAAAACCCAAACTTGACAACCTTTTGCTCGACCCGTTCTTCAAAAGAGCAGTCAAAAAAGCCCAGGTATCATGGCGCCGAGTCATTACCAATGCGGTCAAACTGGGTATTCCAATGCCCGCTATGACTTCTGCACTGGCGTTTTACGACGGCTACCGTCACGAGCGTCTGCCAGCTAATTTGTTGCAGGCCCAGCGGGATTATTTCGGCGCTCATACATACGAAAGAGTTGACAAGCCGCGAGGCGAGTTTTTCCATACAAACTGGACCGGCCGGGGTGGAGCTACCGCCGCTTCTACATATATCGCTTAATAATCCAGGTATACCTGAGTACTTCAAGTTCTTAATCAATCTTTTTAAGAATGTGTCAGGTTTTTACATTGCCGCAGAAAAACTGTTTGTTTTTTTCAGCATAATTTATGAACAACAATGGAGGAAAAGATGTAAAAAGAAATGTCAACTAAAGGGCTACCGAAGGCGCAGAAAGCTGCCTTTCTTACGCCTTCGGTGCACTCCGCACCTGTTTACATGAAACAGTCTATGTGTGCAGTTAAAAGCCATACTGTCCCTACTAAAGCCCCTTAGCCCCTTAAATCCAGTCCATCATTAGATAAGGCGTTCCCCACACGGCAAATATTGATTAAAAAATTGAGAAATGTGGTTTTTTTTGTTCTTTTGGAGTCTTAGACCCTAAAACTTATTGATTCAGCCTCAAAAATATCACAAAAATGAAAAAACAACAGATTTACGCTGTTTATTGACCACGACCAGTGTATGAAGTATTATAGGAATCCGAATCGAATTTAAGGATATACAAATACCCGGTTAAAAAGGAATGATAGAATGTTATACAAAATTTTTATGATAATAATGATACCGGCTCTGGTAATAGGGTGGATTGTATATTGGTTATGGACCCGTAAAATTGCTGAGGAAGAAAAGAATCAACCGAAACCGGAATCAAAGCGACTCAGGAAAACAAAAAGTGAGGTCTCCGACTGGGCAAAGAAAATGGCTCAATTCGAATCACCTGCTGAACAGGCACGCAAGAGAAAACTGGAAAAGCAGAAAGAGTTGGAAGAAAAACAAAAGCAAAAAGACCAAGATAGGCAGAATTAATCCATAAAACTAATCCCAAAATTAAATTCAAAGTGAAAAAAATGACCAACTATTTTATTAACGAAGATTTTCTTTTACAAACCGAAACCGCCAGAAAACTTTATCATGAACACGCTGAAAAAATGCCCATCTATGATTATCACTGTCATTTACCCACCGAGCAGATTGCTGCAGACCATCGGTTTGATAATCTCACACAGGCATGGCTTTATGGCGACCACTACAAATGGCGTGCAATGAGAACCAACGGCGTATCTGAAAAATATATCACCGGAGATGCAAGTGATTATGACAAGTTCTATAAGTGGGCTCAAACCGTCCCCTCTTGTCTCCGCAATCCGCTATATCACTGGACGCACCTGGAATTGAAAAAGCCCTTCGGAATTAAGGATAAACTGCTGGGACCGGAAACCGCCAAAGAAATATACGATACCGTAAGCGAGATGCTCAAAACCGCCGAATTTAGCGTTCGGAATATAATGCGAAAAATGAATGTTAAACTGATTTGCACCACCGAAGGACCTCTCGACTCACTGGAACACCACAAAAAGATATGGGCCGATGGCTTTGATATTAAAGTTCACGCAGCCTGGCGGCCGGACCAGGCTATGGCGGTTGAAGACCTTCAGGTTCTCAACGTATTTATCGATAAACTTTCAGCAATTTGCGACATGGAAATAACAAACTTTCCAAAATATATAGAAGCCCTCCGCGAACGCCATCATTATTTCCATCAACATGGCTGCCGGCTCTCGGACCACGGCATAGAGACCGCTTATGCCGAGGATTACACTGAAAGCCAAATCAAAAAGATATTTGATAAAATCCTTCGGGGTCACAATCTTGAGACCTCAGAAAGTTTGAAATTTAAATCCGCTATGATGATTGAATTTGCACTTATGGACCACGAATCAGGCTGGGTCCAGCAGCTCCATCTTGGCGCACTGAGAAACAATAACACAAGACTATTCAGGACCCTGGGGCCTGATACCGGCTTTGATTCAATCGGTGATTTTGAAATAGCCAGGCCGCTTGCAAAATTTCTTGACCGCCTGGATTCAAGTAATCGGTTGCCGAATACTATGCTATACAACCTGAATCCAAGAGACAACGCCCTGTTCGCGACTATGATAGGGAATTTCCAGGACGGCTCGGCGCCCGGCAAAATGCAGTTCGGCTCGGCATGGTGGTTCCTCGACCAAAAGGACGGAATGGAAGAGCAAATGAACGCGCTCTCGAACATAGGCTTGTTGAGCAGGTTCGTCGGTATGCTAACAGATTCACGCAGCTTTCTCTCGTATCCAAGGCATGAATATTTTCGCAGAATACTCTGTAATCTGCTCGGTAACGATGTCGAAGCCGGTCTGCTGCCGAAAGATATGAAACTATTGGGAAAAATGATCGAGGACATTTGTTTTAACAACGCAAAGAATTATTTCCCAATGGAGCTGGATTAAACCGTTGACAGTGACCGGTTGAATTTATAATCTATCCGCTACAAATTATATAATTTGATTAAGACAAAAAGGGTCGGTGCCCGAGTGGCTAAAGGGAACGGGCTGTAAACCCGTTGGCGTGAGCCTACGTTGGTTCGAATCCAACCCGGCCCATTTTTTGGGTTTTTGCGTGTTTTCGCATTGTCTCGCAAAGTCTTGCTTACTCTCGCTATTACAAGGGCTTAGAATAGTTTCATCTTGTGTTTCATGCGAACCAGTGCAAGGCCGTTCCGCTGTAATCTGCACCCGATTATGCACCCTTTTTTTTTACCATGTTTTCAGCATCATTCAACAGCGTCATTTTTGCCGCTTCCTGAATATCCGCTTCGGTAACTTGTGCATAGTGCTGCATGGCAACCGCCGGGGTATTTCCGATCCAAGAGCATACGGCTTTTACATTCCCGCCGGTCATTTTGAAAAGTTCTGTTTCTCGTGTTGACCGGCAGTTCTGAAATAGTTTCGGCCAAACGTCAAGCCCTGCTCGTTTTATAATCTTGGATAATTGGGTTCTCAGATTTACTGAATTATCCCTGTATCGCGTTATGCAGTAAATGTCACCTTCTTTTGCATTATCAAAAGCATCCTGAAATAATGGCCTTAGCTCCAGAAACATCGGGACCATTCTGATTCCGCCGTCTGCTTGATGTTCTGTTTTACTGGCATGTACTGTAAAGCGGCTATGCTCAAAGTCAATATCCTGCCATTTCAGCCGTAGGATTTCGCTCGGACAGCGAAGCCCGCCCCAACGTGCCAGACCAAAGATTAACCTCCATTGTGCATCCGGACAAGTCTCTAAGACTTTTAAGGCTATTTCCTGGGTTATATAAAAGAATCGTTTTTTGTTCGGCCTTATTGTTACCGGCTGCCCTTTGCCTTTGAACGGATTAACTTCTATCAGGTTCGATTCAATAGCCGCTGTAAAAAATTGCCTGCTCATTGCAATATACTTTCGGGCTGTATTCTCTGAAAGCCCTACCGTAGTAACCAGATAATTCTTGAAAGCCTTAGCCTGAAAAATATTTATCTCATTTAGCTTTTCAGTTTTGAAAAATACAGATAACCGTTTTGCAACATTTTCCAGCTTGCGAACAGTATCAGCCTTAGTTCCTTTATCGGCTTGACGCATCCTGATATACTTACTTAGCCATTCACAAACGGTATAGCTCTGCCCTTTATTACTCGGCTCAATTATGCTAAGAACTTCCAACCTCTTGCGAAGTCCATCGGATAAGCCGTTAATCCAGTCCTGCACCAAAGGTGATGTTACAGCGCCGGTGTTATTACATTTAATAAGGTTTTCAATATTTCTTTTAGCAGTATCAGCCTGTTTAGCCGTCACCTTGCCAAAGCTGATTTTCGGCCTGGATTTATTTTCCCCCGGACTAAGCTGAATATGATACCTTACGCCCGTCTTTGTGTGTTTTTTCACTATGCTTGCCATAATGTCACCTGGTTTATAAAAAGGTGGCCGGTCGTTGTGAAAACTCCAATAAACTTGGAATTGGCTGCCCCTTACAGACAAGCCACGCCCGGCCATATTTTTGATTTACTGAATTGTTTATTGAAGTTTTCACGATAATAATTTATCTTTGATTTATATGTTTTGCAAGTCTTTTTTTCCGTGCCATGAAAAATCACCAATGCTATTTGGAGAAAATAAGAAATAACAAGTGTTTTTTTCGCTACTTTTTGCCTTTTTAGGCGTCTGTAGATTTTATGGTCGAACTTTACGGTTACCCCGAAAAAATAAGCTTTTTTAAATTGCGTCTGTCATATCGCCGCTTATCGCATTATAATTGTGTTTATCATAGTCTCTTGAGACCCCCCCCCTCAAAACTCGTGAATTTTTGTGTATAGATAGCAATTTGGTCTTTGAGACAAAAGGTTTGTATCATTTTACCCCCTATACCCTTTTTGAAACATATCAAAGTATGGCTTGAGTTTGCATTGTGTATATTCATTTTTTACCTTACAAATCCGCTTTTATAAGTCCTTTGTATTCAAAAACTAATGTATGTAAAGTCATAAAAAAAAATTTATGTCCATCCTTTTCTTGCAGTGCACTAATCCGCTTGTTTATAATCTCCGGGAAGGACCCCGCAGCCATAACTAATTGATATAGCTACATTTACAATCGCATTTTTCTCAAAGTTTCGCTTCAAATTTTCAAATCTCAAATCGCCTTATTTATCGAGACCGATCTACTTTACATCGGTTAACATTGAAAGCAGGACTGGCACGAGAATAAGGCAAAGCTATGCCACGTGATAACAATTCCCCTCTCATAATCTTAAACCAAACTGCGGATTTATTGCGTGCGGATTTTGCCTTTGGAGAATTTACATACTTTGCTTTCTTAATCGCTATATCCCAAAGCTCGCTATGTAACTGAGTCCGTAATGTATTTTTGACATTCACCCAC
This sequence comes from uncultured Pirellulales bacterium, assembly GCA_964508785.1. Lineage (GTDB taxonomy): Bacteria > Planctomycetota > Phycisphaerae > Sedimentisphaerales > Anaerobacaceae > JAFGPS01. Next base: position 16,433 of record CAZDVE010000055.1, on the reverse strand, counting down.
CATTTAGCAAACGCACCCCATTCAGCGCGGCTATGCTCATTATTTCTATCGGTCGAATATCCAAGTGCCTCTACCATTTCCCAACCAAAAGCCTCTGCGTCCTGATCCTGCCAGTGTTCAGGAAATCGTTTGACCAAGACATCCCCGATAGATATTATTTTTCCACCCCTAAAAGCCGAGGACGGCTGCTTTGGCACGTAGTGCGTACTAACAGCCGCCGCTTCGGATTCCTTCGGATTTGACGGGTTTACGGGTTTCTTACCGCTATTGTGTGTCTTATTCTGCAAGAGAGCCTTTTTTTGCTTTTGTACTTTGCTTTTCAGGTTTTCGGTTTGCTCTGTGCTTTCTGGTTCTAAACTTTCGTTTGCTTCAGGCACTTGATTTGAGTTTTGATTTGCGTTTGTTTCAATCGGGTTTTGATTTACGGTTTCATTTAAATCCGTTTTTTTATTTTTTAAATTACTATTTATTTCCGTTTTTATTCCGTTTTTATTATTTAAGGATTCGGAAACGTTCGGAAATGTTTCCGAATGTTTTCTAATCGCAGCTTTTTTCGATGTCACTGATTTAGATTTCTTTTTATATGACTGCTTGGACTTTCCCTGTTTTTGACTCTGTTCTTCTTTCTTTTCACGAACTGGTTTAGAAAATTCAGGACAGTCTATATATTCAATTAGCCCGACTTTTATTAAAGCCGCCAATGCTGCTTTAGTCTCTTTCAAATTTATTTGTAATCGAGCTGCCAGCTTGCTTTGTGTTAATGGCGTCAAGCCCCCATCGAGTAAAAAGCCGCGAAGCCAACATTCTCGCGTTGCAGTGAGGCTGACAAGTGTCCAGAATATACCGAACAAGAAATAAAACTTATCCGGGTAAAAATGCCTTAGCTCTGATAACTGCTGAAAAAAATCAGTCGATTCGTTCGATTGTTTTTGCGTAGTCGCCGTTACAAACATACGAACAAAATCAAGCCCCCCTTGCCTTATGTAATCTTCCATTTCAAATCTTTCATTCCAGCGATATATCGAATAGACTTTTCGTCCTGTACTGCTTGGCCGCTTCGCCTCTGTTTGGCCTGCTGCTTGAGTGTTGCTTCCTTTTTTTCTTTTTGTTACCGTCTTAGTCATTTATAATTCCGTATTACATATACTTTTAGCCTTGCTGATAAATTCGTCCAAATCCTGTTTATCATAGCGAACAGCCCGTCCTAATCGAACCGCCGGGATTTCCTCGGTCTGTGTCATACTCCATAACTTGCGTTCGCTTATACAGAGATACTTCGCTGCGTCTCGTGCAGTAAGTAACCGTTGGATTGTTTCTGTATTATTCTGCATAATGATTATCCTCATAACTTGCGCGTTTAATAAGTAGATTTTCAACTACTTCAGGATTAAAAAGAAATTGTTGATCTGCTTTAAGATGGGGTATGCGTTCAGCTTCAGCTTCGTTACGAAGCCATTTGGACGGGACATGTACTCGTCTGGCCATAGCACATAGAGGTAAAAGTTTTATAGTATTATCATTCATACTGGTTTATTAAACCAGTTTATGGCCAAAGAGTATGCAGCGCCTTTAAGGAGTTTTTGTGAAAGTTTGCGAAAGAATGCGGAATCACTTTTCGAGATAATACCCCGCTCCATCTCTATTGTTGATTATCTTATAACCTTTTTGTTTTAATCGGGGTATTATGCTTTTTGTTAATGTACTATGGTCTATATAAATCTGTTGTTTATCTAATGACTTCAAGATTTTCCTACCAATAATTCCCTTACGTTTAGGCAGAGCTTCTAATAGTTTCAAAACAGCATCTTCTTTATCGGATAAAGGTTTTTGTTTGTTTTTTCCCCCTTTTTCATCGCCGCTTTTTTCTGAATCGCTTATTTTTCCTCTGCTTCTCTCAATACCTTCAACAGCAGTTCTTATTGCAAATTGTAATTCTATAAGCGAATTGTTTAGTATTTCCCCGGAGCGTAGTTTTTCTTTTGGATTTGGATTTCTATCACATAAACATTTACAGTCATTTTGTGCGTCATCTAATAATTTTTTTATGGGCTGTAAGGAAAAAGGATATTTTCTATTAAGACTGGTTAACGCAATAGTTTCATAATGTGTTGGATTATATAAATTCACTACGCCTTGATTTGTGAATACATCATAACGTTCTGCATCCGGTAGTACTGAATTTGATTTTTCGATTTCACCCCATCTTTTTTCAATATATTCCATATAGCCCTCGATGCGCAATATCCAGCCTTTTAAATACTCTAAATCATCAGCTGGTTTCTGTTTTTTGGGCTTTTTTTCAAAAAATCGCTTAATGTCTTTTTCAGATAAATGTTTTCTGGATTTGTTTGATTCTGAGTCACTGGGATTTGTTTTTTCAAAGATGATTAAGCTATTTTCAGTTCCGCTCAAAATTCTTGCAAAATCTTGGTATTGTTTAACAACCGGACTTTTATCAAGCTGGTTTGCAAAATGTATAATATCTTCTGATATTTTGGTCTTAAATTTCTGCTGTTCTTTTTCATCTTTCGGCCAAAAACGCTTCAGAGCAAAATCTGAAAGTATGTTACCAGCTTGAGATAAATAAGACTTTGCTTGTATTTCATCTTCTGTTAGTTGTTTTGCTTCATACAGATCACAAACTATAGCACCAAGCAAAAAACTAATAGCTGAAGCCCTGCCTGTTAAACAAATATCCGGGTAATTATAATGAGGTATATCATCGGCAAGTTGTCTCATTTCGTCCGTTACTGTTTCTAATGGTACGTGATCTTTGTATTCACCTGCATACTGCTGAAGCTGTTTAGCCAGTTTCTTTAGATTTTCGATTGTTTCCGCCGGGACCGGCTTTTTATTTACTGATTTGTAATATGGCAGGATTTTCTCTAAAGTCGTTAAAAGCAAGTCGTGAAATTCTATCAATTTCGACTCAGCTTCTTCGGCTTTCAGTTTTGAATATATTTTACTATTAGATATATATACAATGGCTCTGCGTAGAGCATCAATTTTATTTAATGTGGATTTCTTGTCCCCGATAGCTTCTATCCAGTTTGCAAGTTTTGAAACAGCATGTGCAATTGCAGCCGCTTGCCATAAAGCAAAAGTTGTATATGTTTCTGATTTATCAGGTATCGGAGGTTTCTGCAGGGCTGCTTCCTGTTTGCTTTGATTTGTTTTCTTTTTTGTCATTTTTCAACTGCTTTTTATTAATCGGGCGGGCTTGGCTTTGAGCAGGTTAGCAGTTGAACGAAAAACCTTACCCAAAGCCAAGCCGCTTAGCGGTTAATTACTCCGCCGTCCCGATAGTTCTATTTACATGAGATATTATTCTTTTTTTTGTTTTATCCTCTCGCTCTGTTTTTTTGTTGCTCTTATCTTCCTCTTTGTTAATCAGCGGCTTATCCACAATCCCAAGCCATTGTTCTATCGTATGTGTTTCAGATTTTTTTTCCATAGAGAAGGATTTTACCAAATTATAGTCTTATTCAACAGAATTCAATAATAGTAAATTGGGCAGATACAAAAAAACCTTATCAATATCAAAAGCTCTTATTAAGTAGTAGATATTTTTTTTCTTCCAGTTTTCTTCGTGGTTGTAGATAGAGTTGGTTTTGAAAATTCCATTCCATATCTATAAGTTGGTAAAATCAATGGAGGTAAGGACAGGCGGGAAGTCGATGTCTGCATAAATTCCCGTAGATATGGCCACGCATTAAAAACACCATTGAATTTGACAAAGGCATCGAAGTTTTTCGCAGTTAAACCTTCTACTGATTTAATGTTATATACTAAAACATATCTGCTTTCAAAACATGCGAGTTTCTTTTGTTCTTGTTTATGTTCAAAAAAAGTATTTATTGAAAAACCCACAAAACAAAAAATTTTGTTGTTTTTTTTGTCCACCTTGACTTTTGTTTCAGGTACAACAGTAAAATACTTTTTCCCCTCACTATTTAGGTCTTCAAGACGAAATACACCTTCGAGTTGCCTTATACTTTCTAATTCTACTCTGTCAGAAACCTTAATTGCCAAATCAAATTCTGTAGCTTTCGTACTTTTTTGTGTATTTTTTTTCTTTGCCATAAATTCCTTTCTTAATTAGGCGGCCTGCTTATGTTTTGCATCATCTATTGATTTGGGTGTACAAAATGTATTTTGGCAGACACTATAAGCCTCATTCTCTGGAGACTCAGCAAAATAATCAAAAACTTTACTTTCGAGATATAATGGTTCGTGATCAATAAGCATTCTTTCATCAAGATGAAAAAGAATGTCAGATACAGTTCTTAAGGTCATATTTTTAGTGCCGTTAAGCATTTGACTTATGTTGCTAACGGAAACACCAAGTAATTCGGCAAGGTTGCTTTTGCTAATATTTTTATCTTCCATTAGATGTTCAATCATTTCGGTAACATCAAAAATAAGCTTTTCATTTTCATTAATCCTGTCACTCCCAAATTCTTCGATCAAATTATCTAAGAAACCCCGTTTTGCCATTGTTTTACCCCTTCAATATTTAACGTTCATCTAAGTCCTACTTGCTATAAATTCTTTTCTGATATTGTCAACAGTATCTATATGTCTTTTGGGTGTATGTTTACTTTTTTTAACATAATGTAAGACTAATATGAATTTTTCATTTAAAAAGAATCCTAAAAAGCGATGATTGCTTATAATAAATTCAGCTATATTAGTATATCCCTGAAGAATTTTGAATTTTGCTTTCGATAATCTATCGCCAGAATTATAAATTTCTGCGCACTTTCGGAGTCTATAAGGTACGAAAGACGACTTTGAATTTTCAAGTAAATCCTTAAGAACATCTTCTAACTCACATTCACCACTATTGTATAACAAATAAACACCCTTACAATCGGACGGCTTTATAGCAATCAGTTCTTTTATACGTAAGGATATTTTCGGCATTATTGATTACTCCATTAACCAATAGTTTAATTATATATTAAACTTTAGCTAAAACTTAAATATTAGTCAAGAATTATTTGATAATATTTACACCATGAAATTTAAGAAATTATACTATAAACAGCAATATTTCACTTAAAAAGGGCATTTTCACAGTTTCCATATAGCAAATAAAAAAATCATAAATTGAGATATTTGCTTAATATTTATGATATTTCTTCAAGAATTTTTGTCTTTCCATTTTTCAACTGCTTTTATAATCGGGCTGGTTTGGCTTTGAGCAGGTTAGCAGTTGAAAGAAAAACCTTACCCAAAGCCAAGCCGCTTAGCGGTAGCTAACCGCCGTCCCGATCAAACTCGAATATTTTCTTGTGGCTTAATTACTTAGTTGTTTTCTTTTGTCCAATCGTCTGCTAAAAGTTCTGCTTGCTTTAATACGTTTTCTGTTGCAAGTTTTTGTTTATCCGGCGGGTAGCCATACTGTCGAAGCAGTCTCTTGACGATAACCTTGAGTTTCGCCCGGACGCTTTCTTTTATCGTCCAATCAATCGAAGTATTAGCTTTTACCCGCTCAACTAAAACTCTTGCCAAGTATCATCAATTTCGATAGTAAACAAAACCCCGCTTCGTTTATGTCTGTATATCGCTTTCATTATTAATTTTACCGTTCAACTACTTTGAGATTAAACTCTTTCTATTCTCTATTTATTACAGGCTTTTACGATTTTGTCCCATTTGTTCTCATGCTTCTCGACATCGGTCAGTAAAACGTTATCAACTCCTTTTTGTGATAATTGGTAATGTTGCTCCCATGTCAATTTCTGGTTTTCTGTAATATCACCATGTTTTAAGCGATAAGCTCTATTACGTTTAGCCTGAATTTTGGCAAGCTCAGTATGAGACAGGATGAAGAAACGTTCGGAGAAATTATAATCTGCATCGACTTTAACCTGTAATAAAACCCAGAAATCAGGGTGTTCCTGTTCTGCATTTTTGTACTTATTATAAAAACTGGTTACGAAATTTTTCTGTTGAGAAGTCTTGACTTCAATAATTCTTGCTTTGCGATTAGAACCATATACTACTACATCGGCTGACTTTGCATTGCCAAATGTTACTGTAGCATTAAGATTCCTCTTGAGTAACTCACTCGCTACGCGATATTCTCCTGCTAATGATAAATAGTATTTGTTTATTTCAGTCTTTTTCATTTTCATTTTATTTCTGTCTTATGTCTCCTGTGTTCAGTATTCTGTTGTTTCATTTCTATTGGCCAGCCGCAGCCCACCAGTCAAAGACGCTGTTCAACTCCCTTGCGTAAAAGGAAACATCATCTTCATCTGCATTTTGTTTGCCGAGTTCCTTGGCCAAATTGAAGAATCCTTCTCCAGGCCGATGATTCTCTTTGTGAACTACGACCACTGACAAAAGAGGGCGGCCACTGTTGTGCTCATCGGTACTTATTTCGCCGAGAATGCGGCCAAGTTCTCTTCGGTGGTGCGGGTTATCCATAAAAAGATCTAAGAGTTCACCAACTTCCGCGTAATAAATAACCCTTTTGTTCCTTGCTGCTTCTATCAATTTATCGCGAACTGTCTCATTCATAACATCCCTTCTATTTTATTGACCAGCCGCTGTGGGTTTCGATTTAACAATCCTCTTGGCATTTTTGTTGGTTTTCCCACCATTTTTCAAAAACATCTTTATAGAAAACTTTTCTGTCGTTGACCTCCCAATTAGTGAGCCTGCTGTCCGGTATAGCGCAAAATAACTTGCGCCACAGAATAAGAGCAAGCCCAGCACGAATTGAAATATTGGCAGGACCTTCACCTAAAAACCAGTTACTAAGTAAGCAATAAAATGCTTCTGGCAATGGTTCAGCATCGTTTTTCAACCATTTCTGAAATAATATCGAAGCATCTTGATCAAATGGCTTCTTGAAATCATCATAGATAACCTCAATTTTCTGCAAAAGTTTTCTTGCTTCCTGTTTATTAAGCTGGTTTGGATTTAGGCAGATAAGGTCAAAACTATTATCTAACCGCTCCCATTTCAATTTTTTGGGCCTCATCCTTTTTACTCTTTCATTTTATTGGCCAACTTGCCCACTCAAAAACTTGTGTCCTTTGTCACTTATTTCCCAAATTCCCCGCGGAGAATCATTTTTCAAAAGACCTTCGTTTACCATCGAATTAGTATGTGAATTTCCCCTTAGACTATGTTAATCGAATTCTCTTATTCTTGGCTTTATACTCCTCCACTCGTTTGTTACGCTTTAAGACTCCTACGCTACGTCTAATTCGTTTATCTATTTCTACCCTCGGATTGCCTCTTGTGCGAATTGAGAGTGAGCGACATACTTCTTTAGTAATATGTTTAAGAGCAATGCTATTGTTTGGACGGTTTTGAAGCACTGATAAGATCGCTTGCTGTATTGTTTTGGCAGTGAGATCACTAGCCTGCTTTTTTTCACTTACATCTTCTTCAATAGTTGTATCGTTTGTTAGAATATTTGATGCAATATTATCTTCTACGCGATTTCCTTGCTTGTCAAGTTCGAACAAGTTCGATTGTTGTTGTAAATCCTCTTTCTTATCTTTGTGGTGATCTGGCGTCGAAAAAGTAGTTAGATCATGATTCTGTATAATTGTATCCGCTGGAAAGATCAGCGCATGTTCCAGTTCGGACCAAAGCGATTCCATAGCCTTTTCTTTTTTGCGATAGTATGCCCCTCCTCTTACAATCCAGAATCGCCATCCACATCTCTCTAACTCATGCTGTCTGGCCATATCATGATCATATTGTGCAGCACCATGCCATTCGTCACCATAACACTCGACTGCAAGTCTTCCCTTAAGACCTTCAACTACCATATCAATCCTATAACTACGCTCAAATGGATTCACACAATATTGAGGGATTACACGATAGCCCTTTGAAGCGATGTCCAGGAATACATCCACTTCAAACCAGCTATCAAATGGTGAAGGTTGATTGCCTTTTCTTCTATCTGAATAATGCGCTAGCTTTCTTATTTCATCAATAGAACGCCCATCTACTACTGGTTGCTCCACATGTGGATTACGACAGTACGAAAGAAGTTTGTATCGAAGACAATCCTGTCTTAGATCATTGAAATCTGCGGAATGAAATAACCACATCTGATCTCGCGCACGACTTGCGGCTACATTATATTGCCGTTGGTCCTCCTGACTTGCTACAGCACGGCAGCGCTTCCCTTCTTCGGGAGCATCCACCATACTTAGGAAGATGACATCACGCTCGTCCCCCTGAAATGTGTAAGGAATACCAACTGTAATATTCCTCTGCTCAATTTCACTGGCGTCAATTTCCTTAACAAGAAGCTCTTCAATTAATGCAGCCTGTTTGTTACCTAAGAGTGTAATCACTCCGATGGATTTACCATCATAATCTGGATCGGCACAGCATTCTGTAATCTTCTCTACTATTGCCTGAGCCTCCGGAATATTAATTGTTTTGCCATATTTACCTTGCCTGTACCCATTATCAACATAATGAGCGTTCACTACTGGTTCTAATCTTCCGGAGCCATATTGTCTTAATGGAATCAACGGTTCTGCCGTATAAAAGTTATTGTTTGAAAACTGTATTATTTCTGGCATACAGCGAAAATGTTCACGCAGACGAATGTAATCTGGGAATTTGAGTTCAGCTATTGAAAAGTAACTACCATTAAGATCCAATGCCTCATTGTGGGGAATGCTCTTCAAGTGCATTTTCCTCAAGTATTCCACATCGTCATGGTTTATTCCGACATAACGTGGTTTAATTTGTTTGTCATCTCCTACAACGACAACCTTCTTGGCAAGAAAGTTAAGAATTAGGGCTTCAGGGCCAGATTGGCTAGCTTCGTCAATAATGGCAATATCAAATATCTCAGGCTCTGCTGGAAAACTCTCAACTACCCTATGCAGTGGCATCACCCAGGCAGGGATGGCAGATCGGCATTGCATCATTTTTTCTTTGGCAACGCGCCTATGCCTCTCTGCATGACGTCCATAGCCCTTTCCTATCTTTTTAATTACCTGTAACCAGGCGACCAAAGCTTGGCGTTGTTTTTCTGAGAGACGCTTTATGCAGTAACCCCATGTTAGTTCCGTTGCTAATTCACCAATCAGTCGAAGTTCCTCTTTTTTTAAGTGATCATATTGTTGATTGAGATTTCGGATTGTTTCAGGATTGCAGGAATCTTCTAACCATTTGCTTGCAATAATCCACTGGGACGCAGCTTTAAGTTCTTCAAACCTTTTTACCCATACTTCATCCTCAATACTATTTTCAAAATCTTTAAATGTGTTAGGGAGTGAGTCACGAAGCGGTTGTACACACGCCAATAGATCAATATACTCTTTGGTTACTTCATTTATTTCGCAAAGTTCTTGATAAGTCGATTTGTAATTGTCACTTATTCGAGAGCGAATTGATTTAATAAGACGACGTTGACAGCTTTCATCTAATCCTAATATTTGAGCAATTTCATCGGCCCAGAAGCATAGTTGCTTCACTATCTCCATATGCTCTTTTTCATATTGGACAGTATCAAGTACCATGCGAAAGTTTCTAAGCTCTTCGATAATGTACCACTTAGGTGGCTTCAGTCTCGGGATGTCATCCACATACTCCTGTAATGATCTAACTACTGGATGTAAACTCAATGCCAATTCGAGTGGTTCAAGCAAATCTTCATAATAGGCCAAAGCAATTGCAAATGATCCTGTGGGTGTTTGACTTCGACCCGCCCACCATGATTGTAGATCAGCAAGGACCTCCTTTACCATAAGCCATTGAATCAGAGTGTTCAGTGTCTCGTTAGTATCAGGCTTCAAGCCATTAACAGTAATATCTTTCAAAAACAACATCGCTTCCTTGACTTGCTTCGGAAGAAAAAGCTTAATTCCAAACTTCTTATGATCCGTTAGATAGTCTAAGAGTTGAGTTGCATGTATACGAACAACACTATAATGCGAATCACTAATTCCTTGAACTTGGATAGAATCAGCTTCCCTGACAATGTTTTTGACTTGATTTATTCGATCAATGCTTAGTTCATAAAGCTCACGCCAAGCCCTATCTTGTTCAGCTACTATTTCACGACCAGCACCGGATGCCCACGCGTAGACATGTTGTTCTAAGTTTAATAATCCATCAATCAGTTTATTAACTAGCCCTGACAAAGATATGAAAGATTCGTCCTCCAGCTTTCTTATAATGTCAACATTATCAGTTGCAGTTTTCTCATGCAGAGTTATTAGCTTCTCTTCTAATTCCACGCATCGGTTTAACTTCAAGCTTACTTTGTCAACTGGTGGGACTTGCTCAATTGGAACTATATTTAAGTTTGCGTGTTCCTGAAATGAATTACGATATTCAATCCATTTTTGTATAAATTCTTTGGGAGTATAAGGTAAAACTGAGAAATCCAGAATTTCCTCTGGAACATCTTTTAGCCAGTTGAACTCAGATTGCTTTGAATGAATTTGAGAAGCGATACTTTGGAGTGAACCGGAATAGTGTCCAAACTTCATATCGTGTATAAAAATATCCTGTTCCCGTAATTCTCTTAGACGATTACAGATTTGACGCAAGCTACGTCTAGTCCGATCCAAATGAGAATGAAGATCATTTATATGTTTTCCACTCTCATGTTGATCCCAGTGGTTTTTTTTATTACTTATTGCTGCAACAGCTTTTTCAAGTTGCTGAAAAGCATCCTCGTCATTACCTAGCAGTATAACACATAACTCAGCCAGCTGTGTAGCTCCATCGATAAATCGAGTTTTTAATGCTTTTAAAGCACGGTTTGTTTCACTCGTGACGAGAATACGTTTTCCAGACGCAAGAAGATGACAAACCATATTAACAATAGTATGTGACTTTCCTGTACCAGGAGGTCCTTGCACTAAGACACCCCGACCTCTGTTAAGTCTATTTATTATTTCCTTCTGCTCCTTGTTTGCTGGTAAAGGAAAGTAAATTTCATTATCGCTACTTTTTGATTTGACCTCTCCTCGTGATTCTTCATACGAGTCAACATCATCAAATGCTGGCCCACTTGTTGATTCCTCCGAAACTAACTGAGATATACCTAATGGAACTGTGCCACCTTCATTAATATAGGTTTCAATATTTTCTAATAGTTTAATAAAACCACGTTGTGAACGTTGTCTTAGAATAACTGCTGGAGCTAATGAAACGACCGGATCATTTGAGATTTCAGAGTGGCGTTTTAGTGTATGTTCATAATATCCCTTACTTTCTAATCCCCTAGCCTTTTCTATACTAAGCGCATTTACCCATCCTTCTAAAACACTCTTTATTTTGGCCTGATCCCAAAATGCTTCCCCGAGTTCTCGTACTTGATCTTGGAGAAAAATCATCTCATGTTCCTGAGGTCGCTCTGCTACATCCAGCATATCGTATTCGAGAGTAGGTGTATCTCCATCTGCAGTTGGTCCAACAGTAATTATTCCGCGTGAAGCATCAAAATCTAAAGTACATTGAACTGCCAAAACATGTCTTTTAATAGTTTTACTCTTTGGAGCGCTCCAGCAGAGATAGCCAAATGCAACTACTACTTCAAACTGCTCACCCAGACGCTGCTGTCTTTGATAAATAGTATAAAGCTTATTATAGACATCTTGGATTTTCTGAAGACCATGATCTTTCTCAGCCCAAGGCATCCATTTATTATTAACATAGTTAGTCCACGCATGACTTAATTTTTTACGCATTTCTTCAACACGACGGTCGTATTCAATAGTGATCTGTTCGTTCAAGACAGGCTCTTTGGCGTTATAATCACAAAGGGCATCCATCTTTAACCAAGGTATTAATTCTTCTGGAGGAGACGGAGGAACTTCTATGTTATCAGGATTGTCTTTACGTTTTTCAGCCCAAGCATTCCATTGATCATCAACATAAGCGATATACTTTTCAAATATGTCTTCATGCTCATCAATTTGAAGCTCCTCGGTCTCAGGTTCAAAATCATCATCTTCAGCAAAGAAATGCCGGATTAGAACTTCATTAGTGAGATCAAGAAGCTGAGGTTTATCGAGCGAGGAATTTTCCAATTGTTCATGGGGGACAAATGGATCAAGTCCGTCAGGAAGCTCTGGTGGAGACTGCAGCTTGGGTTTATAAATCTCTACCCAAAAGTCTTTTTCATCGGTGCTATCGTCCCGAATGAGTTCCCATGCTTTGCAATAACAGCCCTTTTCTTTAGGGATGTCCGAAAGCCATAATACCTGATCATATTTTTCTACATCAGATACTGGAAGAAACTGGAGTCCTTTAAGCTCTCTTAGGTAGTGAAAGACGTTTGCAGCCTGTTTTGAAACGCTTTCCGTATTATCACCTAATGAATTACTGTTTTGATTCATTTTAAATTCTCGCCACGATTATCAATTATGACCGGTAATTTTTCCGCCATATTGCAATTATCCTAAAAGTCTATATTTGATGCACGTCCCGCAAAAAGGCCAAAATAGCACCCCATCCCCCCAAAATCAAGTAGATTCTTTCAGGCTTGTTTCGCTCAGGGGGACCCCCACTCGCTTGGATTCAATAATCATCAAATCCAGTTCGATTCAATCGGCAAGGTATCTTTGGGAACTTTTTTTATTTTATGACAAAAAAAATGGCCTATTGCATAAATGGTCTTTTTGCCTTGTGGTCCCTATCATTTTATCCCCCCCCCGGTTGATTTTAGCTCGTTTTGAACTTGCCTGTTTTCTCTTTTGCCATTTTTCACCTGCTTTATAGTCGGGCCGATCTGGTCCCAGATTGGAGCAGGTGTGTGCCAATCCGGAACCAGACCGAAAACCGGCGTCCCGGCCAAGCCCGAATATCTTATTGTTACAAGATATTATCTATTTATTCCTTGAAATGTCAAATGATAGCTAAGTAGTAGTCTTTAGTGTGAAAGGATTTTGTGTATTTGATTAGGGGTTTGCCTTAAGATGTCTTTGGTGTATAGTTTCAGCTCATTCATTTCTCTTTCTGCTGATTGTCTTATTAGCTCGCCGGTTGATAATGCTTTAACGTTCGATAGTAAAAAAGAATCCTGTTTTGTTTATGTCTGTATATAGCTTTGTTACACATCTTAATAGCAAGGAGCTATGACTGCAATTAGCATGTTATCTCATTAAAACTCAATTGACGTCCCTCCGCAAGTAACTTTACCGCTTTCATGACAAGTTCAGCACGCTTGTAAAGGAAAGCTTCAAAATCCCATTTTAATTTTTCTATTTTTGCCTCCTCTGATAGATTTTCATACCCGCCATTTGCCAGTTCACGAACTGGTATCAAATGAGATTCTAATCTTTCACGAACGATATCCTCAGAAGTCCATTTGTAACGGTCTTTCATGTATGCTAAAGGTTCTTTTCTACCTATAGAAATATTTGTCTTATCTGTGATTAATGTGCAATTTAATGCCCTGTAACTATCTATTCCAGCTTCTTTGAGCAATGCATCAGGATATATATGATGATAATGCCTCTTCTCAATGTTATTGATATTAAGACATTCCCCAGTAGAGAAATCTATAGCACCAAGTCGAAGCGTAACAGCGAGAATAGCCCGCCCTCGGATAGTCACGCGTTTTGGCCATTCAATTGTTAGTAATTCTTCAGTTTCAGCCAAAGTATGTTCGGAAAAAATAGGCACATCTTTATTAACGAAAGGATTTCCATCATCTTTTTTAGTACCGGTAATAATTTTTCGTAATACAATAAAATCTGCAAAAGCACGAGTTGCAGCAGAATTTTCATATCGATCAGTAAAAAAAGAATACCATAAATATTTTTTGAGTAATAACTCGTCACTGCCTCGCTTATCCCCAGATTCGGGAATATCTCTGTATAATGCGGCTATAACGGCAAGCACTGCGTTAGTAGGTAGGCGTTGATGATCAAAGATTCCTTCATTTTTCAAAAACTCTGCCATACGACTAAGACCTCGCTTCATTATATCCCAGTTTTTCACGAGAATCTTTTTATCCATCTCCCATGCTCCACGTTGATTTGGTAATTGATTTTGTAGTAATGCTGATGTGGTTAAAATCATATTCGATAGCTCTTCATATCTGGAAATATTAGGATCTTCCTCATCCATTTGATCAAGTAGATCATGTAAAGATTTACCCATTACATTTTCGACTTCTGCGACAATAATATCATATGTAGAAAGGGGCTTGCTGTTAGTATTCATATTTATAAACACATTTAGAGCTACGCTCTTATCAGTTTGTGAGGGGAGTGAAAGATAAGGTAAGTTGTAATTTGCAATAATTGCTCGGAGATCTTTGATTCGATCACTTACCCTTTTCTGGAAATCATAGAATTTTTTCAGTTCTTCTTTGCCATCATCCGGCTCTAATCCATGTGTTGCCTGCCCTAACCAATCATCGATCTCTTCTTGGATATCTTCCGGCTTTAATAAGTTCGTAGGTATAAATCCTCTTTGTAAACATTTCGAAGGTTCGTTACACCACAGTGGATATCTTTCTCCGTTTTTCTTGATATACCTTCCTCGACAATAAACGGTCATATCCTCTCTCTCTTCATCAAAAGGGTAGTCGTCAAATTCTTCTAAGTAAATAAAATAAGTTTCACGTTCGTAATTGTTATGAAATGCTCGCCATAAAGCTGTTAAACGCTGCTGACCATCCAGAAGGTGCTCATATGCACGGGAATTTATCTCCGGTGCAGTCTCCAAATGACGAGAAATAAATTTTTCTTCTTCACCAATTTCCAAAACTAAAGTGATTCCCAGCGGTAGATTCTTAACCACAGTCTCAAGCAGACTACTTATCCTTGGTCGATCCCAGGCTTCAAATCGCTGAAAACGTGGCAACTTTATTTCGCCACGTTTAATCTTACCATACCAATCTTTAAGCTTACGATTTCGTGCTTCCATTTTTTTCTCTCAAAATTTATTTTTATCAGACAGATATTTTAGATATTAATTACTTTTTGGCCAGCCGGTATTAGTATTTATTACATCATTACTTTTATTCGGTAATTCTTTCTAAGACTGACACTGTGTCACAGATTGTTCCCCAGACATCTTTTGTAATATCTGGTTGACGATGAACAGCTATATTACCTCGCTTTTCTACATTGCGTGCCTTCTCCTCAATATCTTCGTCAATAATTTCTTCTTTCAGTGCTGCCTGTATTCTATCACTTAGACTGAACCAACCTCTATTACGCTTTCCAAAATGTTTTTCACAAATCTCATAAGCTATCTTTTCTTGGAACGCTGTATCTATAACTGCACGACACAATATAATACACTCCGGATCAAATCCCCAAATATAACAACGACTAAGTCTTCCGAGAAATTGTTGAGTTGGTTTTGAGGGAGTTGAATGTAAGACTAATTTATATAATCGAAAAATTCTTGATGCACCTTGTCTTATTTTGTCGATAGCCCCCCAACTCATGTCTATCGCAAATCTTTCCCATACTAATTTCAACGGCGACTCTTCGGACTGAGGGTCTAGTGGATAATTCTTCAAAACGTCACATACCAATGCATTTTTTTTGTCGTTTGGGAGATCTGAATCGAGTATATCGAATATTTTCCCATCGTATTCCTCTCGGCGATTTCTGATTTCATTTTTCAGCATTAATAGATCATCATCTATTTCCTCCACCGGTATTAATTGCTCCGAGTTTTTCAGGACTGCCTTTGCAAATCGTTCCGCGTTTTCATATTCTATGGCTGACCAACCACCAAGATTTTCCCAATATGCCTGACGATCTTCTTCATAATTTTGCACTTGTCCTTCTAATTGAATGTCTAAATCGAACTTATAGAATCCTTTGTCGTAATTATTACCCATAATTATACTCCCAACCTCACAGAATCATTTTAATGGCAAGCCGCTGTGGGTGTTGATTGTTTTGTCAATCTGTCTCTTTTGCCAGTCGGTACATAGATAAGTATTCTTTTCCACGATTCGATGACTCAACTTCACTCCCATCATGTTTTTTGTAGCTAAGTTTCGTTAAAAAGTCATTAGCCAGAAAACGTCCTTCAATGTCTTTTATCCTGCCATCTTGAATTCTCGTGCCTAACTGATGAGCGATATATCTGGTAAGAGCTTTTTTTTGAACAGTTCCCTTTCCGCCAAACTGCATGCCTAATTCAATAAGAATATTGGGATGTCTGTACAAAAATTCAATCGCAATCTGATATGGATTTAAAAATGGTCTGCCAAAAAGGTGATCAGTATCATATTTCTGATCCGCCAATATGCCTCGAATTTTTCTTTCTATATTGAATTCCAACCACTTACTATCATCCATGTCTCTGTCCTCCAGAAATCTCTGATTAAAAATTCTTATCTTTTATTTTATTGGCCAGCCGGTGCGGGTGTCGATTGTTTCGTCAATCTGATTAGAACCTATCCCAAAACTTAATGTTAAGTTACTTTATTAACCGAAGTAAGGTCT
>CAZDVE010000054.1:0-24835 GCA_964508785.1 uncultured Pirellulales bacterium | reverse complement strand
GCATTGCCGTCAGTATCGATGGAACCAACTGGATTAAGGTCTCGGACCTGACCGGCACTTCGCATATCTCGGTAGATCTTGACCTTGTCGCTCTGTTCGGCGGCTCTGCGGACCTGTCTGATGTTCGCATCAAGTTCCAGCAGTACGACAATAATATGGCACCAGATGATGGTCGTGAATTCGACAATATTCAGATAACGTAATAAACATTAATGTGAGTGTAAATTAATTAGATTATAAATTGAAGAAGTGTTCAATTATTCGTATAAAACTTATTGAATCTACTGCAATCGTTGCCATTATGTATTCTTTATCTGATATGCAACTACCGTGTTATGGGTCTTGATTCATGGTAGGTTTCTTTATCCTTGTTTATATTTGACTTGATATAAACATCTATATAATGAATTAATGTGATAAAAGGTTCGGATTTGATATGATTTCCGAACCTTTTTATTTGCACTCAAGAAAATATTTTAATGTGTTAGTAGAACTTTTTCTTCCATACATGTTCACAAATAGCTTGTACAAACAGACCAACATGCTTCCGCATCTGGTCAATTTGCTTATCTGTCAAATCAGGCATATCTAAAATCTCCCGATATTTATCGTATATATCGAATTTTCTTTTCTTTGTTTGGTCTCTCTTACCCGCCATCGGTACTTTCAGAGTATCAGAAAGACCAAATCAGAATAAGCAGGAATAAATTGCGCTTTGCGCAATAAAAGACACCCATTTGGGTGTCTTGTTATGTCCAAGATAGATATTTAATTGTTCTATATGTTTTTCAACAACTGATTCACAGCTGTTTTCATCTGAGGATATTGCACAGATAGAGTAAAAGCAATGATTTGTTCGAAGATGTCCTGTTTGGTGCCCCCGGAAGGACAATCTTTGATGTGTTGCAAGATTAATCCTGAGAACATCTTCGTCGTTATTTACTACCTTCATATTTACCTAAAGGGACAACAATACCCTTATTTTTTGATTTTCTATGAATCATTTGGTATAATTGGAGCGTTAAATATTATATGAACGCCGATTATCAATGGCCATTAATCACTAACATAAAGTCAAGAAGGGAACCGAGGATGATAAACTCAAGCCTTATACCAAAGGACGTGATTACGTTTCGCTCCATTTTGATGGATCGAGGATTTGTATTCCTATCTTTGTTTTTCGGACTTATCGTTACGTTCAGTTCCCCTGGATTTGCCCAGGGTGACCTGGTGATATATGACGATGCCTTGGCTGCTGACTGGTTCAACTATCCCCTGGGGCAGACTAACTATCAAAACGCCAGCCCCACGCACACGGGTAGGAACTCGATTAGCGTGCGCGCTGGTGTAGGGGAAGGGATAGCCCTTGCCCACGCGAACTTTGATACGTCACTGTATTCCGATCTGTCCTTCTGGATTCACGGCGGGACCGAGGGCGGGCAAATTCTCATGGTAATGGCAATCTTGATGTTCCAACCACAAACGCCTGTGGCACTTGACGCCCTGACGCCCGAAGAGTGGCAACCGATCACGATTCCCCTGGTGGACCTGGGAGTGGCCGACCAGACCGGTGTGAACGGTTTTGCCGTGATGAACTTCCCTCCGGCGAACCAGCCCATCTTTTATCTCGACGATATCAGGCTGACCGCCCTTTGGGTTGATCCGAATAAGACCACTAATCCCCATCCGGATAACGATGCGGATAATGTTTCTATTTCCACGGATTTATCCTGGAATGCACCAACCGCCTTTACTCCCACCAGTTATAACGTATATTTCGGAACCGAACTCGATCCGTACGATAATCCCAAGACCACGGTTTATACCAACCGTTTCGAACCCCAGGATGAGCTCTTGTACGGAACGACATATTATTGGGTGGTTGATGCAAATGACAACGGCAACATATATTTCGGTGATCCCTGGAGTTTTACAACAAGAGTACCTGTCGAACCCGGTGATCTCGTGGCAGACAATATGATATTGATTAACGATAACGGCGGCTGGTGTTGGTATCAGGATGAAAAAATCGCTTACGACCCTGTCGGTGGCAATATTCTTACAAGCACAGCGGCATGCTATGTTGGTTTTGGCGGAGTCAACGGGAGCAGAAGCAACGATATGGATACCACTACATTTAATATCGCCACGGGCCAGCGCACGCGGGTAGTTGCGAAAGAGGGATTCGGCGGCGATGACCATAATATGGGCGCTTTCTGGATACGGCCGGACGGCAGGTATCTGCATATCTATTGCTCGCACTACAATGACCCGCAGGTAACCTATTTACGTCTGGCAGACTATCCAAATGACGGCAGCAGCTGGGGTACGGAGTATACGTACAACTGGGAGACAATCAGTGGTCTGACAGATACACAGTCCAGCAGTTACACAAATGTTGTTTATCTTTCCGGTGAAGGAACCGGCAGCGGTCGATTGTATAATATCATTCGTGTATTTACCCGAACTCCCTGTATCTCATATTCGGACGACTGGGGAGCGACATGGAACTATATGGGCAGACTAAATAGTCCCGTGGGCGGTGAGACCTACTCTAACTTTTATCACAAATTCATAGGTAATGGAGTTGACAGAATAGACTTCATTGGTGTTGAACAGCATCCTCGAAATTATAATAACAGTGTTTTTCATGGTTATATTAAGAACGGCAGATCTTATGATTCTTATGGGAATGAAATAGATGTTATCAATGACCAGGATGCCCCTTCCGTTCAAGCGTTTACGCAGATATTCATTGCTGACCCGACGCAGGCAGAAGGGACATATCATACCGGGTGGACCAATGAACTTCAGCTTGATGAGGACGGCCATCCTGTCTGTCTGTATCAAACCCGTTACGGCACAGATCCGTGGGGCAACGGCAGCGGTCAGGCTACCATTGGCGCTGCGGACCACCGTTTTTTCTATGCACGTTTTGATGGTTCATCGTGGACCAGCACGGAGCTTTGTAAGCTTGGTGGAGGTCTTCATTTACCCGAACAGGATTACACAGGAATGGGCTGTATACATCCTGATGACGCCAATATTGTTTATGTATCGACACAATTCGACCCGCGCGATGATACAGAATATCAATACCGAGAAATATTCAAAGGTGTAACATACGATAACGGACTTACCTGGAACTGGACTCAAATTACATTTAATTCTACCATAAATAATACGCGTCCTGCAATTCCATCATGGAACTCCAACAACACAGCGGTTGTCTGGACAAGAGGGAATTGGAACCAGGACGCTTATGAGCAGTATGACCTTGTAGTTGTTGGAATAGTTGAGCAGCAGGATATGACCCTGGGTCTGGTGACCTATATCGATGCCAACGAAACCAATACCACCCTGGCGAACGGTTCTGCCTTTACACCCACCGGCCCGGATACATCTCCCGGCGTAGCAGACGATCAGTGGCATGAATACATGACATACGGCAACGCTGGCAGCATATATACGGCCGGTGAAGCACCTGAAGATGCCCCTATGCTTAAGACCACGATAAGCGGTCTGGCGGATGGGATCTACGACGTATTTGCCTATTTCTGGAGTGACCCGACCGAGGACTGGGGAGTGATCGGAGGATTTGCACCCTCTGATATGCTCTACTTCAGCAAGCAGTCCTCACAGCAGGCTGAGGCCTCTCAGTTTGCCGGTCTTGTGGATGTAATCGACATTGAAACTGCGCTGTACCGCGTCTATATCGGGCGCGTACAAATCAATGGCGGCACCTCGGTTGATGTTTATATTGACGACTATGATGACTCTCTGGTTAATGGTCCCGTCCTTACCACGTACGACGGTGTAGGTGTGGCCCCGGTGATATTATCGAATTAAGATAACACCGAAACCTGCGATTTATTGAGTAACAGTACTGGTTTTAAAATCAGTACGCGCTCGTATGTGTGCAACGAAGGTTATCATGAAGAATACGATAGGCCGGTAAAAATCCTGGAGAAAAGTTTGTTGAAGACTTTGTTCCAACAACTTCGAACTTAGAAATATAAATGTTTAACTTGCTTTAGTGATTAACCCCTATTCCATTATTCCAACATTCCAATATTCCAATTTCTAGTCTGAAAGTCTAAAGTAAGAGCTTTATAAACATCTGTGCCCAAAATCAATCAAAGGGCATATGAGTTCACAGCAAAAGCAATTAACTACATCCTGCTGTATCTCAAATTTCCACATGCCGTATCCAAAAGGAATGTATTCGAAAGGAGAAAGAAAATGTCTGAAAAAGTATGATCATGCCCAACTGGGTCTTGGATACCGGGAAGTTCCCATTAGATATCACATCTTAGTACAGGGACATCGTAGTCCTTATGACGGCAACGCATTTTACTGGAGTTCAAGACTTGGCAGATATCTCTTGATATATCGGAGTTTGGCTAACTTGATTAAGAAGCAAAAGGGATACTGTCCAATATGTGGACGCTTTTTTGTTTTAGGTGATTCGTTATATGTCATCCGGCGAACTGGCTGTTCGGAAGATATAACATCAAAAGAGGTATTGCTTATTCATAAGTATTGCCAATAGTTGCCTGATGTGAAGCGTGTAGTGACAATGCACCATTTCACTGAGGAGCCATATCCCGAAATAGCCGTATTATGAGCCTGTCGTTCGGCGCATAACAAGGCGAACTACCAATAAAGCGACTAAGCATGTAGATACTTGTCTTGAAGCATCTCGGGACGGGGGTTCGAATCCCCCCCGCCTCCAGTCCTCGCTCGGAGAGTACGTATAGATCGAAGACTGTTGCGTCGTAGCTCCCTCCTGACGAAGACGAACAGAGAAAGCTTGTATATAAATCTTCATGTTCCTGCCTCACAGACCAAGGTGACAAAGCTCGTCCATAAGGCGTGAAACGCTACTTTACAATCAGATTTAGATATGGGTATCATAGCGACCGGCGAATCCTTTTTAAGCTCCCATGCCGTGCGACTCAGCGCATAAAGAAGTATATCTTGCGGGTAAGAAAATTTTCTCAGAAGCAGCTTTGAAATGGAAAATTCTTGCTTATTCAATGTCAATGTTGTACAATCGCTGATGTCATACGGAGAAAATTATGCTCTTTAAGCATTTAAATGGGAAATCTCTGGTTAATTATAAAAGCTGGTTCCTTAGTATTCAGGTTAAGCACGTTCAAACGCCGCACTTTTTAAAGGAGGACTATTATGGTTAGAAGAGTACTTTACTTTGTATCATTAACATTGATACTCAGTTTTGCAGTGAAAAGTTCATTTGCAGAACTTGTCGGTTACTACCCAATGAACGAAGGGATTGGGACTGAAATTGCAGATGCTTCAGGTTACCAACGTAACGGCTCGACAGAAGTTGAACCTCTTTGGACGAATGGACCGGAAGGTTTTGGTAGTGCACTGTTTTTCGACGGTTCAAATCCTGCACCCGGATGGGTAAATTGCGGAACATGGAATCCGTCGGAGCAGACAGGCCAACTGACAGTTGCATTCTGGGTTCAATGGAACGGGCCGAACGGCAATTGGCAGGGAGTTGTTGCCAAGAGAAACAGCTACGAGCCTGAACCAAGTGGTACCATGATGTGGTATTTCGAGATTAGCGAGGGCGTTAACAACATCTTCTTTGGTCGCAGGAATCAAATCCCGGCAGACGGTGGAGTCCTGCCGATAGGCCAATGGAAGCATATAGCAGTGACGTACGATGGGACTACTGCAACAATGTATATTGATGCGGAGGAAACAAGCGGTGGAGATTTTACATTTGGCCCCACAGAAGATGCGACGGTCATGATTGGTGCGGATGAGCTGGGTGGATCCAACGGCTTCAATGGTACGATAGATGAACTACGTTTATATAACACGGCGCTAACGCAGCAGGAAATTCAAGTTGCCATGTTTGAGACCGGAGCACCGGTCGAATTTGCATTTTCTCCAAGTCCTATCGATAAAGCTGTCGAAGTGCCGCGTAATGCGGTTCTTAGCTGGAGACCGGGCGCCTACGCCGATAAGCACGATGTATATCTTGGTTCTGATTTTAATGATGTCAACCAGGCAAGCAGGGATAACAAGTTAGATGTATTAGTCAATCAAGACCTAAACGACACGACGTATGAGCTTCCCGATATTTTGGAATACGATACGAACTATTACTGGCGGATCGATGAAGTTAACGATTCGAATCCGGAAAGTCCGTGGAAGGGTAATATCTGGAGCTTTAAGACCGTTAACTTTATCGTTGTGGATGACTTTGAAGACTATAACGACTACGAACCTGATACAGTATGGAACACCTGGATAGATGGATATGACGATCCGACAAATGGGTCTATAGCAGGTTATCCAGGCCCGTTCTCCCACTCCGATGATCATTACCTTGAAGATGAAATTATTCACGGTGGTGATTGGTCTATGCCTTTGTTCTACGACAACGTCGCCGGATTCTCTGAGGTAGTCAGGACATTTGACCCTCCAGTGGACTGGACCCGACCGGAGGATGAACTTGCAGCGCTGGCATTGTACTTCAAGGGTGATCCGAATAACGGCGCCGAGCCGATTTATATCGCAGTGGAGGATAGTTCCGGTACAATTAAAGTTATCCCCTATGATAATTCCAACGCTGCCAAACTTGACATCTGGCAGGAATGGAACATCAAACTAACTGATTTAACTGCCGACGGCGTGAATTTAGCCTCTATAAAAAAGATATACATCGGTTTGGGCGACAAAGAAAATCTTCAGGCCGGAGGAGGTGAAGGCAAATTGTTCATCGATGATATAAGGGCTTATCAGCGCAGATGCGTTCCCTCAATAATAAAACCTGCTTATGACTTTAACAACGACTGTATCGTCGACGATGCAGACCTTGATTTGATGATGGAAGAATATGGCGGTTCCAGAATGACTCCCCAAAATTCTGCAGTGGTATATCGCGAAGCTGAATCCGCCGATACGATAAGTGAACCGATGCAGATATATGATGATGACGATGCATCGGTTGGTCAGTACATCTCAGTTCCAAGCGGCAGACAGAGTAAACAAAATCCGCCTTTTACCGGTGTGGCTACTTACGATATTACTGTTAATGGTGGAACATACGTAATTTATTGCAGGACAATCGCCCCAAACGGTTATGCTGATTCCTTCTGGCTCCGCATACCCGGGGCTACGACCCAGACAAACAACCACTCAAGCGGTTGGATTCAGTGGGACGTAGTAGACAGTACCGACTGGAATTGGGGAAGAGTACAAAGCATGGACGATGGAAATGCAATGGTACAATTTACAATGGCTGCGGGAAATTATACTATTGAGATTGGTTATAGAGAAGATGGTGCTTTACTGGATGCGATATACGTCACGGACGATTTGGATTTCGATCCGGATAATTTCGAACCGCTTCTTTACGATTTAAACGAGGATGGCATTGTAGATGATACAGATGTCAATCTCCTGATGGAACAATGGCTTGAAGAAATACTCTGGCCGTAGTCGTTGTCAACATTTATCGGCTAAAGATTTTACACTAATAAAGGGCCTATATTGAATAACTCAGTATAGGCCTTTTTTATATTATCAGTATCCAAGGTTTGCATTTCTGGACCGCTCAAGAGTTCCCAGCGTTCGCAGCCCTGTACATTTTACACCAAGCCCATACCGAGAACTTCAATCCACAGAGGCTATACTGACCTGACCGTGACCTAAGAGGGTGCCTGTGGCGCGGGCAAGATTAATCTGTGCGATTTCATAATCGGCAAAGGCGTAAATTCTCCGTAACTGAGCATCGGCCAATCCTGTTGCAGAATATAAAACATTCGTACTTGTGCTGACGCCGAGCTGGAACTGTGATTGTTCGACCCTGTAATCCCTGTAAGCCGCCGTAACACCCTGCTCGGCTGCAAGTATTCTGCGCCAGCTTCCCTGTAATTCACTAACGGCCTCATAAACCTGCTGTCGGATAATCTGCTGGTATCTGTCACGCGTAGTAACATCCTGTATTTTTTCGAGCTTTGCCCTCTGCAGACGCGCTTCGGCTGCACGGTTACCCAATGGGATAGCGGCGGAAATTCCGACCGAATGATCGTCAAATGAATTACTCCGTAGCTCTCCAAATGTGTCACCCAAACTGCTGTCCTGCGTACTTGCCGAGTATGTGTAGCTAAATGTGACATCCGGCAGAAGCGAATTACGCGCCAACTCAACGTTCAGGTCATCAATAGTTAAAAGCTGCTCTAACTCCACCATTTCCATTCGATTAGCCAAGGCCTGTTCGGTAAGTTGTTTTTCGTCCAGCTCCAGGCCCAACGGATTCGGGTCGTTCTGCATTATAATCTCTATATTTGCTTCCAACGGTATGTCTTGCTGGTTTATGATTCGCAGAAGCTCACGCTGACGACTCTGAACGGCGGTTTCGGCATTAATCACAGACTCCAGTCGGCCGGCAAGGCCTGCTTCGGCACGTACGATTTCTATTCTCGCGGCTGAACCGGCGGCAACCTTCTTTTTTGCATGGCTCAGCTGGTCCTGTGCCAAATTGTACTGCTCCCGGCGTACTTCAAGCTCCTTGCGAGCGGCATACAAACGCCAATAGGCAATATCGGCATTTGCCAACAGATTAATCGCCACCAGTTTGGTTCTGGCACTGGTGATATTCCATTGATGAGCTGCAATACGAATCGTCTGTGTATTGACACGTGTGCCGGCCCCACGCAATAACGATTGGATGTAAGAAACGCTGGCGGCAGCCTCTGCGAGACCTCCGGAGGAATAGTTATCGCTAAACGGCACACCGACTTGAATCTCTCCGCCGATTGGTAAGGGCTTTTCAATTCCCACTTCGCCGGTCTGTCCTTTTGATATCGTCCCCGTGCCTACCGTTTCAGTTCTCTGATAATCTGTTGAGCCGAAGATAGTGGATTCAAACTTCGCTTGTTCTTCGTCCAGTGTACGTTGTGCAATTGAGGGGTTCACCAGTTCAACTTTCAAATCAAGGTTATTCGCCAGGGCGGCCGCACGTACCTGCTCAATGGATAATGTCACTGTCTTGTGCGGCTGGTTGGGTTCGGTGACCTGTTGATTGATTTGTTCTGTGGCCTGCTCAATAGTCACAGGCTCGGAAATAGATTGATCAACAAGTCGGACCGCATCGATTTTGCTCAGCTTATCCTCCAGTAGCTTATCTCGAACGAGATTTTCCTTTTGTATGGTAGGACAACCGGATAATACAAACAAGGCTATAACAATACTTACTACCCATATAGGATAATATTTCATTTCGTTTTCGTTCCTATTCATATACATATATTTGAGCAAATCTTATACCAGAAGTAGTCCGTAAGACTATTGACATTTAGCATAAAAAAAGCATTTTTCAGCCTAACATTCATCCCTTACAGCTCCAACTATGTCCAAATCCGAATAATCCGCGCCCAAAACCGGACACAAATGCAACATTTCGAGCCTCCAGCCCCCGAGCCACCAAGAAAATATATTCAGAAAACCGTCTCATCATTCGTACCTCAATGCCTCCATCGGGTCGATCTTTGCAGCTCGGCGGGCCGGAATAAAGCAGGCCAACATCGATACAGCGGTTATAAATAGTGGAACCAGGACAAAGGTCACAGAATCTGTTGCACTTACTTCATATAAATAACTGGAAAGAAAACGCGTTAAGCCGATGGCACCTGCAATGCCAATGAACAAACCGATAATTAATAGCAACAGTCCCCGCTTAAGAACCATGGTCAGAATACCTGTCTTTTGGGCACCCAAGGCCATGCGGATGCCGATTTCACTAGTTCGCTGGGCAACCGCATAAGAAACAACACCATAGATGCCGATTACTATCAGCAACAGTGCGATGGATGCAAAGATAGTCAGGAACGCAGTCGTGAACCGCTCCTGACTAATACACTTGTTCATCTGCGCTTTAAAAGTACTGACACCGTAGAGCGGCAATGTTGCATCAATGTCCCTGAGTATGGCCCTGGCCTGCTCTATGAAAGAACCTGGATCAGACTGCGCTCGAACCACAATGCTCAAATCAGGAACAGTGAAGATCGTAATCATATCGAATGGGAAGAACAAGTGATTAGGCTTGTTCATCTTTATATCACCCTGAATCATATCGGCGGCAACACCTACAACCCGATACTGCTGTCCGATGCAATTAATCTCTTTGCCTATCGGATCTTTGTCCGGCCAGAATCGTTGGGCCAGAGACTCATTAATTACAACCACCTTATCTTTTCTCTGATGCTCTTCCGGAGAGATACCGCGCCCTATTTGTATCGGTATCTGTAGTGTCTTAAAGTAATCTGGGCTGACATTATGACAGACTGCCCGGACGGGTTTGCCGTCCGGAGAAGCATGCCCCTCAACGGTTACAGGAGCAATAGCACCCCGTGCAGAGCAAGGCATGGATGAATCAGTTGCCACATTTTTGACATACGGCAAAGCACTCAACCGCTCTAATAAATCCCGACTAAACTGAAACCGCTGTGCCTTTTCTATCCCCCCCATACCAACGTTGAAAGTGACCAGGTTTTCTCGATTGAATCCGATATTGGCCGATGAAAGCCGCATCATACTGCGAATCATCAGTACCATACCGATGGATAAAACAAGTGCCACGGCAATCTGACCGGAAATTAGCATGTTAGAGAACCTTCCATTGTGCTCTGATGAGCTTCGTCGTTCCGTCAGGACATTTGCCAGACGGGACCGCTGTATAAACCGGAATGGAGCGATACCAAGGAATATCCCCACCAACAAAGAAATGCCCAAGCCAAAGAGAAGCACTTGTGGATTGACGCGTACAGAATCCACCATAGGGACAAAATCGGCAATCTTTACCCTGAAAACAGCAATAGTCCAGACGGTGACAATCAAGCCTGTGACACCGCCGGCCAGTGACAGCAGAATACTTTCTGTAGTGAACTGGCGAAGTAAACGCAGCTTATTGGCACCGAGGGCACTGCGGACGGCCACTTCTTTGTCCCGTGACGACGCTCTGGCCAGACATAAATTGGCTACATTCGCACATACAATCAACAAGATAAATCCCACTATACCATAAAGAATCCACAGAGTAGTTCGTACGTCACGCACAACCATATCACGCAGACCATACATCAGAACTTCGCTGTCGCCTGTTCCGTATGCTTCAGTAAGGCGCTTTTGCAGCATATTTAACAAAGGCAGCGCCTGTTCTATCGTCAATCCTGCTTTTAGACGCCCTGCCGCGAAAAGCCAACAATAACTTCTATTAGTCAATTGTTCACCTGTTGGATTCAAAACAGTCCATATCTGAGCATCTCCAATAGACTCGGGATAGTGGAAACCGCGAGGCAGCACTCCGGCAATCGTATATGTCTCAATGTGAGGCAGTACTCCATTAATTGTATATGTATCATAATGTAGTGTGACTGCGCGGCCCAGAATATCTTTCTCTTGCCCAAAGCGGCTTCGCCAAAAATCATAACTGATAACAGCAACAGACTCTTTGTTTTGCTGCTCATCCGCCTTTGTGAAAGTTCTTCCAAGATAGGCAGATACTCCGAGCAACGAAAAGAAATCGCCGCTAACCATTGCACCGTCAATTTTGCTTACGCCTTCATCATCCTCGATTAAATCAAATCGAGACCGAGTATAAGCAGCAAATTCATCAAATACTTGGTTTTGCTCCCTCCAATCCAGAAAACCAGGATACGAAAAGCCGGTTGTCATCCCAAACTGTTTGTCGTGCTGTCGAACAACTACCAAACAATCCGAATCCTCGAACGGTAACGGCCGTAATAGAACAGCATTGACCACACTGAACATGGTTATATTCGCACTGATTCCAATCGCCAGTGTCAGTGCAGCTATAAAAGTAAATCCGGGACTTTTTCGCAATTGGCGAAAGCCATATTTGATGTCGTTAATTAGTGTTGTCATATTTTGACTCCATCAGTATTCTGTTCTCTGTTTCCTGTATTCTGTTCTCATTCATATCTAAGTGCTTCCATAGGATCGACTTTGGCAGCACGGCGAGCAGGAAGCCATACGACCGATATAGAGACAAGAATCAACAGAACCAGTGCTCCTGCCAAGGTCATTGGATCATAAGGTTTAATACCGAAGAGATAGCTTCGGATAAGTCGCGATGTCACCAGTACCAGAGGAATACCTATCGCCGCTCCAATAAGGACAAGCAGTATCGCGCTGCGCAGCACAGAGAAACCTACGTCCCAGGGCTGTACGCCGAGGGCCATGCGAATACCAATCTCGCCGGTTCTTTGCGTCGTGTAGTACGACATGAGTCCGAACAAGCCAATACATGACAAAAGCACCGCCAGTAAGGCAAGGGACATCGCCAATACTGCAAAGCATCTTTCACTCGCAATGGATTCGTCGAGCTGGATCGCCTGGGTCTTGATATCGGTCATGGGGACATTTGGATTAATATCGGCTATGATTTGGCGGATAGCCGGGACAAGAGATAATGGCCCCGAAGCTGTGTGTACTTGATAAATGAGGCGCCCGCTTTCGGTATGTTTACGATATGGAAAAAATACCGTGGATTCTACTGGCATTTTGAGGTCATAGTACTTGGTATCACCACACACACCTACAATACGGTAGTCGCTTCCACGAATATGCAGGATTTTATCAATCGGATTCTCGCCGGCAAAAGCGCTTTGCGCAAATTTTCTATTAATAAGGATAACCTTATCTGATCCGGTGTGATCGACCGCACTGAAGTTACGACCGGCCAGTAACGGAATCCCCATAGTGGAAAAAAACGAATCACTGACATTGAGTATCAAGATATGGTGTCTCTCCAACCGATTTGGCAGGTCAATCGAAGTTTCATTCCTAAAACGGTTAAGCAGTCGCTGGTTGGAATTCGCAACGTCCAATACACCCGGAAAGGCAGCAATAGAAGATCGTATCTGCTCATGGAAGTTTACCATTTGTTGACCTTCCATATCCGCCTTGCTTGAATCCAAATTGAACAAAAGGATATTTTTAGTGTTGAAGCCGGTCTCTACCTGATAAAGATTTATTAATGTACGCATAAAAAGACCTGCCCCTGCCAGCAATAACAGAGCGAGTGCGGTTTGTATCGAGACCATCCATTTGCCTAATCGCATACGGGACAATGCGCTCGACGAACGTTCCCTAAGTGAGACTATTGGATCAATACGGCTATAGCGCCATGCAGGTAATAGACCAAACAACAACGCCGATCCGACACAAATCAATATGGTAAAACCAAGTATCGTTACATCCAGGCTCAAATCCACGATTACCTGCGATGGCCACAATATGTTAAAGAGGAACTGCTTTCCCCACGTGGCGAGCAATAACCCCCCGGCCGCACCGGCCAGGGCAATAAGAAGGCTTTCAATTAATCCCTGACGAACCAGACGCCATGAACCTGCACCAAGAGCAGCTCGAACAGCCACTTCCTGCTGCCTTGAAGCTCCGCGCGCCAGCAACAATGAAGCCAGGTTGGCACATGCCGCTAACAAAACAATACTTACAATACCCATTAGTATCGGCAGCGATTTTCCTATATTTTGTCGCGACCCAAGCGGCCCGTGACTGCCGTCCTCAATCACCACACGCACCGGTTTGTCTGAATCGCTCAGGGCTAGATCTGTAACGGCTCGGTTAAGCACGGCCCCCAGAGAAGCTTGAAACTTTTCATCTCCGACGCCGGGTGACATTCGGGCCATGACCTGGACCCACCAGATATTATCAGCGGTCAGGGGGCAATGCGGCCGAACTAAAGCCTGAGCCGACATAGGGACATAGAAATCACTTCTGTTTCCGGCCGATAGCCCGAGGAAATTTTCAGGAAGAACTCCGATGATGGTGAAGCAATGCTGATTAAGTGTCACGGCCTGCCCAATGACACCGGGATCGCTGTTGAAACATCGCCGCCAGATAGCAGAGGAAATAACCGTAACCTGTTCTGCCTGCGGCTGATCATGTTCCGGCAGGATGGTCCGGCCGATTTGTGCTTCCAAACCCAATCCTTCGAAGAAATTGCCGGAGACAATCATGCCCTGGGCTGTGAATGTTTCTTCCCCGGAGATAACTGTTAGAGGATCAAATCCATCAAATTCCGAGAATGCAAACACCTCTGCAAGACCGGCCGCCTGCTCTCGCAGCGTACCATAGAGCGGATAAGAAACCACGTTGCCCATAGTCTCTCCGGCAGGCGTACACATGACACGACAATGCGTAAAATTAGCGTTGATGCCGCCCACCCAAGTAAGCACGCGTAACTGCGCGGCATCGCGTACGGGCAGCGTCTTAAGCATCAGGGCGTTGTACAAACTGAATACCGAAGTAATAGCTCCAATGGCCAGTGCCAATGACATGATAGCAATAGCCGTAAAGCCCGGACTCTTGCGGAGTTGTCTAAAGCCATATTTTATGTCGTTGATTAAGGAATTCATTTCAGCTCCAGTTTTTAATTTATAATTCTTGGTTCACAGTTCGTAGTTGACAATCCTGTCTTCTGTCCTTACTCATAACGCAGTGTCTCCATGGGATCTATTCGTGTGGCACGGATAGCCGGAAGAAGACAAGCCAGAAATGCTGAACCGGCGACTACGCTCAGTCCGACCAGAAGTGAACAGGGATTCCAGGGGCTGATATCGAAAAGTATCGAACGCAAAGCAAAAGATAGAAGGGCAGTGAAAATAAATCCGATTGTAAGTCCAACGACTACCCAGAGACCGGCTTGACGGAGTACAAACTCGAGGATATGGTGACATAGTGCTCCCAAGGCGATACGTACACCAATTTCACGATTTCGCTGCAAGACGTTATAGGATAAGGTTCCGTATATTCCGACCACTGTAAGTATCAAAGCCGCGATCATAAATACGTTGATTAATTGAGTATATAAGCGGCGTCCGCTGATAGATGTATTAACAACATCCTTCATAGTACGAATATTAGCCAGAGGCAGATCGCTATCAATGGCACTGAGTTCTTCCCGGATCATTGGGACAAGGTTGCGTGCATTCCCGGTCGTTCGTAACACCAGCGTAACACCAGCCTCGTGGCGGCGTGCATACGGGAAATACAATTCTGGTATCACCGGATGTTCTGCGCCCAATTGACGAATGTCTCCGACAACTCCTATAACCTGAGCCTTGAACCATGGAGCTGGTGCATTACTGATTATATGTTTGCCGAGCGGATTTTCACCCGGCCAGAATGTTTCTGCCAAAGTCTGGTTTACAGCAACGCCTACAAATTCGTCACTTGCATCGTCGGATTCAGGCGGCCTGCCTTGAAGGATCGGTACCCCCATTACCGCAAAGTAGTCCGATGTAATAAGAGAATTTTCCACCATCGGTCGGACAACGGTGGGATCATAGACTTGTCCTTCCACGAGCACATCAAAACTGATTCCTCCCTCTAATGGCATTTTGGTGGTTATAGCCACATGCTGCACGGAAGGAAGGCTCCGGATACGTTCGAAGAGGTGGTCCCAAAACTGTTGACGGGTTTGGCCTTCAGCATAACGCTGGCCCAGTAAGGTGACTTCCGCAGCGAGAACCTGATCAGAACCAAGGTTTTGATTACTCTCTAACACTTTGAGATAACTTGACGACAGCAGAACCGCGCCGTTTGCCAAGACCACCGACAAGGCAATCTGGGCAATAACCAAATGCCGCAGGAAACGGTGTCGAATATGCGAGCCGGTCTGTGATCTTCCAGCCTCGTTCAGCGTCTTCGCTACACAGGTTCGCGCCGCTGTTAGCACCGGCAGAAGTCCAAACAACAAGATGGTAACAAGCGATAATCCAAAACAGAAAACAAGAACTGTACCGTCCACATGCATTGCCGCTCTTCGTGCTCCGATGGCCAGTAGTGGAGGCATTAGATGCTGCATACCTTTTAATCCCCATATAGCCAAAATCACCCCTGTTAAGCTTCCAAACAGGGCAAGTATGAGTCCCTCTGAAAGCAGAAGTCGAATCACATTACTCCGTGTCGCTCCGAGCGCCAGACGTACTCCGAATTCTTCCTCACGCTGCGTACCACGTGTCAGTAGCATACCGGCGACATTAGCACACGCGACGAGCAGCAGCAGAGCAACAGCGGTAAAAAGAATGACCGAACCAGAGACTGTACGTTGTGTGATTTGTCGCCAAAGCGAGCGAACCAGAAATGGTTTATGAAGATTTGAATCGGGGTAATCTTTGGCCAGTCTGGCCCCGATGGCCTTGATTTCGGTGTTAGCCGTCTCAAGCGTCATTCCATGCTTTAACCGTCCCACACATAACAGCCAGTGATTACTGCGGTAACTGTTTTCGAGTGCCAGGGGGACCCAGACATCGCAATCGTACCCGTCATACCAGGGAGAGTGGAATTCGAAATTATCCGGCATTACACCAACAATCTTAACCTCTCGCTCATCCAGTCGAATCGTTCGATCAACCGCCTCCATATCACCACCGAACACACGCATCCAGAGCGAGTGACTGATCACAGCAACAGGTTCGGCCCCAGATAACTCATCGGTCTCGTCAAGCCAGCGTCCAATGATTGGTGGCATCCCTAACGTACGCAAAACGCCGGCCGTGCAACGGACAGCGTACACTGGTTCCGGAGGATCGGTTCCCAAATTCAAACGTGTAGGACTATAAGCACCAATCTCGGCAAATGAGGTGTTTTGCTCCTGGATATCGAGAAAGTCAGGTGCCGAAAGCGGCTGGTCGTGGTTTGACCAGATATAAGCGATTTTATTAGGATTAGGATAGGGGAATGGATCAAGTACCAATGCATTAAACGCTCCGAATATGGTTACCGTAGCACCGATCCCGAGCCCGAGCGTTAAAACTGTTATAACAGTGAAGCCGGGATTCTTTCGCAATTGTCGAATGGCGTATTTTATATCGTTGATTAAAGTACTCATTTTTCCTCTTCATTCATGATTCATTATTCGTATCTCAACACCTCCATCGGATCGACCTTAGCTGCCCGACGTGCCGGGATGCTTGTTGCCAATATAAGTGCTGATAGTAATCCGATGTATTTTAATTGTGCTTTCATTTTCATTTCGCGCTCTCCTGTGGAGTGTGGGTCTTAAGACGCTGTTCCTGAACGATCTTCGCTTTCAGCTCTTCGATGATTCCCGCGCTCACCCAAAAAACGTCCTGGTTGTAATCAGGAGTCCAGCGCGTGAAGAACAAATGCTTGCCGTCAGGGCTAAGTCCTGGCGAAGATTCTTGACCCCGAGTATTTATTGGCTCTCCCATATTAATCGGTTCAGACCATGTATCTTCGTTAATATCACGGAAACTGATATACAAATCGCCGTGGTCGTCGAGACTGCCTAGGCGGTTCAACCACCAGAATACTTCATTACCGTCAGGAGAAAATCCCAGGGCGCTGTGCTCCATGTAAATGGTTGAAACAATCCCCAGCGCAAAAACCACAGGTGTATCTCCCGGAGGAGTTTGCCCCAAATAGTCTCCATATAAATCAGTAAGTTTTTGTGCATCTTGTGCGTAGCCTGATTGTGGAGCTGTTATTAAATAAATGAATAGTATAAATGTTTTCATAGGATGCTCCTTATTCAAAAAACATAATTCGTTATTTGAGATTCATTATTCTTTATTCATACCTCAACACCTCCATCGGATCGGTCTTGAAGGCATCCCGGAAACTGCTTAACATACATCTCATTGCCTTCAACATTCAATAAGTTGTCTACACGGCATGCACGCTTTGCCAACTCGCCTATCTCCGCAGCCGCTCACACTTTAACCAAGCGTATGATCACTGCCATCTAATCTCCTTTAATCTTGCCGTATAAACACCTACTAAGTAATATCCGCCTAACGCTTAATTCAGCCGCCGAGGCAGGAGGTCGGCTGGAATTTTTTTATTAGCCGGATTTTCTATTTTCTTCATTAGCAATTCTTATGATAACATCTGAGCTTTCTTCGACATCATTTTCTGTTGTTCTCCAAGACGATACGCTAATTCTCATAGCTGTCTTTCCTTGCCATTCTGTTCCTCCACACCAACAAGTGCCATCTTCTTGAATTCTCTGAATTACTCGCTTTGTTGTTTTCGAATCGCCAAAAGATACCAAAACCTGGTTTAATACAACATCATTAAGAACCCGATACCCGGCAGCGGACAATTTATTGGCAAACGAGGTTGCCTTATCACAACTCGATTCAATCAGGCTTGCCAAACCTTTTTTTCCCAAGGACCGCAATGCCGCCCATATTTCAATACCACGAGCTCGCCTTGATAGCTCCGGGACATAACGAAAGGGTTCCCGATTGATACCTGAAATCAAGTATGCAGCATCAGTTGACATAGATGAAATAAGATGCTCTTTATTTCTCACCAAAACTATGCCACTGTCGTAGGGAACGTTAAGCCATTTGTGTGCATCCATAGCCCAAGAATCCGCTTTATGAATGCCTTCGACCAAGTGTGCATACCTTGGAGAGACAGCAGCCCAAAGACCGAAAGCACCATCTACATGAACCCATGTATTTGATAAAGAGGCAATTTCACAAATTTCGGCAATCGGATCAAAAGCACCTGTATTCACATTTCCTGCTTGAATGCAAAAAATTGTCAGCTCTGAATATTTTGGAATTAGATTCGCTTTCATTCTTCCCTGGTTGTCAACGGGAACTTTTGTTATATTATTTCGACCCAGACCAAGCATACTCAAAGCTTTTAAAACGCTAACATGCACCTCCTCCCCGACAATTACTTGTATTGGAGGAGCATTAAAAAGCCCGTCGTTTTCCACATCCCAGCCTGCCCTTTTAAGCAACGCATGACGAGCAGCAGCAAGCCCCGTGAAGTTTGCTAAAGTTGCACCTGTTACAAACCCTACTTCTACTTCCTCCGGGAGTTTTAAAAGACTAACAAGCCACTTCCGACAAATGGTTTCAACGAACGAAGAGATGGGCGATGCGACTTCAATTCCAGCGTTTTGATCCCAAACTCCGGCTAATAGATTTGCGGCCAATGGAGCAGGCGATGCGCCTCCAATTACAAAGCCAAAATATCTATTACCAGCGCTTGCCACGGTAGCTGGAGATCCAAATTCATCCAATTCATTTATAACCTCCAAAGGTTCAATAGAATGATCTTGAAGAGGTATATCTAAACATTTCATTCTTTCAATATCTTCCAGTGCGGGAAAGACCTTCCTGCTGCCAATCGACTTGAGATAATCCTTTGCTTTGTCTGAAAAAGCATCAATCATTTTGTCCATATACTGTTTCCCTTGGATTTTTACCTGATCCGACTAACAATACAGTCGACTCAAGTGCCAGGATCAGTTCGTAGCACAGGTAAAGTCTGGACTTTTCACCAGCTTGCGAAAGCCGTATCGTATATCCTGCCAAATAGTACTCATGATTTAGCTTACCCTTCCCAATAATTGTTCGGGTGTGACTTCTCCGTCCATCCAGCCGTCTTTAAGCTTAATGATCCTTCGACCGTATGCGGCGTATTTGTCATTGTGTGTCACCTGGATGATAGTTGTGCCTTCTCTATTGAGCTTTTTGAATAGGTCCATAATTTCCTCACCTTGCGATGAATGCAGGTTACCCGTTGGCTCATCCGCCAGAATCAGTTTGGGACTGGCTACCACGGCACGAGCTATGCCCACGAGCTGCTGCTGGCCGCCGGAGAGCTGGCTGGGATACAGGTCCTTCTTGCCCACGATACCAAATCGGTCCAGGGTGTCACATACGATTGCGGCACGTTCCGAGCTTTTTACATTTCGATAGGACAACGGCGTATCCAGATTCTCATACACCGTCAAGCTGTCAAGTAGATTGAAGGCCTGGAATACAAAACCAACATACTGTCGGTTCAGGGCCATACGCTCTTTAGGCTTGAGCTCGTGTACGGCCCGGCCGTCAAGATAATACTCGCCCTCCCAGTCGTGGTCGAGCATACCAAGAATATTAAGTAATGTAGTTTTCCCCGCTGCCGACGGGCCCATAATGGTCACAAATTCGCCTTCGTCAATGTCCAAATTAATTTGACGCAGCACATAAGTGAATCCCGCCTTAGTCTTGTAGCATTTTTCAATATTTTTCAATTGAATCATAAGAAAGCACTCCAAAAAATATTTTTAAAATAATCATTTATTGGTAATCATTCATTATTCGTACCTCAGTGCCTCCATCGGATCGACCTTAGCTGCTCGTCGTGCAGGTAGCCAAGTGGCGAGCAAAGCAGCGACGACAAGCGGAAACGAGGCAACGGCAAGCACGGCAATATCATTAGAGGACACTCGCAGAAGCATACTGGATAGAAGACGCCCGGCGGCCAGCGATAGCAGCACACCAACGCCAAGGCCGATAGCAATCTGCACGGCACCCTGTCTAATAAAAACGGCGAATATCTGTCGTGGCTGGCCGCCAAGCGCCATGCGAATGCCGATCTCCCGCGTGCGGCGTGCAACAGCAAATGCCTTCACGCCATAAACACCTACCACTGCGAGCAGCAGTGCAATAACACCAAAGGTGCCAAACAGCGCCGAAACGAACCGCATCGACCATAGCTCCACGTTGCCGTTCATGATTGCCGTGAAGGGTACCAGTCGAACCAAAGGAATTCTCGCGTCAAGCGAGTAGATTTCCTTTCTGACCTGCTCGCTCAATGTTCCCGATTCCACCGCATCTGTGACCTTGCCTCGAAGGTGCACGAACACATGCTGCGGGGATCGCTTCGCAAGGGGCAAGAACAGGCGCGGCGGCGGGCCCTCGGAGAATACGTTATGCCAGTGGGCGGAGACAACGCCGACAATTTCCATTGGCTCCGACGCCGTTTCATCCTGACCGCGAGTGCGTTCGATGTATCTGCCGACGGGATCTTCGCCGGGGAAGAGCGCGGCCGCCATGCGTTCGTCGATGATTACTACTTGCGGCCCCTCAGGATGGCGCCATTCAAGGTCGGTGAAATCACGGCCACGCAGCAGCTTCACTCCGATTGTATCAAAATAGTTCGTGGAAATAGAGGCCAACCTTCCGCGCGCACGCCGCGGGCCCTCGCTGGAACTGTCGTCAACCGCCGAGACATCAAAGTTATTGTCCACATGTCCGAAAGGAATATGTGAGGTCAGCGCCACCTCGCGTACTGCGGGATGCACGGCCAGTGTATCTACAATGGCTTCAACCGAGGTTCGCACACTCGCGTCTTCGCGGTCAACAAGGGAGTAGTCGATCTCAGCAACCAGATCGCCCTCGGGAGTAAATCCGGGATTGAGTCGGGCGGCGGAGTACGCAGCCCGGTAGAATAATCCAGCGCTGAAAAGCAGAGCCAGAGAGAGGGAGAGCTGGGCCATCAACAAGCAATACCTTCCTGAAAACAAGCGCCCCCACCGGTCCGTTGTGGTCCGGGCCGAATGATGCAGCGAAAGATTTCCCCGTCTGATTTCCCGGGTGACATGCAATGCCGGACCAATGGCGAAAACCATTGTCGCGGCCATGCAAAAACCCAGGGTGGCCAATAGGACCCGAATATCCGGCGTTGCATCCAGTACCAGAGCGAATCCCAAAGAGGCCAAGCTTGAACTGCCCATCAGCGAATCGAGCAGAAGTGCGTTACCCCAGTAGCTGAGTAGCAGTCCGACGGCACCACCCATCAAAGCGATTATCAATCCTTCGCCGAACAGAATCCGTACGACCCGCCAACGGGATGCGCCCAATGCCAGACGCACTGCAAGCTCCTGGGATCGTGTAACGTTCCGGGCCAAAAACATATTGGCGAGATTCAGACACGCCACCAGAAGCACCACGGCCGCCATGCCGAGTAGCAACGCTCCGAAAAGGCGGAGCGGACCATCCGACGACGGCTCCGTGGACATGTTGAATCGCGAGCGAGGTCCGATTTCCAAAGTGCGGGGTCCGTCAGCAGCGTCAGCCGTAATCATCAAAAGGCGCTCAGCAAGGGCCGGTAAGCGAGCCTGAGCAGCTTCAAGTGTTAGCCCTGTCTGAAGACGCCCGATGACGAGCAACGTGAAGTTGGATGGATTAGCAAGATCGCTGTCGTTGCGCCCCTGGCCAAAAGCTCTACTCATGCGGGAGGCCATGCCCATGGGTAACCAAATGTCAGGTGCGAACATAGCATTGCCACCACTGAATCCTGCAGGAGTCACCCCAACTATGGTCCAGGGCTCACCGTTGATCGAAACGTCAAAGGCGGTGAATTCACGACTGTCTGTCAAGCTTTTCCACAGAGTGTGGCTCACCACCGCGACGGGATTATTCGCATTCGGCCTTGATTCTTCAGGCAGAAAGAAACGCCCCGCCGCTGGTGTCACCCCAAGCATGGAAAAATAGTTATCCGATACGATGAAGCTGAATCTCCGCCGCATTTCTGAGTCGGCATGTGCTCCGACACCCACTGCTGCGAATCGAAACGCTGCGACGTCGGCAAACACTTCATGAGATTCGCGGAGCAGTGAGAACTCGGAAAATGAAAATGGCCGGTAGCTGTGATCTGCCGCCGCCCGCGAGGTGGTGACATTTACCACCTCGTCCGGTCGCAGAGGGATTAGAGGCCGGATAAACATCGCATTGAAGATCGTGAAGACACCGGAGTTGACGCCTACCGCCAGTGCAAGCGAAAGAACAGCCACTATCGTAAAACCGGGAGACTTACGTAATTGTCTAAAAGCAAATTTTATATCGTTCCAGAAAGAGCTCATTATGACACCTCAAAGCCGCTTCGTCTAAGCTCTGCAGTTTCCTGCTCTTTTCGGGCTTTCTGTTCATCTTCAACCACACGCCCGTCGAACAAGTGAATAGTACGCTGTGAATGCTTGGCATAGCGGGGATCGTGCGTCACCATGCAGATGGTCGAACCTGCTTTATGAAGGTCCGAAAGCATTTCCATAACGATATCGCCGTTGGCCGAATCCAGGTTACCTGTCGGCTCATCGGCCAAAAGAATGGACGGCTCTGTGACAATGGCTCTCGCTACAGCCACACGCTGCTGCTGACCCCCGGATAGCTGGCTGGGATAGTGTTTCATACGGTGCGCCATTGAGACTTTTTCCAGAGCGGCCTGCACGCGCTCTTTCCGTTTGGCTTTTGGCATCTTCTGATATGTTAACGGCAATTCTACATTTTCATAAACCGTCAAATCACCAATCAGATTGAAGCTCTGGAAGATAAAACCCACTTCCCGGTTACGGATGCGAGCCCTTTGCGATGCAGATAAATCGGCAACATGGCTATCATTTAGCTGATAGTTACCTTCAGTGGGTGAATCCAGAAGACCCAGAATAGACAGCAAAGTGGACTTGCCGCAACCCGATGGTCCGGCGATTGCGATGTATTCACCCTTCTGGATCTTCAAATGAACTCCGGAAAGTGCATGGGTTTCCACCTCCTCGGTGACAAAGACCTTGTGAAGGTCTTCTACGTTGATAAGTATTTCGTTTGATTCGCTCATATTAATACTCCTAACAACCTAATGGTCCAATGCAATTTACAATAACACATTATCTTGAATTTATTATGACTGCTTTGTTTTATTTATTCATATCTAAGCGCCTCCATCGGATCGATCTTGGTTGCCCGACGGGCCGGTATATAGCAGGCTAGCAAGGTGACAGCCACCAACAACAACGGAACCACGGCAAAGGTCACCGGATCAAGGGGTTTCACCTGGTAAAGCATGAACTCTATAATCCGGGTAACAGCCAATGCCCCAAGGATACCGATGGCAATACCTATGCCGGCCAGCAGGCACCCTTTCTTGAGAATCAAGCCAAGCACATTGCCGCGTTGAGCGCCCAGAGCGATGCGGATTCCAATCTCCTGCTGACGCAAATTCACTGCGTAGGCCATCACACCATATACACCCAGCGAAGCCAGTAACAAAGCCGTCACAGAGAAAAAACCGTTGAGCAGCAGCGAAAACCGCTCACGCCAAATGGTATCATTAATGCGTCCCTGCAAGGTACAAAAGTCTGAAACCGGAACCGTTTTGTCCAGGTTCGCTACAAGTTCTCTGATTGCCTTGACCTGACTCATAGGTTCAACATCAGTTTTTACTGTAAACATCGCCCCAAAGGGTGGAAACTGTGCATTCAGGACCGACATTTCCGGCTTAATGTCTTCCTGAATGGTCATTTGTTTGGCATCGGCAACGATTCCGACAATTTCATAAGAAGAGGGAGTGTTTCCTCCGACACCAGAATCGATATCGAGGCGCGTTCCCAACGGATTCTGATCGGGCCAGAAACGTTGAACCATGGTTTCATTGACAATCATCTTCCCAACCGTTCCCTGTGTGTCGCGTTCATTGAAGAAACGTCCCTTTACCAGTTTCGTACCGATGGTCTTGAAGTAATCAGGGGAAACCGCCTGGGAACATGCTTCACGTTGGACGTCGGCTGGCGTCGAAAGACCGTCTTTCACTGAAAAGCCAGTCATGTTCCAACTGGCAGTAAAGGACAAACGACTGGTTGATCCGACTGCACACACTCCTGGAAGAGCTTGCAGTTCAGATTCCATACGATTCAGGAATTCACTGCGTGTTCGATTCTCTGGGAACTGATCACGCGGCAACCAAACTTGAAAGGTCAGAACGTTCTCTGGCTTCATACCAAGATCGGTTCGCATCAATGAAACAAAACTTCGTCCAAGTAAACCCGCTCCCACCAATAGCACCAAGGCCATGGAAATCTGGATCACCACCAGGGCATCCTGAAGGACTCGATAACGGGAACTCGTGGATCGCCCCGCACTGTTTTGAAGTACAGGCAGGACTTCGCAACCCAGCAAACGAATCGCCGGCGCCAAACTAAACAGCACGCAGGACAGCA
>CAZDVE010000053.1:0-27575 GCA_964508785.1 uncultured Pirellulales bacterium | reverse complement strand
AATGGTGCAGGGATCGCTGCAATATGCCATTATCGATGAGGTCGATTCGATCCTGATCGATGAAGCCCGGACGCCGTTGATAATATCCGGACCGGCTTTCGATGACGTCAGCAGATACAAAAAAGCAGACCAGGTTGCAAGAAAGCTCATCAGCTTGCAGAGTAATTACGACCGTATAAAGAAACAAATCGATTCGGCCGAGAGAGCACTGGCCAGCGCACAGGGTGAGCTGGCCGATGCAAAAAAGGATAAAGACAATGCACGAATCGAAAAGGCCCAAAAGACAATTGAAAAAAGCCAGGCGGAAATGGAGGCGGCCGGAGCCAAATTGATAAACGCCACACAATATTACGAAGTCGAATACGACAAAAAGGCAGTCCATCTCACACATGAAGGTGTGGGTGCCGCCCAGGACATAGCCGGCGTCGGTTCCTTCTTTACAGGCTCAAATATGGAGTGGCCGCATCTTCTGGAGCAAAGCCTGCGGGCTCATGTAGCGTTCGAAAAAGAAAAGGATTACGTGGTTATGGAAGGCAAGGTCATCATCGTTGACGAATTCACCGGACGATTGATGCACGGCCGACAATGGTCCGACGGACTCCATCAGGCGGTTGAAGCAAAGGAAGACGTAACCGTAAAAGAAGAATCTCAAACGCTCGCCACCATAACCCTACAGAATTTCTTCAAACTCTACGACCAGATAGCAGGAATGACCGGAACTGCGGCTACAGAAGCTGAAGAATTTCTCAATATCTACAAACTCGAAGTTGTTGTTATACCCACCAACGAACCTTGTATCAGGGATGACCGCGAAGACGCTATCTATAAAACTCTAAAGGAAAAATTCGACGCCATCGTAGAACAGATACACCAGATAAGCGCACAGGGAAGGCCTCTGTTGATAGGTACAATCAGCATAGAAAAAAGCGAGGCGCTTTCAGCGGCCCTTACAAAAAGATATGGGCTTGAGCACGAGGTTCTCAACGCCAAACAACATGCAAGAGAGGCTGTGATTGTCGCCAAAGCGGGCCAGCAGCACCAAGGACGAGACGGCAGCCTGCGAGGCAACGTCACCATTGCAACGAATATGGCCGGCAGAGGAACCGATATTGTTCTCGGTGAAGGTGTGGCAGAGATAGGAGGCCTGCATGTACTGGGCACCGAACGTCATGAAGCCAGGCGCATTGACAATCAGCTTAGAGGTCGATGCGGCCGACAGGGTGACCCGGGCTCAAGCCAGTTCTTTCTATGCTTTGACGACGACCTGATGCGAATCTTTTCACCGGAGTGGACCGTCAAGGCGCTTTCATGGATAGGCTGGGAAGAGGGACAACCAATCTATCACAGGCGAATCAGTAAAGGCATCGAAAAGGCA
The DNA here is from genome assembly GCA_964508785.1 of uncultured Pirellulales bacterium. GTDB lineage: Bacteria > Planctomycetota > Phycisphaerae > Sedimentisphaerales > Anaerobacaceae > JAFGPS01. The sequence continues at coordinate 26,200 of CAZDVE010000053.1, read as the reverse complement.
CAAAAAAAAGTCGAAGAGAAAAACTTCGAGGTTCGCAAGAGCCTGCTCGAATATGACGAAGTGATGGATTACCAGCGAAAGATTTTCTACTCACGCAGACGCAAAATTTTAGCCGGTAAAGGGCTCAAAAATATTATCCAGGAAATGATAGACTCGGCCATCGAACAAAGCTGCAATACTATCCTCGATGAAAATTATCCACTCAAATGTATCATGGAATGGGCCCGAACAAACTTCGGTGTCGATTTGAAGCTTTCAGACATCGCCGGTATAAAGGTAGAGGAAATCGAAAAACTCATAAAAAATCAGGCAAAGGACAACACATCTAATAATATATCACTTTCTATGGGCGAGTACCTCGAGGACTATAGTGACCCCCGAAGCTGGGATGTCACCGGCCTGAGCAAATGGGCGATGAGTGCCTTTCAGGTCAGCCTGAGTCCCGGCAGGATAAAAAACCAGTCACCGGAAGAAATCGAAGAGCAGTTGAAATCCGCTGCCGCCGAACAAATCGACAAAAAGGATTGTTCGCAACTCGTTGAATTCCTAAAGGATGATTTTTCCATCCGCACATTCGCCGAATGGGCCAGAGCAAAATTCAATATCAAACTGGATACTTCGGAACTGGCGAATTTAAAAGCCACGGAAGTCCACAGGTACGTTGGCGAAAAAGCGACGATTAAATATAAACAAAGGGAAATTGAGTATCCCGTCGAATTTGCAATGAATATGGTTTATGGTCCACAGGGCCCCAATGTATATGCGTACGAAGCTCTGGCCGACTGGGCCAATAAAAAATACAACGCCAGCCTTACAGTAGAACAAATACAAAACACCAAACCTCGAACATTACAAAAACAACTTCTCGAATTAAGTGAAAGCTTTAACAACGGCAAACTTGAACAGGAGCTTTCCGACAAAATCGCCCGTTTAAGCATTCCCGAACTGGTGAACTGGGCCAACGAAAGGTTTGAAACATCCCTCAGCGAAGACGACCTTCCCGGCGACGGCCCCGAAATCAAAGACAAATTGTCACTGCTGGCAAAAGAATTCCTACGTTCGGAACTAAGCGATTTGGAAAAGTATGTCTTAATTCAGGTTTACGACAGCACATGGAAAGACCACCTCTATTCGATGGACCATCTCAAGAGCAGTATCTGGATGCGTTCATGGGCAGAGAAAGACCCCAAGACCGAATTCAAGCGAGAAGGTTATCGAATGTTCGACGAGATGCTGGCAACCATAGAAGACCGTGTAACGGATATAATCTTCAAGGTACATCTCGAAGCCGGCGCCCGCGCCCGGAGCGTCTGGAACGTCAGCGCAACAAGTCACGATGAAGTGGGCCAGTTCGCGATGGCTGAGCGACAACGAGCCGCAGCTCAGGCACCACAGGGCGAAGCAAAGGTAAAACAAATCAAGCTCGATACTCCCAAAGTCGGTCGTAACGACCCTTGTCCCTGTGGCAGCGGAAAAAAATACAAAAAATGCTGTGGCAGGAATATTTAAAACTAATCCATAAAGGAGAAACAAATGTTTAACGGTATTTTTCACATTCCACAGCCTGCCAATGAAACATGTCTGCAATATGCACCACACAGTCCTGAACGTGCAAACCTGACCGCCAAACTCAAAGAGATGCTCAACAATCAAATAGAGATACCAATGATAATCGGAGGCCAAGAAGTACGAAACGGCAAGCTTGCAGATATCCGCTGTCCCCACGACCACCAGCATCTGTTGGGCAAATATCACCAAGCCGACGCCGAATACGCTATTAAGGCCATCGATGCAGCCATGAAAGCCAAAAAAGACTGGGGCAGGATGCCATGGGAATCCAGAGCTGTGGTTCTCCTCAAAGCAGCAGAACTATTGGCCGGTAAATACCGCAACACACTCAATGCTGCTACCATGCTCAACATGAGCAAAACGCCACACCAGGCGGAGATTGATTCAGCCTGTGAATTGATTGATTTCTGGCGTTTCAATCCTCATTTCATGGAAGAGGTTTACGGCGATCAGCCGACGTCAACTAAAGGCGTGCTAAATTACATGGAACATCGGCCGCTGGATGGATTTGTCCTCGCATTAACACCGTTCAACTTCACTTCAATAGCCGGTAATCTCCCGACCGCACCGGCACTGATGGGAAACACGGTGGTTTGGAAACCGGCATCGGCGGCGGTGCTACCGGCGTATTTCATTATGAAGATTCTGGAAGAGGCCGGTATGCCGCCCGGAGTTATCAATATGGTGCCGGGTCCGGGGCCGGTAGTCGCCCCGCCGGCACTGGATGATGTAAGGCTCGGCGGTATTCACTTCACCGGAAGCACGTATGTTTTCTCGACAATCTGGCTGGCGATTGGCAAGGACATTCGTAAATATGTCGCATATCCCCGAATCGTCGGAGAGACCGGCGGAAAAAATTTTATATTTGCGCACGCAAGTGCCGATACTGAGGTCCTCGTGACGGCACTTGTACGAGGAGCGTTCGAGTACCAGGGACAAAAATGTTCGGCTGCTTCAAGGGCTTATATCCCGGACTCAACCTGGCCGCAAGTGAAGGAACGGCTGTTAAGTGAAATCGGCAGTATAAAAATGGGTGACGTAACCGACTTTTCAAATTTCATGGCGGCGGTTATCGACAAAAAAGCTTTCAATAATATCACCGAATATATTAATTACGCCAAAAATTCTCCTGATATGGATATCATCACAGGCGGCGGCAGTGACGACTCGAAAGGATATTTCATCGAGCCGACCATTGTTCTCAGCAGGGAACCGAAATCCAAACTAATGGCCGAAGAAATTTTCGGTCCGGTCTTAACTATATACGTCTATCCGGAAAGCGAATATGAACAAAGCCTGGAATCATGCGACCAAACCTCACCTTATGCCCTCACCGGCTCAATATTCGCTTTAGACCGAGGTGCTATAGTCAAGGCGATGGATATGTTACGTCATGCAGCGGGCAATTTCTACGTCAATGATAAACCTACCGGCGCGGTCGTAGGCCAACAGCCGTTCGGCGGCTCGCGTGCATCCGGGACGAACGACAAGGCCGGTAGCTGGCTCAACCTCGAAAGATGGGTCTCGCCACGCACTATTAAAGAGACGTTCCTGCCGCCGCGAAACTATCGCTATCCGTATATGGATAAGGAGTAATCGCTGTCACAGCTACATCTGGTCTGGTGGATATTAGATCGTTTTGTTTCGTCTGCAATGACAGAATTTCTGAAAGGAAAATGAAAAAGACAACATTAATAATTCCGTTTTTATTTTCGTGCGTTTTGCTCTGTCAGGTACGGACTGGTGAGGCCGGGGCAGTCGATGCGAATAACCTCCCTTCGCCGATTGTAACGGAAAACTCTGTGGAAATCTGCCTGAACAGCAGGTATTCACAACATTCATTAAGAGGCACGGCCAGCATACAACAAATCAGTAACATTGTCTGGGCGGCTGGAAAAGTCCCTTTCACAGGGACACACAGAGACATATACGTTACCACACCAGACGGGACATACTTATATGATCCCAACAACCATTCATTAAACCGACATTCAGATGTAGTCACCGATGACGGTGCCTTCGCACTTGTTTATGAAAGCGAGCGGGATTTCGATACCGGCGTTTCGTTTATGCCGGCGCTACTTGCTGCTGTATCTTTGTGCCGGAGCACCGAATCTCCGATGGCAAGCTGTCCAAAGGGACTTGGCTACCCGAAGGCAAGGTTAATTTTCGGAGTTCAATCGGCCAGGGACCTGACCACAGAATTGACGGTGCATTGTTCGGTACCCGAAGGCCAGCCCGGCTGGCTGCCGGACCCCTCAACCACAGGTGACAACAGCCTTGAAGAAATCCTGGCCGACTTGAGATACGTCGGCAGTTTTTCTCAAACTAATTTGACAATACAGCAAATTTCTCAGATTCTATGGGCTGGATACGGCTGCACCGCACATACATCAAGTAACGGCCGAGCAGGCTTGACCGTTCCCTCGGCCTGGGCAAACTATTATTTGACCCGGAGCATTTATTTGGCGAATGAAAACGGCGTCTTTCGCTATCATAACAGAAATCCCGAGATAAACCTTTCCACAAGAGACCATCGACTTGAGCAAATAGATTCCGCTTCTGCCGGAAGGAGCGGTTCACGACCTGCCGATGCTAGGGGCAGGCTGCAAACCGCCGTTGAAGATTTACCCGAAGCGCCCTGCTACATCATACTTTGTTTGAATTCCTCTGATGTCACAGACGAATACGCCCGTCTGGAAACAGGTTTTGTTGCGAATAACATACTTATGCAAACAACGGCAATGAACTTAGGATGTCACTTTAAGGCCAGCCTGACCTCAAAAGAGCAAAGCGATATTCGCACTGCCACGAATATACCTTCGTCACATGTCCCCCAGGCAATAGTCAGTATCGGTCAGATAGAAACTGTCGTATCTATCTCTGCGGCTCTCCAGGGAGATAACCGTCCTGATGCCGAGTGGGCCATTCCATTGGCCGTTAAATTTTTTACACCGGGAGCTGACGTATTCGGTGACACTCCTGTCTATGAGTTCAATTTAACTACCACCAAATCCGCCGACGGCAACATGGCCGCCTGCGAGGTGACCGACATCGCTCCTGGGACATACGATGTCACGGCCCAGAGCGATTACACATTGATGAATATCAGAAAAAATGTAACCATTTCGGACCCAAACACATCTGTCGATATGGGCACACTCCTGGAAGGCAACGCCAGTCTGGACAACAGAATCGACCTCGATGATTTCGCTATTTTCTCAATGAGCTGGCTTTCATCCGAACCGCAGGTCGAATACGATGCTCGGGCGGATTTCGACCATAACAATCTGATAGACATAACCGACCTTTGCATTCTGGCAACCAACTGGTTAAGTAGCTCGCCGGTAGAAATCATACCCTAATTCCTCCAACGGATAGTTTTATTCGGTGCTGCTTTCAAAACACACGAACTATAGGAACGCCTGTTTCCGTTGACAAAAAGGAACTGTCCATCTAAAATCCACTCAAAGATACACGCAAGCAAGGACTCATATAGCAGAATACAAATGAATAGGACTATAACTTACATCACGATTGTGCTCCTTTTCCCTTCCGGCGTAAGCGTCCGGGCGGCAGAGGAGATGCCGCAAAGCACTCTCCGGGGGACAACAGAAACATCGGCCGGTCGATATGCAAAGCTCCAAAGAATCGATATCAACGATTTTCGATGGACAAAGGGTCTCTGGGCCGAGAGGTTCGAAATTTGCCACAGGGTCATGATTCCCAATATGTGGCGACTTCTGGAAGATGCCGATATTAGTCACGCTTACGAAAATTTTCTTATCGCAGCAGGATTGAAAGACGGCAAACACCATGGGCCGAAATGGCATGACGGCGATTTCTATAAGTGGCTCGAAGCGACCGCTTACGTTTATGGCCTCACCAGGGACGAGAAACTCGACCAACAGATGGACGAAATCATCGAGGTAATCGGTAAGGCCCAGCGGCAGGACGGCTATATCCATACGCCTGTAATAATTTCTCAGCGTAACCAGGCTTCGGGAACCACCGAATTCGGAAACAGGCTCGACTTCGAGACATACAACATGGGACACCTGATGACCTGTGCGTCTGTCCATTACCGCGCCACGGGCAAGACAACGCTGTTGGATATAGCTATAAAAGCCGCCGATTTCCTTTACAGACTCTACGAGGAATCCCCCGAGCTTCTGGCAAACAACGCCATCTGCCCTTCCCACTATATGGGCATCGTCGAGATGTACCGTACGACCGGCGAGCCGAGATATCTGGAACTGGCCAAAGGGCTTATCGATATCCGCGATATGGTCGAACAAGGTTCCAACCATAATCAGGACCGGCTCCCTTTTCGACAACAAACCGAAGCAGTTGGCCATGCGGTCAGAGCAAATTATCTCTATGCCGGTGCCGCCGATGTTTATGCAGAGACGGGAGACAAATCTCTGCTGGAAGCACTGGAAAGCATCTGGCGTGACGTCGTCTATCGGAAAATGTATGTCACTGGTGCCACCGGCGCCCTTTATGACGGCGCCTCTCCCGACGGTTCGAAAAATCACGATGCCATTCAGCTTGTTCACCAGGCCTACGGCAGAGCATACCAGCTTCCAAATGTCACTGCGTACAACGAATCGTGCGCAACGGTCGGCTTTGTTCTGTGGAACCAGCGCATGCTGGAAGTCACCGCCCAGGCACGCTTTGCCGACATGCTCGAGCTGGCACTTTACAACGGCGTGCTTTCGGCCATCAGTCTCGACGGCAAAAAGTTTTTCTATACAAATCCGCTTCGGGTAGTTGACAGCCTGCCGTTCGAGCTGCGCTGGTCGCGCCGGCGCCAGCCATATATCAGTTGTTTCTGCTGCCCGCCGAATGTAGTCCGAACAATCGCCGGAGCCGGCTCTTATGCCTACAGCATCTCGGACGAAGGATTGTGGCTCAACCTCTACGGCAGCAATGTCCTTGATACACAATTGCACAATGGCTCCAGAATCAGACTCAGACAACAAACCGATTATCCCTGGGATGGCACAATCAGAATTATCATTGAAAAAACGCCGGGAGAAAATTTTTCGATATTTCTGCGTATTCCCGGCTGGGCCGACAATTCCAGCGTGACAGTCAACGGCAAACTTCTGGACGACAATCTCAAACCGGAACAATATTTCCAGATCGAACGCGCATGGTCGGCGGGCGACCTCATCGAGCTGGTCCTGCCGATGCCTGTGCAACTGATAGAGGCGAATCCTCTGGCCGAAGAGATTCGCAACCAGGTGGCTATCAAACGCGGGCCGATTGTGTACTGCCTGGAATCCGTTGACCTGCCGGAGGCTATCAAAATGACAGATGTCACTATCCCGCCGGACGTTAAACTGACCAGCCGTTTCGAACCGGACATGCTCGGCGGCGGCGTTGTTTTGCAGGGTAAAGCCCATGTCTTTGCCGGAGGCGACTGGGGTAATACACTTTATCGCCAGTTCACAAATCAGCAGCCCAAAGATATGGACATTCGCCTTATCCCCTATTATGCCTGGGGCAATCGCGGCCAATCCGAAATGACCATCTGGCTACCTCTTAGATAAATATCCATACATTTTTTCAATTCCGTCAATCTCATTTACCCCATTTCGCAATACGCAGCACGCTGAACGCAGTACGAAAAGACTTGTCCTGAGCGTAGCCGAAGGATTGGGTTCGTTTGGCTTCGTTTGGGTTCGTTTTGGCTTTATCCATTGGGGATAAATTTTCCTGCCCCGGAACCGGCAATTTCTCATAATCTTTTTATTTCAAAGATCTTATATCATTTTGCGCAATACGCAGCACACTGAACGCAGTACGAAATAATTGGGTTCGTTTTGAAAAAAAAGGCCGATTTGTAGAGAACTCTCTACAATTGTAGAAAAAAATGTGTATATGCGTTTATGAGTGTATGTGTTGATGAGTATATGTTTTAACTGATTTACTCTTTTACTGATGTACTCATTCACCCCTACTGCCCCCATTTTATGCTGTATTCAGTATTCTGTATTCTACGAACCATCCATGGTTCGGGCGGTATTATACCCAAAATCGGCCAATTTGCAAGCAAAATCCAATTTTCATCCAAAATTGTCCTTTACTCCACGCTGTCATTGCGAGGAGCAACGCGACGAAGCAATCTCAAAATCTGCTAATAAAGTTGACGGGCTTTATATCTACCCCGTGAAATAGACCAAAGGCCGCCATCTAACGGGGTAAAAATACGTAGTCACCACAATTGACTTAAAACGTATATTTGTTCACAATTATATAAGATAGGTAGTCATATAAGCATCTGAGAGGCTTTTGGTTGGAGGAAGCCCGGATGGCATACGAACAACAAGATTTTCATCAAGTCTAAGCTCAGCCAGTCAGACTGCGCAAAGTATGCAGCGTGAAAACATTAACAATTTTTCGAAAAGGAAAAAGAGATGAAAAAGACAATTTTACTCGTATTGATTTTGGCATTGGGCCTGGCTTCCGGCAGTTACGCAACAGAGGGCACCTGGGCAACAAGAGCCGACATGCCCACGGGAAGATGGGAGTTAGGCACCTGCGTGGTGGATGGGAAGATCTATGCGATCGGGGGTGCATCTGGTTATGGTGCCATGGCGTTGCGTACCGTGGAAGCATACGACCCGGTGACCGACACCTGGACCACGAAGTCTGATATGCCCACCGGAAGACAGGCTTTATCGACCAGCGTGGTGAATGGGAAGATTTATGCCATCGGCGGTGGCGCATCCTCAAATACGGGGGCAGAAACTTTTTCGACGGTGGAGGAATACGACCCGGCCACGGACAGGTGGACCACGAAGTCTGAGATGCCGACTGCAAGAGGGTGGCATTCCGCCGGCGTGGTGGATGACAAGATCTACGTCATTGGCGGGTCGCCTTCCTTGTGGTTTACGCCAGTTTTCACGATGGAAGTGTATGAGCCGGCCACGGACACCTGGACCCAGAAGGGCGACGTACCATGTGCAAGCAGTACTTCTTTCGCCAGCGTGGTGGATGGGAAGATATATGCCTTTGGCGGTTATGTGTGTAGTCGGAGGGTCTACGAGTATGACCCGGTGACAGACACCTGGACACAGAAGGCCGATATGCCAACGTATAGAGTGGCGTTATTCGGCAGCGTGCTGTATGGGAAGATCTATGCCATCGGGGGTCATCAAGGCGTAAGCCCCTACCCGGGTCTGGCGACCGTGGAAGTCTATGACCCCGCGACGGATACCTGGACGACAGGACCCGACATGCCGACGGGAAGGTGGGGTCCTAGCACCAGCGTGGTGGATGGCAAAATCTATGCCATTGGGGGTATAGATAACTATCCTGCGGCAGCTTGTGGGACGGTAGAGGAATATGACCCAAATCCTCTCGTCGTTGACTTTAACGGTGACTTTAAGGTCGACATCGAGGACCTGATTATACTCATTGAACACTGGGGGCAAGACGACCCGATGTGTGACATTGCCCCGCGGCCTTTCGGCGACGGTATCGTGGATGTCCTAGACTTGGAGCTTCTGATGAGCTACTGGCAGCAGGAAATCCTGCCTCCTGTTAACCTGGTCGCATATTGGAAGCTGGATGAGACTGAAAGCGCTGTGGCTTATGATAGTGTAGGTGTTAACGACGGCACGGTTCACGGAGAACCAACCTGGCAACCTCAGGGTGGCATGATCAAGGGGGCGCTTAAATTCGACGGCATCGATGATTATATTAGCACACCACTTATATTGAATACATCACCAGGTCCATTTAGTGTCTTTGTCTGGGTTAAGGGCGGTATGCAAGGCCAGGTCATCTTTTCACAAGCAACCCGGTCTGATTGGCTTCTTGCAGATCCAGCCGACGGAAGTCTAACGACAAAAATTAGATTTCTCACCAAGCCAGACCAGACATTGAAATCCGAGACAGTAATCACCGATGGAGATTGGCACCGCGTAGGCTTAGTGTGGGATGGTACTAATAGGATTCTTTACGTGGATGATGTGGAAGTGGCGTCTGACACATACGGTGAGGGCATGTTATTAGGCGACTTGCAAATTGGAGTGGGCAAGAATCTCGAACCCGGCAGTTTTTGGTTCGGCCTGATTGACGATGTCCGCATCTACAACCGTGCTGTGATACCTTAGTTCAATTCGCAATGAAGCAAAACGTTCAGAATACATGAAGGGCTGTGAGGATATGCTGCCGTAAGGTGTCCTTTGGACTGCGGCCCTTTTTTATTGGTGCAAATCCCAATACACACCTGAAATGTACAGAGATTAGTCCGGCTGAGCCGATGATATAATAATAGAAGTTCAAAGATTAAAAGTAAAAATGCAAAATTATGGAACCTCGACTTTGTCGAGAGAACCTTTGTTATTTTGGTTTTAGGTTTTTCGCTTCTTACAATTTTATTTTTACATTGTCATTTTGCGTTTTAATCTTTAACTTTTGATTTTACAGTAATATGGCGGCAGGAACAAAAAAATTCGGTATTGTCGGACTAATCGTAGTAGTAATCGTCTTTGGCGGACTGGCCTATCTTTCGCGTGGGCCGTATAAGGCGATTGAGACGATACAAGAACTCCTAACCGAGAACAAAAATCTCAAGCAGGCAATAACCAACCTGACAGACGAGAGCCAGATAGGTTATGCAAAAGTAATAAAACAGGAAAAAGTCGACGACAAACTGCTGACTACCATAAAATTCGTCGAAACCGCACGTAACGACAAAACCAAAAGAATCCTGGAAAAAGAATACACCATCGAGGGTGATATCATCCACTTCGATGCCCTGATTGTAAAATTCGGCAATAAAATGGTTACGGACGGCAAGGCACGGGCACTATACCTGTGGAGAAGGGTCTATGGCGAAAAAATGGCTCCGGGCGAGGGATTCGCAATCGAAGAGGCGGGTGCTGAACCAAAAAGATATAAGGATTTGCTACAGGCTTTGCCTATCGAGCATCGGCAAATGTTCTGGTCGAACATCTGGGACCTGGCGAACGATACGGACAAACTCGCCGAATACGATATCGACGCCATATACGGCAACGCCGTCTATTCGAAGCTAAAACCGGGCCTTATATACGTATTTAAACTCTCGTCAACCGGCCATTTCTATCCCGAAGTCGTGCCGGACATATAATAAACCGCTCATATTCACGGAAGAAACGCAAAACATAAAGTGCAAAATCCAAAACCATAGCGTAAAACTGAAATTAACAAAGAAGGCTTTACGTTTTTAATTATGGTTTTTCGTTTTCAACCTTTAATTTTTAGTTTTTTATTCATCTTAGCCTAAGGTTCCAGCCTTTTTACTACACAGTTGGCCTGTAAGATTGACTACCTGAAGCCTATGGTTTATTGTATGAGTTGAAAGTCTAATTTGTAAACTTTTGGACTCGGCATAATGAACGGACGCACGGATTTTGACATCATAGTAATCGGCGGCGGGATTGTCGGACTGGCATCGGCTTATAAAATTACACTGAGCCACCCGGATACTCGTATCGCGGTACTGGAGAAAGAAGAGAAACTCGCTGTCCATCAGACCGGGCATAATTCCGGCGTGATTCATTCGGGCCTGTACTATGAGCCCGGCTCGAACAAGGCTATAACCTGCACTAAAGGGCGAAAAGAGCTCATCGCCTTTGCCAAAAAACATCGAATCCCCCACGATATATGCGGCAAAATAATCGTTGCAACACAGCAAAAGGATCTGGCCGAACTCGAAAGACTATATACAAACGGTTTGGAAAACAAAATCGAAGGTATTGAAAAAATCTCCCCCGAACAAATCCGAGAAATTGAGCCTTTCTGTGACGGTATCGCCGTTGTTCGCGTGCCCTGTACAGGGATTATCGATTTTGTCAAAGTCGCGGAAAAATTAGCCGCCTTAATAGTGACAAAGGGTCACAACAATCAAATCATGACCGGCTACGAGGTAACAGGATTTGACAAGCACGATTTTTATACAAGGGTTCTTACAAGTCAGGGCAACTTCTCAACCAAATATATTATCAACTGTGCCGGTCTTCAATCCGACCGGATAGCCCAAGCGGATGGAGTCGAGTCCGGCGTAAAAATAGTGCCCTTCCGCGGCGATTATTATGAATTGACCAAGACGGCGAAAGAAAAGGTCAAAGCTCTGATATATCCCGTGCCGGATCCGACGTTTCCATTTTTGGGCGTCCACCTGACACGCAAAATCGAAGATACGGTTGAATGCGGACCGAACGCCGTTTTCTCATTCAAACGTGAAGGTTACGGCAAAACCGATTTTAATCTGAGCGATGCATGGGATGCCTTATCTTATCGAGGGACATTGAAAATGTTCTTCAAAAACTGGAGATACGGCCTGAGTGAATACGCCCGGGCGTTTTCAAGAAAATTATTTCTCCGAAGTTTGCAAAGGCTGGTTCCTTCGCTGCAGGATGAGGACATAAAGCCGTGCAAGTCGGGCGTACGGGCACAGGCAGTTAGTCGAAATGGCAGGCCGGTCGATGACTTCAAAATAGAAAGGCGGAAAAATTCCATTCATGTCCTCAACGCTCCTTCACCGGCCGCAACTGCTTCATTAGCTATAGGCAGCTACATTAATGAAATCGCTACTGAACAATTTAAGCTGGGAAAAAATTGATACCGACCGAGGCAAAGGGACAGAAAAAAGGCACTACTAAGACCTGACGATGAATAAATACCGAACCGACAGTTTATTTGCAGTGGAAGAACCTGAGGAGGAGACCTATGGCCATATAATTCGCGTAGCGTTCGAGTCGGCGGCCGATACCGAGTTCGACTATGCACTGCCGGATGAAATCTGGCCTGTGGAAATCGGACAAAGAGTCGAGGCCCCCTTCGGCAGGAAAAATAAGCTCCATACAGGATTTTGTGTTGATATTGACAAAAGCAAGCCAGATCCCTTCGACAAGCTCAGGGCAGGCTCTTCGACTCCGCTCCGCTTCGCTAAGGATGACAATAAAAGATACAAACTTAAAAGAATCACCAAAGTAATCGACAAAGAGCCGCTGGTCAATGCCGAGCTGATGGAACTGGCCAGATGGATCAGTAGTTACTACGTTTGCCCGCTCGGCCAGGTCCTGGCGGCAATAGTACCATCGGCGGTTAAACGCGGGGCCGGGGTCAAAACGCAAAAGAGTGTTTACCTGAATATTAAAGCCGCCGATTTCGAAAAGACCATTGAACAATTAAGAGGAAAAAAGCAAAAGCAAATTGTCACTTACCTCAAAAATCAAGGGGCATTTAACAAAGAATCGTCTTTGGAGATGCAGGCTCTTTTGGATGCAGTCGAAAGCGGCAGAGAACCTCTAAAGAATTTAGCACAAAAACAGATTATCAAAACCGCCCAGAAAACAATAATGAAATCCCTCCCTGCTATTCCGGATGGGATGTCGATAAGAACGCGGGGGCGAATCGTCCTGAATCAGGACCAGGAAAAAGCACTCGAGTCCATAAAAAACGGAACAGACTCAGACCGCTTCGGCGTCACGCTCTTATACGGAGTGACCGACAGCGGCAAGACCGAGCTTTACATTAGGGTCATACAGGCGGTCCTGAAAAAAGGCCGAAGAGCCATCGTCCTGCTTCCGGAGATTGCACTTACTGCCCAGACAGTTCAGCGATTCAATGAAAGATTCGAAAAAATTGCTGTCATGCACTCGGGCCTGACCGCATCGCAGCGTAACGTGCAATGGCAAAAGATAAAATCCGGCCAGGCCGACGTCGTCATCGGTGCACGCTCGGCGGTTTTTGCACCGCTGGCGAAGCTCGGCCTTATCGTCGTTGACGAAGAGCATGAATCCAGCTACAAACAGGACACGGCCCCCCGCTATCACGGCAGAGACGTGGCGATAAAACGAGCACAACTGGCAAACGCACATTGCATTTTAGGAAGTGCGACGCCGTCACTCGAAACCCTCGCCAACTGTCGAAGTAAAAAACATTTCAACGTAGTGCGCCTGCCGAAAAGAGTAATGAGCCTGCCAATGCCACAGATGAAGCTTGTCGATATGCGACAAAGCCGGGTGACACAAAAGGGAATCGACCTAATAAGTGAGCCCCTGGCCGAGCGGCTAAAAGTGACGCTTGAAAGAAAGGAACAGGCCATTTTACTTCTCAATCGACGAGGTTACAGCAATTTTATATTCTGTCCTTCATGTAAATACACATTGCATTGTCGAAACTGCGACGCCACATTGACTTTTCACAGAGCGAGTACTCCACGCAGGGACAAAATGAGCACGATTTCAGGCAAACATATGCGCTCCGGCTACGCAATATGCCACTACTGCCTGGCGCAAACACTTGTACCTGAAAAATGTCCCCTGTGCGGCAAAGGATTAGCAATGATAGGGCTCGGCTCGCAACGGCTCGAAGAAGAGCTGGCTAAAAAATTCCCGACGGCCCGCGTCTCAAGAATCGACAGCGATTCGATGGCCGGCAGAGACTATTACCGGCTTCTCAGGGATTTCGGTCAGGGCCACATAGATATACTGGCCGGAACGCAGATGCTTGCCAAGGGATTGCACTTTCCGAATGTCACACTGGTCGGCATTATCAGCGCTGACACCAGTCTTTACCTTCCTGATTTCAGAGCGAACGAAAGGACATTCCAACTGATTTCCCAGGTGGCTGGTCGTGCTGGACGCTCCGCGAAAAAAGGAACCGTCTTCGTTCAGACTTTTCTGCCCGAACAGCAGGCTATTCAATATGCAGTCAAAGACGACTTTGACGGCTTTATACAAGAGGAATTAAAACATCGCAAGGCCTGCAACCTGCCGCCCTACTGGCGACTGTCGGCTATCGTTATGCGGGACATGAATTTCGAGAAGCTCGAAGCCGCATGCGCACAAATGCGACAGAAAATCGACCGAGTCGTCACGCGGGAAGGATTAAAACTGAAAATTCGCGGCCCAATGCCGGCAGCAATCAATCGCATTCAGCGTTTTCACAGGATGCAAATCATAATTCAGTCTCCGGAAGCTGCAACCATGCAGCGATTATTTACCGGTCTGCGAGCCGAACCGCCAGTTCGCCCGGCTGTTAAAATTGCAATAGATATTGACCCGGTTAATTTATTGTAGGTTGCATTTTTTATTTAGCCACCGATACTTTGGGCATAAATTTTCACGGATTTAATAAAAACCACCCGTCTTGTCATTCCTGTGGAAACAGGAATCCACGAATTTGTAATGCTGAGCGGAAGCGAGGCATCCAGCCGACGACTATATACCTTTTTATACACATCGCATACGTAAAGCGCGTACGCGCTTTACGTACGAGCCTTTTCTTATGTTCTTAATGTTGCTGGATTTACTTAATTCATCTTATATTAATTACAATTAAAAAGTGCACTTTTGTCATTTCGACCGGAATCCGCCATTGGCGGATGAAGTGGAGAAATCTATTTAAAACAGATTTCTCGACTCCGCTACGCTACGCTCGAAATGACGAATAAGCGCATTCAATATACACAATTGGTATTATTCTTTGCCTCATAAACCCTTCGTATTTTCTCTTGCACATCCTACCGGCAAAATATATATTGCCTGTTGAGATGTATTTCCCAGATTTTCGGTTTAGATATGGAAGGCTCCAAAATTGTCTTATTTTATTAGGGAATATTAACGGTAAAAGAACATAATGACTTGTTAGGCGATAAATCAAATGACTGATATTATTGAGGTATCTAAAGTTGACATAGCCACAGCCCAATTGGATACCGCAATCCGATTTTATTTGGATAAATCAAATATGATTTCTGCTATTACTCTTGCTGGTGCAGCAGAAGAGATACTAGGTAAACTCGTTAAACAACAAGACAAATCTAACGCCCTTGAAGATATAATTGAAATTCTTTGTTATATACATAAAGAGGTATTTGAAAATGAACCAAATCCTAAGAAATATGCTATGGCGAGAAACGGAATCAGGAATGAGTTTAAACACTTGTGCTCTGGTAAGTCTCTCGAAGTTAATCTTGACATTGAAGCAGGCAAATTGATTGATAGAGCTATTAATAATTATCAAAAGCTATTTCCTGGGGTTTACCAAAGGTTTAATGAATTTAATCGAGAGTGGCTTAAGAGGCGTACTTAGATAACAGCTTGGAAACTATGGAAACAAGGTGGAAACCAGGGACAGCCAACCTATTAATGGATGGTAACGGTACACAGAAAATGCTAACTGTCCCTAATAAACACAAAAGGTATAAAGAGGTGCAATATGAAAACTATTCTCGACAAGAACGGAGTAGAGTGGAGGTTAAACCAAACATCAAGATGGAGCCTAAGCACTGATATCATTGAGAACAACAATATCATTGGTAAAAGTCGTATAATAGATATCTTATCAATTGAATGTATTCCTAATGACGGAGGATCGCCAATATATATTGATGTTCCCAATTTGCCATTAGATTTATTGGATGATTCACTCCTGTTGTATTATATTGAAAAGGAATTAGAAAAGGTCAATTGATGAAATGTCAGAAGAAATACAGAAACCATAGAATAATATGTTATTGGCCAGAATGGAAGTACAAATGGAGAGAAGCATAAATCGCGCTGTCAAATTATTGGGCACTCCACAAGAGTACGATAAGTATCTGTCAATCAAACTATACCCTCCTCACGGATGTTGCTGTTCACATTGTTGGCCCGAAACGTGGAGAGCAGTAAATAGCTTTATATCTCCTTACGGTCATGTTTGTCATGAAGGAGATGCGGTGATTGGTGACGGTGATGACAAGTTCGTGCTTGAGTCCCATGAGAGTGGACCAGAAATCATCGTTTACCTTGCTTTAGCAACAGCGTCAACAGCATTAGCGAAATCAATCATTGATCTTATAACAACCTTCGTTAAGAGCCTTTCAAAAGAATATAGAAAACAACCGCCAAGAATTAAGATCTCAAAGCGACAACTTATTAAGGGAAATGTCGAGGAAGAGACTATAATTGAAATCGATATCCCAGTATCAAAAGAATCTCAGAAGCAAATCGAAGAGCGAATAAAGAAATTGATGAACCTATAGGAAAACCAAGGACAGCCAACTTATTCATGGATGTTAACGGTACACAGAAAACGATAACTATCCCTAATAGAGCTCCTAATAAAGATTAAAGATGTAAATGAACCGAGCATTATACTCACCAAGGAATTGACATGGAATACCTTTCAATAACCGAAATATGGCAATACCTCACATGGTTGCCAAAATTTGTAATGAAAAGATTATTCACAAAGAAAAGGCTAGCCGATCTTGTCATTATTGATATACGGCCTCGTCATGAATCAGTAAGTGTATATCTAAGTAATGTATCTTACTACAACGTTTATTTCCAAATCATCAATATGACGCCATTTCAAATTGAACTTGATCGAGCAGAAATAGATTTCAGTTGTGTGGGCACAAAATTAGTTTCGCAATATATCAAGAAAGAAACCTATCGCCCAGGAGAGATTGCTACTTTGTATATTCAGGGAGATATAGAGTCAGCCAAGGCAGATCAGATTGCACTAATGCATGATAAAAACCAATCTTATATGCACTTACACTTAGAATTTAACTGCAAGCTACATAACTTTACTAAATCACAAATCCATTTAGATGGAATTAAGCCTGATTTTGCAAATGCAGAAAAACGCCGCAAGAAGTTAGAAGAAGCTAAAAAAGCATAACAAATCGCTCCACGGACAGCCACCTATTAATGGATGGTAACGGTACATAGAAAACGGTAACTGTACATAATAAACTCTATCGGAAGGGAGAATATGAAACCACTTACTATAAACTTCACCATGATTAATACTGCCATATTGACACTCTTGTGCTTATGTTTTGCTGGTTGCAACGAAGCAGTAATGCAGATACGAACTGACCTTGAAGCAGATATCACAAAATGGGAAAGTCTCAACGAGCAAGCAGGTGAACTTATATCCACAATGCAATCTAACAATTATTCTTTCGAATGGCATGAAAAAGCCATGGTACTTGACGAAGATATTGAAAAATTGAGAACGCAAATAAATATAAAGGCGGATACATATATCAAGAATGGTCAATATGGTAATTGTTCTGATTTATTCAAAAGAATTTATACGTTATCCGGAGATAATGACCCAGAAGGTCTCATTAAAAAACCCGCAAGTACCGTATATAAATGGAAAAAAGAGATTCGACCTATTCTTAGGCGTCAAGAATATATAAGAAACCACACTTCATTAAACACACAGCAAAGAGATTGTATTCTTAATGGAGAAATTATGCTTGGGATGACGAGGGACATGGTCATTGCAAGCTGGGGGGATGATAAAGGCAGAACCACAAGAAACATAACAACTTATGGCACCATAGAAAAATGGTACTATGGGGAAATCGAGGCTGTTAGCATAGGCATTTATAGCCCACCTCAACACATTCTCACCTTTGTAGATGGGAAATTAACAGATATTTACACTCCATAATAAAACAGGAAATTAAAGGTGTGCGGTGCATTTTTCAGTCTGAGCAATCCTTTAGATGAAAAGGATAATAAAAATGAAAAATAATTCAAAAAATATCAAAAAAATAAAAAGGATCGCATGGAATAAAAACATATCACCTTCTGGGAGAAACTAGGGACAGCCACCTATTAATGGATGGTAACGGTACACAGAAAATGGTAACTGTTCCTAATAAACATGATAAAAAACAATCAGGATGAGGCTGCCACAAATTTTTTTAAACATGGTTTTTCTGTCAACAGTTACGAATCTTTTTTTTAAGTTAATCTGGTTAATTTATTATAGGTTGCATTCATCCGGGCTATGTGGTATATTTAGTCGATTGTTATCGGGGAGTAGCTCAGCTTGGCTAGAGCGCTGCGTTCGGGACGCAGAGGTCGCAAGTTCAAATCTTGTCTCCCCGATTTTATTTATTGAATGTCAATTACGTTTGTGTAGATTGTCATTCCGCACTCGATGCGGAATCCAGTATATTAACATTTCTGGATTCCTGCTTGCGCAGGAATGACGAAACATGCAACCAATTTCAACAAAGCATTAAAGCTGACATCCTATGAAAAATCACATCTGGTCGATTTTGTTAGACAGAGCAGTATCCCGAATTGAGACAAATAAGTGATATATTTTTTCCTTGAAGATTCTTCGCATATTATGTAAATTTTCAGACCAGAGAATTATTCGATCCAAACTAATGCAGTAATTTATATAACTTTAAGGAACATAAAATGAAGCCGATAACAAGACGTTCCTTTCTTCAGCGTGCGGCGGGCACAACTATCACCGCCGCTATGGTACCGACCTTAACTTCATGCTGGTCGGATACGAAGCATACAGGAAAAACCGGATACTTCGAATCCGAGTTCGGCGTCACAGATAGTATGTGCCGGAAGGTGCTCGCCGAAGCTTTGTCAAAGGGAGGCGACTTCGCCGACTTGTATTTCGAGCACACGATTAGCAACTGGGTGATACTCGAAGACGGCAAAGTCAACCAGGCATATTGTGACGTGTCACTTGGTGCGGGTATTCGAACGGTCAAGGGTGACCAGGTCGGTTACGGATTCACTCAGGAGCTTACCGTCAAATCCATGATGGCAGCCGCATCGACGGCGGCAACAATAGCAGATGCTTCACCGAACGAACCGGCCGGCGAGTTCGTCAAAGCCCGGTTCAAAAACCACTACCCTCTGGAAAAGCTCCTGACTTCGATACCTTTCGAATCGAGGCTCCCGATAGTACAAACCACAAATGATAAATGCTTCGCCCTTTCTCCTCTTATTATCAAGGTCAATGTCGGTTTAAGTGATGAGCAAAAACGAATCATGGTAGTAACCAGCGACGGCAAAAAGGCCGAGGACTTATTGCCGAAGAATTACCTGTATGCCTCGGTCGTGGCTGAAAAGGATGGTAAACGTGAAAGAGCAGGGTGGAATCTCGGCGGTAGAAGGGATTTCTCTTACTACAGCCCGAAGGTGGTCGACGAAGTCGCTCAGGAAGCAGTAGACCGTGTCCTCATCCTCTTCGATGCGGTTCAGCCGCCGGCAGGTGAGATGCCTGTCGTGCTTGGTCCGGGTGTCACAGGGATACTGCTGCATGAGGCAATCGGTCACGGGATGGAGGCCGACTTCAATCGAAAAGGGATTTCGACATA
Organism: uncultured Pirellulales bacterium; assembly: GCA_964508785.1. Taxonomy (GTDB): domain Bacteria; phylum Planctomycetota; class Phycisphaerae; order Sedimentisphaerales; family Anaerobacaceae; genus JAFGPS01. Next base: position 6,474 of record CAZDVE010000053.1, on the reverse strand, counting down.
CAGCACAATGATAGGCAAGAAAGTGGCTGAGCCGTTTGTGACCATACTCGACGACGGCACCAATTTCAAACTTGCAGGCTCGCTGAATGTTGACGATGAAGCCACTCCGGGCCAGAAGACTGTACTGGTGGAGGACGGCATTCTCCGCAGCTACATGCACGATAAGATTTCCGCAAAACAGTATAAAGTGAATCCAACCGGTAACGGCCGGCGCGAAAGCTACCAACATTATGTGATACCACGCATGAGAAATACCTATATGCTCCCGGGACCGTCCACGCCGGAGGAAGTCATCAAAAGCGCCCAAAAAGGCATTTACGTCCAGGATGTAAGTAACGGCCAGGTTAAAATTGGTGAGGGAGATTTTGCATTCTACGTATCACGGGGACGTATGATCGAGGACGGCAAGCTGACGGCACCAATCAAGGACATTAACATAATGGGCAACGGCCCAAAGATGCTCAGGAATGTCACGATGGCGGCCAACGACCTCCAAATGTACCAGGGTGGCGCCGGCATGTGCGGCAAAAACGGACAGGGAGTCCCGGTTGGTTTCGGACTGCCGACCGTTCTGGTTAAATCAATGACTGTAGGTGGTACTAAAGCCTAAAGAAAGGTGCGATAAAAATGAACAAGCAAATGTATGATCTGGCCGCATGGTCAATCAAGAAGGCAAAAGCAGCAGGCGCCGATGACTGTCGGGTGGGTATCAGCAGCAGGCGATTTGTGGAAATAAGCTACCGGCAGCGAAAACCCGAGACCATCAAAGAAGCGTCCACCAAAAATCTCTATATAGAAATTTATACAAACAATCGATACTCCGGGCAGAGCACCTCGGATTTGCGAGAAGATGCCCTTGAGGATTTTATTTCCAACGCCGTTGTCACAACAAAGCTTCTTGCAGAAGACCCCTTCCGGACCCTGCCCGACCCGAAGTACTACCAGGGTCGAGCCGATAGAGACCTTGGTATCAGAGATGCCGATTACGAAAATTATACTACGGAATCCCGTCACGCACTTGTTAAGGCAATGGAAGATGCGTCCCTGTCAAAAGGTGGCAATAAGGTCGTTTCGGTCACGGCCAGTCAATACGACAGCTATGGTGAATCGGTAACTATAACCAGCAACGGCTTCGAAGGCTACCGGGAATACACATCGTATTCGGCCGGCGCACAGATAACAGTCCAGGACGAAGGTGATCGCAGGCCGAACGGCTACCACTATATAACCTGTGTTAAAAAAGACAGTATTCCCTCAGCCGAGGAAATCGGCACTATAGCAGCCAAACGTACTCTTGATTTGCTCGGCGGGAAAAAGATACAAACCGAGACCTTGCCCATCATTATCGAAAACAGAGTTGTGCCGAGATTACTTAGAGGACTACTTTCGCCAATGTTCGGCTCAAACATTCAACAGAAGCGGTCGTTCCTTGCAGATAAAAAAGGCCAGAAAATAGCAAGCGACCATCTTACCCTGATTGATGACCCGTTTATCGTCGGCGGCCTGGGCAGCCGCTTGTATGACGGTGACGGATTCGCGACAAAAAAGAGAGTAATGATAGAATCCGGAGTATTGAAAGAGTTCTTCATCGATTGGTATTACAGCAGGAAGCTTGACTGGGAACCAACGACCGGTAGTACTTCGAATCTCATTATTCCTCCGGGTGACAGATCGGTAAAAGAGATTATGGAAGACCTCCGCAGAGGCGTTCTCGTCACCGGCTTTATCGGCGGCAACTCCAACTCCACCACCGGCGATGCCTCGGTTGGAATCATCGGCCATCTTTTTGAGAATGGAGAGCCTACTCAGGCGGTCGCCGAAATGAATATTGCCGACAACCATCTTAAATTCTGGCACAAGCTCACCGAAGTAGCCAACGATCCATGGATATACTCTTCTTACCGCACACCCAGCCTGGTTTTCACGGATGTCGTTGTCTCAGGGACATAAATATTGTAGCTCAACAGGTAAGATGCAGTGCGGCGGCGACTATTCTACCGGACTGTGACAATTCGTTAAAGTGCTCGACGGCCTGATAAGTATCATAGGCTTCCAACGCTATATTACGTTGCTGCAAAAACTGCGGCAGTTCCTTTGCAATCTTCATCAGTCCCGATGCACCGCAGCCGACAACCAGTATCGCCGGCTTTGCAGTAACAACCGGCTGTAAATCTTCTGCAGATAACACATGCCCCTGTTTTCTACGCCAATTCGCCAGTACAGCGTCGGCAAGGATTATACAATCACTGTTATAAGTAATCCGGTCGATAACAATTCTGCCGAACTGATACGAATCAATCCGCACTTTTGAAAACCTCAATTCGTCTTCAATCTTCTGACAGTACGATACTCGCCTTCAATCGGATAATATCTGAACCGGGCCTAACAGACCGGACTCCAACAGTTGCCATCCTGAACTCGTCCGAATATTAGTTCGTGTCAGGCGTTCTTCCGCAGGTAAATTACGGTCACCTACCAGACGATTACGCCAGGAATTAATCACTTCGATAACAAGTTCGTTCTGTCCCGATCTTAACAGGCCAGTAATCTCAACTCTAAAAGGCTTTGTCCAAAGGACCCCGAGGTCACAGCCGTTGAGTCGCACAGAGGCGATGCCGGTATCTTTGACATCTCCCAAATCGAGCCAATATCTTTTCCCCGCGTCCACCGCCCCGTTATAATCGAATGTTTTGCTATAGATACCTCTGCCGGAATAGTACTTAATGCCGGAATCGGAACTTTCAGTCCAACTAATCAATTCTCCAAATTGGACTTCGCCGGCGCCTCCCCAAGCCGGATCAAAATGAACCTGCCACGGTCCGTCAATCAAATATACAGATTCGAAGGCAGGACAATTCGTTTGCTCGCAGCCCTGCTGCTCGAGCGGAATTGTTTTGCGGAATATAACAAACCAACAGCCATAGGGAGAAAAATGCAACGGCACTTCGATTTTGCTGCCAGCCTGAGTAAACGCATTCGCATCCCGGATTTGCCCGGTCAGCGGGTCCCAAAGCTCCGGCTGGCGGCCCGAAATACGGAACGTGCAGATACGGTCCTTTTGCCGACCCGCCTGATTACTCACGAAATACATATCGGCATCACAAATTTTATAATGAATATAGTCGAATACGTCGTCCGATTCGGAATTGTTGACGGCAAAGTCCGGTTCCAGTCCAAGGTCCATAAGGACCTGCCGGATGTCCCCGCCCCATATAACCATTCCTTTTCCGAAAACGTTTTGTCCCGACGAATCAGGTTCGGTACCCCATACCTGGTCGGCAATTATATTAAATTCATCGTCGCAATCCGGATAGTCTACCAAACTTACGGTCTTAACCGGTTTTCCCCCAAACACAATAGCGCCATCGGCAACAAGCTGTTTGACTTTTTTCAACGCCGCCAGAGACAACACCTTGTGGTCCGGCAGAACAAGGATGCGATATTGCATTCCGCTGTCCAAATAAATACGCTCGTTTTTGACATTCGTTCCATTAATAAGAATCTCCTCGTTGACAACATCGTAATCATAACCGGGCAGGACATTAGCGGGATCGGCCTCTTTCAATCTGACTAAGTTTGGGACATGATCCCCCTGATAATAGAGGACGTCGGCGACGAATGTCCCCTGCTGCACGAGAAACTGACAGCGATGTATATAATCCAGAAAGGCGCCGGCATACTCCCACCATGTGACGTTAGGATTAAAGTGAGTGCCTGCGAAGTACTCCTGTCCCGGCAATCCCATCTGAACCGGTGAACATGTAAAAGTATGAATAAAGCAAAGATTCAGGCCGGAGCATATTTCATGCTCGAATGTCGGCTTTTGCGACGACCATAAGACATCTTCCCAATGCGGGCCTATCGAGGTAAAAGCCTCGGCAGCGGCATACTTCAAACCGTAAATATGTGCGACGGAAGAGGTTTGCTTTGTATAAAAGCGCTCATACAGCTTCGAGCGGTGGGGGGAAGGAACCCAGAACTCACCCAGCGCAATGTCACTTCGTCCCATGCACTTGATGGCGTCGAACGGCCCTGCATGTGGCCCGCCTGATTCCGGATGGATTCCCAAACCACGCGCACGTGACAATTCCGCAAAAATCCCATAATGATTTTCCGCCACACAATCACCGACGTTCTTTCTGAAATCAGCAAGAAAACGGTTACTCACATCCCGGTTTTCAATAATTTTCCCCGCGATAATCGGAAGATAGGGAGTAATGTCATATCCCCTTCGTTCTAAAAACTCCCGCTGAAAATACCGGGTCCAGTTCGCCCCGCCGCATTCCCAACTGTCAGTATGCAGGTATTTCAATGTCGCTCCTGCGTGCGGTCCAATCTCGTCGAGCAAAGGCACGATGACCATATCCCAATAGCTCTTAAATATATCGGCGTCCATATAATCAATGACGTGGCCTTTCCAGTCGCCGCTGTATGTCGAAATTCCCACACCGTTGAGTGTATAACCGAAACGCAGTACCACCCATCTGCCGGAGGGAACCTGCCAGCTCAAAGTCCCGTCCTCGGATAGATTGCCGGTAAGATCCACAACATCTTCCAACAGGGCATCTTCCTCGCCTTCGACCGCCGGTACATCTTCCAGCAAAAAACGGCAGTCGGGAGCGGCCCAGCCGATTTCTTCAAAGACCGCTTTCTTTTCCAAATCCCTAATAGGCCTGTGCGTATGTCTCGTGGAAGCTCTTGGTGACAACACTTTTAACGGGTAAGCCAGAACGGCGATGTCACGATAGTAATCCGACAAATGTCCGGGCACCGGGAGTTTTTGTTCTACTTGCTGCGGGCCGTCGATTTCCACCTCCGACCAGGTTAACGTTTTCGCCGCCATCTCAGGCGTGACAGGCGGTCCGCCCAGATTCCAGCCGCTTTGTATGTTCAAGCTCAATTCCAGACCGAGCCGATTCGCCTCCTGTACGGCATGGACGAAAAGCTGCGTCCACTCGGGGCTTGCAAACATCGGTCCGGCCGGGACCTGCCGGTTGTTCCGCTGATCCGCCCCGCCAGCATCGACAATCAAAGCACCGCTGAAACCTTTGGCTTTCATCTGTTCCAGGTCACGAGTAATCGCCTGCTTCGTGACATTACCGTTGAGCCACCACCAGAAACAGCGAACTCCGGCAGTGCAGGGAGGCTGTTGGAATCCTTCTTCAATAGTTTTAAAAGTCTCATTCCGGGTCTGTAACCGTCCATGACATGTCGTACAAGTAAATATCATGGATATACACATACAAAAAACCGATATGTTTTTGAGAGTCTTTCGTAAATACATAAAACCGGCCCTTTCTTATCTATTGTTAATTTTTATTTTCATTTTGCCACAAATATTGCATTATAGCAACTGTCCATTCACACCAGGAAAAAGCGTATAAAAGCAAGTTTTTAATATTTAAAAACCATATCGTTGAAAAACGAGAACAACTTATTCGGACATCGACAAAGCAAATTTTAAGGATTTATATTGCATAGATGAACCTGAATTGTTATATTGCTGCAATCTTTGGAGTCGGGCAGGTTAGTGGGGAAGTTGTAATAGTCATCTATGTTTCGTACTCCAAGAACCCGTCTGCAATCGAGACTTCCAAGTTATGGCGTCATGTCATCTTATTTTGAGAGGGTAGGAACATGAAACTCAAATCTTCACTTTACATTTCGGCTGTATTATTTTTATTGATTACAGGATTTACTTCTACAAGCAGAGCAGAGATTCTTTCAGGGCGCGTTTACGAGGGCGAGTACCTAAGTGAGCCTCCCACGTCACAGGGATTGTCAAACGTGAAATTAAGACTCTACGGTTCGCATTCAAGCAGTACTCTCGGAGATGAAGTAAGCAGTGACACGACCGGCTCGGACGGATGGTACGGACTCGAAACAGAACAGGGCTACGAGTACTTCACCATCGTATGCGAAGGCAAATCAGATTATTCATTTAAAGGCTCTTTTTCGATAGGCGGCTCTGCTTCAGGCCAAAGAATAAAATACGAAACACCGCTTAGCGGCAAGACCCTCACGGGCAATAAGTTCTGGTACCTCAGCGAGACCCCTCCACCTACGAATAATCCGCCTGTGGCGAACAATGATTCGGCAACCACACCACAAAATACTGCGGTCGATATCTATGTCCTAACCAACGACAACGACCCGGACGGAGACCCTCTGCACATCAATAGCGCCACGGACCCACCTCACGGAACAACCGACAATCACGGCAGCCATCTCACATACACTCCCGATACCGGATTCACGGGCACCGACACCTTCGATTATATCGCCGGTGACGGTAAAGGCGGCACGGACACAGCTACCGTCACGGTCACGGTCGAGGAAGGCGGCGAACCACCGGAAAACAATCCGCCTGTCGCGGATGCAGGCGGCCCGTATTTCACTCAAGTGGGCACACCCGTCCAGCTGGACGGTTCCGGTTCCTACGATCCGGATGCAGGAGACAGCATCACCAAATAC
>CAZDVE010000052.1:0-27840 GCA_964508785.1 uncultured Pirellulales bacterium | reverse complement strand
AAGAAAAGCAGGGTTATCTCTTTAGGAAGCTTCGGGGCTTATATCGATTAATTCGATATAAGCTCCTTTTTACATATTAATCCTCAAAAAGATTTATTTGCCGTGGTTTAGCCTTAACCTTGAGCGCTTTTTTAAATGTTTAAGAGATCGTAATACAGTCATTTCTCTCTAAAAGCGGACCTTTGTTATTACTGTAAAGCTTCACTTTAAGTAAGAAATATGAATGACCTTAAAGTATGTTTACAGAAAGAAAAAAAATCTATGTGCAATAGAAACGTTCAGAATTCTCACAAAATGTGCACCTTCATAGGCCGTGATGGAGATGATAACAAACAGAGCTAAGGGAAATCATAATATTATGCATTTTAGAAATTGTTGATTGGCAATCTATCCTTCGCCCAAATTGGCCGGTTTCTGTATCTGATCGATATGTTTAACATTTTATTTCGTTGTGATTAAGGCCATGATTCTCTTTTTGACCTCTTCCGACAAGCTCGGCCAAGCAGTAATAATTTGCCCTAATTTAGGGCAAATTTCAGAATTATGCACCCTCTTAGAATTTGTGTTTTTGCTAAGTTCCTTATTTGACTTGCTTTGTGAATTTAAGTTCGAATCCAACCCGGCCCATTTTAGTAATTTCGCATCACAATCGGATTCTAATATTCCAAATTCAGTTTTCAACGTCATGCTCTCCGGAAAGCGTTTGACTCGGCTGCTCAATTGTGCTATATTATTTCGTCGTAAAATCTTAAATTTTCGTTCTTTGCTATGTGGTCTTTTTGGTGCATCCTGGGGGAAAAATAAGGTCATCAAATCAGGTCTCATCGAGAACAGGAGGATAATTATGCCGACTTTGAAAAGCAAAGACCAAAACAAGCATTGTCCCAAAACAGGTAAAGTCATTCCGCAAACTCGAAAACGCTGGTGGCTTTTGTGGCTGGGCCCATTTATCGGCTTAGCTGCACTCATTTGGTTCCTCGTGCGCGTAATTCCAAAACCTTCCCGTGCGACATATCCATGCCAGCATGTGGCGTTTCCACTGGCATCAGGCTTTATCGTCTGGCTGTTGGGGACAATCGGCTCGGTCACCGCCTATCGAAAGGCAAAAAGTGCAATTGCGCGGGCACGCTACATACCAGCCGTAACATGTATAATCATCAGCATCGGTTTTATCTTCTCAGCTATGAGCAGCACCGAGCCTAAAATAGCTTATAGCCAGGAACAATTCACCGCAAACAGCCCGGTCGGTGAAGGCAAAGGTATCCATCCGGGCAGGGTTGCCTGGATTCATGACCCCAACGCAACCAACTGGGACGGCGATGGGCCGCCATACTGGTACGACGAGGAATGCACCGACCAAACGGTTGTTACCGAAATGCTGTCAAAGGCACTTCAGGCATTAACAGGCGAAAGCAGCGATGCCAATTCCTGGGACGCCATATTCAGAAACTTCAATCAGCAAATGGGCAAGGATGACATCGGCTACATGCCGGGTGAAAAAGTCGCGATAAAAGTAAATTTCGTATTGATGTACGGCGTCAATAACGGCGTCAAACCCTCCGGCTTCTGGGGCAACCGCCACAACCAGATAGACAATTCTCCCCAGCTCGCAATAGCACTTTTACAGCAGCTAATCGACGTCGCCGGAGTCAGCCCCAACGATATAAGCATAGGTGACCCTACGCAGGGCATGCCGAATTACTGGTACGATATGGTCGCCGCGGAGTGTCCGGATGTCGTCTATCTGACAAAACCGCACTATCCCCTTTACGGCAGGACAACAGTGACTTTCGATCCCAATGCACCTTTCTACTGGAGCGACCCCGATCCCGCCCACTGGAACGATGTCACGCAACAGGATTATATTCCGGCACATTTCGCTCAGGCGGATTACTTTATTAACTTTCCCATTCTAAAAGGTCACGAACATGCCGGAATTACACTCGGCGGTAAAAACCACTACGGCTCTTTGAGAATACCAAACACCCACGGTTACTACGATATGCATTGGTCGAGAGTATTGCCGGGCGAATCACCCGGGATGGGAAGGTACAGGGCGACGGTTGACCTGCTGGGACATCCGAAGCTTGGCGGCAAAACGCTCCTAACCTTAATTGACGGGCTTTACGCAGGCCAAAGCTGGGATTCCTTCCCGGTCAAATGGCAGATGGAGCCGTTCAACTATGACTGGCCGTCGAGCATCTTCCTCTCGCAGGATAAGATTGCGATCGATTCGGTGGCTTTCGACTTTTTGTATAACGAGTGGCCCACTCATCCACACATGTCCGGAGCGCATGATTATCTGCATGAGGCAGCACTTATCCCCGAACCACCGTCCGGCGTTATTTACGACCCGAACAACAATGGAGGACTAATTGAGAGCTTAGGTGTTCACGAGCACTGGAACAATCCGGTCGACAAACAATACAGCCGAAATCTCGATCCGAACGGAACCGGCATCGAACTGGTAACTGAACCATACGAAGACCTACCGGAGATTTCTTTAGAGGTGGAATAGCGAACTATTTAGAATAGCTTAGAGGAAGTATGTAAGAAATATCGTGAGCAGAAGGGTGGGATATATTTAGATTGTATCAGTTGTTACAAACAAAACACGATTTTCATGTATCAATTTCAGCCTTTTTTTGATTTTCTTTGTAAGCTGGTCTGTAATCTTTCGGCAGTGCTGCAAAATTCACGCCGAGGAAAAAATACTCCAAATTATCGTATTTCCTTGAAATGTCACTTTCAGAAGACTCCAAAGTAACTAATCTGAAACCGCGAGAAATGTGCCGTTTATTGCCTTATAAGCCGTTTTACAGGATGGCCGATTCTATCGACAAAAAAGTCAAATGTAAAAAAAGCGATAAATTTATAAAAAGTGTTACACTTCACATCGCTGGTGGAACATATTTACAGAGAATAACCTGGGCAGGTATACTTCACCGCACACTATCATTTAAGCCTCTGCTTTCCTCTACCTCCTCCTCCTGGAGCAGGGGCTTTCTTTTGGCTGTTTTTCAACTCCTGACTCGATGCCGACTTCGCGCCCGTAACTGTTTAGCCAAAGTAGCCACATCTTGAAGTTCCTGAACATCCAGAAGCGAACCGGCCCTTTTTAACCGGTTCGATTTTTCAGTTCTGTCTATTAGCATCTCGTCGGTACGCCTTTGCCCGAGGATTTTACTATAATGTCGTCCTTTATCAACTAATAATTCTGCAGGCAGCCGACACGGAGATTCATTAGCTGCCCCTTGCTCCGTGATTTCGTAAAGAAGTTTTTCAATATGCGTCTTCGCTTTTTCCCATTGTTGTGAAGTCTTTTCCTGATGCTGCTGTTTATTATGAAATATCAGTACATTCATCCCCTTTGCCTTTCTTCGCTTCAAAATTAACAACAGTAGAATCAGCGTTGTAACGGCTGCGATAAATAATCCCCCACCCACGAATCCAACTTGATGGTATAGAAATGAAAAATACCGAACGATCTGGTTTACAAAAATGTCCAAGGTCATCTTCTTCCCCTTCCAAGTCTTGGGATTATCATAAATCCGTTCAATTACGGTTACTATATAAGACCTTAGTTGAGTAATTAGATTTGAGAAGGTTTTTTCCTGTAGTCATAACACCAAGCAAATTAACTCCCCTTTTAACAGCCCAAACCAACAGAATTCGACTGTCGACTCGAACCTGCCCTCAATACTTCTTCACTTCTAAAAAATATTTTCCTGTGGTGGAAAGCTTGATATGAAACTAAATGAAGCCTTCTCACCACTCCTCCAGATACGTCAGCCATAAATTATAACTGTTTATTATTTATGTCAAAAGAAAAAGTCCGATAAGAGCAATATTTATAGATAAAATAAAGCTTAAAATCTATAAAGTAAGATTGGGAATTTTACACAAAATAGGAAATCTGATGCCTTTGATATAAAATAAAATGTTATTCTACTGCTGAGATATCTATAAAAGTAATATCAAAATCTTCACTATCATACACTTTAAAAAATACATATCTATCTATATACAAGCATGTTATTGCCGTATCAGGAAATATAATCCATAATTAGTACTACACTGAGTATAAAAATATTTATCGAAAAACAACCGACAAGCCCTATAAGTTCAAACGCATCAATCCATTATTAAAACCTCATTATCTGACTAATATATCATCCATTTCTCTACAAACTGTAAATACGGCCCTATTTTTGTTCGATAATATTAGTGTCTCTGCGAAAAGCAGTATTTATCGCCCGTAAACGGAGATTGTTAAATGCGAATCAATTATGTTGTATCTTCGATGATATTTTGGGGACGGGAGCACCCGCTGTCTTTAGAACAGGAGTGCCAGTTTCTACAATCTCTGGGATTTGGCATAGAACTGTGGCCTAATATAAAAGGCCAGAGCGAGTGCAGATACGAAAGACGTAATTGGGCCAGGCTGGCCGCTGCTACGCAGGATATGCTGGTAGTGATGCGCTCACGCGATGACAATCCAACATTGGAACAATGGAATGAACAAATCGAATGTGCCAAGCTGCTCGGTGCAAATATTGTTACCGATTTAAAAAGTCTTGGAATTCCTAATAAACCGGAACTCGATGGGTGCAGTTTTACCGCTGACATAGTCAAAATGGCCGAGAATAACAATGTCAAGTTATGCCTTGAAACCGGCCCGTTGTCGTTGCTTAAACAAGCCGGCGAGAGGTTCGACTCCTTACGGTATTGCCTTGATACAGGTTACGTAAATCTCGACAGTCAGCACTCCTTCAAGCAATATGTTGACTATTTGGCCCCAAAAATAGCCCATATCCACCTTACTGATAACTACGGCCGGATAGATGACCATGTACCACCCGGCGTACACGGCGGCATACCTCGGGAAAACTGGGACTATTTATTGAATGTCATAAGTAAAAACGGCAACGAAATAATTGGCTCACTCGAAATGTGTCCCTATATGCCGTCTGTTATGATACGTCAGGCCAGCGAGTTCCTGTTCGATGTACTGAAATGGCCGAATCGCCCGAAAAAACATCCCAGTTATGCCAACGGCTTCTTTTAGACTCATATAATCAAAGCCATGTTCACAGCACGGTTACTCTCTTTTTTTAAGACATAAATCAATATTAGCTTCTCGTTTTGAATCCTCCATACCAAGAAATATCCACATATAGGTTAAGAACCGCAGAAATCCTCTTCTTTTTTTTACCCACGAAAAAAGGTTATATCCGATAACTTCTTCACATAATTCGCTAAATGGCGATATAACGGGGAAAGGCAAAAAAAAGCATTGACAATTTCGCATAAAATCTATATAATAACCTTAATATTTATAGCTCACCAATATTCTCTGGGAGGTACAGTTGATGAAAATCTTTGTGTATATCTCGTCAATAGCCGTTCTGATTGCCGGTGGTTGTCTTGCAAAAAAGAGTTCCTTTAGATCCAGTTATGACTTTAACAATGTAGAAAAAGTCGCCATTGTCGCAATTGAAGGTGCCGTTAAAAGCGAAACCGCCAAGGACCAAATTGCGGATTTCTTTGCGATGGAATTATTAGATAATGGCTACGCACCCATAGCTCTGGCACAGGTCAGGCAGAAACTTGAAGAGCAGGAACTCGAATCAAGCGACCTGACAACTATAGAAGCAGCTACAGAAGCCGGGCTGATTTTAAAAGTTCCCATAGTTTTGATTGTCAATATACCCCGCTTCGATGAAGAGATAACAATGACTGCAAAAATGATTGACTCCGAAGACGGCAGCATCGTATGGATGGGTAAAGGGACAGGCAAAACCGGGCGATCTTCATCGGGCGTTTTCCTGGGAGTGATAGCCGGAGGTAACACAAGAAGCGAGGAAAATGACCTAATGACCGGTCCGATAGCTGAGTTATTCGGCGGCGAAACCGACCCTGCTTTAACACCCAACGAGGAGCAAAGAATTCAACGCATAGTAAGAAGTATTTGTACCAGCTTACCGGTAAGATCGACTTACAACTGGTAAAGATTATTAATCCTTTACTTCTTTAGCAACATTAGACAAACTCAAAAGAGGCTAAGGTCAAAAATCCTTAGCCTTTTTTCTTTTCCTCTATTCATCGCCCAGCCGATATAAAACCTTCTAAATCATCTCGTCTATCGAATACAGAATTATCAACAACCGCTGTTTCCAAAATATTTCGGCGAACATAACATTCATATAAGTTGTCGTTAATAATCTATATCAAGCAACAAAAAGAATTTGTTAAAAATTCTTTGAATTATTGCAGTTTAGAAACATTTTTGATAAGATTCCGAAAACTAAATGCGAAGAAGATATTCGGATTAGGTGAAAGCGTGAATACAGAACAGGTAAAAATCTCTCGAAAACCAATATCGATGACGGCTTTATGCACCTAACTTATAAGACAATAAGTGTTATGACATCCAAAAGCTGAAAAATACGGCGTGCAAGATGAATAAAAACTACCATAACCATATCCTCTGTTTTATCTTAATCACGGTTGTCTTTATAACAGGGTGTAATGCCCCTAAAAGTAACCTTCTAAAGTTTAATAACTCCTTTAGAACAAACTACCTGAATTCAGGCGATTTCGATGATTCCGTAGAATTCGCACAATCAAAAATAAGCAAAGGCGAGAATCCTAAAGGAGAGGATTTATTATGGTCCATGCAGCTCGGCTGCATCGAGAGGATTAAACAGAACTACCGGCAAAGCAACGAATATTTCGATAAATCGGAAGAGATGCTGAACTTCTTCGATTATCAGAATGAAACTTTCGATTCCGCTGCTGCAATAGCCGTTAGCGAGAACATCATCCCTTATGTAGGTCAGGAATACGACGGCATAATGATTAATACTTACAAGGCTCTTAACTTTATGGCCCTCGGTGAAAACGATTTGGCAAGAGTTGAATTCAACAGGGCCCTCGATAGACAAAGAAGGGCAAAAGAAAAATTCGCAAAAGAAATAAAAAAGCTTCAGGACGAGTTGAATGAGGCAGATGAGAAAAAAGATTCGCAAGTAAAGAAAAGCGTTGAAAATCCGGAAACCAGGCAGTTAATAGCCGATAAATATCCCGGTTTATATAATTTCGAGTCATACCCCGATTTCGTCAATCCCTTCACAACTTATATCGCAGGGGTCTTTTTTAATCTTGTCGGTGATTATTCCAAAGCCTCTTCTCTTCTGAAGGAATCATACGGAATGGTTAGCGACAATGATTATATGGCGGAAGACTTAGCTGTAACCGAACAGGTTCTCGACGGCCAAAAGCAGTTGACAGATACGGTGTGGGTGATATTTGAAAATGGTATGGGACCTGTTAAAGATGAATTCAGAATCGACATACCCCTGTTTATTGAAACAGACAAGGTAAAATATATTGGAATAGCTCTGCCGAAACTCAATTTCAGAGAACAGGCGTATCCCTATCTGTCTATTATAGCCGGTGGCAGTAATTACAAGACCCAACATGTCGCTCACATGGACCGGGTCGTTCAAACGGAATTTAATAAAGACTTCAAAGGTATTCTAACCAGAGCCATTATTTCAACTACATCAAAGGCAGTTGCCCAGTATGCCCTGGAAAAGAAAGGCGACTCCTCTTCCAAACTTGCTTCTTTGCTCGTCGCCGCCTATTCGTTCGCCACAACTGCCGCCGATGTCAGAATTTGGACTACTTTACCAAAGGATTTCCAGGTTGCAAGATTTCCCATCCCGGCCGACAGGATAATCACCATTGAACCTCCCGGCGCGGAATCTTTTCAAATAAAAATACCCGCTTGTAAAAATTCGCTGGTCTATGTTAAAATACCGTTCCGATCGGCAAAGCCGGTTTATGACCTGATGACATATTAAACAATGAAAATAAATGTTAAGGGAGAAACGATATGAAAAAATTAGGATTTCTTTTAATCACACTGACGGTTCTGGCCTGTAGCTGTTCCAACACGAAAGATTCAAGAATCCACATGAGAGAAGGAGTTGGAAGTGATACGCTCGGCAGCAACATAGTTACCAGACCCGTCACCCATGCCTTCAGTGCCCTGATAGGTGAAGGTCTTGAAGTCACTGAGGCTGTCACACGGAGAAACGATGCCGGGATGCTTGAGCTTTACGTAACAGGATTCAACAAATCGTATGACACCAAACGCTTCAGATACAAAGTCCAATGGCTGGATGCGGACGGGCTTCCGGTCGATACAAAAACCAGTACGTGGCTGCCGATGTCGGCGACGGGAAAGACAACCTTCAGCTTTAAGGTAGTCGCGCCGAGAACAAACGCAGTAGATTTCAGAATGGATACAAGAAAGTGGGAGTAGAATATGAAAACAAAAATAGTAAATATCATAATGTTAACAGCTCTCGTAGTGGCGGGCTGTTCCGGTCCGGAAACAACCAACATTGACATCATGAACGATGAGGGCAAAGCCGTCATGGCCCTGGATTACAGGGACTTCGACCAGGCCGCAAGCAAACTGATCCAGTCCATGATAGGTTCGGGCGCTCTTAAAAAAGAGGGGGGCGGCAGATACGTGGTCGCCACCGGCCGAATAGTAAACGATACTATGCAGAGAATCGACACCGACCAGCTAATGGTTAAAGTCGAGACGGAGATGCTCAACAGCGGACAAGCGGTCATGACCTCGGCAATCGGTTCCGGGGCCGACGAGCTGCTCCATGAAACGAGAGAGCTCAGAGATTCCGATGAATTCGACCAGGAAACAACTGCTCAAAAGAAAACCCTAATCGCGCCGGAACTGACCATCTCCGGCAAAATCTTTCAGAGAAACATTCGCTACGACCGCAATCGCCAGCAGGTCGAATACTATTTCCAACTGAAATTGAGCGATGTGAAAAGCGGACTAAGATTCTGGCAGGACGAGGTGCTCGTCGGTAAAAGAGGCAGCGATAAATCCGTTGCCTGGTAGAAAAATTAACAGTTATGCCATTCGGAGAGCGCAAAGATGAAAAAGATAATATACATATTCATGTTGTGCCTGCTGACTGCCGCAGTTGTAATCGCCGAAAATGCCCCGGCTGAAAGCGGGAATCCTGCCGGTGACACAGGCAAAAAACCTGACGCATCAGGCGGTCTTTTGAAAACCGGAACGAAAAATGTTATTACCCGCGAAGTCACCGGTCAGGGCCGTAACAGAGATGAGGCTATAAAAAACGCATTGTACAGGGCGGTTGAACAGGTAAGAGGAGTCAAAGTCGGTTCCGGCAGGTATGAATTCGGCTACAGCGGCGCCGGCGCGGGAATTAGTTCAGAGCAGCCGGGTCAAAGAAGAATAGAATTCGATTCGGTTGATGTAGCTACAGAAGGGACGGTTTACACAACCGAAATCGGCGGGCTCGTAAAAAGCTATGATGTTCTCGAGGAAAAGCAAACCGACCAGAATACATACCAGGTAAAACTCCGCGTTTCCGTTTATGACTACGCTGCACGCGGACAGACCCAAAGAGTAAAAATCGCCTTAATGCCGGCGAAAACAATGCAGAATAGCTACCGCTTCTTGAACCTTACAATATCCGGTGACATGCTTTCCTCGCTGTTCTCACAGCGGCTTGCAATGGGGCTGACTCAGACCAATAAATTCGCTGTTCTTGACCGTGAAAGCATCAGTGACTTTGTCGGCGAAAAGAGAATGCTCCTTTCCTTCGACGCTCCTCTGGCAGAACAGGCAAAACTTGCTGAAACTCTCGGCGCCGACTATCTGCTCGTAGGAACAATAACGCAGGCTGTTATCGAGAGGACAGACAAACACCTCAAGGCCGCCAATTATACTGTGACCGAATTCAAGGCAAGATTCAATTTCAATTATCGCCTTGTTGACAGTTCTACGAAGCAGATTGTCGTGGCCTCGAACGTACAAAAATACCTCGAAAACGAAGAGGTCAGAAAGCTTGCCGACGAACAAGACCCTGCAGAATGGGATTCGGCCCAGGTGCGCGATGCTTTTATTTCCCTAATCGCCAACGATGTGATAGAGGCGATAATCGACCGCGTGTATCCTATCAAAATTGCCGCGATACAGCAGGGTGACGACCAGATGATAATTCTGAACCAGGGCGGTGAAAGAATGGCAAAAGGTATGCTGCTCGATGTGTTCGATCTGGGTAAAGAAGTCTTCGACGCCGATACTAATGAATCCCTGGGAACAATTGAAAATCGTCTCGCTACCATTGAAGTATTAAAGGTTGCTCAAACAATGTCGTATGCCAAAGTGGTTTCAGGCGATGCGTCAAAAATTTCCAAGGGTCTTGTATGCCGCGTTAAAGAGGGAAAAAAGGCAGAAGAGGTCGGAGCAAAACCGGATGTAATCCGAACCGAAAAAGGAGGCGTCAAGCTGCCATTCGATAAAAAGTGACAGCGATGTTTTTCGGAACAGTTTTTATTCGTATCAAAGCAGTAAGGGTTGTAGATATCAAGTGTGCTTAATTATCCCTTACGGCCTTTTGGAATGCTTCAATATTTTCTGTCGAAACACCGAACGGCATTCCCCCGCCGCATGAGAGAATGATACGACTTTTGTCGTTCACAGACTCAATCGCCGATTTAACGCTTTCACGCACATCTTCAGTGGTACCATCGGCAAGAACGTCACGGGGTGGGATATTACCAAGTAAAGTAACGGCATTATTCGTGAGCTCTTTCATTTGCGACAGACTATGTTCAAAGCTAAAATTGAATATATTCACACCGATTTGAGTAAGGTAGGGCGCACACACAATACCGGCTGCATCATTATGAAACATCTTTACATTCACATCAAATGACTGGTAAATATTTTTAAGATAGGGTAAAGCATTTTGCTCGAAATCCTGCTTTCCGAGAAAACCAACAATATCATCAAGAATAAAAATTCCATCGATAGAAGGAAATGTCTCGATTTGATATCCGAGCCAGTCCGTGATGAAATCCGTTATAGTTCCGAGCAAGCGTTGAATTTGTTCCGGGTCGGTGCGGATAGCCATAAGGAATTCCGTGCTGCCCATAAGAAAGGAAGCTATATTCAACGGCCCGCGCGAGACTGCAAATCTGATGCTGTGACCTTCCCGCTCAATTTGGCTTTGATAATGCCTGAGCCGATTGAGAACAAACGGCAACAAACCATCTTTTTTAGGATCAGGTTTACCAAGTGAGTCGATTTTTTGAATATCAGTTATGGTTTTCTCCGGGAAGGGCAGCTCATTCTCCTGCCAGGAACATTTTACTCCGAAGGCGGATGGTTCAGTACACATTCCAAACTCGGCCCAGAATCCGGGTATAAAAATAATGTCTGGAAATTGCCGAACTGCTTTTAGATTGGCCTCGAACCATATCTGTTCGCTGGAGAAATAGTCGAGAGCAGATATACCCACCCAGTCCGGAAACCAGGGACTGTCGATAATGAAACCTACCGGCAAAGGCTTATTGACCTCGCCGTTAATTACAGCTAATAACTTTTCCCATTGTTTATGTGTCATGATACCTTAGGCTTTGAACGAACAAAATGTACAATAATACACAATACTACAAATAGAACAACAACACCAATACCATACCAGCCTGAGCCGAACCGTTTTTGTGTTTGAGACCAAATACTCCAGATTCCACCAAAACCGGCTCCGGCTGTTGCAAGCCCCATAAGGACATTCCAAATGATACGTTTGACGCCGGTCGGCATACTGTCACCAAGAAAGCTTCTCTGGTTCATCAGGAAATAAAAGGCGATATAGGCTATAGGTAATAATGTCATCGCAAATACCGAGGTCGGCACCGCCAGGTACGGTGCGGCGTCTTTCCAGAAAAACGGCCCGAGCGCGCCCACGCAAACCATAAGAGACCCGATTCTCTGCGGCCAGCCCCGCGGCGGTTTGCCGAGCAGTTCGGCAAAGCAAAGTCCGTTGATTGTCATCAACATTGTTGCGGCACTCATTGCCATTCCGATAACGCCGAATCCGAAAAGATACTGAGCAACAACCGGACCAGTAAGAGGAGTCAACGTATCGGCAAGGTTAAACGCATCGCGCTTGACTAACATTGCCGCCATCTTTTTGTCGGCCCAGGGTAATGTCTCGGTCATTTGCTTTACCTGTTCGGGCGTAAGTTTACCAAATTCATCCTGGCCAATCTGGAATTGTAGTCTGCTCTTAAGCAGCCCATTGTAGGGACCGACAAGGTTTGGAGCCGGCTCGGCGGTTATTTGACCACCGGGTTTATCGGCGACTAAACCCGCCGCCGGTACGGCATGGAACTGACTGCTTGACGCTATTACAACACAGCCGGTTGCAAGGATAAAGGGGATGAACAATCCTGTTGACAAATCAAAAATCGCCAGGCCGCGGAAGTACTTGTCCCAACCTTTGCGCAGCATCGAATACGGCAGCAGGAAGGTCATATTGATACCCACAGCCGTCGCAGCGGCGCTGATCATAACATCACGCTGCTGGCCCACAATCATATTTGTCCAAAACGGTCGAAACTGTTCGGCAACCTGCTGTATGTGCGGCATTATTTTGTCTGTAGGCTTCATGAAGAGGCTTAAATCGGGAATCAAGCCGCTCAGGATTTCGCCCCAGAGTATCTTTCCTTCGATACTAAGCTTGACGACAACGCCAATAAAACTCAAGACAATGATACTAACAATTGTCTTAATAAGGATTTCAAATATTTTCACTCCCCTGCCGCCAACACCATAAGTCATAGTAACAGTCAGGCAAATTGCCAGAAATATTGCTCCGGCAATCATTTTCCCCGGTATCTCGGCCATAACTGAAGGGCCGATGAGTCCGGGAAGAAGGTTCTGTCGCAGAGCGGCCGTTCCGAGTGCGAATTGAGGCAGTGACCAGACGAGGTTTGCCATCATCGAGGCAAGCAACCAGCCCCAGCCGAGTACAGGGCTGACATGCTCATTTATGCCGCGTAAGGGACGCTGCCCTGTTGAAAGTGTCACGTATGCGATTGCACTGAGCATGATGATGCCTAAAATCATCGCAAGAGGCTGGAGCCACATAAAGCTAAAGCCCACCAGCACACCCAAATAAAGGCTCGATGACAAAGAACCGCCGCCTAAGGTGATTCCGCTTTGCAGCCAGCCGGGACCTGATAATCTTACAAATACCTTAAATAACGCTCCCTTACCCTTCTTCTGGGCATCTAATATCAGTTGACGGTCCTTTTCGATGCGAGGATTCATATGCATAACCTGCCGGTCTTTATCCTGCATACCTGAATTCTCTTGCTGGTTAGGCGTCATATCTGAACTCCTACTATTGATAATCCGGTTTTTCTCTGCTTATGAAGCTTTAATCCACTCCACATTGGTACTGCCAAAATATTGTCGGATTTCCCATTACCGGATTAAACCGTGTATTGTCGGAATGGATGGAGACTCTGTCAAACACTTTTTTCTTAAGATATTAAACCGAAAGCCCGGACAGGAAGAAACAAGATGTCTTTCTATTGAGATTTACTTTATCGCCGACACGGCCAAATTAGTCCGAAAATATTACATATTTTCCATTTTAAGGGCATAGAAACAAAATCTAAAGACATAAGTGCAAATTTGGCAAGCTGGTAAATGCAGTAATTCAATAAAGCTTGCCTTAGGAGATAAAAATCACGAGGTGCGTCTCTGCTCCTGCTTTTTGTCATTATTTCGTTATCAAAGTTGCTGATTTTTTATCTCAACTAAATCAGATATAATGAAAAAACATCAAAAGAGCAGAAATTCATGCGCCCATTTTGATAGAGAAAAGGAGTCTTTAATAGTGGAAACTGATTCAGCGAAAAAAAGCTAAAGACGAAAGAGAAAGCAAAGTTTGTGGTTCAAGAGCCGGATACAGTATTAGTAAAAGCAGCAATCAAAGGGAACACAGAGAGCTTTACAGAATTGTGTCGACGATATTATCCGGTCATGGTCGCAATCGCTCACTCTATCACAGGTGAACGAGATTTGGCGGAAGATGCCACACAAACGGCTTTCGCAAAGGCTGCGGTGAAACTGCCGCAATTAAAAAATGAAAAGAAATTTCCCGGCTGGCTGGCAGCGATTTGTCGAAACACGGCAAGAGATTTAATCCGACGTGAAAATGGTCGTCAAAGAACCGACGAACTCTCAGGTACAACAACAAAAACAAACAGCGATGATTCAACTGAAATTGTAAGAGAAGCCCTGAATAAACTATCGGCCTATGGAAAAGAAATAATCTATCTGCGGTTCTACGATGGACTTTCTTACGAACAGATTTCCTCTGTGCTCGGAATATCCGAACAGGCGATAAACGGAAGACTGCGAAGGGCAAAGAAAAAGATGGCCCAATATATAAAACGTCACGGTATAAACGGGTTTTAATTATGAATAAAAAAAATGATAAATGGCTGAACGACTTAATCTCCAGGGTCATTAATACAGAGAAGCCTCAATTCGATGAAAAAAAGTGGCAGCAGAAATACCCGGATGAATTCCAAACTCTTCAGTCACGAGCAGCTAAAGTATCGACATCATTTCTGTGGACAAGTATCTTAAAAAGCCCGATTGTTAAATTTGCCGTCGCAGCGGTAATAATTTTGGCAATCGGACTTTTCATGATTCTCTATAATCAGGATACGAAGAACGAGAACGTCGATGTCACCGAATTCACTCAACCCCCGGCTAAGATGTTGACTATGAGGGCACTAAAAATCGCTTATTACAACGGTGGTATAGAAGCAGTAGAAACTCAATGTGATAATGCCATTGAGAAACTCGGCCTAAAGTCGAAAAAAATAACAGTTCAGGAACTACTTACAGATATTGACGGCGTTTAAATCGAAAGGATATAACGATGGCAAAAAACTATTATAAAGCACGTATTGGAATAATCTGTATTTTTTTGGCAATGATCACGATGTCTCCACCTGTTTTAGGATTTCCCCCGGACAACGCGGCGGTTCTTTATTTACGAGCTTTCATTCTCTATGAGGAACCGGATAGGGATTTAAATAAAATGTTGGACGATTTACGAGATGGGAAGATTAAACCTAATGACCAGATAAGACAATACTTTGAGAAAAATCGGCCTATAATAGAACTTGCTACAACTGCTTCGCAAATACCCGACTGTGACTGGGGACGGGACCATTCGAAAGGTCTCGATTTAATGATGCCGGAGCTTGCTACAGTAAGGAAGTTGGCTTTTATGTTGGTTGCCGACTCAAAAGTATCCTTAATTGACGGAGACTATAAAACGTCATTAGAAAGGTGTTTAACCATTCACAGGATGGCCCGGCATATCGGCGATGACTTGATAATATCCAATTTGATTGGTATCGCGATGAACGGTCTGGCTAATAAGCATATTAAAATTATTCTTTCGGAGATGCCTGCCGACGTGGAGACCCTGGAATGGCTTAAAAATCAGATGATTGATATATCAGCAAAAAGACCTTCATTCATATCTGCTGTCGTTAACGAAGCGGAAATTTCGGCAAGGGAAATTCGAAAAGAGAGGATTGATGAAATTCTCAATGCTCATAGTGAAGACGGAATATTAAACCAGATTCCCAAGGAAATAATTGAAAAAAACCGAAATGGCGATGATGAATATTTTGCCGAAAGCAGAAAATACTATTTGGATTGTATAGCTTCGGTTCAGGGCGCAATGGCTTTACCTTATGAAAATGCTTACAGAGAGCTTGATAAACTAAATGAGAAAATTACAAAAGAGGCCGGTACAAATCCAGTAGCTGTCATGACATCCATTATGTTATCCTCCATAATCAGGCCCTGCACCAATGAGATGGTCTTTAAAACAAGTTTGAATGCTGTTGTCGCAGCGATAGATATTTATCTCTTAAAGGCTAAAACCGGCCAACTCCCCGATAAACTGCCTGTAGGTTTACCGAAGGATTTATTTAGCGGTAAGGATTTCGAGTACGAAAAAAACGATGATGGTTTTATCCTACGCTGTCAGGGAAAAGATTTGGGCAAAGACAAAATCCACGAGTACGAGTTCAAGGCAAGAAAGTAAATCGAGTATAATGTCCTCTAAAACCGGCCGAGCTTAACGGCTCGGCCTTTTTTCTTCGCTTTTCATACAAAATTACACAAAAAATAGACTAAAATAAACCTTCGATTCGTTATATCAGTAAGAAACGGCCGTTTCCTTAATTGGATAAGCATATTCGATGATTGAGGACAAGATACTTGTATGGAAGTTTAATCGCGGCAACAAAGATGCCTTCCGTCGCATCTATGAAAAGTACAAAGACGACCTGCTCGGATTGGCTGTTACATTATTGCGGGATCGAAGCATTGCCGAAGACGTTGTGCATGATACCTTTGTATCATTTGCCGGAACCGTTGGGGCTTTCCGTCTCAGCGGGACACTCAAAGGTTACTTCTCAACCTGCGTCGCGAACCTGGCCCGTGACAGAAACCGGCTGAAGGCCGGCCAAAACACCGAACTGGATGAAACCAAAGAGACCGATACTAATTCGAACGGGCCGCTTGATTATGCGATTGAATGTGAGCAATTCGGCCAAATAAATAAATTGCTTGCCCGCCTTCCATACGAGCAGCGTGAGGTCATTGTACTGCACCTGCATCAGGAAATGCGGTTTCGTGAAATTGCCGAGGCGCTCGGAGTTTCTATCAACACGATCCAGAGCCGATACCGATACGGTTTAAATAAGCTTCGTTCTAAATTGAATAATGTGGTGACCAAATGAGACTCTTAAATGAAATTGAAAAACTCATAAGACGCGAGAAACCGAACATGAAGACCGGCGAACAAATGGATAAGCAAACGCTGGATGATTCCTATGCAGCTATGGAAGAAACTATCAAATCAACATCAAAAGATTATAAATCCTGCATATTCAGATTTGCCGTTCAAAAAAGATTAACAAAACTTATCGCTGCAGCGGCCGCAATTATACTGGTTGTAGGTCTTTTCCTCGGCCGGGACGAGCATACGCCCGAAACCCATACAACCAGACACCGAAAAGTCACCCAGCAGGAAATGAAGTTGATATCCATGATGTCAATGAGATTATCTTACCAACGAGGAGGTTTAGATGCATTAGACCAGCAATTTCAAGATACTCTTGATGTGTTGGGACCACGGTCATCAAGTATTTCGATGCGGGATTTGATTGAAGGGATAAACGGATCTTGAAACAGAAAGGATAGAAAAATGAAAAAAATATTTAATCGTTTACATACTAAGATGATATTTATCAGTCTGGTGGTAATGTTTGCCGTCTCGCCCGTTTTGGCGATTCCACCAGACCCGGACAATGCGGCGTTGTTATATTACCAGGGATTCCTGTCACTGGCGGATCTTGACAAAGATGCACGGGACCATATTGCGGATGTAGCCAGAGGTGAGATTGCGCCGGACGATACAACCCGGGAATACATCAACAAATGCAAAGGAGCGATACAGTTCGCCGAGGCGGCCGCTGAAGTACTGTATTGCAATTGGGGTGTGCGATACTCGCAGGGCTTCGAGTGCCTTTTGCCACAGATGGCACAAGTACGGTTTCTTACCTTTGTCCTTGCCGCCGATGCACGCATGCGTGCTTCGGATGGAGACTACAAGGGAGCCCTTGAGCGGTGTCTGATGACGGTGACGCTTGCTCGCCATATCGGTGACGATACAATCATTTCATATCTTGTGACTTTATCGGTACGAAAGCTCGGCTACAAATGCATGCAGGATATTGTCGGCCAAATCAGCCGGGATGAAGAATTGCTTCGATGGTTTAAGAATGAGCTTGTGACATCCAATGCAGTGGATATTTATCCTATCAGGCCGCTCAAGATAGAAATGGAGATTGTAACGGACCTTATGCAAATGGAAAATGTCGAGAAGACGGCGCGGATTCTTACTGATTCCAGTATCGGGATTATTACCGGGTCCAACCAGAAGAAAATCAAAGGAATTGTCAAGGCGATTGATGGGAAGACACTTGAGCAAGCCAGAGGAATTTATTTGGAGCGTATGAATTCGGTCCTGGTAGTGCTATGTACGCCTATGCCCTATGAATTAGCTTATGCAAAGTTAAAGCAGTTGTCGGACGACTTTGACACGAACGATCCGGCGGAGGCGTTGGCAGGAACATTCATACCGGCATTCGCTAAGATATATGCTCAGGAGACAATGCGCAGAACATCCTTCAACGCCGTTATTACAGCCATTGAAATCTGCCTTAGCCGGATTAAAACCGGTAAATTACCTGATGAACTTCCTAAAAATATGCCTAAGGACTTATTCAGCGGCAAGGATTTTATATACAAGAAAACCGACGATGGTTTTATCCTTCGGTGTCAGGGGAAATATCTGCAAAAAGACAAAATCCACGAGTACGAGTTTACGGTGAAAAAGTAAATCAAGCATAATATCCACTAAAACCGGCCGGGCTTAAAAGCTCGGCCTTTTTTACACAAAAAATAGAAACTCTGTCTTGTTAACAGTTCGCAAATAAATTTTCTGATTACGCATTGCTATAGCTTTCAAATATAGAGCGAAAGTGGAATCCACAAATAGCAAGCGTAACGGCTAAGT
The DNA here is from genome assembly GCA_964508785.1 of uncultured Pirellulales bacterium. Classification (GTDB taxonomy): domain Bacteria; phylum Planctomycetota; class Phycisphaerae; order Sedimentisphaerales; family Anaerobacaceae; genus JAFGPS01. The sequence continues at coordinate 9,289 of CAZDVE010000052.1, read as the reverse complement.
GAAAATGTTGCGGCTTTTTGATAATAGACCAGAAAATTAGTTTCCAATAGGATAGCCGGCCTTTACCTATTATTCCGAGATGCCAGATAGATTTCACAAATGCCTTGATATCGCAGTATCTGTATCTTGCCTTGTTATTTTTGCCGGGTTTATAATCCCTCAAAAATGTCAGGATTCTTTCATAGTAGTTTCTGGGTGAATAGATGGTGCTTACAACTTTTTTATACCCCTTGAGAAGATCTTCAATTCCCATTTTGGGGACAAAATTTATCGAGAAATCCGTATTATCGCCCGTGGCCTCTTCCGAGAGTCTGTTCTCGTTCATAAGTCTGCGATATAGTTTCGTTCCCCTGGGGGCGTTGAGCAGTCCAACCATAGCTGTAACTACCCCGCTTTTCTGAATGAAATGGATCAGGCTGTCGAAAACCGATTGCTTATCGCTGTCGAAGCCAAGAATAAATCCTGCTTGTACCTGCATTCCGAATCGTTGGATCTTTTTGACGCAGGCAACTAAATCCCGTCCTTTGTTCTGGACTTTGTTGCATTCGCTCAAACACTCCTCATTGGGACTTTCAATACCAACGAAAACACAATCAAAACCGGCCTGCACCATCAAGTCCATTAACTCTTCATCATCTGCGAGATTTATGGACGCCTGAGTATTGAACGAAAAAGGGTATTGCCTGCTTTTCATCCAGTCTATAATGGCAGGAAGTAACTTTGTTTTAAGAAGGCTTTTGTTTCCAATAAAGTTATCATCCACAAAAAACACTTCGTCTCGCCAGCCAAGAGAATACAAAGTCTCCAATTCTCCCAGCACCTGTTCCGTAGTCTTCGTGCGGATTTTGTGTCCGAACAAGGTTGTAACATCGCAGAAATCACAATCGAAAGGACACCCCCGTGAATATTGGATACACATCATGGCGTACTTCTTCATTTTGATAAGATTCCAAATGGGAATCGGAGTTTCATGCAAATCCGCTTTCTCGTGCGTGTTGTACACTTTCCTGGGACAACCGTTTTGAACGTCTCGTACGAACAGCGGCAAAGTCAGTTCGGCTTCTTTCAGTACTAAGTGATCTATGTGCATATACTGTTCAGGAAGACTGGTAAAAAGAGGGCCGCCCGCTACGACTTTGGTTCCGATCCTGTGGCATCGTTCGATTACCTGATCGGCGGACTTTCGCTGGATGAGCATAGCAGTAATAAATACATAATCGGCCCAGCGAATGTCTCGGTCTCGTAATTTCGTTGTAGTCAAATCAACTAACTTTGTTTCCCAATCTTGTGGCAGTATGGCAGCAACCGTCAATAATCCCAGCGGAGGTACAACTGCTTTTCTTGAGATGAACTTCAGGGCGTTTTTGAAACTCCAGAAAGTAAGCGGTATGTCCGGATTGACAAAAAGTATCTTCATATTAAATCTCCTGTATTTATATACCTATCAGAAACAGAGCTGGACTAAAGGGAGGCTTGTTGCGATATATCTAAATCAACAGGAGGTTAATAATGCGTTCAGAGAAGTTAATTCCAACTAACTAAGACTAAATAGGGGCTTTAAAAAGTACAAGTCTCTATCGGGATGAATTATTTTTCGCACCTAACTGCTTTTTCAAATTCGCTTAAACCGGCCTAATTTCCTTACTCAAGCACTCAAAAATAAATTAAACCAATAAATTTTTATCGGTCATTATTACGAACATTGTACACAAAATGTGTGAGAATAAAACAGAAAAGGACTAATTATACCGGAATTTTACGGACAAAATTTCAGGGAAATAATTTAAATATTGACAGAGCCCGGAAATGTTGTATTATAATAAAAAGATAATTCAGTACAAAAGATTAGAAAGTCTTTAAGCCGCAAAGGAAGATAACTAACCTTTGTGGCTTTTTTTCTTAAAGGAGTAAGTATGAAAAAGCCGCTAAAAACTTCGCCTGATGGCAGAAAATGTGGTTTCCCGGGCTGCAAGTGCACCCTGAGTATCTATAATCATGAGGACTTCTGTCGTGTACATCGTGACAAAGTGCTCCAGGAGCAAAGAACGAAGATTTTAACTTATCCTGAAGCATCGACCGAATAACACAGACGGCACAAATAACTATTTTTTTTAAATGACGAATTTTTTTTAATTGAACTATATCAGATATTACGATATTATATTGATTTAAGTGGTGAATATTCTTTCATCTCTCAGGAGTATCCCCCATAAACTAAAAAATGAGAGATATTATTTAGTCGGCCAACATACAGGCCAAGGAGAAATTCAAGTGAGTATAGGTACAGTAAAATGGTTCAATTCGAGCAAGGGATTTGGTTTTATTAATCCGGACGATGGCGGCGAAGATTTATTCGTCCACCACTCAGAGATTAAAACCAGTGGCTACGCATCGCTCGATGAAGGCCAAAAAGTCGAGTTTGAAGTCGGACAGGGCAAAAAGGGCCCTTGTGCAACTAATGTGATTCCTTGCTAACCAAGGATACAGCTTGAAAACCAAATGGGTCCTGCCAAATGGCAGGACCTTTTTTTATGCGCAAAAATTACGCAAAAAAAGAAGTTGCGCCGCGGATGCTTCTTTCGTCTATAATAATGAGTAAGTTAAAAGTGAGCTAAAGTACTTAAAGTGAACTAAAGTGTAAATTTACAACTTTAGTAACTTTTAACTTTAGGCACTTTGAACTTCATTAGGAGGTTTTTTGCAGAAACGGCACAGAGAGCTTTTAGAATTGTTGGATAAGTCCGGGGCGAGTCTCTACACGCTTCTGACCCGGCTGACATTGCGCGAAGAAACGGCAGAGGAATTGATGCAGGAATTATTTATAAAACTAAGTAATTCAAGAGGATTCAAAAAATGTATCAGCCGTGACGCTTACGCCCGTAAGACTGCAATAAACCTGGCCTTCGACTGGCGGCGAAAATTTCGACAAGAGCTTCAATTGAATCCGGAAGTTTGTAAGCCGGTCTCGATAGATAGTTCGCCGCTGAGTAAATTGATACAGACAGAAGAGCTGGAAGAAGTACTCGATGCCATCGGACAATTAAACAAGTCCTGGCGTCAGGCCCTTGTCATGCGATATATCCAGCAGCTTTCTTACGACGACATAGCCGAACAAATGGAAAAAACGCCGCATCATGTTCGGGCCTTGTGCTCCAAGGCCTTGAACCGTCTTCGCGATACACTTGGGACGAATCAGAAAAATACTACCGAAAAGGAGATATAAAATGTCGGAAAAAGAAGAACAACAAATACGCTACAGGTTAAAAGTTCTCTCGCAGATTGAACCTTCTTCGGAAGGATTAGAACGGACCAAGGAACGTGTCCGTGATACACTTTCCAACACAAAAGAAAGACCCAAGAACAACCATGCGGGAATACGGCAGGTGTTCTGTAACATCCAAACAATAAAAATCGCTGCAGCCGCAGTGCTTTTAATAGGGCTTGGATTTATTACAGGCCGGCTTTTTGTGCCTGCTGTGGACATAGAAGAGCTGCAGGCCGCTCTGGAACCAGCCATCAGGCAGCAACTTCAAGAGCAGCTTAGCGAACAATGGCAACGGACTTATGCAAATAGTTTAACTCAAATAAAAAACGAACTTGCCCAACAGCTCAGCCGTGACCTGGCTGAGTTCGCCGAGCAGGCTTTAGCCGCTTCCAGTACCATGACGGACCAGCGCATCAAGGAATTGGTTCAGTTAATCGAAGCAGCCAGAGCTAAAGACCGACAGTGGATTGCCGCCGCCCTGGAAAAGATAGAGTTCAATCGACGACAAGACAATACTCGATTAGGAAACGGCTTAGTGGCACTTGCTACCAGAACGAACGACCTTCGACGTATCGAAGAAAATTAGAAAACAATCCTAATATTGAATATACAGATAAAAGAAAGGGATAAAAATGAAATCTTCTAACAAAAAAATTGTCGTACTTCTTATTGTCACTTTGGTAACAGGTAGTTTCACCGCTGCTCAGAGTACATCCGAGATCAAAACCTTCACTATCTCCGGTAAAGTGGGTATAGGCGGAGTAGAAATGCAGGGCCTGCCGGGAAATCCTGTAACCGATGAGAACGGCTTTTACAGTGTCATTGTAGGAAACGATTGGGTCGGCGATGTTACGCCTGTAAAAGAAGGTTATAGCTTTCGGCCACCCCGGAAGCAATATAATCCGGTTAATCGTGACTGGTCCAATCAAAACTATGCAGCAGAACGAATCACTTTGATTATCTCCGGCAATGTCGGCATCGAGGGAGTAACAATGCACGGCCTGCCGGGGGATCCTCTCTCGGATTCAAAGGGATTTTATCAAGCTACCATTGATTACGGCTGGTCCGGCAGAGTGACACCTTTAAAAGAAGGTTATAAGTTTGGTCCTCCCTACCAGCCCTATACTAATATCGTTCGTGACATGATGCATCAAGATTTTGAACCGGTACCGATTACACGGGAGATTTCCGGGGATATTAACATCGCGGGAATTTTATTGAAGGGTCTGCCGGGTGCTCCAGTTACCGATAAGGAAGGTCGTTATAGCGCCAAAGTCGAGTACGGCTGGAGCGGCATAGTTAAACCGGTAAAAGAAGGTTATGAACTCACGCCTCCAAGCAGGACATACTCAGCAGTAAAAGCTGATTTAGATAATCAAGACTACTTCGCCGAATCGCAAATGCTCACGATATCCGATACCGTAAAGATAGATGGTGCACCGATTCCGGGTGTAAGAGTCAGCACAGACAACGGTTTTTCTACCGTTACGGATGCCAGAGGCAGATATAACCTGAGAGTTCCCTACGGCTGGAGCGGCGAAGTTACGCTATCGAAGGAAGGCTATACATTTGACCCGCCCAGCAAGCCGTTCACCAATGTAACAACAAACATCAGAGACGGTATTCCCGAATCACCCATAGGCATACAACCATCTGACATATTCGGTACTCGTTATCGCGGAAGAGTCGCTGCGACTACACAACCGACAATCGGGCGAACCGGAGGCCGGAGAATTCTAATTGTACCTGCCACAGATGTCAAACAGAAAGAACTCGCCGGAACGGTCGAAGATATGTACATAATGTCGAACATCCTTGACGATAAGTTCAAAGAACCTCGGATGATTCAGGGTGTTTTTCGCGATTTCGGCGATTTCTTCGGAAGAGATAATCGGCAGACGGAAGCGGTCTATATACAGGGCTACGGCGTTGTCTTTATGATGGAAGTCGAATATACATTCACACCCGCCCAACAGTCGCAGGAGCAGACAAAGGACGAAACAGCCGAAGATATTGACCCAACATGGCAACAGACCAGAGAGAGGATATTCACGCCGGGTGCCGGTCGCATTGGTAGAGATGGTTCATTAAGAGAATACAGCGGCCAGATGGTTAATGAATTAAAGACTGAGCTTATAAAGACACTAAAGCACGCTACGAATATTCGAAACTTAATGCCTGACGAGTGGATTATTCTTAGTGTTACCGGGACCGGTCAACAATCCGGTGGTATGATGATGGGCGGATGGGAGGTCTATGGACGAAGCTCGACCCGTTCCAGGACAAGATCTTCGACAAGAGCCGGTGGCTATGGCGGCGGTGGAATGGGCGGTGGTATGAGCATGGGAATGGGCGGAGGTATGGCCAGCGGAATGGGAAGTTACGGCGGTGGAATGGGTGGCGAAATGTACGACGGAAGTATGAGCCGATACAGTGAGACGCGCGTCTCTGCGGTTACGGTTTTGACGATACGCGCGAAAAAGTCAAATGTTGATGCATTCTCAAAAGACGAGCTCAGTTTCGAGCAATTTCGGCAGAAAGTGCAGATTTTAACGTACTGATTGTTTAAGGAAAGGAGCATACAATGTCACGGCGAAAAATTATACTTGCTCTGATTGTTCTTTTTTCGACGGGAGCATTTATGGGCCAAAGCATGTCCCAAACATCAGAGGAACAACAGCCGGAATACGAAAATGATTTCGAACAAGACCAGCAAATAACCTCGGAAGAAAATAAAAAACAGATGCAGGATTGGTCAACTGAGCAAATGGCAGAATTTGAAAGAAACAGGCGGAGATTTGAACGGTTTCGAGGTCTCAGGCCGGAACAAAGAATCAGAGAAATGCAAAAAATAGCCCAGGAGCAGGAAACCGAGGCGATGAAACAAGCCCTTGATGTCAACGAAGCACAATGGAAAATTATCGAGCCTAAACTAAATAAAGTCAAAGCTTATCAAGAGCAGGCAACTGTGAGTATCGGCCTGCCCTTTAGCAGCAGCTTTATCAGCAGTACCGGTTCGCCACAAGGGGGTGGTTTCGGAGGTGGCTTTCAATACCAATTCGGCGGCTCGGGTAACATTATGACCTCCGGTCCTTCTCTTATAAATCAAACCAATCAGCGGCAAACTCAAGGTGAAAAAATATGCCGGGAGCTTCTTGTACTTATAGAAGATTTCAATGCTACTCCTGAAGCAATCAGGCAAAAAATGCTCGAACTGCAACGAGCCAGAGCAAAGGCAAAAAAGCAATTGGCTCAGGCACAAAAGGAACTACGCGAAGTATTGGCATTCCGACAGCAGGCAAGGCTGGTCCTCATAGGATTGCTCGACTGAGCATCTATCTTAATTTCAGTATCGTATTCACCGAACGATGACAATAAAAGCCGGGCCCAACGGGTCCGGTTTTCTTATTTTCTTTTACTGTTTTTTACAAAAAGGAGTTGACGGCTGCCCTTTGTGCCGTTACAATTCTCCGGCTTTTTTTTGAGTATAAATAAATTCTCACGGGAGGTAATAGTTCCAAATGCGTAATATGAGCGAATTACTGAAAGAAAAATTGACGGAAGAACATTACAGCAGACTTACTGCGCTGGATAATTCCAAGATGCACAAATTTATTGCTGATGCGATTGAGCTTACCGGAGCAGATTCTGTTTACGTCTGTACCGACTCCGATGCAGACAGAGATTATATTCGTCATAAAGCAATCGAACTTGGTGAGGAAATAGCACTGGAGACCTCCGGTCATACCTGTCATTTCGACGGCTATAATGACCAGGCACGTGATAAAGCCAGAACAAAGTACCTTCTACCGGCAGGTTCAGACCTCGGCGCAAGCCTTAATTCCATCGAAAAGCAGGCCGGTGTTGAAGAGGTTCGTTCTTTTCTTAAGAATTCGATGATCGGAAGAGAAATGCTCGTTCTTTTTTCCTGCTTAGGTCCGCTCGATTCCGATTTCTCTATTCCCTGCGTTCAGATAACCGACTCTCCGTATGTCGCACACAGCGAATGCATCCTTTACAGAACCGGCTACGATCAGTTTAAGAAAATCGGAGATTCACCTGAATTCTTCAGATTTCTCCACTCCGAAGGTGAGCTTGAAAACGCGGTCAGCAAAAACATCGATAAGCGCAGAGTCTATATCGACCTGGAAGAAGATATTGTTTATAGTGTCAACACTCAATATGGCGGCAACACAATCGGTCTGAAAAAACTGGCCCTTCGGTTGGCAATTAACAAAGCATCAAACCAAGGCTGGCTCGCCGAGCATATGTTCGTTCTCGGCGCCCATGGACCAACCGGTCGGGTAACCTACTTCACCGGCGCATTTCCATCGGCATGTGGAAAAACCTCAACTTCGATGCTGCCCGGACAGACCATCATTGGTGATGATATTGCATATTTTAAAAAGCAAAACGGCCAAATGAGATGTGTCAATGTGGAAAAGGGTATCTTCGGTATCATTCGGGATGTGAATTCCAAGGATGACCCGATTATTTACGAAGCCCTGACAAATCCCCGTGAAGTAATTTTTTCAAATATCCTGATCGATGACAGGAAAAAACCACACTGGCTCGGTATGGGTAAGGAATTACCCACAGAAGGGATTAATCACTCAGGAAAATGGCACAAAGGTAAAACCGACAATAAAGGAAATGAAATTACTGCTTCACATAAAAACGCCCGCTACTGCCTGAATATTGCAGATCTGAGTAACCGCGATCCTTTGATTGACGACCCGAACGGTGTTCTTGTCGGCGGTATAGTTTACGGCGGCCGGGACAGTGACACCTGGGTCCCCGTCGAACAGGCTTTCAATTGGGAAGAAGGTATTATATTAAAAGGCGCCTGTCTCGAATCCGAGACCACTGCAGCGACACTCGGACAGGAAGGTGTCAGAACATTTAATTTAATGAGTAATCTCGACTTCCTCTCAATACCGCTCGGTCGATACATCCAGAACAATCTGGATTTTGTCGACGGTGTAGACAAACCGCCGTTGATTTTTTCAGTCAACTATTTCCTTAAGAACAAAAAAGACGGTAAATATCTCAACTCAATGGCGGACAAACTAATCTGGATTCTCTGGGCCGAGCTTCGTGTTAATGACGATGTTGACGGCATCGAAACACCAACCGGTGTGATACCGATGTATGAAGATTTAGCAAGGCTGTTCAACGAAAAAATTGGTATTAACTATACAAAAGAAAATTACACCGAACAATTTAGAATTTGCATACCCGAAAATCTCGCCAAGCTTAACCGTGTCGAGAAGATTTACTCAGAGAAGGTTTCTGATACGCCCCAGATTGTTTTTGATACCTTTGACGAGGCTCGCAGTCGCCTGCAGACAGCCGGAAAAAAACATGGCGATTACATCTCGCCTTTCGACTTAGAGTAACAAAAATAGATAAATCAAAACAAATTTCTGTCAAAAAAAACGGCACAGTCCCAACTGTGCCGTTTTTATTTCTTTATCTTTCCCGATACAAAATAGTTGAAGCTAAAATTTATACATCATACTAACACCCGCTGCAGGTGCATGTGAGCAGTACCATGGATTATTACCGCCGTAGATACGTTTATTTAAGTCTTTATTGAAGATGCCCAGCAAATAATAGCCGTCAATACGGAGCATCAGATTTTTATTCGGCTGATGCTGGAGACCCAGATTCATATACGATGAGGCGCGATAGCTACGCTGCCATCCAGGTGCTGCCAGGGTGTCCGGCCCTCCAATATTGGCCAATGGCCATCATAGCCCTTTGGTCGTGTTTGTCTTCGAGTTATCTAATAGATCGCTAGAATTTGTAGGTCAGGGTAAAAGACACCGAGGTGGGGTCTATCATGGTTGAAGAGCGTTGGATACCGGAAAATGCGTAATCTCTCTGGTTGAGGGACTCACCAAACAATCCCAATAAGTGATGGACATTAGCCGCAACTTTTAAGTGTTTGCTGAATGCGTATCCCAGACCCAGATTCAGGAAATAAGCCGGATCGCCCACCTTTCGGTGGGAAGCGCCCCC
>CAZDVE010000051.1:0-28101 GCA_964508785.1 uncultured Pirellulales bacterium | reverse complement strand
GGTTATCTCTTTAGGAAGCTTCGGGGCTTATATCGATTAATTCGGTATAAGCCCTTCCTTTTTATAACAATTTAAAAACACATATAAAGGATTAAAATTAGGGGATTATTTTGTCCGATAAGTCGGAGTATTGAATAAAGAATCTAATCTATCAAAGGGTAGAGGTGTAGGGAGATATCATCTTATATAATAAGCACTTATGGGATATGATTATGGTGAGCATACCTGTTTTTTTTATTTTAGGTTGAACTAGTTGGATGTTGCTTCTTTCACGCCTTTTTTATGCCGAAGTATTTACTGGCGTTGGTGTTTATAAAAGGAGGCTATTATGTAAATATGTTCTAAAAAATGTATGGGGGAGTGAAAGATGGACGACTTTGGGATAAGGTGATTGCCAAGTCGACAGTTCCATACCCGATCTTGATATAGATGTTAATGATTGATAGTGAAATCGGACGAAATTCCCCATTAAGCTTCCGATTAACAGAAAAAAACCAGATATTTAAAGGGAGATAGAAAGCAATGGAAAAGAGAACAGTATTATTTGTGGACGATGAGGAAAAAATCCTCAGCTCTCTGAAAAGAGGCCTTCTTGATGAGCCGTATGATACTCTTTTCGCCAACAGTGGAAAAGAAGCACTTGAAATCCTCGAGTACAAAAAAGTGCATGTACTTGTAACCGATATGCGTATGCCAGAGATGCTTGGAATTGAGCTTCTTAGAATCGTTAAAGAGAAGTATCCCGACATTGTCAGGATGGTTCTATCGGGATTTACACAGGTAACCACTCTGCTTACGGCGATTAATCAGGGAGAGATTTACAAGTACATTACCAAACCGTGGAATCTCGAGGAAGAATTCAAGCCTGCTATCCGGCAAGCAGTAGAGTATTACAACCTTCATAATGAACATGATAAGGCGACAGCCCAAGGATAACATTATGAAAACGAAGTTGGTGAGAAAGCACTGGAAAAAATGCGTAGTTTCTCTATCCTGGTGACTTAGTTTGTTGCATTAGACTAAAAAGGGCGTAACTGTCGAACAGGAACAAATGGTGGCCGAAAGGATCATCGGTTAGGGTAAGTGTAAGAGATTGATATGGACTCATAAAATATCCGGTTGTAAAACTGGCTAAGTTGCTACTTGAAAAAGACTAACTTGAGGGAAGGCTTATGGAAAATCAGAGGCATTTGAGCGGATTAATCAATACAGAATCTTTGGATGCTTCTTCTGCAGGTTTGATAACACATTCCCGGATTTGGTTGGAGGTTAAGGATGTTATGAACAAGGATGTTATTACTGCCTGCTCGGATGAAACTATAGTATCAGTAGCGAATATAATGTCTGAGAATAATATTTCGAGCGTGGTTGTTGTAGATGACGGAATTGTATCAGGTATTGTTACTGAAAAGGACTTTCTTAAGAGAATTGGCAGTAACGTTAATGTCTCTGGCAAAACTAAGGTGGCGGAAATAATGTCTTCTCCTGTGGAGATTGTTTCTCCCGATTTGTCTATTCTGGACACCAGCAAAATAATGGAAGCCAAGTGCATTAAAAGGCTACCGGTTTTGGCTGAGAAACTACTGGTTGGAATTGTAACGCAAACTGATTTAAATAAGGCTTTAACGTCTTACGGCATGTGGAGAAATGTTGCTGAGATAATGAGCAGTGATACGGCTGTAATACAGACTGATGCGACCGTAGCACAAGCAGCCGAAATTATGAATTCTCGCAATATTTCCTGTGTTGTAGCCATGAAAGCTGCTGAGATAGTAGGTGTTCTCTCGGAAAGAGATTTACTTCAAAGAGTCTCTTCAGCACAAAAGAATCCATGGGAAACAAAGGTCGAAGAGGTTATGTCTTCTCCGGTGACGAGCATACCGTCGGATTATTCTATCTTTAGTGCCAATAAACTCATGGACAAGTTGCATGTCCGAAGACTTGTTGTTGTGGATGATAACAAGTTGTTTGGAACTATGACACAAACGGACATTTTTAGAGCGATTAAAGCGAAGTTGGAGGAAGAGGAAGATAGAACTCGCAATTTATTGGAAAATTCTGAAAATAATATCTATACCCTCGACCTCGATGGAAAAATAACTTATGTCAATCCGGCGTTTATGAGATTATTGGAAGTTTCTGAAATAGAAGAGTTAGTCAATCAACCTTTTTTGCCGGACTGCTTTTGGTTCGACCAGAAGGATAAAAAACGTTTGTTGAATGAGCTAAAAAATGAACATATCGAAATCCATGAATTGGCTCTCAAGACTGCAAAGAAGAAGCGGATATACGTTACCCTTTATTCAACCTTTGCTAAAAACATCCATGGCGAAATTAGGGGAAGTCAGGGGATACTTTTTGATATCACGGCCCGCAAAGAGGCGGAGGAATCTGCGGCAATTGCTTACAAAAAGCTTGAAAAAGCCAATCATGAGTTAAAAGAAATGCAATCTCAGTTGGTTCAGAACGAAAAATTAGCCTCCATCGGTCAATTGGCTGCTGGTGTTGCACATGAGATGAACACTCCTGTGGGCTTTGTAGCCAGCAACTTCCAAACGTTGGAGAGTTATATTAAAAAGATTCGGGAATTGCTTGTGATGTACGGTGAACTTGCTGAGATAATCAAATCATTGGGGCAAGAGGATCTATCGAACAAAATTAATCTTATAAGTCAATTTCGTGATGATAAGAAGATAGGTTTTATTCTTGATGATATTCAGGGATTATTCGATGATTCGAGAGAGGGGTTGGAGAGGATTACAAACATTGTTCAAAACTTGAGAGACTTTTCAAGGATAGACCGACCCGGAAGCCGCGATGAATATGATATCAATCACGGAATTGAAACCACCCTTATCGTGGCGAGTAACGAAATCAAATATGACGCTGATATAAAGACCGAATTTTCTGATGTACCTCTTGTCTTCTGCAACTCCGGCCAGATAAACCAGGTATTCCTTAATATTCTTATAAACGCGGCGCAGGCAATCAGGTCTCAAGAGAGAGACGGCCAGGGGACTATTACAATTAGAACATATGCAACCGATAACGGAGTCGCCTGTGAAATCGCTGATGACGGGCCTGGCATCCCTCCGGACAAGTTGTCAAAGATTTTCGACCCATTTTTTACAACTAAGCCCACTGGCAAAGGAACCGGCTTGGGTCTTAGCGTCTCATATGACATAATTGTAAACAAGCACAACGGCAAGCTCCTCGTCGATAGTACTGTCGGTGAGGGGGCAAAATTTATTATAAAGCTTCCTATTGGAACTAAAGAAAATGAAGAAAAGGAGATAATGAGCAATGGAAAAAGAGCAAGTATTATTTGTTGATGGTAGAACAGTATTATTTGTGGACGATGAGGCAAAAGTGCTCACGTCTCTTAAAAGAGGCCTAGTGGAGGAACCGTACAATACTATTTTTGCTAATAGTGGGAAAGAGGCACTTGAAATCCTCGAACAGCAGGAGGTGAATGTAATTGTAACAGACATGCGCATGCCGGAGATGAATGGACTTGAACTTCTGAAAGTCGTGAAAAAAGATTATCCTCACATCATCAGGGTGGTCCTTTCAGGATATACTGATATTGATACTCTACTGACAGCTATCAACGAAGGAGAAATTTTCAGGTTTATTCCCAAACCATGGAAATCCAATGAAGAGTTGAAAATAATTGTTCGGCAGGCGATAGAGTTTTACGAACTACATGGTGAGCGTGAGATGTTAATGCAATTCTTTGAGTTATGGATAGAAGGAATGGAACCGGAATCAGTAAATATCCAATTTCTCCAGGAGTTGGTGGCAACACGAAGAAAACATTTATATGAATGGAAGCAAAAAAGTTATTCATTCGCGCCAAACTCACGATGAAGTCCTTATAAGCAGATGACAGCACGAATTTTGTCCCGACCTCCGATTTTCCATCGGCAGTTGAAGCATGCGCCCTGTTGTGCTATAATCATTACATTTGGTAGAAATTTGTTTATATATCAGTTCATCAGTTCGAAAGACAGATGATGGATAATTTTCGATATTCTTATCCGACAACATATTGAATGGATGATTATACACGGGATTTTATCTATTATGAATATCGAACGTAAAAACCTGTTATGCTTTTCTGTTGTTTTCCTATTCCTTGTAAGCATTCCTCTTAAAGCACTAAACGCCGATGGCTCTTCAGATATTCACGTATGGGAGATGAAGGAAGTTACGCTCGAGGCGGAAAAAGATTACGAGAATAGTTATACGGATGTGACATGTTGGGTGGAACTCAAAGGCCCGAATATTACAAAGCGAATTTATGGTTTTTGGGATGGTGATAATGTTTTTGTTGTACGCATGGTGGCAACGAAGCCCGGAAAATGGCAATGGACCAGCGGATCAAACCAATCTGATGATAAAGGGCTTAACGACCATGTCGGCGGATTTAATGCCCTTGATTGGACAGCAGAAGAAAAACTGCAGAATCCTAACCGCCGCGGTTTCGTTCGTCTGTCCTCCAATGGGCATGCATTACAATACGCTGATGGTACACCGTTCTTTATGGTCGGTGATACCTGGCTGGCAGGAACCACGTGGCGGTTACCTTTTAGGGGCATTAATTCAGCGAAGAATTATGTGCCCGGCCCTGGTATTGGATTTGAAGACGCCGTGGCATATCGGAAAAGACAAGGTCACAATTCTGTCAGTATGATTGCTTGTTTTCCGAATTGGGAATCAGACGGCCATGCCAGTACCTATGCAGATTCAAGAGGCATATATTTGAGAAATGCGTGGGAGAAATTCGACTATTTTGTTGAAGATGGCAGGATGGCGGCGAAGAATATGCGTGATGAATATGGTAACAGGCCCTTTAAAATGTCACCTAAGCATAAGGGTGTGGCTGATTTCGACCATATCATACCGGAATATTTTCAGAGTCTGGACAAAAAAATGCAGCATTTGTCAGATCAGGGCTTTGTCCCCTTATTGGAAACCATAAGAAGGGACAATTGCCCGGCGTGGAAGGCTTATTTTGACTTTAATGAATCTTACGCACGTTATGTTCAGTACCTGATATCTAGATACGGTGCGTATAATATTATCTTCAGCGGTATTCATCTCGATTGGATACCCAAAGAATACAGTCTAACCGCAGACGAATTTAACGAGGCATTGACGTATCATTTAAAAAAATACGGCCCATTGCCGTTTGGGCAGCCACATACAACCTTAATTAATAATTCCACTTATACACAGTTCGGTCATAATCAGGATTGTCCCTGGCTAACCATGCACAGTGTAGGTAATAAACCTCGTGATCATGGTGTTTATAAGGCCATTGAAATCCTCTTCAACCTTGATCCCCCTTACCCGGCTATAAATTTTGAACCGTATTATACTGGCTGGAACCATGAGATAAATATGCCAAACGGTGAACGTCCCGCAGCTAACACAGCCCGCGATAACTATTTCTCTCGTGCTCAGATGTACGGCTCCGTTCTTTCAGGTGGGCTGTCCGGGCATGTGCATGGCACAAGTGCCTATGATATTACCTCGATCGGGGAACCGGCAGGTGCTCGCCCCCACTTTTGGGATGCATTGAAATACGAGTCTGGCCAATATATGCAACATCTCAAGGCGTTTATATTATCCGAGGGCGATAAGTACCAGCAATTACAGCCCAGCTCTGAATATATACACCCTCGAAAAGCCCCAAACAGTCCTGAAAGGGGCCTGGATGGTTGGTCATTTATGATGAGAACCGCTCAAAAAGACTTTGCCTTGCTTTACTTTGAGAATGAAGCGGTTTTGTCCAGGTTAAGCGGATTCAAACCTAATGCTTCGTATAGCTTCCGATGGTACAATCCCAGAAAAGGCCAATGGAAAGAGAGCACTGTCGTTAAAACAGATGAAAAAGGGATTTTAACACTACCGGAATTTCCTGATGGACAAAATCCATCCACCATTGACTGGGCGGCTAAAATTATTGAATGTAAATAAAAATGAAACGTTCAGTTATCAACGCATATATCAGTGAGGCTAAGGAGCTTTTCAGGCAAGCTGGATTCAATCTACCGCCATTTGCATTCTGGCATCCCGATGATTGGGACGATAAAAGTTCTGAGATAGCTGAAATTCACGATAACGCTCTGGGTTGGGATATAACAGATTTTGGTTCCGGTAAATTTGAATCGTGTGGACTGCTCTTATTTACTCTTCGCAACGGCAATTATCAAAATCCCGCACGATACCCAAAGATGTATGCCGAGAAACTCATGATTGTAAGACAAGGGCAGGTGACACCAATGCATTTCCATTGGAAGAAAAGAGAGGATATCATCAACCGCGCCGGCGGTAATTTGGTTCTTGAGCTATACAAGTCCGACGACAATGAGGAACTCTCAGAAGAATCATTTTCCATTTCTATTGACGGTGTGAGGAAAAAATGTCTGCCGGGAGAGCGTATCATACTAACACCGGGTGAAAGCATATGTCTTGAGCCGTATATCTATCATACGTTCTATGGCCAACAAGGCAAAGGAACAGTCATTGTTGGGGAAGTATCGGATGTTAATGATGATGCTAAGGACAATCGCTTCCTCAAACAGGCAGGGCGTTTCCCAAAGATCGAGGAGGACGAAAAACCGATACATCTACTTTGCACTGAATATCCGGATACGTAACGTTATAATCCAGAAAAAATTCAACCGCACATATTTACAAATACTATTGAATGTTTCAGTAAAATTATATCCATCGAACAAAAAACAAATTAATATTATTTAATGCGTGCAAATGAAATATCCACAGGATTGTTTTCCAGTTGACCGGGCAACAAAATTGCTGTAACCGACAATGGTGGTAATGACATATTCATCATGCCGTTGTGAATTGACAGCGCGCCGGGTTTGAGTGCATTATCTTGATCGGAACGGAATGTCTCAGTGTTGGGTAGATTAGAAAGGAACAGTGTGTTGTACGAACCGTCTTCGAGCAGGAAATTGTGTACGGTTGCTGTGACGTCTATTGTCTGATTAAGTGAACGGCACACAATCATCAGGGTAATAGCATCCAGATTCGCACTAATTGAGGCATACGCTGAGACTGTCTCTTCATCGTTCGATACGGACAAAATCCGAATCGGTTGACAGTATCGGCTAAACAGGTGCAAAACCTCCCACATACCAACCTTCCAGCTCCAGGGAGTAAACAGCTCAACTCCTTCATCTGCAAATACGCCCAGGGTAGAGGCATACCAGACGGCGGTCACATTGGGATTGTCCCCTTTAATGCCCATTTCCGTGACACCTAAAGTCACGCCGTGATCAGGCCCTAAGTACTGATCAAGCCATTGTCGGCAGCGTGTGAATATATATTCGCGGGTGATACTGTTATCCCAGCCCCACTGGCCCAGTCTTTTGACACCATTGGCGCCCGGATAGTCGTAAGTCGTATCGAACCAGACACGGTGAAGCTGCACAATGTCCGAAGGGTTTGTTTCGTATGGATAAAAATGAATGTCCAAGACATCCAGCAAACGGACATCGCTGACTTGTTGTTCTTGGCCGATTCGTTTAATAAAATACTCCAGCCAGACATAATAGTCCTGCCCGACTTGAATCCTTTGATTGTCCCAGTTATACCATTGCCATTCATTGCAAGCGACCGGCCCAACCAATTTAATATTTGGATACAGCGCCCGGGCTTTTTTGGCTACGTTAAAATACGCCTGCATGAACTCCTCAACCTGTGGTTGTTCAGGATAAACATCATCGTGTGTCCCACTCCATATCTCCGGCTCGTTATCCATGTTCCAATATCGAAAATTATTAGGATCCAGGTCCAATCCTTCCGGGTCAAACCAATAATCCAGAATTCCAACAGTGTCATCGGCAGACCAATCCACCAGATAAAGATTCGGGTCACCCTCCTTTTGGCCACCGCCCGGCAGAGGACCGCCGCCTCCGGCCCAGTTATTACATACACCTTCCCACCACTGCGAGCGGTTGTATTCCCAATCATTGAAATTATAGGTGTTGGTTGCAGCAGCCTTTCCTATCAGTTGGAACGCCCACAGGCCCTGAACACCGGGCAGGTTTCTCTGTAGGCTTGTTGCCTCAAAATCCCAGTTATGTGAATACACATTGTTGTACCAATCTGGGTGACTGGACAGTTTCAGTATCCAGTTATATTTTGTGGAATTATTTCCGCCGTTCTCACGGAGTATCCTTACTCCTGCATCCTTGAGAATCTGCCAGTCTGCTTCAGTTAGGGATTGTTTAGGATCATCGGAAAGGCAGTTGTTTCTCCCATAGATATACGGAGAAATCGGTTTGTGTCCCGAAAAAGCATCAATGTGAATTTCTATAGAAAAAACCTGCAAAGACACGAGGAAAACAATCGATATACATATCAATAATCTGGTACCCAGATTCGCAGTTGAGTGGTTGGTATTCATAATATTATCTATATTAACATAAAAACATGTTTTTTTGTTAAAAAATCATTGGTTTTTGGAAGATTCAAAGCCTAAAAGGTTAGAAAGATAGGTTGTTTTTTTAGGTTATTGTTCTGGAGACCAAATGCGGAACTGACCACTGCAGTTAAGCATTGCCAGCATGTATAGCATACCATCATAATAACGGTATCGGCCCGACGGGACTGGCATGTCCCAGAACGCTTCGACAAATCGCTTCGAACGTTCATGGGTTGCTGCCAGAGAGGCTGTGGCGTTCATGGCCACCAGGCCGGGCGAGTGATATTCGACTAAGGGCTGCCGGCCGTCAAGTGTGAAGTGGCTTTCATAATCTTTTATACCCCTGGACTCGAAAAAAGCCTGCAGGCAGTCACTTAGTTGTTTTTCCCTGATGTCCTTGCCCCACCAGGCCCAGTCCAGAGACCAATTCATAGCTGTTCGCCAGGCATCGCTCATAAAATTTACAGATTCGGAATTCCATGTGCCGCCCCATGGTGAACCATCAAAATTGGCATACTCAGGAGACAGACCTGTAACCGGATGCGTGGTTTTCTGAAAGAAATCTCGACTAACCTGTGCTGCTTCGGCCCAGAATGAACGGTCGGCCACCGGGCCCCATAAAGCCCATAGTTCATAGAACGCAGGTAAATGATAGGATGGGTCTGTGTGGTCTCGAATTTCAATAACCGGAGAGAAGCGAACCATCTTGTGCTTTGGGTCAAAAAGGTCACCGGCGGTTCGCGTCCCCACAACCGTGGGACCGGTAATGAGCTTTCGGTGTCTTATATCTGTAAGCAGGCGGTCCGCTTCGTTCTTATAATTATAGATACCAGTACCGTTGCCCCATCGTCCTGTGGCAAAGTACAAAGCTGTTATAAAGTATTCTTCGCCATCAGCCGCGGGCATTTCGTCGTTCGGCGTGCCGTCCCTTTTTACTGACCATGAAAAGTAACCATAGGCAGGATGATTGGGCTCATTATGATACATGTTTATCTTAGCCCAGTTCCAAAGTGCGTCGAATTCAGTCTTTTTATTCAATTGAACGGCTATCATCATACCATATGAAATGCCTTCCGAACGCACATCATTATGGTTGATATCGCAGATATAGGCGAGAGGACCGTTAGCATTAGTACCGGCAGGGAAGTAAACAGCCTCATTGTTCGATTCACCATGAAAAAGTTGCTCGAAGGCTGTGTTAATTCTTTCGGTCACTTCCTGAGGGCTGTGGCCGATCTCGACGAATAGGTTACGGTATTTGCCAGTCACGAAAGCACTACTAATATTTTGGCTTATTTCACTTTTTTTTATCTTGCGAGCTAATAGCAGCGCTTGCGAAATAGCTCTCAGGCGGACCGAGGTAGCTTGGTTTGACACCGCCCAGATCGACAACAATTTTTTGCAGCACGATACCCGTGTCAACCATCCAGAATTTCAAAACATGCTCGCCCGGCTTATCGAGCGTATGCTCAGATGTCAATACTTTAATATTCTCACTTACCGCCTGATTCCAGGTTGGAGGGTACTTCCAGTCTGGGATCGTGTCTTTTTCATGTATGTTGATAATTTGCGGCGATTCATTATCGAACGAAACGGCATACTGCAGTCCCTGGGTGTCATGAAAGTTTTGTGTGGGAGATACATACACACTTACTTTCACCGTGCTGCTGTTAAACAAATACATCTTGTATTCCAATCGAGGGCTATCCCCTTCGGGTACCTGACTTTTTGCTGTCACCGGCATAGGAGTTATCCCGGAAAGTGTTCGACTTAAATTCGGTATATGCAGCCATTTTATCAAATCCGAATCGATTGCTCTGGTGTAATGCTCAGCTTCCATTGAAACATAGCCGTTGCTCTCCACAAATCCTTTTACCTTATCCCGCTCCGGAGATTCAGGATTGTTGATGATTGCCTGAACAATAACGTTGTTTCCATTCGGTCCGATTACAGTAATCGGAGCTTGATGCTTTCCTTTAGGTGTTTGTTGCCAGTTGACACTTACCCACAAACGTTGCTGCTTTTCAACCGTTCCCTTATCAGGGGTAATCCGCAGCCAGGATTCTTCTGATTCGGTTTTATAATCGAAAGGCACCTGTCCGCGATTGAATACCTCTATATAATACTTCTGTTGATTATAGGGATCAAATTCAGGCAAAACGGCTTTGCCCTCTTCCATCGGCCACCAACTATCAGCGCCTTCAATGGACACACCCATATCCGCTTTGTCAGGTATCTCAATCTTTTCCACTTTTGGCATGACATCTCTTCTCGGTTGCTGCCAGTTCCTGTAACTGATATGCGTTTGGTCCATCATGTGGTTCCATTTACCGTCTGCCATGACTTTATTGTAATAATGGGAAATCTCGGCGTCTTTTTTAAACAATTCTTCAACTTTATCAGCCAGATCGTTTGTAGCTGCACGTCCTTGTTCGGTGTAGAGGTGATTCTTTCCGACTGTTACATGAAGCTCATTCAAATTGGCACAGGCTATCACAGGGTGCAACACAAGCTGATAATAGGCATCCTTGTATTTCGAAGGCATAAGCTTGTTAATGCTCTCGGCTTTTTCCGCTAACTTATTGTAGTCGGAGACAATAGTTTCGGCTTCGCGGTAGTTGATAAGGCTATAAGTATCCGGGGCCAGCATTTCTGGTTTCCGACGACTGTTAAATTTCGTATATTCAGATATTATATCTGCAATTTCTGACGCATGTTCAGGGCCGAATTGCTCCTTGGCCCAAAGCTTTGTATATTCCGGCAAACTCTCTGCAGGCCATTGTTCAGGATTCCTTGCATAATCCAGGAAAAATGTAATGGGAAATTCCATGGGCTTGAGGTCGCCCACATTCACAAGCCATATTCTGTCCACACCGAAACGGTAACACAGATGCATCTGTTCCCATACTCGCGCAATCGGGCTTGTGTTAAGCCACTTATAACTTCTGGGACCGCCTACAAAATCAAAATGATAATACATGCCGTATCCGCCTGATCTTGGTGGATCATCAGGTTTGGGTAACCTGCGGACATTACCCCAGTTGTCATCACACAATAACAACGTAACATCTTCAGGTACACGCATACCTTTATCATAGTAATCCTGCACTTCTTTATATAAGGCCCATAATTGTGGGATACTTGTTACATCTTTGCCGGTGACTTTAGCGATGATTTTGCGCTGGTCGGCTACAATTTTCTCCAATAGAGCGATATTTGTACTCTCGCTCATGGCGGTATCGCCGTCACCCCGCATGGCCAGGGTGACAATACTCTCGCGATCTCCCATACGCTTAATGCCCTCTGTCCAGAATTCTTGCAGCTTTTCAGCGTTGGTCTCATAGTTCCATTGGCCGTCTTTTCTTCTGTCCCATTCCTTATGGGCACGCATCATGGGTTCATGGTGTGTTGTACCCATTACAATGCCGTATTCGTCAGCTAATTTCGGATTATTCGGGTCATCACTGTTAAAGCAGGCCCACCACATTGCCGGCCAAAGATAGTTGCCCTTCATACGTAAAATTAGTTCGAATAGCCTCTCATAGAATTTGTGATTGAAACCGCCGTAGTTTTCCACCACCCAGCGACCCAAAGCCGGCTCCTCATCGTTCAAAAAGATGCCACGATATTTGACGGCAGGGGGGCCTTGTATGTATTTGCCCGGCTTTACAAAAAGGGCATCACTGGTTTTGACCGGAACATCCGCCCACCAATACCAGGGAGAGACTCCAATTTGCTCGGACAGGTCATATATACCGTAAATCGTTCCCCGTTTGTCGCTGCCTGCAATAACTAATGCGCTTTCGACACCGGGCAACGGTTCCGGCAACACCTGAATTAGAAAAGATTCCCACTTGCCTTTTATCTGAGTGACATCGATTTTTTTGTCGTCAATCAGTTGATCAACAATTTGGCTCTTTCCAATCGTACCTATAATGACGACATTCTTTTGCAGGGCGTCCTCGTTATGAATAACCTCTGGCGTGAGAGATGTTACCCGTGCAATATCAGCCTGCAAGTCCTTTACTGCACGTATGACTCCGGTGTAATCCTTTGTATCAACATACAGCGATGCGACAATATCTTTTTGTGCAAGAATGAAACTACCCTGTTGAGGTGATGTCTCGACATACGCGGTCCGGGCAACAGCCCGAACAACATTGGGACATAAAACAGCAGTGATAATTCCAGTAAATAAAACAAAAAATACAATTTTATATATACGATTCATTTTCTCATCTCAAATATTATTTCAACTCGATGTTATGTTCACCCGGACATTTCCGCGGATTTACGCATATCTTTATTTTGTTTGATGTATTTTTGAGCGAACACCAGAAACGTCGGCCAGTTCGGCCCGGGTGTATGTCCACCCCTGTGCTGGCGGAAAGCAATTTCACCGTCAATCAACGCAGTCCCTATCGGAGGGAACTCGGTAGTTCCCATATCTTTTTTACCCAGCAGTTTGTACACAGGCCCTGCCGCCGTAGCGGCCATGAACATACCCCTGGCGTCTACCCATCCGTCTCCATTGGTTGCACCGCCGCTGATAAATACTGGCCGCGGAGCACAAAGAGCTATGAGTTCGTGCGCATCAATAGGCAGATCATCCCAACTCAATGGACCGGCATACTTGAGGAAATTACCAGCCATCCAGTGATATTCACCCGAACCCGCGACGTTTTCCACGATCTCGCCCCAATCACGACGGAAAAGACTGGCTCCTGCAGCGCCGGAAGAACTGACGTAGGTGATTGCAAAACGCGGGTCGTACGCCATCGTCACGAGTGCAGCTTTGCCGTAGCGTGAGTGGCCTTCAATCCCGACTTGATTGGCGTCTACAGACTCGTCCATCTCAAAGTAATCCAGGGCACGGCTGGCGCCCCATGCCCAGGCACGTAAGGTGCCCCAATCGTCCGCCTTGCGGTGCTGGTCCTTGTTGCACAGGCCGATGATACCCTGCGTCAGACCTGCGCCATTGTCTGCCTGTATGCTATTAGGCTGGATAATTGCATACCCCCATCCCCTGGCAAGTACCTGCTGTTGCCAGGTAGGTTCACTACCCCGTCTGGCTCTGGCAAAGCGCCCGCCGAATCCGAACTCCATGATAACCGGCACGGGACCTTTGGCTTCGGCCGGCGTAGTTAATGTCACCTGGATATTGACAGATATGGCCGGGTATGATGAGTTATCAACATGACCAACGAGTTTTTTTGTAATAACCGATACTTCGCCATTTTTTTCATTAGTCATGCTAATCACTTCCCAGTTCACATTCGGTGCGTCCTTTGGGACTCGGCCGTAGATTTCCCTGTCAAAGTCTTCTACGATTTCCGGGCGTTTCTTGTTCCACCACATCTTGGTCTTTGTAACCTTCTGTCCATTCTTCAATACCAACGGATCCGGCAGGTCAGGGTAGGGATTGGCCTTGGCCTCGTCATAATTGGCGTAATTCGGTGCATTTGGATCCATACCATTGCGACCGGTTCGAAGAGAGGCAATACCCAGAAGATCCATCATTCTCTGATGGTCTTCGGCTGATAAACGCCGAATCTTCACCCAGGAATTGTTCGCTGGCCTTTGTGTTTCACGGGCGAAGGAATTACCAAAAAACAGCAGTAAAAGCCATACAGTAACAAGTTTTACAGTAAGCGTTTCACCCATGATATAACCTCCTTCGTAATAATCACTTTAAGATCGCTATCAAGTTTACTTCATTAAAGTTGTTACAAAGGACTTCAATAGTTGGGACTCAATTTTTGTAGTACCTTTTTGCTTTTGAAGTTCTTTAACATGCTGCATTACTATCTGGGTTAATACTGCGCCAGGCCGGGGATAAGCGGCCACGATATAATGGGGCCCCGGAGCCGATTCTCCTTCTTCCTGTTCCAGCTCGGCCCTGAGGTTGTCCGGAGATATTAATGAATTGGCATGTTGAAAGATAGTTTTATCCATCACTTTATAGACTTCTTTGCTTTCTTTGGTCAGGCCGTAATAATCAAGTAGCTGGGCAAAAACATAATTCGAGGTAGTATATACATCTTTACCCTGGTCCGATTCCACCGGTTCACCGTCTTCGGTGCGGGTCATGCACCAGCCCATCGTGGTCCGGTTATTCTTATAAATAGTTTTTAGAATTTTCCTTGCTCTGTCCTCAGAGATAAAAGACTCCTCTCCCATGGCAATCAACGCCCAAATAGCATCCAGTTGATTAATCCAGGTATCAGTGTTTGTTTTTCCTGTTTCTGGATCATAGCAGGTGACATAATACTGCAATCTCTGGCCCTTGCTGTTCTTGTCATCCCGCCATAATTTCTCGAATATCGCGGCGGCTTTTTCAAAGTGCTCTTCGTATTGTTTCTTGGCGGGCTTATCCTTCATCATCTCGGCCATTATAATCATGGCCCTGCAACCGGCCATAAAGATAGTCGCATCGTATGCATCTATTCCAAACAAGGGTAAGTTATCAAAGGTATTCTTGACTTCGCCGGGATAACCTTCCGGGATGCCGTCTCCGTCTATGTCAAGCTCTTTCAAATGCTCGAATCCAAATTTAAGCGTTTTCCAGTTCTTCTTAATAAAGGCTGTATTACC
The DNA here is from genome assembly GCA_964508785.1 of uncultured Pirellulales bacterium. Classification (GTDB taxonomy): domain Bacteria; phylum Planctomycetota; class Phycisphaerae; order Sedimentisphaerales; family Anaerobacaceae; genus JAFGPS01. Next base: position 13,046 of record CAZDVE010000051.1, on the reverse strand, counting down.
TGTGAATTTTACATTGCGCAGGACCCTTGTGGCCAGTTTAGGGAAAAGGTCCACCCAATAGTTGTCATTGTACCAGGCGTAATCGCTGACATTGCGCAGGGCGTGGCCTTTTGGCAAAGCTCCTACATCATGCGACACAGAACCTTTAACCTTAATAGCATCTTTTATCTGTGTTAGTGACATACCTTTATATTCTTCCGGGTATTCCTCAAGATGCTTTCTTGCTTCAACAAAAGATGCATGCAAATGATAATAACGCTCGTTTGTATTCTCCCTATTAATCGAGTTAATAAAACTCTGGCAGAGCTCTTCTTCTATATTCGGGAAAAGAATCAGCAGTACCATGGAATACCAATCCACATCCGAAGGATCGATATAGGCGTAATCAAAGCATTCCAGGAATCGAGCGGTATCATTACCGTTCTTGTCTTCAACCCAGACCGCGGCATTTGACAATGGAAAACTAAATTCATTAAGGATTAATCTGGTCAGCCTCAATGCACCGGTTTTGTCCTTTTTATAGGTAGGGCTTTGCTGTATTAAATTATGTATTCTGCTTTGGATTGTTAAAGTCCGGCTGAGCCATTTCGGATAATTATCTATGGCTATTTTTGTCATATCCAGGGCACGACTTTCTTTACTCTTAAAATGTTTGACATATTTGCGTTCGAATTTTTTGCCATCGATGAACCGCTGCTGCGGGAAATCGAGAACAACCGCAACCGGTATTATCACCGTGGCTTTTGGCTTCAAGGTGAATGTAAGGCTGATAGCTGAGCCATAATCCTGGTTTAATATGGCATCTCTCTTTTCGTAGAAACTGCCATCGTCATTCAATAATAAATCCTGTTTTAGCCTGTTCAGGCAGAAATACGGCTGAGTATCAACCTTAACGCTTTTGGTTTGCGGTACAGCGATAACCATCCTGTCCTGGGATTCTTTGCTGGCCATGACCACACCTGCCATACTGTTTTGTTTGAATGCTTCATGGATATGACCTTTGACAGGCGTTGAGCAGATATAAACTGTATCCTGGTCGGTTGGTTTTAATTCCTTTTCCTGAAGATTGACCAGAGAAGGTCTGGGGATAACTAAAGTCACTTCCTGGGTTTTCTGGGTTGTATTTTTGATCTCAAACTCTTCTACGCCTATAGGCATCAGTGCCTGATTATCTCCGGATAAAAAAGGAGAAATCATTCTTCTGGTCACGTTTACCTTGTCGAGTTTATAACTCATTTCCAACAAAGGCGTGGCAATAGAAATTGAGACCTTACTTTCAGGTATTGCAGCATGATAGTAATTCCTTAATGCCGGCACATCATCAGGACCTTCGACTACTTTGGGATCTTTTGTAGTGAGCATTACAAATTCATCATTTACACGAATAAAAGGTATAGAGCTCAATTGTATTGCATTCTGATTTAATAAGATCAACCTGCCGGCATTATTAAGTCTGTTATATAAACCATCGGGAGATATTCCTATCGAGCAGGTAGGAGCACCTTGTAGAGCAATAGTATGTGGGAATTGAAGAGTTTTTGACATTCCCTGAAAATGAACCGTCATTTTATTTCTATCGTAAATTTCAGATATTTGTTTTCCTGAAATTGTAAAAATGTCGCTTATTCGCAAACCACCGGCTTTTGGCATTTAATATCTCCTTTGTTAGACTCCTGTTTTTCCCGGTTAATAAAAACCGGTTGATACGCTTTTATATGATGGAACAGAAACTCATGATTTTTCGCATCATTAACAATACGATAAAGTTAAGGGATGTTTTTTCGGCGCTTTGAGTTTTTTCACGGTGGCCTCTTTCTTTCCGCCGAGCTTCACCGGACATTTGGTTGCGGCACGAGGCTTAATCTTTCCAAAGAGTAGATCCGCAGAAGCCCTTATCGAATCCGGTGTGCCGCTGAAATTGCAGATCACGGCGTCCGCTTCTTTTGTAGTGCCCTCCACGTAAGGACTGTTGGTTACAACAATAACCTTGTGTCCGGCCTGTTTGAGCTTCTTGGCCAGTAACTGATTGTTGCCTGATTTGACAATTCGAGCATAATAGTTAGTCATAACCACCAAATCCGCCTGCTTGGCAAGCATCAGGCATTCTTTAATCTCATCATCAAAGGCGGAGAATTCCGTATCAACCAGTATTAGATTTGTCGAATGTTCTGTCATTCGCTCACAGAACATATGCGTGTGCATATAAGGGTCTTTACCTACGAACTCATAAGGAATGCGCTGCTCAATAACAAGTATTTTCTTGTCTTTTTTCAACGGCAGCAATTTCTTGTCGTCCCGCATTACAAGCAGGGCCTTTTTGGCAACATCCCAACAGAAATCAACTACAGGTTTGCTCATTGCATAAGCCTGAGCCTTCTTCGGGTCCATTTTGCCGGCTGTCTTAAATAGCCCCTGATCGTATTTCATCTTCAACAGTCGGCCGACAGCATCATTAACTCTCTCTTCGGAAAGTTGGCCTTTTTCAACGGCCTGCTTAATACCAAAGAAACACTGTGACCTCGACTCGTCATCTGCCTTGAGCAGTATCGTATCGCACCCTGCTTTGATTGCCATCGCACAAGCTTGTGGTAGGGGCCATTTTTTGAGAATAGCGGCCATGCCGATAGCATCGGAAACTATAACGCCATCGAATCCCAATTCTCCCTTTAACAATCCGGTAAGCAGTGTTTCAGACATTGTTGTCGGGTATTTGGCGTCATATGCGGGGTAGACAGAATGGCCTGTCATAATGGCTTTTACGCCGGCGTCGATTGCCGCTTTGAAAGGAACCAGCTCGACTTCCTGCATTCTCTTTTTGCTCGGCCTAAGCACTTCGAGGACATCGTGAGCGTCAGTTCCCGAGTCTCCTCGTCCAGGGAAATGCTTTCCGGTTGCCGCTATATTGCCATCCTGTAATCCCTTAACCAAAGCAACGACATGTTTTGCGCAGACCTCGGGATCGTCACTGAAAGACCTGACCCCTATTTCGGGATTTTTCGGATTGATATTACAGTCGCAGACCGGCGAGTACATTTGTGTAACACCTATATTGCTTAACTGTTTGGCAATGGTTAAGGCTATTTTATAAGTTATTTTGGTGTCTCCGATTGCAGCCATACCCATTGGCGGCGGGAATTGCCTGATACCGCCGGACATGTAATCGTTCTTGAAGTCGCCCTCGAAATCGATGGTCATATGAAGAGGAATGCCAGACGGCCTGTTCATGGCAATTCTCTGCATTTTATTTAAGGCCTCTGTATATTCTCCCGGAGTTATGCTGATTCCGAAGGTTTTGCCGGCAAAATAAGTATTTGATATTGTAAAATAACCTTTCGGCTTTTTGAAATTCTTATCTATCTGGGAATTGCCCCAGTAGAGATTTTTACAGGTCTCAAGCGCATAAGGTTCCAGGCAAAGGCCGCCGCATTGTAATTTTGTGATTTGTTCGATTCCACTTGGAGTCGGCATCGTACCTCGCCAGGTAAATGTTAAAAGCTGGCCAACCTTTTCCTCCAAACTCATTTTCGCTAATTTTCTGCTAACAAATGCATCTCTTGCTTTTGTGCTTGCTTTCGCTTTTGACATGTTTGTCTCCTGTATTATAACTTTTTATGATTCCCATTTACCATGATTATCAGGTCCCACCCAGAAATCACGTTCATATTTCCATCCGTTCTCGTCGATTTTCAACTTCTTTGTTTTCCATCCCGATTCAATTCGTTTTGTTAAATCATCGAATCCTTTGTTCCAAGTAAGCCCGTCTGGGACAGTAACATTCATACTCCCGGCGGCATTGGCATATCTCAGACAGGATTCGATAGTACGTCCCCAGACGAACGCGGAAAGGAATCCGGCAATCGCCGAATCGCCGGAACCTAAAGCTCCCACAAATTTTTCCTCCTGATAAACGGGGAACCAGAGTTCACGATTGGCCCAGTTTTCAGGATTAGAACATCCCGCCGCACTTATTTTTTTGAGTCGGTCCTGACCGGCGGTCCGAACATATAATCCCCTGTGACCACATTTAACCATGGCTATTGCTGCACCCATTTTTATTAAATCGCTACCGAGTGTGGAAATCTCTTTGACGGTCATGTGGTCAAGCACGCTTTCCTTGGGACCGAGATTTGCCTTCTTTTCAAGAAATTTTTCTTTATAAAGGAAATAAAATATCTCTTCCGCACTTGGTACCATAATGTCCGATAGCGGGACCCAGTTTTTAAGAATTGATTTCCAGTCTACCTGACCTGCGTAACTGTTTACATCAGGAAGCGAAAGGTCAAGTGCGGTTGTAGTCCCTAATTCCTTGGTTTTTTTGAGGATTTGTGTTAACTGGGCACCTGTATTGTCATACAGCTTCTTCATCCACGGTGGATAACCAAAAAGCATTAATTTTGAGCGTTGCACAAGGTCGAAATCCATATCATCATAGCCGAAAGTATCATTAGCTCCGCAGTGATGGAGGTAAAACCTGTCTATACCGGGGATGCATATCGCGATGGTATATGAAGTTGATTCACCTTTGACCATTTTAATCCCCTTAAAATGACCTTCGTGTTCTTCATACCAGCGAAGAATCTCTTTGCCGAAGTCATCATTGCCGATTTTGCCGATTAGTTCAGTTTTCACACCAAGTCGGCGGATAGAAACACCGGCATTTGTAACCGGACCGCCACCGACAACGACGCATTTGCCCATATTAATCATTTTGCCCGGAACAAGGACATCGGTCATCTTGTCCACTTTTCCTTCGATTGTAAAGGCCGGTATCAGGTCAAGGCAGGTATGGCCTGCAGCGACAATTTCAATATCTTTCTTATTCTTCATTTAAGCTCCTTATAGATTCATTCTGCGGAATCATACCTAATAGTAATTTGATTTTCAAGACCTAATTATAAAAGATTGAGACGCCGCGAAAACACCATTTTCAGTATTAAAAAGGTGCTTGCTTGGAAAAGAGTAAAAAATGAAAATTAATTATTGATTCCACAAGCGATTCGGACTCTTGTCATAATACTTTTTCTTCATATCGTATATTGAATTCTTCTTTTTTTGAGGAACAACCCGTTTGATAAAGGTTAGAAGGCCGTCCTGAGAGTAGCTAAAGGCACAGAAGATCAAGGGCAAGCCAAAGACCACAGCTTCGAATCCTGATAGGGAGCAAAGCCGTTATCTCACCGGCTAAATCGTATCGTTTAGATTATTTTAAATTATGACGCTAACTTCGCAGAGTAGCATGTCGTACTTATATGTTTTGCACTATTTTCACGACGGCGTCAAAGGCCGGCTTCGGTTTACATTGACGGTCGAATAGCATGGGATAGTCGGCTCGGCCGCTTATGGGCATATAGCTGCGCCATGATTGACCGTCATGGACGGCCCAAAAGGTCACCCGGCTGAACTTGTCCCGGTGCTTATGAAAAAGAGAAAATAATTCGGCGTAACGATTGGCCAGCTCTTTTTGCACGGAGTCCGGCAGGGCGTCTGGGTAGGGATTGTGCTTCTTTTGCATTTCAGGATCAAAGGAAGACAGATCCACTAACTTGGAATCGACAGGATAAAAGGGAAGCACTCCTATATCCATCTCTGTAACCATTAGCTTGATTCCTAATTCCGAAAGAGCTAAAACGGATTTCTCGATATCCTTGAGAGGAGGATAGTCCAGAAACCAGTGTCCCTGTATGCCGAGGCCGTCTATATGGACACCTTTTGACTGCAAATCACGTATCAAGTGAATAACGGCTTCACATTTCTTCGGTTTCACGAGATCATATTCATTGTAATAAAGCTGGGCATCCGGGTCTGCCTGGCGGGCATATTCAAAGGCTTTAAGCACGTAGTCTTCACCTATTATTTCCAGCCATTTGCATTTTCTAAAAACTCCGTCGGCAGTTATTGCTTCGTTGACGACATCCCAGCCGTGTATTCGACCTTTGTAACGGCCCATCACGCTGAAGATGTGCTCTTTCATTCGTTCAAGTAAAGCATCGCGGTCTAAAAGCTTGCCCGATTCGTCGTGGAACACCCAATCCGGTGTTTGATAAAACCAAACGAGAGTGTGACCGACTACATGCATTTTATTCTTTTGGCCTAAAGATGCAAAGCGGTCTGCCGGCTCGAAATTATATTTGTTTGGTTCCGGGTGAATCTCTTCCCATTTAAGAATATTTTCCGGTGTGATACTGTTGAAGTGTTTTTCCACAATCGATACGGCATTCGGTTCATTACCAAAAATCTGTTCTAAGCTAAGGGCTGCACCGATATAAAAGTCGTCTTTGAATGCATCTTTTAACGCCGGCATGATATGAATATTGTTATGGTTGTTCAATGGATTTGCCTCTTGTTAATATACATCGTCTGTTCCATAATATATGGTTCCGGCAAGTTTTTTTCCGCTGGAACGGTAAACTCGCAGAAATTGACTAAACAATCTTGGTCCGGGTACACTCCGGCGCTTCCGTTACAATCGTTCTCCAGTCGAAAACTAAGAAAAGCGGAAAGGTCATCTATTTCTACGATATTGTTGTTCGTAAAATCATCGTAAAGTCCGCAGAATACCTCGTTCGAGTAGCCAGACTCAGTCGAATTAATATCTACTGCCGTAACAACATAATAATAAGTTGTATCGTGAGGGATGTTAACATCTTTATAATTTGAACTGATTAAAAGTGATTCATTCAGTTTGATGTAATCGTTACCTGAAGTTATCGAACGATATATATTATAGCCAGCCAGGTCCACTTCATTGTTGTCGTTCCAGTCGAGGATAATTGTAGTACGACCGGCAGTTGCCGTCAGGCCGACAGGGGGGGGCGGTGCTTTTACGAGTACAACATCTCCGCCGTCGGGTACTATGTTAAACATAACATATTTTATTGAATTAACATCCACGATAAATGTATCTACCGCCCGGCCATTCTGTGTGACATTGGTAGAAGGCCAGTTTTGTGGAAGAGGTCTGCGTATCGTTACCGGATAATCATAAATTGCGTCGTCGAGATTATCTGAAACTTGTAAAGTAATATCTGTGCCTTGATTAGATAATTCTATAACCGACATATCATCACGTTCTCTTATGTAACGTACAACATTTGCAAAAGTCGATACCCAGAATATATCCCTGTGAGCATCAAGAAACTCAAGACTTGCTCTGAGTGTTGCAGACGGAAGCGGTGAATATCCTCCATCGCCGTCTATACCATGCAGGAGAAATACACACCATCCGTTTGAAGTCGCGGTACTTTCAAATTTTGTAATGAAGTTTGCTTCTGTCTTTACCGAGCCCGAGTTGCCGCAAATTATCGAACTGATCCGATAGAAATCTGAGGGAGTGCTTCCTTCGATGTAACCCTGACAATGTCGTGCGGCGATATAGTATTGCTCGGTCAGTGTCCGGTCACTGGGCGCGCAATAGGGATAGGCCAGTGTGAGGCATTGCCGGCTTGGTATGTTCATGTTAATAGTATTCTGAGAGTTCACCAACTCTATTGTCTGCCGCTCAATAGTCAATCCACTCAAATTAGAATGTGACATGGTGTGACTGCCGATTTCGTGGCCGTCAGAAGCAGCATTTTGCAGGGCGGTCCAGTTGAGCCCCCAGTTTATAACAGGATACAATGTCAAATCAAAATCAAATTCATTGAACATGGGTATTGCTATAGCAAACTGATTGGAGCAGCCGTCGTCAAAGGTATAACTTATCGCCGCCGACCGGAATCCCGGCCAGGTTCCTACCTCATAAGGAGTATCAATTGTTTTAGAATATGCCGAGTTGACTGTAATAAGAAAGGCGGCAAATAACAGGATATTTTTTACTTTTTTCATAACTAACCATCTCAAAACATCTTATATTAAGAATTTAAAAATTTCATCAGTTCCAAATGATTCTTTATCGGTCGATTTGTCAATTAGGATATTCAACCCCGACAGATGAACATTTATTTTTCGTTCTCGACGACCCTAACGACGGCGTCAAAGGCCTCTTTGGGCTGATAGTTTCTATCAAACAAAAGGGGAGAGCCTCCAATCCATGATGTTCTATCATAAACGCCCCAGAAGGTGACGCGGGAGATATCCCTCTTATGTTTAACGAACACCGAGAAAAGCTCAGCGTATTTCTCGGCCAGCTTCCGCTGTGTCTCTTCAGACGCAGCATCGGCGTCGACCGAATCCCGCCTGTTTACCCTTCTGATGTCCGCACCTCGATATCCACGGGTCTGTGTTCTGATATCCAGCTCGGTCATCATGACCTTAACACTTGTTGCCGCCAAAGAAGAGATACTATATTCAAGGGATTCCTTATCGGGATAATCCAGACCGGCGTGCAACTGTATCCCTACACCATCTATGCGGATGCCTTTGGATTTGAGGTATTTGACAATTTCTACCGCACCGTCGCATTTTTTCTTATTAGTATCAAGGCTGTAATCGTTGTAGTATAATTCTGCATCGGGGTCGGCCTGGTTGGCATATTCGAAGGCTTTTGCGATGAAATCATACTGCTTTTCCTCTGAACCTTCGCCAATAATCCGCAGCCATCGGCTGTTGCGTAATGTGCCGTCGTCATTAAGAGCTTCGTTCACAACATCCCAGCCCTTAACACGGCCTTTGTAGCGACCGACAACAGTTGTGATATGGTCCTTCATTCTGGCAAGCAGCTCTTCACGATTTAATAAATTTCTATCATCGTCGCGATATGTCCAACTCGGGACCTGAGCATGCCAGATAAGGCAGTGTCCTATAGGAACCATATTGTTCTTTTCAGCGAAACTCACAAAACGATCAGCAGGCTCCCAGTTATATTCCTTGGGCCGAGGGTGGATTAATGACCACTTCATGTCATTTTCAGATGTTGCGGTATTGAAGTGCTTTATCGCAATGGCAACTGCATTGGGGTCTTTGCCTGAAACCAGATTACGGTTGAATGCGCCTCCGATCAAGAAATGCTCTTCAAACACGTCTTTGAGAGCAGGTTTATCAGAGCCTTCGGCACTTATAGCGGCAGAGCATGACAGTGTCAAAGACAGTAAGATAATATTTAATAAATTTTTAGTTTTCATAATCGATTCTCACTCTACTTGTGAATCACCTTCTGCTTGTTTACGACGCGCAATTAATTCGGTCTCAACCTGCATCATCATATGTTTTTTCAATGGATAAAAGAACATAAGAACCATGCCGATCAAGGCGAAAATAGCGGGATAAACACTCATAACCATGCGTATTCCTAACAAACCTGTCTCAGTCTGCTCTACATTGGGCTCGTAACCATAAGCAGAGAGTATCCATGCATTAGCTGCAGCTCCCAGTGCGATTCCGAGCTTGAGCGCGAATAATGAGGCGGACATCACAAGACCTGTAGCTCGACGTCCCCTTATCCACTCTGAATAATCTGCCGTGTCCGCATAGATAGCCCACTGTAGAACAGACACCGGTCCAACCGCAAAAGATGTAATAAAATTGAGAATAAACATAAGAGCAATACTTTGTGGGCCTAAGAAAATGAAAAGCCCTGCAGCTATACCGGCTATACCCAAAGAGACTGCATAAGTTGTTGATTTGCCGAAGATTCTACTAATACGTGGAGTTAGAATGACTCCGAGAATTGTGAGGGCCGTCCCCGACATCGTGAGTAAAGAGAACAGTTGTGAAGGAGTTAAATTATAGGTTTTTCCAAAAATCGATACTTCCTGTTCTTTTATGTAATATACCAGGTAGTACATCGTACTTCCGCCTCGCATACAAATGAATATGAGCTGGAAGACGGTGGCAGTGCCGATTAATATCCAGGGCTTATTTGAAATCAAGTCAGTGAGATCCTGCTTAAATGAAGTTTTTTGTCCCTTTGGAGGTTGAACACGCTCTTTAGATGAAAAGAAAGCAACTATAAACAGAACAACCGCTAATCCGGAAACAATGGTCATTGTCAATTGCCAGCTCTTCTCTGGATTAGCTGCACCATCTGTCATTGTTGGAATGAAGTATTGGACGAATAGCAATGCAGCAAAAGCAGCTATGAATCGGAAAGAGGAGACGGTTGTACGTTCATGAGAATTTGGTGTCATTACACCCATTATCGCCGAATATGGTACATTAATAGCCGTATAGGCCATCATCAAAAACGTATATGTGATGTAAGCGTATATGAGCTTACCGACAGAGCCTAATTCAGGTGTGGTAAATGTTAATACTCCAAATACGCCGAGTGGTATGGCAACCCAGGCCAAATAAGGTCGAAATTTTCCCCACCTGGTGTTGGTTCGATCTGCAATCATGCCCATCATAGGATCGTTAACGGCATCCCAGATTTTAGTAACCAAAAACATTGTCCCTGCTGCTTTTGTAGTGATGCCAAACACATCTGTGTAGAAAAAAAGCATATAATATATAAAGGTCTGAAAGAAAAGATTCGATGCCGTATCACCCACACTGTAACCGATTTTCTCCCTGATGGAGAGTTTTTGATGTTCAGGATCCATTCGTGACTCCTTGAGTTTAATGTTCAAAAACAGCTATATGTCGTTAACAAACAGGCATTTCGGTTGTATTAAATCATGGGTATTTTACAGGATTGCTGGTAATAATCAACTTAGATATCCCCTTAAGCAATATTTTTTCTCTGTTAGGAATATCTTGCTAAAAGCTTTAATTCGAGGACAAGGTATAATGATAAGAAGAGAAAAATTAAGCAGGACATGCATACTGCTATTGTTTTCAGGCTGAAAAAGGAGAAGAGAAAAACTTTGTGCTAATACTCGTAAAGCCAGTCTTGGGCGATAAATGACAGATCGGCAATCGATATTACACCATCACTGTTAAAATCATACCTATTATATAACAACTGGTTCCTGTATGGGCATAAATAGTGCCTGGCAAACTCGGTAAAATCGAGAAAATTTATAATATTATCATGGTTAAAATCCACCCTTGGTGGTATAGGTTTTGTCAGAGGCAGCCAGTTAATATACTCCTCTATATTGGTATAGCCGTCACCATTTCGGTCACTGCCGGCGTCACTTGGGTCGTAGGGATTAAGAGAATATGCAAATTCCCAGTCATCGGGCATACCGTCGCAATCGGTATCGGTGGGGGGTGTAGTGGAGAGAAGTTCGGGCCAGCCGCCGACTTCATCCTCGTCATCGATAATACTACCTGTTCTGTTTATCACATCATTAATAATACGAGCATCCACCTGATCACGTACAGGAAAAGCCGTACCGGCATCAGCCAGAACTAATTCATAAGCCGTTACCGCATCATCTGCCTCTGCAAGGTCGGTAGTAAATGGAATAGATTGCTTATATGCATCTATCTGGTTCTGATTAAAATCATCGAACAAAACAAGAATCCATGGGTCTCTCGGACACATGCCGTTAATCCAATTATCCTGGAAATAGGCTTCACTAAATCTACATTGTTCCCGAAATGCATAGTAGCCGGTTGAGTTGGGGCCCTCTTTGTAATAGTTGCTTATAAAGTCCATCCTGGTAATACTGTCTGTATCGGCGTTATAACCGGCATACGTTCCACTCCAGTTATATACTACGTTGTTGCGGAATTCAAAAAACAAACCATCCGGATCGATATTATAGTTATTGTAATTACCCGGACGGGGACTTCGGCCCCTGTGATGGGCGTAGAGGTTATGATGAAATGTAAATCCATTTCCCCAGCCTCCCCGAACTAAAGAACCGTAACCGTGACATCCCTTGGAATGAATTGCACAGTTCAAGCTTTCAGTAACCATGCACCATTGGACTGTTACATTACCCAAATCTGCATCCGAACTTGCCACAGAAAGTGTTTCATCCACAGCCCAGCTTGCTGAACAATGGTCAATGATGATGTTTTGACCTTCCGAAACCCAAATACTATCCAGTTCTTCACCCATATTGTCACCGGGGCGAAACCGCAGGTATCGCACAATTACATGGTCTGCCGATATTACAAGGCCGAAATTTTTAAGACATATTCCATCACCCGGGGCAGTCTGGCCTGCAATTGTAATGTAGGAATTCCTTACTCTTAACCGGGATTCCAGTTCAATATTGCCTGAAATATCAAAGACAACTGTTCTCGGGCCTTCGGCTTCAACTGCTTCTCGCAAACTACCGGGTCCTCGATCATTAAGATTAGTTACCTTGAAAACCTGCCCGCCGCGTCCACCCACACTCATCGCACCAAATCCCTCAGCGTCGGGGAAGGCCGGCTGGGCACATAAAGAGTGAGACCCGAACAGTACACACAATTGGAGAAAGCAATAAAGGATTTTTTTCATCATCAGCTTTGATTTGTATTTATTACGACTTAAAAGAACTCTTCTCGTGAATCAACATTTCTTTATGAGGGTAATGATATCTATGTCATAGAAAGAAGCTCCATGTTATATTATTTTGTTTCTATCTGCCGGTATCTACATTCCTGCCACCTATCAACTGGAAGACTATATAGTTGGCTGTTAACTCCTCCGTTATGACGCCATTTTCCATCTGCTCCCATACATCATGTTCGAACACTCTTGCTTCAGTACATAATGTCACATGTCCATCCTTAAACAGGGCGTTAACCGCATAACTATTTTGTCTCCTGTGACTAATCTGCTCTTTATGCCGTATCAAGTCGGTCATGTAAGGAATATGGGCGTCGAGGCTGTCGATGGTTTTAGCTGTTTGTTCGGGCATACCGGTGGAACTGTTTATTGGATTTCTCGGGTCTATTGGAAGGTATGTATATCCCATACGTATCCATTGATTGTGTCCCTGTCCGTCCAGGTCATTGAAATACTGCGGAAGCGTGCCCCATGGTTTGGGATCATTGTAAGACTCAAACTTGTAGAGAGGGTTTATATTCGAGGGACAATAAAACACTTTTGGATCTGCTATATACTTGCCTTCATATAAAGCAGCCAGTTTCATGGGAAGCAGATTCCCATTAGCATCAACATAGAGGCTATCGCTTCTATATAATGCGTAAGAGTGGACTAACAGATATGGATTGGTATTTTCGTTATTGGAATTATATACCGGCATGCGATTATCATTATCAGA
>CAZDVE010000050.1:0-28610 GCA_964508785.1 uncultured Pirellulales bacterium | reverse complement strand
TGGAGGATACGGGTTGGAAGCCGTATCGCCTCTTTGACGGCATCATCGATGAGGTAAGGATCTACGACAGAGCTTTATCCGAAGCAGAAGTAATGTACCTTGCCGCTCCGCCTGCCCCAGTTGATCCAGGCGCCGATGGCCTGATTGCATACTATGCCCTGGACGGTGACGTATTAGATAGTTCCGGTAACGGGTTGGACGGCACGATTATGGGCGATCCTACTTTCGCCGAAGGTGTTGCCGGCATGTCCCTGCTAACCGACGGTGTGGATGACTATGTTGACTGTGGAAATGATGCGCTCTTTGATATCACTGAGCAGATCACGCTTGCCACATGGGTGAATGTCAATGATTTCGGTAACGGCGAGAATGACCCATGGATCAACAAAGGCGACCACGCTTGGTGCATAAAGGGTCACAGGTCAGGTTATGCGATCGAGTTCTTCGTCTATGAAGGTACTTGGAATTGGATTTCTGCTGAAGTTGGCGATCTTAATAATGAATGGCATCATGCAGTAGGAACGTTTGATGGAACCCAGCTTAAGATCTATGTCGATGGTATGTTCGTGGCCACGAAAGATTACGTGGGTGGTATAGCCACCAGTACTCATAATGTCGCCATAGGAACAAATACCGAGGCAGGTGGTCGTTTCTCCGAGGGTATGCACGATGAAGTCTATATCTACAACCGGGCTTTGTCTATAAATGAGATTGTTTACCTTGCCGGTATATAATTTTCGGGCAATGTAAGAAACACCATAGATTTTTAACACCCAAAGAGACAAAAGATAGAACTTAGATTATTTCGGGGCCTATACTAAGGTATAGGCCCCTTTGTTCTGATTGCCTGCTATTAATTGTTCAAAAACCAATAGTTAAAGCAGAATATAACTCAAGCTGGATTCTCCTCGCACCATTGCCTTGCATTCTGGAAGAGTCTCAACCAAGGAGAAATCTTAAGGTCGGACCATTCTACCGGCCAGTACGGCCACTGCCAACACTGAAATGATCTCTCGGGGTGGGGCATAAGAGCCAAATGTCTTCCATCGCTTGAACATATCCCGGTTATACCAGAGCGTGAACCATTCGGATTGAATGGATATTGTTCGGTCGGTTTGCCACCATCGTCAACGAATCTTATCGGCGCCAGATTATTATCAGAATCCGCAGCTTTACTGAAAATCTCTTCATCAGGCCACAAACATCTGCCTTCTCCATGAGCCACCCACGCCCCGAGCACGGAACCGGCCATTTCCCTTAGGAAAATCGAAGGACTCTGGTATATTTTAACGGTAATAAATCGTGACTCGAAAATATTCGACTCGTTCCTGACAAAACGTGGTTGTTTATGAATATCTATCCCCCGCCATGGAACCCATCCAAGTAATGCCATAACCTGACACCCGTTACAAACACCGAGCGAGAACGTGTCATCCCGCTCACAAAAGGCTCTGAATTCGTCTCGTATCCTTTCATTGAACATAATCACACCGGCCCATCCTTTGCCGGCATCCAGAACATCAGCAAAGCTAAATCCGCCTGAAAAAGCAACGCCACGAAAATCTTTTAGACTCACTTTCTCCTCAGCGATATCGGCCATGGTTACATCCCAGGCTTCAAAACCGGCGGTGAAAAAAGCTCCCGCCATCTCACGGGCGCCGTTTGTCCCAGCCTCTCGAAGAATCGCCACTTTGGGCTTGTTCCGGGTCTTCATTTTCTTATTGGGTGTCGGGCTCGGTTTAAAAGTTAGATGATAATGCGGTCCTCTACGGTTAAAATTTACTTTACGTTCTGCAATAGCGCAGACTGGATTGGCCTGAAGCTTATCCAGTTCGAATGACGTTTGCTGCCAAATATCACGAAGTTCCTTCATATCAGCATCAAGCACTACTTGTTCCTGATATTTAATCTGAATCTTAGGCTCCTTTGTAGACCGGCCTAATACGACAGCGTTCTCTTCAAATTCAAAGCCGTAAGCAGAAAGTCTCTTTGTCACTTCCTGCAGGTCTGCCGGAAGAACCTCGAACACCAGAGCAAGTTCCTCGGCAAACAGAGATGCAAAAACATCCTGTCCGGAGAAAACTTTAGTTTTACCAAGGTCCAAATCAAGACCGCAATTACCGGCAAACGCCATTTCCAATAAGCAGGTAATCAAACCGCCGTCCGAGACATCATGGCCGGAGAGCACCAAATCCTGCTTTATTAACTCCTGGACTGCCTCAAAACCTTTGCGAAGAAGATTCGGGTCATCCACATCCGGGCTCTGGTCCCCGAGCTGTTGGTAAACCTGAGCCAGGACGGAGCCGCCAAGCCTTCTATTGCCCGCGGAAAGATCGAGCATAATAAGTAATCCCTCACCGGGCTTTTTAATATCCGGGGTAACGACCTTTGTGATATCGGAGCACGGTGCAAAACTTATCATCTGAACCGAGCCGGGAGATTTGATGGAATGTTTTTTGCCATCGAGCGTCGTCCACGCCGTCATTGAAACAGAGTCTTTACCGACCGGTATTCTTAATCCAAGGTCTTTGCATAAAGTAGTAGTCGCTTCTACTGCCTTATAAAGACGTGCATCCTCGCCCGGTTGTTTGCACGGCCACTGCCAGGTGGCTGAAAAGTTAATCGACGAAAAATCTTCAATCGGCGCCCATACAAGATTCGTGAGGGATTCTCCAAGACTCATTCTCCCGCCGGCCTCTGTTTTGATAAGACCTTTAATCGGCTGTTCCCCTATTGCCGTCGCTATTCCCGTAGTGTCAATTAAGCTCCTTGCGCTGACAGCACAATCCGCCAAGGTAAGCTGTAACGGCCCTACAGTCTGCTGCTGTGCGCTAAGGCCGCCAACGGAACGATCCACTTTATGAGTCAAAAAGTTTTTCGAACCGACCTTTAACAAACGGAGCACTCGTTCAAGTGCACCCATAATACCAATACCTTTAGGCAGCTTCAAAAAACTGAGCTGATTATTCAAACTTTCACACTCTATTGTCATCTCAGGCAGGTTCGCCAGGAGAAACTCCATATCCAGGTCAATAGGAATCCTTTGCTCTCTTGGTGCAGTTTCAGGAGCATCTTTATCAGTCAGAACTAACTTACCATCCGCTGTTACCTCGCCGACTATATACATCGGACACCGGTTTCTATTACATATCTGTTCGAGAATTGCCAGGGACCGGCTCTCTATTACCATGACCATGCTTTCCTGTGATTCGTTACACCAGAAAACAAGTACGCTCATGGTTCTATCGCCGCAAGGGATATTTCGCAGTTCATACTTCGCACCATGTGGGTGTACAATCTCAGGTAACGCCACACATTCACCACCGGCTCCAAGATCCGTAATGCTGACAATTGGGGACTTATCACCAAGCTCGGCACAGGCTCGAATTACAGATTCGTTGCGGTTCTCCATCTCAGGATTAGCACGCTGGACCGAATCAAAGTCCAGGTCTGCTTCCTGACCTCCGGCGTCTTTACTTGAGCCTGAACCCCCACCCAGACCAATCGGATACCTGTCACCACCAATCTGTACAATCAAATATCCCCTATTAAGTTCCTTTTTAAGGGCATGAACATCGTTGATGATACCCCAGTTCCCCGCTACCATGCAGGTTTTTCTCCAGCCGTAATGCTCACTGCCGGTCACCAGTTCGAACGACGTGCATGAACCCGTCGTAAGGGGAACGCCGAACTTGTTGCCGTAATCACTGGCTCCATTCGAAGCCTCTATGATAATCTCAAGAGGTCTCTGGAAACGCGAGGGGTGCGGAGCATATTCTTTTTCCCATAGCAAATCATAGCCGCTGATAAAAAGATTGGCCACATTATAAATTGCCAGCGCCCCCAATACAGTCCCGCCCCGACCGACGCCTTGTATATCCCTAATATTGCCGCCTAATCCAGTACCGGCACCGGGATCAGCACTGATAGTCGTCGGGTGGTTATGTGTTTCTGCCTTAAAAGCATCGCATAGCATTCCGATACTTGTAGTAAAAGGGGACGGCATTGCGGAATCCGATGGTCGAAAGACATTTACAGCCCTGCCGGATGTCACTGCCGCATTATCCTCATAAGCAACAACAACATTTCCAGGATTTGCCTGAGTAGTTGACCTAATCATGTCAAACAGGCTTTTTTTCATCCGCTTGCCGTCAATGATAAAATTTCCCTTGAAAAGATGATGCCGGCAATGCTCTGAGTTTAGCTGACCGAACATAAACAACTCGACATCGGTCGGATTACGACCTATTTTGCTGTAATGATTGAATACATACCGCATCATCTGCTTATCCAAAGCCAGACCCAGCTTTTTATTTGTATCATCGAGTATTTCAATTCCGTTTTCGAGTAAAGGAATAAGCTGTACCGGCTCCGGGCTGACATCAGGTTCAAAGCTACTCGGCGGTTCGGGGTATGATTGTTCCGTCATCCTGTCGTGGATGAGTGAATATATATCTTGAAGCTGATTCGGCGAAAGGTTAGAACCATTTTTCATAGTAACTGAAAACCGCCGTGTCTGCTCAATTCTTTTTATAGAATCCAGTCCACATGCCGAGCAAATCGATACGGCGTTCGTGCTGTTCGGAGTGACTATTGCCAGCCTGGGGCCGACTTCCATGGCGTTGCCATTAAAAATTGATTCTTCGCCGAACAATTCAGGCTCATAAGTCTCTTTCAGGAGCCACTTGAGCTTCTCTAACTCATCACTCCTCAAAACCCCGACCGAGTCAACGAGAAATCTTCTTTCAATTTTTACCTGTGTGATTTTTGTTGAAATTTTTTGCTGCAGGATTGCAAGCCAAAGCTGTTCCTCGGTCGCCCACAACTTAGAGCGGCGGAAAAACGATATAATCATAGTTACTACCTTTCTTCCAGGAACTGTTTTTACAACCGGCAAAGAAAAACTGCTGTAGCCCTCGCCGTAAAAATATATTTATATCCAAATCGGAGGCAATTGCAAGAAACCAATATAATACGAGCTATTTCTTATGTTGGTCGCAGCTATCCAATGTAATCCGGCGTGAATCTACACGTTTTATTCTTTCTTAAGAGGTGTGGTCCACAGATAAATCTCGTGTTCTCTATACCCATCTTTGGGATTAATCTTTATAATCTTATCCGGTTTGATTCCCTTCATATCGAAATCGTGCGAGACGATTCTGGAGCCCGGTTTAAGCTTCTCTAATTGCAGGATTAGCTTGACATTCAAACTTGGCAGCAGATAGAGAGTAATTACGTTGGCTTTGCTTAGGTCAAGGCTGAAAATGTCCTCCTGCTTGATTGTGACCAAATCAACGACATCATTCGCATCAACATTTTCCCGTGATTCCTTCACCCGATTCGGATCTATATCGTAGCCGACCGCCTTACAGCCATACTTTTTTGCCGCAGTTATAACAATACGCCCATCGCCACAGCCCAGGTCATAGACCAAATCGTCTTTGGTAACCTTAGCTAATTCCAGCATTTTATCCACGACCTCCGGAGGTGTTGGAACGTACATAACATCCGGAGTGCGAGACTCAAAAGCTTCTTCCTGCTCTTGCTCTTCTTTGTTTAATTCTATTCCAAATTTTCCAACAGTTAAACTATCTATGAAATCATCTTTGTTCTTAACTTTCTTGAGCGGCGCCGTCCATAAATAGACCGTGTGCTGTCTGTCATCCTTTTTGGAAAAAACTCTGACGACCTTATCCGGCTTAACTCCCCGCATATCGAAGTCATGCGAGACAATACGAGAACCGGGCTTGAGCTTTTCCAACTGCGGAATGAGCTTGACATTCAGACTCGGTAACAGGTAAAGGGTAATCACGTTCGCTTTACTAAGGTCAAGCGCGAAAACGTCTTTTTGTTCAATTGTAACTAAATCACCCACATTGTTCGAATCAACATTTTTACGCGATTCCCTTACCCGGTTCGGATCTATATCGTAGCCGACCGCCTTACAGCCATACTTTTTTGCCGCAGTTATAACAATACGCCCATCAGCACAGCCCAAATCATAAAGTAAATCATCCTTTTTAACCTGAGCCATTTCCAGCATCTTATCCACGACTTCCGGAGGTGTCGGGACATAGAGAATGTCGGGTTCGCGTATATACTTTAATTCCTTCTTGAGCGGAGTGGTCCAAAGATAAACCTTATGTTCAACATAGCTACCTTCAGGAGTAATCTTTACGACCTTGTCCGGTTTGATGCCCTTCATATCGAAATCATGCGAAACAATACGTGAGCCGGGCTTGAGTTTCTCTAACTGCGGAATCAACTTCACATTCAGACTCGGCAGCAGGTATAGTGTGATTACATCCGCCCTGCTCAGGTCAAGCGTGAAAATATCCTTTTGTTCAATCGTAACCAAATCGCCGACATTGTTCGCATCAACATTTTTCCGCGATTCTTTCACTCGCAACGGATTTATATCATAACCGACAGCTTTACAACCATACTTTTTTGCCGCATCTATAACAATCCGCCCATCTCCACAACCCAGATCATAGACCAAATCATCTTTTGTAACCTGAGCTAACTCCAGCATTTTATCCACGACTTCCGGAGGAGTTGGAACAAAGATAACATCAGGACTTCGGAACTTCTTCGTTTCCTTCTTCTGCTGTTCTGTGTTTACACCTGTTAATGAAGACACCTGCGTTACGCCGTACAGATTCTCATTACTTATTAAATCAGAGACATCATGATTTGTTTGCCCGGTTGTATAACTAACAAGAAAAACACTCAAAATAACCGTGAAGCTGATAACCTTCTTCATTCTAATCTCCTTTAAAGAACCTCCCCAAATCTGCATTTTGACATACCCACCACGCCAAATACATCATTAAAAACACATATCCGATGAGCTATGTATTCTACTTTATGGACAACACCAAATCCACCCTGAAATCATAATTGTCTCAAAACTTCTTGCATTCACAGACAGATATCTGTAAAGTGAATGGATTATATATAATGGAACGATTTTGGAGAGGTGGCCGAGTGGCTTAAGGCAACGGTTTGCTAAACCGTCGTGTGGGTATACACCCGCACCGCGGGTTCGAATCCCGCCCTCTCCGTTTTTAATGTGATTTTATAACAAATTCAGTCCTTCGAAATCCAAATCTCCGTTAATTGGCGTTGTCGTACTAAAGATAGATATGGTATAAGTAATATACACTCGAAATAAACCGTACTAAAACGTTTGGAAGCAGGCGATTAAAAAGCAGAAAATGTTTTACCACATGCCAGATTCGAAATACACGATAGACACGAAGCCTCAAGATCACACAAATCTTAAAACGCTCTTAGAAGGAATCCTGACCCTCGGATTAATAATGTTTTCTTCGTGTACGCATTACCAATGTGACCCTGCTTATGTCGGTCCAATACCCAGAAGTACTAATATGCTGGAGTATTATAGTTATCCCAGGCGAGACATCGAAGCCAAAGTCGAGATAATTAATGAAAAGAAAAATTACGTTATCAAGCGAATAGAATTTACATCAGCACTTAACGTTTTCGGAACAGAGAACATAAAAATCGACTATTACGAACAGAAACAACCCGGAAAATTTCCAACCGTACTTATTCTGCCAATATCCGGCGGAATAGATTTCTCCGTTAAAAGTTTTGCACGACATTTTGCGTCCCACGGCTTTAACTGTGCCGCCGTACACAACAGGCAAATCGATCCTCAGAAGACCGAGACTGCAGAAGAGGTTGAAAATTATTTCAGACAAACGGTTCTGGATAACAGACAAGCACTGGACTACTTACTCGAAAGAGAAGAGGTCGATGAAAATAAACTTGGCTGTTTAGGATTAAGCCTCGGCGGTATAAAGGCAAGCTTAGTATGCGGAGCGGATGAAAGACTCAAGTGTAGTGTATTAGGTCTGGCCGGTGGCAGTATTGCAGATATAGCTCTTCTTTCCAGAGAGAAAGGCTTAAAAAACTCCATCAAAAAACTCAAGGAGAAGGGAGCAAGTTCTGAAGATATACATATTGAGTTGTCAGAAAAAGTAGCAACAGACCCGCTGAAATTAGCCGGGTATATAAACGCCAGGAACGTCTTAATGTATATTGCGACGTTTGACAGAGTTGTTCCAAGAAAATGCGGCGATAAATTATGGCAGGCCATCGGAAAACCGGAAGTAATTTATCTTCCTACCGGCCATTATAGTTCATTCCTATTTTTGCCCTATGCCCAGGCGAAGTCTCTGAGTTTCTTCGAGAAAAAATTCGAACTGGAATAGCTGCTTTAATTATACATAAGGCGAAACGAATTTTCCCCTCGCCCGGCCAAATATTAATCAAAAAACGCTCCCCTTGAAGATGCCAGAGCAGCCTTATCAGGAGTAAACCTTAATTTTACAATGGAAAAACACTTCAGGCAACTCACATGCATTATCTTAATTGAAGACCGTCGACAGAATCCACACTTACCGCTTACAAGTACTGTATTGCTGATACACCCATGAAATTTGCCCTTAAAAAACAAAATCTTTAAATATACCCTGCAAAACTTGCAGTAAATTGATCTCACTAATAGAATATCGCTAAAATTAATGGTAAAATTGCTGATTATCAGTTAGCAATTGCCTATCTGGTAACTAAACTCTATCGTTTTATTGCAGGTTCAATGGCATTGGACAACTCAAATAACAAGAAAAAGGATATTGAGCTTGCATCCAAAATATTTTCCGAATATGGTGGTTTTATCTATTCTATCATCCATTTAAAAGTCCAGAATGAGGAATTAGCCAATGATATATGCCAGGATTTCTTCCTTTCGCTGGTTCACAAGCCTATACCCCCCGAGGTTGAAAACATAAAGGGCTTTCTTTATCGGGCTATAATCAACGATATTACCGATGCCCACCGCCGAGTAGAAAGATATAAAAATCATATTCAAAAATATGGCCAAAAAATGAAATCTTCAATCAATAAAACGCGGTCGGAAAACGCCTTTAAAGAGAAAGAAGAAATTATTAAGATGCTGGAAATCATTCACGAACAGTTGCCAAGTAGCTGTTCGCAGGCGATTATGCTCCGATATGGGGATAATCTAAGCATCAAAGAAGTAGCTAAAAAAATGAATGTAAAAAGTTCTTCTGTCAGCAGGTATCTCTCGACGGGCGTGAAGAAGATACGTCAGCTCTTAACAAGAAAATAAGGGAATTATCATGGTTACTCACAACAATAATTTATTATGTAAACAAGCAGAGTTGTATTACTATGACTTTCTAAGCAAAGAAAATATCGGATTTATTCCAAAGAATATTACCGACCACATAAACAAGTGCCAATATTGCCGGGGAAAAATAAACCAGCTTAATACGATATTATCTTTATACAATGCCACAGAATCCAAGGACAGCCAAGTTGATATTGCTATGCGAGATTTATTGAAATTGCACCTGGCTTACATCGACAACAAGGTGGCATGTAATACCGTAAAGCCTTTTTTACCGGTTATGTTGGATCCGGAGTTGGGGATTAAAATACCTACACCGATAACAGTACATTTGGATAATTGTCAACAATGTGCCCGGGACCTGGAAACAATCAGAGGTCTGAATCTTAGCCGAATACAATCATGCCGACTAAGCCAGTTTCTGGCAAATATGAATACAAAAGATACTGTGAACTGCTCGCAGGCCCAAGACGCCATTACAGCGGTTGCATCAATGGATTTCAACAAAATAAACGAACAAATCTTGAAACATATCTGCAAGTGTGAAAATTGCCGTCAAGCTTTGTACGAACATCGAGAAACAGTCCGCACAGAAAATCAGCACAAAAAAAGAGCACAAAAATGCTCTATCTGCGACAAACTTTCAATTAACGATATATTTGATTACGTTGTTACATACGGGCTTGAGCCCTCCAACGACCAGAGTGCCACATCCAGGGATTCCATTACACAACATTTACGATACTGCCCGATAGGACTTAAGAAAATACAAGAGCTCCATCGTACTATTTTCCATATAGCCGAACGGGCCGAATCTAATATCGTTACAATATACAAAATTAACGAATCTGCAGATACACAGGTAACCGGCAATTCTGAAGATCTTTACTCGGGCTTTCCGATAAGTGTGGAAATAGAAAATCGGGAAGAGGAAGTTAGTGCCAAGCAACCCAAACCGTCTATTAATTTCGTCGATGCCTTAAGAAGCAAAATACAACCAATATATGTGAACTCCCTGCTTAGAAAAGGGATTATAGCGGTGGCAGTTCTATCAATAGCGGTTACACTCTTTTTCAGAGCTTCAGTAGCCGGAGCTGTTACTTTTGAGCAAATCTGTACAGCCATAGATAAAGCGAAAAATATCTACATTTCAACCCTTATTCCCGGAAAAGCAGAACCAATGCAGGAAAGATGGATATCGCGCACATCGAATGTTTTTATAACAAAAACCGGAGGAAATCTTGTCTTCTGGGATTTCGCACAAAAGGTCAGAAAAACAAAACAATTGGATATAGATTCAATTCAAACGTCACAACTATCTGATAACATCATCGCTGACATTGAACAAAACATCAGCAACACTTTAGGCCTAATGCCATTCTACCATACCGACATTCCACCCGATGCCGAATGGAACAGGGTAACCGATAGCGAACAGGAAACTGCTATAACAAGCGTTGGTGTTTATGAACTGACATGGATTTCAAAAGATTATAATGGTTCTGCTGTATTTAAGAAATGGAGGTTTTTCATCGACTCCAACACATACTTACCTCAGAAAATCGAGGTCTATAGAAAATTTGATGCCGGTGACACATATATGCCGCAATCGACAATCGAGGTGGAATATTTAAGTAACGGTGCAATGCAAAAAGTTATTGAAGAATATTCTTCTTAGAACCAACTTTTTCACTCCGGAAGCCATAGAGGTCTAAGATTCTTATAAGAATCGCCGGCTTTCTCCACGAAAAAGACATCAGCCTTTACACGAGAGACGTGGCCATCCGCAAATCCGGCATTTACTGTCTTATCAGGATGGCGACCATAAAGAGAATCTTCTTCCAGGCCCGGCCATAGACTTTTATCCTCGTTAATCCAAAGGCCGGGAATATAAGCAGCATCTTCTATCGTATTGCCCGGTGGTTCGGGAGGAGCATCCGTTGCATGCCACCAGTTTATCATACTGTAGCCGCTGTCAACCACGAGGAAAGTCTGGCTGGGATGTAATATGTCGTTACAACATAAAGGCTTTCCAACAAATTCGGCCTGGCTCTCCCCGCCATGTGAGCTTTTACATATAGATTGGTTCACACCATAATTCCCACACAACACATTATATTGAAGAATTTTATCCCTTATTTGCCTGGATGGACAACATATGACTGATTCAGAATCACTCTTTGAATAGTCAATAATATAATGAAACCACCACCACCCCGGTCTATCGAACATAAGATTTCCCGGATATCCACCCGGAGGTGGATAAGGCAGAGTAGTATCAAGAGCGTATGGGAAAGTTTGATTATCGGTATCATAAATAGTCAAACCAAGTGATAATTGCCTGACATTTGACTTGCATAGAGCCGCTTCTGCATGCCGTTTTGTAACTCGCAATGAAGGAATTAATATAGCTATAAGAAGAGCAATTATACTAATAACAACGAGCAATTCCAAAAGGGTAAAGGCTCTCCATTTCATAATGCTCTATTGTACAAATCTTTTATCTTTTGGTCAATCCTGGTCGAGCATTACAAATATAGGTACGGAGAACCTTAACCAAACATCTACTTTTCAACAATATACTTATTTACATGCCCGCATATAATAATATGTCCATGACCCTTGTGCCGTACAGTTCATTGGATAGTATGGGTCGTTTATACAGGGCGTTGCCATCCGTCTTGCCAATATGTCATCCATACAAGTCCCACTTTCGGCAAGCTCACAACCGTATCTTGTAAAGTATATCTCAAAATAACCGGCACATATTTCCCCTACTTTATCACAATAGATAACATTATATTTCTGAAGAAGTTTTGTACATGTATATCCTACTGCGCCGATAAATTTATGAAGTTGGGCATCGGCAATTTCAGAGAAGTTGCCCTTTAATTGTATAGGTTGTCTGGAAATCAAAAGAGCAGTACCCTCGTTCCAATCCATAGCGAATGAATTAATATCAGTGCTATAGAAAAATTTATTACCAATCAAATCGAAAATCCAAACATACTTGTTGTCAATGTGGTCAATAAGAACAAAATGTTCCTTCTTAGGTAGATGCAGAATCACCTTGCAACCAGCCAAATTCTTTAGCGTCTCAATATCGGTCTTTACAACACGGCAGTGTAATCCCATACCTTGTACAAACTGCTTCATCGCATAGAGACTGGTCGTATTGCCCGGCTCACCCACCAATCGAGTTAGTTGTTGCTTCGCTATCTGTTTTCCTAACCACCGAGCTGCAGAGTCCAGGGCAACAGTTGCACAGTTTTCCTGCACACCAACACTACCTTCAGACGCTGCTAAAGCCGAACCTTCAGACAAAACCCTCTCAATATCAACATTGTCGGCATAATTATATATTAACGACTTTTCAGTTTTCGGAGAGCGGTGCTCTACCAACGCATCCGACTTATAATCTACTTTAAAACTATCCAGTGTAGGAATAGCGCTGCTGATGCTCGTAAACATCCAAAGGTCGCTGGCTAATGGTTCGCTCGCCAAATCATCATATTCTTCAATTAACATAGTGGTTGGAATCCAGGTACCCGAGACCAGCTTGAAGTTATCATATTGTCTGGCGTTGATTGAATCCCGGCCTGTGAATAAACAGGAAAGCACAGCATAATCTTTTGCCGGCTCCATTATAAAAAGCATCTCCGCCCCATCCGAGCTGTTGAGCGTTAGGTGTATTTCAGTACGACCGTCAATATTGACCTCGACTGCGGTGGCTTTGTTTTCTGATAGTTCATCATAGCTAAGACGGCCATATCCCCAGGGAATAATGCCTGCTGTTAACGGGCCATTTACAACAATAGGAATGCTACCTTTCTCATCAACAATAGCCTGATTGCCGGAGACGGAGTAAAAAGTGAATTTTTGACCGTCCCATGTAAAAATACGGTCGGCGTTCCAATCCAGGTCGAACTGTTCGGTCATAAAGTTACCTTTCAGGTCTTTACCCGGTACCACAGAATCCGTTCGTGAATTAACACTGATTTCCCAGGAAAATCTCTCGCCATCATACTTAAGGACAACACTCGAGTTCATCGAATATTCATTTGACAACTCATAACGAACATTAAATGGTATAGCTTCAAGCTTCATTTGTTTAAGTTCTTCAGCTAATTCCATTTTGTTCGAATCGGTTTGATATTCTCTAATCTCCCGACTGATTTGATTGCTAATCTTGGCCTGATCCGTAGTTTTGGCAGCCCTGCATTCATCATGTATCGCTTCAATCGTTCCTGCCGATATCCAGGTCTCTATCGGCTGCTCCGTTAGTTTGTCAAAAATTTCCAAAATCTCCTCTCTGTCCAACGTACGCTCCGCGAAAGCAACGCTACTTATGCACAAAAAAATAGTTATACCTATTACAATATGCTTTGAAATCATGATCACACCCTTTCCATGAAAAAATAAAGATACCTTTAGATTTGAGTTGTTAACTCAAAAACACATAAACTGTTCATCTACCTTATAAGGCGACTCAGAATCCCAAAATATTGATTCTTTCTCCAGGAAATTCTAAAAATGTGGAATACCGCTAAAGAGGAACCGTTGGGCAACAATTCTCGGATTCAGGAAGTGTTCCAAGTTTGCTATAAGTATATACTTAAGCTTATATTACAATAGCTTCAAAGTCACTTACAAGGCTTATAAAATAATAGTTATTCGGTAATTTCAAGCCAATAATCGGCAAAAAGCAGTAAATCTTTAACATTAATATAGCCATCCGTGTTTAGGTCGGATCCCATACACCAACCCGGATAAATGCAATTGTTTGTCCGCCAATATGAAGCAAAAGCCGCAAAATCGGCAAAATCAACAATATCGTTATCATCGAAATCACGTGTGTAAACGTGAGAAAATACAAGATTATAAACAGGTTCAAACCAATCTATACTATGGTCATAAAAAGCCACAAGGCAGTTACCTACACTTGTAGCGGTGTAATCTATAATAAACCAATCGCCTGGAATTGCTTCATTATGACCATCAAAAGTAAATCCTTGTATGGTCGGCCTTATCCATTCCCATACTCTCGCTTTCTCGGTAGCGGTAGGTAAACGCGATCCTGCCCAATCACCAGTAACTTCATTAAAATCTCTGGCCGACAGCAATCCAAAATCCCGATTTTCATCTAAAATTGCCAAATCCCCACCCCAATAACCATTAGCGTCCGAACTGATAACAATTTCGAGCCTGGTGCCGACCATAATATCCCGGTATACATAAGGGGTATTAACATCCGCTAACTCAAGAGGCGTGTTGCCGTCAGCCATGTACACTCTTGTCGAGACATCACCTATTGCCATCTGACCGTCGGCAAAAATTACAAAGGCTAAAATCATAAGTATATATTTATACAAAGATTAGCCTCCTGGTTAACATGAAAATTTAGTAACACAACGACTAAATAGCCGAAATAAATCTTACCGAAATATTATGTTTCGCTATCCCTGGCTTGTAGAGTATGAAAGCTTAAATTGAGGCGATCACTACTCTTTTCCGCTCTCCAAAATACCTTAACCCAATTTACATAATTTTAATAAGATTTTCAAGGATTTTTTACAAATTGAATCAATAAAAGGCCCTTTTCAAACGCTCTATGAGTGAAGGGTATGTAAATAAATAGGATATTTATGTAATTTATTAAGGACAATTGACATTTTTAAAACAAGGTTCTTGGCTAAACAACTAATACAAGCTTCACGATAGCAGCAATTTAACAATGGGAACGCTCTTTTACTTCGAGGGCTGCCCACAATTGAACCAAAAAAATAGAGCGGACAATCGACCGGATTATGCTTGTCAGAACGCAGGAAATAATTGAGTACCTTACAGATTATATCCAACAAAAAAATGAAGATGATGGTATTTGGCATATTGGTATCTGCCAGGAAGCTCATGATATTATATTTGAGGCCTTGAAGAAATCCAGCCAGTTCTGGATGTATATCGAAACAGACTCACATACAGTTGCGAAAGAGGTTTTAGAGCATTTTGTCAACACGGGCAAAGCGAGAAAAGACAAACGAAATACACAAATCAATAATATCGAAAGCGTGATTTATGTATATAAAAAGCAGCACATACTCATGAAAAAAGAATGATATCTATAAAAACTATTTAATATCAAGCAGGTTTACCGTTTTTTTCCTCTCCAGCCTTAATTTCCCGCTTCTTTTTTACCTTTCCCTCAAAACCAATCAAAACGAATAAACCGGCAACAAAGCCAAACATAAAAGTTAAAAAAAGCAGAAATGCTCGAGGCAGAGTGAATGTCCAGAAAAGAAATTTTGTCCCAACAGGCTGCGAATTTTGCAGAATTACTATCAAAGACAATAATAAAACAACCAAAATTACGATTATCTTGTATTTTTTCATCCTTGTTCCTTTCACAGATTTCCTACCTAAAGTCATCAAAGTATATAGTTTTTTTCTGTTCTACACAAGCCGCAGCATATAGGAACATCGCCGCCGACCAGCTTTGCCAATCCTGACCCTGCGGCGTCCCGTCCTGAGCCCTGTGCCATTCATTAAAACCGAATTCTTCTTCTGATACCCTGGATTGACCGACAAGTTCTGCTAACATAACCAGCTTTTTTCTCGCAAGGACAAACTTTTGCGCAGCTACTAAAGCGGCAATATAAAAGCCACAAGTAAAAGGCCAAATGCCCCCATTATGATATTCACCCGGCTGATTATATCTATTATAACGCGGCATCCAGTCGGGATCTTCCGGCCTGACATAGGGGAAAAAATTCGGAGGCAAATCAACGGCAAGCTCTTCTGTTTTTCTCATGGCTTTACATTCGGCTTCTATCCAGGTGATAAGATGATTAGATCTCGATTTAGATGCGATTCCAGATAGAATCGCCAGGCTATTTCCCAATAAATCAAAACGCTCACTCCTGAAAACCTTGTAAGACCAAAGCGCATAATAAGGCTTAGATCTCAATACCAGGCCTTCATGAACATGGCGATTCTGCCTGTCGCCTTTGACGGTAAATCTGCCCATATGCTCCTTTAGCATATTAGAGCGGTCACACAATCCAAACAAGCGAAGGTAAATATAAACCAAAGCATTTACATACAGACCATATCCCAAAATCCACTGCTCATCACGCCAGTCACTCGTCGGAAGCTGACAGACCATAATCCGATTTGTCGGACTGCGATATTCCATCCAGACAAGGGCCTTTTGTGCCGCATCCTCGAGAAAATCCTGCTCATTCATCACTTTTCGCCAAAGACCAACTCCGATCAGAAACAGAGGCGTACAATCACTTGAGCCCCTATCCTCCGGATCATGCACAAGAGAGGAGATATGACCATAAGGAGATTGATTCCCGGCGAGTGTCTCCAAAACACGCCTGAGTGATTCAATCAATTTCTGATTCCGTGTCGTTAATATCCCAAAAGAGCTGACAAGTAAATCTCGAGTATATGGTTCCGGATATCCCCAGCCGGCAGTTCTGGGTAAACCGTAAAAAGGTCCATGATTATTATGCAAAAGCACCTTTAAGGCAGCTTGTTTTGCCTTTTCTATTAACTCATCAGTTTTCTTTATCATGCTATGAAATTCCAAGTCGCTTTGAGACTATCTTTACAAACCTTTTTGCTATTACACGATAATCAAAGTTTTCGACAACCCTTTTTCTTCCATCCTTGCCCATTTGTTCCCTAAGTTGCGGCTTCTGCATCAATTCCATAAGGTAGTTTGCAATATCATGAACACTGGCCCGGTAATCGACAATACGAGGTCTTTTGAAAGTGAATCTGTGTCCACCTTCATAACCGGATTCATCTCCAAGCATTGTCTCTCTTAACCTTATCTCCTGAGCCACATCCGCAAGAAAAGCTGTCTTGCCATGCACCAAGGTATCAAGCATGCCCATAGCCTTTATGCCAACAACAGGTTTTTCACAGGAGTTTGCCTCAACCTGTATCATTCCGAATCCCTCTAAGCGTGAAGGAGCTGCATAAATATCACAAGCAGCTAAAAGGTAAGGCATGAAATTCCTGGAAACTCTACTGGTTGCAAAAATGACATTTTTATCTATTCCCAAGTGAGCAGCAAGCTGCATATCTACAAGATTTTGCTGCTCCGTCCGGGGCTGAGGCCAGACCTTGCAAACATATTTCCAGTCCGGAGCCTTGATATCGTTTATCGCCAGCGCTTGCATAACTTCCTGAGAACCTTTCGATGCGGCATCTCCGCCAACAGTTAAAATCATTAGCTGATCATCCGACACACCCAAAGCTTCACGAACAGCAGAAATCTTAAGATCTTTCTTGTCTCTGGGTATAAATGAATCCGTATCACATCCCACATGCAGAACTTCAATATTTTTTCCACTGAGTCCATCACGCATGTAAACTCTCTTTACCCAGTTGGAAGTAACCAGAATTAACGGTAAATCTTCGAGAATTTCCCGATAGTTTGCCAAATAACCGTCGGCAACAAGCCACGGTATCGGAGTAGCACCATACCGTTTCGGATGCAATACTAAATGCGGTGTATGGCCCCAATAACCAATCCCAACGACCACATCCGGCTCAAACCAACGATAATACCATTCTTTTTCCTGGGCGGATTCAAAGTTGACAGAAAAAACTTCGATACCCATTTCTTCCAATCCCCTATGAAGCAAATGTCCTTGAGTTGCAAGCCCCGCGGGCGAGGGTGGATAATCATACAAGACCAGAACTTTCATTTTTTAAGCCCCTACTTCTTCGGACTTCCAGATTTTGAAAAGCACCAGAACGCCTCCTGTCGCGGAGTTGTCCTGGCTTCAAAACTATCACTATCGAAACCATAAATATCAGTTACTATTTTATATTTTTGTTGCCATATTCGCTCCGGCAGTTCAACCGGATAATCTGCATTGCGCTCGGCCCGCGGTAAATATTTTTTATTTCCGTCTTCATAAGCAAAAGACCAGACCTGTTTTGCATACAGCCTGTCGGAATTCCAAAGATTGAAAACTGCTTTCGCTGTCTCCTCATGCCTGAGATGACGAGTATATTCACCCCATCTGCTATGAGTAATAATTAGATCAAATCTTTCTGATGGTAACAAATCCAGAATTGTACTTTGCAACAGCTTAAAATCAAGCGGATTCTGCTCTGGACCATCATCTAAATCTCCCATAGCACCTTCGGCATTATATTCCTCAAGTGCTTTGTAAAATTTAGGTGCCCTATCAGAGTCGCTTTTTCTGCACATCGTTACTACTGTCCAGTCGGCATCCGGATGTAAAAGAATGGTTCCCCCCGCCCACAGAGTTTCATCATCGGGGTGCGCCACGATAATAGCACATTTACCATTTGGCCTGATAACAGCATTTTCCTTCAAAATTATTGACTCCAGGAATTTTTATCGGGGCATTTGAGTATATAATCGAGCATTTCGTCGAAATTGGCAGTAGCAAGGCATATACGCGAGTCGGCAGCTCCATAATATACTAATACTTTGTCTTGTTTTTTAACCCAGCCGCATGGAAAAACAACATCATCTACATCTCCTTCCCGCTCGTAATGTGCTTTGGGACCAAATATCCACTCATCTGTGCGCCGAATCACTTTGGTAGGATCCTTTGGGTCCAACAATGCAAGTCCTAATCGATAGATAGAGCCGGATGCGGTCGTACGCACACCATGATATAGAATAAGCCAGCCTTCTTTTGTCTCCATAGGCGGTGCGCATAATCCAATCTTATTAGCATCCCACCAGCCGCCGCTTCGGGCCTGTATAATCTCTACATGTTCCCCCCAGTGTTTTAGGTCAGGCGAAAAAGACAGCCATATATGTGCACCGAGCAAAGGCGACCTGGGAACAGGCCGATGTATCATCGCCCAGCGACCACCAAATTTCACCGGAAATAAAGCCGCATCTTTGTCCTCAGGCGGCATCACCGGCCCCAGACGTTCAAACAGCTTGAAATCGCTGGTTAGGGCAAGAGAAATCAAGGGCCCGCCCTTTGAATATGCGGTATAACAAATAGCCCATTTATTCATTTCTGCAATCCAGGTTATCCGCGGATCCTCTATTCCCCAGATTTCCTCCGGATACTCTTTAGGCTCAGGCATTAGAGTAGGTTTATCGTCTATATCCCAATCATTGATTCCGTTATTACTTCTTGCTACGGTCAGATGTGATATACCTCTAAAATCCTCAACGCGCGCCAGTAGCAGTATCTGGCTGCTTACTTGTGCTGCAGCGGCATTAAAAACCGAATTTGCCCGATAAGGCCAATCTTCAACCGAAAGTATCGGATTATCAGGATATCTCTGGAAAAGTTCATAATTCAACTTCTTGCTCATAATTGTTCTTCCCCACATTGCCAGATGTCATTTGCCTTTTCTGAAGGGCCTGAACAAAAATTCGAATGCCTCATTTCGCCAGCTTTTTCTCATAGGAAATACTCCCCTCTCCACAAAACCTATCTCTTCAATTGTATAGAAAGCCTTAGGATTAAATCTCTTAACAAGCTCAACTACCTTTGTAATCTCTTTCCTCGGGACAATCGTGAAAATTATATTGACCTTCCCATGCGCACCCCGGCCGTCAACACTCGTTACTCCATATCGAGATGAATTTAGCAACTTCACTAAATCAGCGGCATCCTTCTGAGTTATTACCCTTAAAAGCGCAACACCAAGAGAAAGCCTTTCCGCTATGATGATTCCGACATAATTACCCATCGCAAATCCGCCTGCGTATGCAATATAACAAATAGGATTGGATAAGTTTTTCATTATCTGGCCGATGGCAAGCAGCCAAATTAATATCTCAAAGAAACCAACAACAGGAGCCAAATATTTGAGTCCCTTCGATACAAATATTACACGAACCGTACCGAGACTCACATCAATTACTCTTGCGAGAAAAATAAGAAACGGCAGGACAAACCAGGCATAAATATCAAAGTTTAACATTAACATTACCTAAAACCAGCCAATCAAGAGCTACCCGCTTGATTTCGAATATTTTCCACCTTTCCGAAAGAAATAAGTCCATCGCCTTTCTGTATCTTCCTGTTGGCCGACGGATTCGGTATAGTTTCATTATCCCTTATAATTGCAAGAACCGTAATATCGTTTTTACGCAAGTCGGACTCGGCAAGGGTTTTATCAATAAGAGGACTATTTTCATCTACTTCAATCCTTGAAATCCCATAGCCGCCTGTGAGTTGCAATAACTCTTCGAACGATACCGGCTTCAAAAGCTCCTGCTTGATTATCTTCTTCCTCAAATATCTGGTCAGTTTACCAGTGATATTCCTGTTGGTGAGAATTTTGTAGACCAGGAATAACGCTGCTGCGAGAACAATCAAATTTATCGGTGCATTCAAAAAATTCTCCTTAAGAAAAGGCACTACATTATGCTCGGGACTTAAGGCACTGGCCGCCGATGCGATTAAGGAAACCATACCAGCATTTCCCAAAATCATCAAAATCGTGGCAATATGTCGACGCCGTTTGTCGCCGGTTATTAATTCAGCTTCTTTCGTTGTAAAGCCTGTTCCGCTAAAACAGGACAGAGACTGAAACTTCGCCAGCGACCATTCAAGTCCGGTAAGCTGAAAAGCTATCGCTCCTATCCTTACTACAATCCATGATACAACCAATGCGGCAATAAAAACTAATACAGAGACCATAATGTAAATCCTCGAAAAAATTTACCTCGTGTAAGATTTACTATCAATTCACAGCCATTTTTTTCTCTTAAAATATAAAAGCATACCGCCGGTTATGACAAGCATAAGTATCAAAACTGTCAAATAGCCATAACGCCACTTCAACTCCGGCATATACTCAAAGTTCATTCCATAAATACCGGCAACAAAGGTAAGAGGTATAAATATTGTTGCAATAATTGTCAATACTTTCATAACGGCGTTCATCCGATTACTGATACTGGACAGATAAATATCCAGCATTCCCGAGACCATATCACGAAAACTTTCCACCGTATCGATAACCTGGATCGTATGGTCATACACATCCCGGAGATATACATTTGTCGTTTCCTGGATAAAGTCTGATTCACTACGTTCGAGACCGCTGATTAGTTCTCTTAAAGGCCACACAGACTTTCTTAAATATATCATCTCTCTCTTGAGATTATGTATTTGCTTAAGAATCCGGTCGGTCGGATCGTTGACCAGCTCTTCTTCCAGAGATTCAATTTTTTCACCAAGTTTTTCCATTATCCCGAAATAGCTGTCCACAATCGCATCCAAAAGGGCATACATAAGATAGTCCGAGCCCATCTTCCGAACCTTACCTTTCGCATTTCTAAGTCTGTCACGAATTTGCTCGAAAACATCGCCAACATCCTCCTGGAAGGAAATAACATAATTCCGGCCAAGCACTAAGCTGACCTGCTCAGAGAGCACCGCTTGACTTTCATCATCGAAACGCAGCATCATTAAAACTATGAAAATATAGCTATCGAGGTCCTCAAATTTAGGTCTTTGGCCGGTGTGCAATATATCTTCAAGCACAAGGGGATGAAAATCATAATGCTTGCCAATCTTTTCAATAATATTTACGTCGTGCAGCCCATCAATATTTATCCATGTTACAGTCGGAGTTGTTTTAAATTTGAAGCAATCTTCGATATTAGAAACCTGCTTTTCCCGAAAGCTGCTTTCATCATAATCTATAACCGTAATCCGTACCGACTCAAGTTTTCTTTCACCTATATGTACTAATGTCCCCGGAGGCAGACCCGCTTTTTTATATTGTCTTTTAACTTGTCTTTTCTTTCCCATTAGGTTTTATCCTTTCAGTAATATTTCTCACCATTGTTACCGGAAAGCTGACCATTTGCCTGACTCCCTCAACGGAAGAAAGGATTCTCACCTGGGTCCTGACTTCGCTGAAAAGCTCCTGTGCAACAATTTTTTCCTCAACCTCCCCCGCTTCTTTAACCATAGCCAATCTGTGAATGGCATATATTCCAATTAAAAAAGCCAGAGCAAAAAAGAAATCCCACTGTTGAAGATTTAAGGTCGGTAATGAAAATTCACCTGCCGGGCTCGTATAATTTAGCGTCCAGGCCAGTTCTCTGCCCGCGAAAAAGTCTGCGAATTTTCCGCCTAATATAGGTGCTATACCGGCAGCAATTGAGTTCATTATCGTATTGGTCGCCAGATAAGTTGTCGCCTGTCCTTTGGGAGCCAGCTTCAGGCTGATATTGCCCGAAGCAAGCGAAACACCCGCCGAGGAAAGCCCCATGACAATATGGATTATTATCAGTAAAGGGATCGTCAAAAAGTACTTCTCCGGCATAGTTGTAAACGTCCAGGCAAGAATCGAGATGATAAATAACGGTCCGCTGATTGCCAATAC
Source organism: uncultured Pirellulales bacterium (assembly GCA_964508785.1). Taxonomy (GTDB): domain Bacteria; phylum Planctomycetota; class Phycisphaerae; order Sedimentisphaerales; family Anaerobacaceae; genus JAFGPS01. The sequence goes on along the minus strand of CAZDVE010000050.1, from coordinate 6,058 downwards.
CGACTTGTTGCTGAAACGATCCGTATATTTTCCCCAGATTCTAAGAAACAGGAAGTTCATCACCTGGCTGACAATCGAAAGACCTATGATAAAAGACATGCTTAAACCCAACCGCTTGAGCATATAAACCATAAAGAACGGCCCTGCCAGGTTGACAGCAAAGTTCCAGGAGCACATAAAAGCTATGAGCTTCCTGAAATTTTCATCTTTGAAAGGTAGTGAGAGTAACTTGAAAATCTTTGGCCTGTCCTGAACCACGGGCATCCGTATCTCCGGTGTCTTTGCCAAAAAGAAGACTCCAAGCATTCCTGCGGCAAAGCCAACAAAAAACAAAATCGAATAGCCGGCCAATTCCTGCGATGCAAACTGCTTTTTCCAAAAGTCCAGATACAACGCAGCAACAATACTCAGAGCTATCCCAACACCGGTGGCAATTCGCATCCTTTTCGAAAAGAAAGAGCCCATAATATTTTCCGGGATAATGTCTCTCATCCAGGAGTTCCAGCTACAGCCCGAAACCGCCCCGAATGCTGAAACCGCTATTAGTAATACCAATAAAACCGTAATTGCTACCTTTGCGGGAAATATAAATGGACTCAGAGCAATAACGAGCCAGCAAAGTCTGCTCAAAGCCGCGGCAGTAACCGTAATCAGCCGCCTGTTTCGTACTTTTTCAACAATGAATATCGAAGGTAGCTGTAGCAACTGCGCCAAAGGACCGATTGCAGCCAATAAACCGATAACAAAGTTGGAAGCACCAAGCTTGACGGCAAAGGCAATAAGAAATGCTCCACCTGTCAAAATCCCCATAGCTTGTGATGCAACTCCGTCTTTAATAATATTCTTCAGCGCCGACCGGACCTGGTCTTCACTCAGCGTTTCCTCTGTTTTGAACCACATTCTTGTACCCCCTTTCAAAAACCTGAGAAACATAATGCAATTTCAAAATCGCAGGATTTGTTAGCACTTCAATCTGGCTTCCGACAAATTCCTTTCTACAATATCATATATAATTTCTCTCGTTTGTCCCCTATTTTCCATAGTATATTTCAGAAATCTCACAGTCGTTCTGCTCTTATATGAACAAGCGCCTTTTTTCATAAACATCATGGCTACCGAGATGACAAGATAAAATGCGGGCTTAAAATAATCCAAAACTTTATACATGATTACTTTACTTCTGGATTATTGTTAGCAAAATATAAATGGAATAACAGGCCATAAGAAGCCAGCCCTCCCAGCGATCGATTATCTTTTTCTTTCCTGTGAACATACAAATAAACAGAACTAAACTTGCAAAAATTGCAGCAAAAATGTGCAGGCTGTCACTTGGCCGGATGGGCAACGGCCTGATGATAGAGCTTAGACCGAGAACAAAGAATATATTGAAAATGTTGGAGCCGATAACATTCCCGACGGCAATATCCGGATTCTTCCTGTAGGCGGCAACAGCCGATGTCGCCAGCTCCGGTATAGACGTCCCTATAGCTACAACCGTCGCGCCAATGACAGACTCATTTATATTGAGCCTGCTCGCTGCACTCACGGCTCCATCAACAACGAACTTTCCTCCGAGAATCAAAAGTACAAGACCTGAAAGTATATATACAATCGACTTTTTCAAGTCATAATTCTTTCTCGGCAACTGGTCGGTGACGCCCGATTCTCTCTTCGCTATGCCGACAGAATAATAAAGAAATACGAAAAAGAAAGACAGTAACACCAAACCATCAATTCTTGTAAGTTCAGAAAATTCTTTGTTATCAATCACCCTGTCACCGGCCAGGATTCCAAGTACCACGGCAGCCAATAAACTCAGAGGTATTTCCTTCCAAACCGTACCGTGTGTCACCAACAAAGGAAATATCACCGAACAGAAACCAAGAATCAGAAGTATATTGGCCACATTACTGCCCAATACATTCGTAATGGCAATTTCGGCGCTGCCTTTAATACTTGCTGCTATATTCACCGACAATTCCGGCAAAGATGTGCCAAAGGCAACTACAGTCAAGCCCACAACAAGTTCGGATATGCGCATTCTCCTTGCTAAAGATGAACCTCCATCCACCAGAAGGCCGGCGCCCTTTATTACAAGGATTAAACCGAGAATGAGCAATATAATCGACAAACTAAAATTTTCCTATTTAGCGAAAGGTGTTGAAATTAAAAATGAAATCAATAAGCTTTTAATCTACCCTGATGCCCTGCTGCTCCAGCCAATTTTTCAACTCCCCCATTTCGTTATTGAATATCTCGTTGTCGTAGTCTTCCTCAAGCTTGTTTATGTTGCTTGCCAACTCCGGCTGAGCCTGCACAGCCTCGCTCAGTTTCTTTTCGAACTCATCGCTAATCACCTGCAGGTCATCGAGTTCCACATGCAATTCCAACATGCCCACCAGCCGTCTTGTTACTGCTGTTATGCACTTGGGATTATTGCCCTGCACGTATGCAGGGATTGTGGCCACAAAGCTTATCATATTCAAATCCCGCCGGGCGCAATGGGCGGTCAGATGTGTAACAATACTTGCCGGCCCCTCGTAATTGGAAAAACTAACGCCATAATGGCGGAAAGTTTCCTTAAGTTTTGGGGCTGAGACGGAGCAAAAAAGTCTCGGCTCGCGCGTATGGGGCACAAGGCCCGCGACGCTGCCGATAAAATATATTATTTCCACACCGAACTCTTCACAAAGCGAAAAGATACATTCGGAATATTCTTCCCACCGTAAATTCGGCTCTTTGCCCAAAAACAATATGAGATTGTCCTGCTCACTATAGAAAAACTCGTTTGCCGGAGTATCATAGGACTTGATTTCCCCATCCTTTATCTTTGTATGTGGACGAAATAGCGAGGTAATTTCCATTGAGCCGGGAAAACTGTAGATATAAAATCCGTTCGGATCGATTTCAGCAATTTTCTCTGCATCGAGCTTCTCTATAAGACACTGGATTGTTCCGGTCGAGACGTCTCCGCCGTCCATCCAGCCGGAGAAACCTACAAGCAGCCGAGGCCTTTGTAGAGTTGGTCTTTTATAGATTTTCAGCTTTTTGGGTGTCATATTTACTCCTCATATCCGAAGCAGAAACCCCTTTTAATACATATCGGCTCACAAATCCAGATAAGTTTTGCGATTGTATCAAAAAAGCTCGGCTTTATTAAACACACTTTTCTCAAAATATTCCTTTCCTCACAACTTTTTGGTTAGCCCTCAGCCTTGCGCTGGGAGTAAATTGGGTTCGTTTGGGTTCGTTTTGGGTTAGTCCCCTGGGGATAAATTTTCCTGCCCCGGAATCGGCAATTACTCATAATCTTTTTATTTCAAAGAGCTTATATTCTTTTACACCAATCACAGTACACTGAACGCAGTACGAAAAAATTGGGTTCGTTTTGAAAAAAAAGGTCGATTTGTAGAGAACTCTCGACAGTTGTCGAATAAGTTGGGTATATGCGTTGATGGGTATATGTGTTGATGAGTGTGTATTTTTCCTGATACACCCTTTTACTCATGTACTCATTTACCCCCCAAGGGGTGAACTGAAAACTGCATATATCTCTTATCCGCTATTCGATAAGCTACATACCAAATACTATATACTACGTACTAATCCTACCTACAACCCGCCGTAATGCAAGAAAAATCCCCATATTCAGGCGAAATTGACCTTTACTTGTGACTTGTGGTTCGTGATTCGGTGCTCGATACTCGATTCTGGATTCTCGATACTTGTCATTCCGCACTTGATGCGGAATCCACACGTTTGTCATGTTGAGCGGAGCACCGCGGAGACGAAACATCTGGCCAACGAATTGAATAATTTCTGCAAGACATCCCCAAAATCCTAAAAAATTATCTATATTTACACGGTTAGAAACGCCTTTATATAGTGGTTAGCCAAATACCTAAAAAACGTAGTTACCCAATGTCAAATTCAAATTTCATATATTCATCGCCTTTTTATCTCTCCTATCGTTTGTACTTTCTTGATTCATTATGTATGTTTTATAGGGGTGTTGTTTCATATCTGTGGAGGTATAGAAAATGACAGAAGAGACATTTACCATAGAGCGTTACATAAGATTACTGAGTTTAATGTCAACTAATGACTTAGTACGATTGGGCAATGTTTTGCAGATGGATTTGCAGCGTCTCTCCTATGAAGATTCGCCCGACGCAGAAACCATTGCTATTATGCTAATGATGCTTGGAAGGGAACATGAACTGAGGCAAGTGGAACCTTTATGGCGTAAGGCACAACGTTTTGCTATTAGGAATTCCGAGACCTTCAAAGATATAGGCAAGATCGCCGCTTGTGTTGGTGCAGGTGTCATACTTGGGCAATCACTGAATATCAGGAAGCCATAATAGCTTTTGCAGATTAGAAGCATAGAAATTTGTCGGTTCGATTTTTAGAGGATTATGAAATGAGTATTCCAGGACTAATTGCAGCAGTGTTGTTTGCACTTGTCTATATGGGATATACAGGCTGGCGGAAAGAAGGAAAAGCACAGTGGCAAATGATTCAGCAAAATATTGAAGAAGAGAAACAGAAGAAACGAGAAGAGGAAATATATAACCGGGGATTCAGAGATGGTTATTTGGATAGGGATGCCGAAGAAGATTAACTTGCAGAGATCCCGATATGCGCCAGCGCCAAGACGAACATCAGAGCCAATATCAGTTCAGGGAAATATCCTTGATATAGAGGACGTTTAAAACTTAAATTAACTACCACAAGGAGCATGAACATAATGGAGATGAAAAAGGTACAAAGGCTAAGAGAGGCTTGGGGAGATAAGCCATGCGATCATCCTGATTACGATAGGGAAAACTATCTTGGAGCTGATACTGGGGACAAGGTGTGTACGCAATGTGGTCGAATGCTCAGCGACGAGGAGATAGAGGAAATACGTAGAAAGAAGTGAGTTTATAATTCTTTCGTCATAAGACAAATCCCAGATGGATACTATAAAGTTTGTCATTGCGAGCTTAGCGAAGCAATCTTCGACTAACACAAGTCTCTCCAGTATGGATTGATGCTTTCTATTAATTCAGTTTTTTTAGCCCTTAAACCGGACTTTATTTTCTTCTCCGCGGCTATTGTATCATTTATCCGGCTGAATGATTCGTAATATACCAATTTAGTAAGATTATATTTTTTCGTAAACGAACAACCTTTCTTATCTTTATGTTCCTGAACTCTTCTTCTTAAGTCATTAGTGAGTCCTGTATAGATGACCGTTTTATTGCGATTAGTCATCATATAAACCCAGTATCGTTCCATAATATCTTATAAATTAATCGAAGATTGCCGCGGCCATCTCCGATGGCCTCACAATGACATCTTTTATTAGATCCATCGATTCCCTGCACTCCACTTAGGACAACGATACAGACCGATGCCGGATTTGACTTGACCGATATTATGATAAGGGTGATAATGCGTAGTGAAAACAGCCTCTTTGGAAAATGCAGCTTTGGCAAACAGAGCAACTAAAGGAATAGAAAGATGGAGATAGAAGCATTTTTATTATGCGATTGTGCGACCGCCGGTGGCGGAAAGCTGAACGTCTTAGGAGCATTCGAAATCATCTGGGCAAGGCAAATGCCCGCAGTTCATCCGGCCTGTGCGGTAGTGGCACGAGCAAGATTCTCAAAGATCGAGCAGGGTCAACACGATGTAAGAATTACGATAATCGACGAAGACGGAAATATCGTCGGCCCCGACCTTAAAGACACCATTTCTATAACAGTGCCACCTAATAAGGATTCTATCGTTCGAAATATGATTCTAAATATCCACGGCCTGAGATTTAACCAGCCCGGCCAATACAGGGTCGATTTGTCAATCGATAATCAACAGGTCGCCTCACTGCCGTTGAAAGTGCGAGAAGTACCACAACGCCAACAACCACTCGAAAACAATTAACAACGAATGTCACTGCAATAAGTTTACGCGTCCGACGGAGTTGGACAGCTAAAAAAGCAGCCGGGCAAAACTTTTACCATCGCAACATGAAGCTGACATTCAACCGGCCCTTACCTCGCCTGGTCCCGTC